>CAVIHW010000105.1:0-2127 GCA_963642615.1 Oscillospiraceae bacterium | reverse complement strand
TCAACATCACAAGCATTGATGCTGATCATGACAGATCCATGCGAGAGGTATATGGCTTAGATAAATCACTGCGAGAGTAACGTGCTCATTAAAATGGCTCATTCCGTCTGGACAGGTGGCTCACGCCACACCGGACGGGCGGCTCTGCCGCACAAGAATATTCAATAATCATCATCGCCTATGAGGTAAAAAGTTTTATCAGCATAGCGCCGCATAAGATGCTTCATTCCATCATTCAGGACTATGTACCGCTCACAATTATTTTTAGTCTCAATAAGTTTGATGATGCCATTTTCAAGATCTACATCAGATTTCTTGATACCAAGTGTTTCATTGATCCTGGTGCCGCAGCAGTATAATAACCGGAACAAAACCGGCAGCTGAACTTCCTCCATGCGGTTCTGATCAGAATGGTAAGTATCGACAGCCTGAAAATATCTGCGGATCTCGTCATCTGTGTATATGTGAGGTTGGAAATCTGTAGCTTTGAAGAAAACATCGTGCATCAAATATACGTCATGTCCTTTAAGGTTTAAATATTCCAGAAAGTTTTTGATCTTGTTGACTCTGGCATAGTGAGATGTTGTTGCTTCTTCTTCCTGTTTTTCTGCCCATGCATCTGCATCAGAGCGGGTAAAGGAGATGCTGTCAATTCTGCGCTTGGAGCAAAAACCATCAAATGATTTTAGGATAATACTGAAACTTTTTTCAGAAAAACCACAAGCAATCTTATAATCGAGGTACTGGTTAATCTCATCCGCAAATATAGAATGGAAGACTGGTCTGCTCATAAACCGGACACCTCCCCATACAGAAGACTTGACAGTGGGGGAATTGGAAGTGCGCATTTGCCAAGGCTGTCAATATCCACTTTTAAATATATTTTTGTAGTTTCTGTACGCTGATGGCCGAGAACTGTGCTGATGACCGGCATGGAAATATTCTTTTTCAGTAGGTTGGTTGCAAGGCTATGTCTCAGTGAATGTGGTCCATGTTTCTTTTCATGCCAATGTGTGATATTGGCTGCCCGCATATATCTGCTGACAATGGAGTGTATTGTCGGTGAGGTAAGCGGAAGCCCCCTCGTGCAGCCTTTTGCTGCAACGATAACCTCCTGGGCTTCTGAATCCGGCCTTCCGTATTTCAGGTAATCAATGATGGCGTTCCCTACTGATGCCAGAAGGGGAAATTCAACAGGTACATCTGTTTTACTCTGCTCAAAGGATATCGTATTCTTTTTCCAGTCAATCTGGTTAAATTTAAAGCTTCTGATGTCCCCCGCACGCCATCCATACTCCGCAGCCAGAAGCAAAACCAGATAATCCCGTTTGCCGCCAGGCGATGAGCGGTCTACAGCGGCTATAATCCGGGAAATTTCTTCCTCGCTGTAGGTTGTCGGTACCTTGCACTGTTTTCTGTACTGGTCTTTTAACACAAAAAGAGCATGGTTCTTCTCAGTAATACTAAATTCATAAAGGTAATGAAACAGTTGGCGCAGGTGGTTGGCATTGTTATGGCGTAACGAAAGGCTTTCTCTGCAGGTGAGAGCGAAATACTTTTCAATCTCATCCACTCCCAAGTTATTAAAGCTGAGTCCGGCTTCCATGAGATAATGGTTAAACTGACAAAGAGCCGCCCGTTTGCAGCGGATAGTCGTTTCCGACCGCCCCCGATCCTTTTCGTGCTGAAGATAACGGAGAATGATTTCTCCTGTATCTCCGGGGAATGTGTATTCTACACTTGGTGTACGGAATTCAAAATCGCCCGTTTCCTGGTAAGATAGTAACATCCGAATCGCCCGAAGCCTTTTCTTTTGCCTGCCGCTCATCTCTCCGGTGAGGATGTGCGAGCCAATCATTTCGTCACAGTAAGAAAAAGCTGTCTCCCGATTGAACTCTTGGATTTCATGCTCTTCAAGCCAACAGGAAATCGCATTCCATTCAGATGTGAGACTACTTGCATGATGTGCATGATACTCCCTGTCATGCAGCTCATCTTTACATAATTGGATAAGTTCTGTCAAATCTGTAATCATAGAACAATCCTCCTTTCAGTTCTATGATACAGCGCTGAATTATTATGTAAAGAAATCTATGCTGGAGTCCGGCATTTACGGGCTTCGGCAGA
>CAVIHW010000104.1:0-2410 GCA_963642615.1 Oscillospiraceae bacterium | reverse complement strand
AACTTTGCTCCATACTCCTCACAGGCAATTGCCATACCGATAGCATTCTTGGCCATAGCGATTGGAGAATATCCAACCAGGCCATCAAAGCCAAGTCCCGGAATATGCAGCACATCAGAAGGCTGCAAGATTACCGAAGAACCTTTCATCGTATGAGCATCATCTGTGCTGGTATAATATTCATAATAGATCTGACCATTTGCATCACGGTTGACTTCCATTCGATCCGGCATCAGAGGATATAGAGCAATGATCTCCCCTCTGGCATTTCGGATGATCTGACTGTAGGCATTGCCCCAAAGGAGCAAATGCGTCATCAATGTCTCCCTGAAAATGAAACTTGTCATCTCCGGATTCGGCTCATCATGGAGCAAAAAATAAAGCGGATGATCCACCGCTTTTTCCTTACCGCCATCTGAATTGTATTTGTAAAACTGTAAAGGAAGTCCGGCCACAGCCTCCGACAGGATTCTCACGCAGGAGTACACCGCCGTCATCTGCATTGCCGTTCTCTCATTTACACGTTTTCCAGAAGAACTTCCACCCATGAAGAATGAGTAAGAACTTCCAGACGTTCTATTTGTAGGAGCATCCCTGCCCCTGAATATGCTGCTGAAAAATCCCATGTAATCTCCTTATCTGAAAATATAATTCCATGCCCTTACAATCTGTATAAATCCAGTAACCGCCAAAGCAATTGCTCCGGCAATCACTATAAGAACACCTGCGATAATTCCCTTCATCTAAAACACCAATAACCCTCTCTGATCGTAAACGCTGCCCTGCGACTCCCCTTCATTTCGAAGGCATCTGTCTAAAGCCATGATTGAAGCAACTATACCGTCTATCTTTTCCTTCGACTTTGCCTTAGTAACTTTTATGTTTTCTGCGGCATCCGTTTCGACAACCACATTTCCTGCCATCCAGCGAAGTACCGGATGACCAGCATGAATGATCTGACCCTCCATCAGAAGTCTGTAGAACTCCTTGGTCGGTGTACTCATACTGGCAAAACCCTGTCCAAAAGGCACCATTGTAAAACCCTGGTCCTCCAGATTCTGGATCATATGTGTTGCGTTCCAACGATCCACTGCGATTTCTAGGATGTGATACTTCTCAGCCAGGTCGCAGATAAACTTCTCAATAAAATCGTAATGGATCACATTGCCTTCTGTTGCCAACAGATATCCCTGTTTCTCCCAGACATCATAAGGAACTGAATTGGCTTTCACTCTCTGCGGAATTGTCTCTTCCGGCACCCAGAAATATGGAATCAGAATGTATTTCTCATCCGCATCTCTCGGCGGAAACATCAGCACAAGCGCTGTAATATCTCCGGTACTGGAAAGATCCAGACCAGCATAACAGTCCCTGCCTTCCAGCATCCTCGTATCAATTGGCTCATTGCCCTTCATGAAGATTGCATCCGGAATCCAGGACGTTGTACTCGAAACCCACATATTCATCCTGAGCCATTTGAAAGTAATCTCATCAGCCGGATTCTGCTTTGCTTCACGATAAGCATCACGAAGTCTTTCAATATCAACGGTGTACCCAAGAGAGGGATTCACTTTGTACCAGTTTGCTTCGTCCTCCCAGTCCTCATCATCCTTCAGTCCATAGACCACAGGATAGAAGGTTGGGTCCACACGCCGGCCTTCGATAATATCAATTGCCTTGGTATGAAGTTCAAATGCAATAGAATGCCTGTCATTGCCTGCTGTTGTGATAATAAAGTGCAGAGGATTCTGACGAGCATCAGAACTGTACTTGGTAAGCACGTCATATAGCTGACGATTCGGCTGTGTATGAATTTCATCGAACACAAGTCCCGAAATCGAAAAGCCATGCTTGCTACCAACCTCAGCTGAAAGCACCTGGTAAAATCCGGCGTTGCCATAGTTTACGATTCGCTTTGTGGCTGACATCAGTTTGGACCGTTTCATCAGTGCCGGCGACATTTCAACCATCTGCCTTGCCACATCAAATACGATAGAGGCCTGCTGCCGGTCCGCCGCTGCACCGTACACTTCAGCTGAAGGTTCATTGTCTGCATAGAGCAGATACAGAGCAACCGCAGCAGCCAGTTCAGATTTACCAACCTTCTTACAGATCTCAACGAAGGCCGTCCGGAACTGCCTGTTTCCATCAGGCTTCACAATTCCAAAGATATCCCGAATCAGCTGCTCCTGCCAGGGCAAGAGCCAGAACCTTGTTCCTGCCCATTTGCCTTTGGTATGGCAGAGATTCTCAATAAAGGTAACCGCACGGTCTGCCTTCTTCTTGTCGTAATGGGAAGTTTCCAGCATAAACCTTGTGGGCTTATAGCCTTTCAGCTTGGGATAATCCTTTGGCCTAGTCTCCTTTGCCATTAAGAATCACCCCCAAGCAGAGCCTCCATCTCATCCTC
>CAVIHW010000103.1:0-2478 GCA_963642615.1 Oscillospiraceae bacterium | reverse complement strand
AGCCAACAACCTGAAGGAAGCCATGGAGCAGGGCAACAATGTGACGAGCTTTTTGAAGTCCGAGGGCTATTTCAGCGTTTTAACCGGCTCTAAATGTAAATCTACGGATTTTTACCAGGCATATGTGCGGTGGTGCCAGGATAATCTGGAAAAACCGTTAGCAGCCTCGACATTTATCCATCAGATGAAGGAACAGCAGAAATCCCTTGGGATTATCTATGATGACAAGTGCATCGGTGCCTGTCGGGGATTTCACAACGTGGATTTAAGTCCCTTTGTGCCAGTGAGCGGAAAGACACCATGGGATTAGAAACAAGTAGGAAAAAGGGTGCTCACTCTGCTCAGTCTGCTCCAATTGGCGCAGTGTGAGCAGGATGAGCAGGCAGTTTTGAAGTTATTATCATATTTTGCAGGAGGTTGCCTATGGTAAAAATGCTGAAAAATGAAAAGAGAGAAACGAAGAAAGTGAAATTTATTGTAACACGGGAATTTCAGGGAGAAAAGCCGATGAAAGAGGCTTTTGAGCAACTCATTGAACGCCAGACACAGGAACAGTTTGAAGAATGGATGGAGCGGAAAGCAAGCTGACGGCCAGAAAAACAGTTGAAGAAGCGGCAGGGGCATGGTATTATAATCATATCGTGCCCCTGTTCATAGAAGGAGAAAAACTATGAGCAGGAAAAAACAATTCACACAACAGATCACAGCACTCTATTGCAGGCTCTCACTGGAAGATGGTCGTGAAAATGAAAGCATGAGTATCAGCAATCAGAAGCTTATGCTTCGGGACTATGCTGAGAAGAATGGGATGTTCCAGTATGAGTATTATGTAGATGACGGTTATACCGGACGGAATTTCAACCGTCCTTCGTTCCAGCGTATGATCGCGGATATTGAAGCCGGTAAGGTTGGATGCGTCATCACAAAAGATTTGAGCCGTCTTGGACGTAATTATATCGAGGCAGGCAGTTATATCGAGATCTTTTTCCCAAAACACAATGTACGTTATATTGCTATCACCGATGGCGTAGACAGCCTGACACGTCAGGAAATGGATATCACGCCGTTTAAAAACATCCTGAATGACATGTACAGTCGGGATATTTCCAAAAAGGTTCTTGCCGGGCGCATGACACGCTCTCGACAGGGGAAATTTACGGGAGGACAGCCGCCATTTGGCTTGAAGCGTGATCCGGATGACAAGGGGCATTTGATCATCGACCCGGAGACAGCACCTGTGATCCGGCATATTTATGATCTTGCTCTGGATGGGATGGGCTGTATGCGCATCTCAAAACAGCTGATGGAAGAAAAAGTTCCTATTACCCACGTTAAGAAAAATACAGAGTTTGATGCCAATTATTATTTTTGGAGTGCTTCAAGAATCAGCCACATTCTTCGAAACCCGTTTTATAAGGGAGCACATCTGGTTTGCCGGACACACCAGAAAGGAATCCGTTCCGGCACTGTGAATTTCATTCCACGGAAGGACTGGGAGATCATTGAAAACTGTCATGAAGCTATTATACCGGCAGACGAATGGCAAAAGGTTCAGGAGTTGATTGACCGCCGCCCGACTATCATGGAGGGAAACAACTGCCCGTTTTATAACCTGTTTCATGGAATCGTATACTGTGCAACATGTGGAAAGTCCATGCAGGTACGCTATGAAAAGGTTGGCAGAACCAGTAAAAACCGTTTTACCGGAGAAGAACGTACACCGATTGATAAGGCTTATTATATCTGCCAAACCTATAACCGGATGGGAAAGGATGTATGCAGCAGCCACAAGATTGAGGCCAGAGACCTCTATGACCTTGTGCTGCGGGACATTCAGGAAATGGCAGCATTGGCGCTGAAAGATGCAGATGCCTTTTATCAGAGGCTCAGTAACCGGATGGAACGGCAGTATATGGCAGACACGGCACAAATGCAGAAAGAAATTGAGCGGCTGGAAGTTCGGAATAAGGAAATCGACGATATGTTTCTCAGTCTTTATACAGATAAAGCAAAGGGAATCCTTTCAGAACAGCGATTTATGAAATTGACAGCTGCTATCGAGCAGGAGCAGAAAACAAACCAGGATCGGCTGCATGAACTAAGCATGGTAATGCATCAGTCGGATACACAGGAAAACGATGTACGCACATTCATCCGTGAAATCCGCCAGTATGCCACCATCAGAGAATTAGATGAGGTGGTGTTGAACCGCCTGATCAGTAAAATACTGATTGGCGAGGTCAAAAAGGTTGACGGACAGAAAACACAGGAAGTCCGAATCATTTATAATTTTGTTGGTGAGATTCCGACGATAACAGAATAGATTATAAGAGCATGACAGCCCTTCTCCTTTAAACGGGAGGAGGGCTTTTTTTCGTGCTTTTTTTGGGATGTCTGAATTCATCACTTGACATTGTGTTAAAGACCTGGCTTCGGTGGATGAACTGGCTGTGTTGGATGGCGGAAAGTGCATTTTGC
>CAVIHW010000102.1:0-2498 GCA_963642615.1 Oscillospiraceae bacterium | reverse complement strand
GCTTGATGCTCTCCACGGTCTGTTCCATCAGCTCATCGTCCAGCACCTTAAAGGGATGCCCTTCAAAGGGATGCAGGTCAGAAAGCGGCATCTCCGTCCGCTGCTCCTTAGCCGCAGCGTCGGCAGCTGAGCCACTGCGGTTTTCTGTTGTAATACTGGTTTTTGCTTTTGCCATTCAGCTTCTTAACCTCCTTCCAGCGGTGATAGATGTCATTCTTACCTGCGAAAAACGCCTTTTTTGCCTTGCACTTCATAGATCAAGTACCTCCTTAACGACCTGCTGTTTTTCTTTTCCAATGCTTTTTCTGCGGTCCTCTCCGCTGATTCGCACTGGCGTACACATTTCCAGAATCCTGCTGTAAATCCGGGCGTATGCCACATCCTGCGGATTGCGGATTTCAGCAATCTTCAGATTGGTTGTGATAATGACCGGAAGCCCGGACTTGTAACGCTCATCAATGACAGCGTAGACCTGCTCCAGCGCATATTCGGTGCTACGCTCAATTCCCAGATCATCCAGAATCAACAAGGAATAGTTGGAAAACGAAGCAATATACCGGTATCGTTCTTCCGAATACATGGCACCCATCTGGTTCAGGATTTTGGAGAAGTTCGTCATCAAAACCGGAATACCCTGTTCCAACAGCGCATTGGCAATACATGCCGCCACAAAGGACTTTCCGGTTCCGACATCTCCCCATAACAAAAGGCCAAGGTTTTCAGCCTTGACCTTTTTCCACTGCTCCACATAGCGTTTTGCCATCTGGATATCCTTGTTGTCTTCTGCAACGGCAAAATTCCATTCCAGAAGATGCTTTTCCTGAATCCCCGTTGCTTTCAACTGTCTGATTTTACGCTGCCGCTCCACCAGCTCATCTTGGCGTTTCTTTTCCGCCATTGCCTCCTGCTGGCATCTACAAAGGCAGGGAACAATCTTGTCTCTGCCCCAGAGCTTTACCCTGCACTGCACCGGCGTATGGCAGCTTCGGCAATACAGCAGTCCGTCCTCGCCCTGGTATTCCTGCTCTCTGGGTTCTTTCGGCGTAAAGAGCGAATCCAACGCCGCATTCAAAACTTCAGGCACCATGTCGCTCATAGGCTGTCTCCTTCCTCAAATGTGTAGTCTGCCGGGTTATACTTCGGCTTTTCTCTCTTCGCCCAGCTTCGGATTGTGGCAAGGTGATTTTTGTAGCTCCTGCCGGTGGAGGCCATATACTCAGAAAGCCGTTCAACCCGCATCTGATAATCTCCTGGGAACTCCTGTCGGAGCTTGGCGTATTCCGTGTCAGAAAGCAGGACATTTTCGTATGAGCCATACCGGTGCTGGATTTCCTTCTTCTCTCTTTTATTGATTGTTTCAGTACTTGTTCTATTAGTACTTAATTGCGCGGGATTTTCCGTAACCGGTGTGTCCGTATCCGGATTTACCGTATACGGCTTTTCCGTACACGGTGATTCCGAACACGGCTTTTTCCTTGGCATCTCATAAATCACATACTCCGCTCTGCCCATCCGACCGTTACTCTCACGCTGCTGGTTCCTTTCCAGATACCCAAGACGCTCCAGCTCTTTTAGAGCCGTAAGCACTCCATCTACACCATCCGGCGTAATCGAAGATAATCCCCGTACCGAATAGTTCCATGTGTCCGGCAAACTGAGCAGCATGGAGAGAAGTCCTTTTCCTTTCAGGCTGAGCCCCTGATCCCGCAGGTGGTAATTGCACATCGTTGTGTAATTGCTGTTTTTCTCAACCCTGAATACCGGCATGGTGCTCACCATCCTTTTTCGCAAGCTCCGCTTTTTTCTTCGGACATTTGCGCGGACGATCTTCGCTGTCCTCCCGGTGATGGTATTTGCCGGTATCCTGCATCATGCGTTCAAACGCTTGAAGTCTTCCCTCTGTAAAAAGCGTATTCGATCACACCCCATTTCTTAAACAACCTGAAGAGATGATTCTTTCCCTTGCAGGTCACTCTTGTCTGCTGCACCAGTTTTCCGCTTCTGCCGTAGCAATCCCGGACAATAAAATAACCCCTTGCAGATTTGTCTGCAAGAGGCATCAGCCAGCCACTTGGACTGCGCTGCATCCAGCTGTTTGCGGATACCCTCAAGCTGCTCTCTCTCGGCTACAAGCTCCTGCGCCAGGGTGTAGATGACCTCCGGATGCTGAATCACCTGATCCAAAACGGAATCGCTCATATACACCATGCTTGCACCTTCTGAACGACCCCCTCGCGTTTCGTTAGGGGGCCTCTGCAATGGCGTTTCACTGCGGCGTAGGGATTCACATACCCCAACGCTTTCGCCACGTCGCTTGCGCAGAAGAAGGTCTTACCTGCCTCCTGTAACAACCGGATTGAACCAAACTCCTGGTTCTCAAACACCTCCATCATCTGCCTCGACTGTCCACCATAACTGCCCACATCGGTGTCATGGGTCTTCTGATTGAAATCCGTCATACCTGTTACCTCCTACTCAAATTTGTCTCGCCGGATTTC
>CAVIHW010000101.1:0-2539 GCA_963642615.1 Oscillospiraceae bacterium | reverse complement strand
ACCGGAGAAACGATCGAGATCCCTGCCAGCAAGACTCCCTCCTTTAAGGCGGGGAAAGCCCTCAAGGATGCAATCAAGTAACAGACATATAACATCAGAAAAGGACGGCTTGAGAAATCAGGCCGTCCTTTTCTGTGCTTTTTACAGGAGGTCATGATGAAAACAATCAAAATAGGCGTCAATACAGCATTGACCCTACTGTGCTGTATCCTCATATGCACGGGTATCGCCTTTGCCGCCAACGATGATACAGACGGTACGGAACTTCAGGTAGCGCAGCCATCTGTCTTGGAGGTGCAGCTTGGCCCCCGGTGGGCAGGGGTAGAATTCCAACTCAAAACGGACACCGGACTCTATCCGGGTACGATTACCGTGGGCCAGGACGGAGTCCTACGTACCGAACTGGGTTGCAGCAACAGTTATATTCTCTCCTGCCTGAATTCCGGCACAGCAGCACCGGAGCCGAGTGAAGCTGCTGCATCCGGGATGGCAGGGATTCAGAGCAGCCCAGCTATCTCAGATACTGCACCTGAAGCCGGAGAGGCAGACGATGCCCAGACTCAGAACAAGGATACCGCCTCCGTTGGAGGAATTCCCGTGATACACCTTATCCTGTTTGGCGGCGGGCTTTTGCTTGCAGTAGGTGCGCTGGCCGCCATGTATATTATCCGGAACCGACTTCCCGCAGAACGGTCTCAGTATGATTTTGACGATGCGGACGTAGATGAAGATGGGGACGATCGAGAATATTGATGCGTCTGTTTCCGGACATGGAACGGAGTCCTGGGAGGGTGCAGCTGCCTCCAGACTCAGACAAAACCTCGAAAAACAAAACCATAAGAAATATTCGCATTTTAATGCATATAATATTCTCTAAAGGCTTGACATTTATACCGCTCTGTGCTAAGCTGTAACCGTGGCAGGGGCTTGCACTCAGGCTTTCAGTACTTCGGAAGAGCTCCCGGAGTCAGACTCTCCCTGCGGGAGAGAAACTGTTACGGATCTGCGCACTGAGCGATCCATACGGTGCAAGCCACAACTGAACTCATTGGCCGGAAGGCTGCTGTGATGACAGGACCGTGTTCGGTATGTAGAAACCGACTTTGCCGTCCATTGTTTTCATGCAGTTTTCCGGCCTTTCTCTATATATCCGACGGAGGTGAAAGAAACCGTGAGACACAAGAGAAAGAAGAAAGGAATGACTCCGTCCGCAATGCGCTGCCAGTACTGCGGCGGCACCGTTGTGCTGCGTTCTGCCGACGGCATTTATCATGAAAACCCCAACCATACCATGCTCTATGTCTGCAGCAATTATCCGCGCTGTGACGCCTATGTCCGCACCCATCCGGGTACGAGTATCCCTGTGGGTACACTGGCCAACCGCAAACTGCGCGTGCTCCGGAATCAGGCACACCATTATTTCGATCAGCTGTACCTGAGCGGTCTGATGAGCAAGCAGGACGCCTACCTGTGGCTGGCAGATCTTTTACAGGTGCCGCTCTCCGAAGCACACATCGGTTTTCTCGGCGAGTATTACTGCAACGAAGTCATTACGGAAAGTCAAAAACTCATGAAACTGCGTAAGAAACAACTGTCAACCTGTCTTCGTTCCTGTAAAGGAGGCGCAGCATCATGACTCTCACACAATTTCAACAGAGAAAAGTAGAGCAGAATCTGGGACTGGTCGGGAAAGTTATTAAGGACAAGGTCCATGCCCCGGGGCAAAGCAGCATCTTCAGTTATGACGATCTATATCAGATCGGCTGCATCGGGCTTTGCAAGGCGGCATACAGCGACAAGGGCGGGTGTTTCTCTACCTATGCTTACCGGCTGATCTGGAACGAGATTTGTACGGCATTGATCTATGCCAACAGACGCGCGGCAAGGGAGTGCGAATTGATCCCTGACATTTACGGCAGCGAGGGCTATACCGATGAACATCAGGAACTCAGTCTGATCCTTGACCGCTTAGAGTCGGATTCATCAGACGCAATGTCCAAGGGAATTCGTGCGATCCGGCTCAGTGCCGAAGGATATTCCTGTGCAGAGATCGGCAGCATACTTGGGGAAAGCGACAAATGCGTTGCAGCCCGAATTTCCCGAACCAGAAAATATCTCAGGTCGCACCCAGCACTCTCAGCATTCTGATGTGTAATTGAAAATATAGAAAGCAAACCGCCTTCGGCAGTTCATTTGAACTGCCGAAGGCGGTTTTTTTGATTTAGGAGGAGATCATGAAGCCGATCAAAAGCATTCGATGGATGGTAATTCCTGCGCTTCTTTCGCTTCTGTTGTTTATTCTCATGAAAACAGTACTGTTCCTCGGTTATGTCCCCACAGAGTCCATGGAACCAACGCTGGAGAAGGATTCATTTATCCTTGGCGTGCGGCTATACGGAGAGCTGACGGATGGGGATATCATAGTCTTTGAACATAATGGGCGGCTGTTGGTCAAAAGAATTGCGGCATCGGGCGGCGAAACTGTCATCCAGAATGGCATTACCGTGGTTGTTCCGGAAAGCTGTTATTATGTTCTGGG
>CAVIHW010000100.1:0-2712 GCA_963642615.1 Oscillospiraceae bacterium | reverse complement strand
TGACCAAGATCCACTATCAGGCGTGGCTGACAGCGCACTATCTGCGGGAGCCGATGAAGTCATCGGTACATCCAACGCAGGCGAATCCGCCAGAGTCTGAGGACACACCCAACATGCTCTTCTGAGGAGCAGACTATGGGGCTTCGCACTTTCCAACGGCTCGTTTGCAGTCTGGGTGGGGTATGGACAAGAAGTAACATACATCTGGTTCAGGCCAAACACAGCATACCGCAGCTTACCTCCTGCACATTTGTTGAGATCTGAAGAAGACAGTGCCATCAGTTGTTGGTAGATCCACGGAATATGGTTCTACCGGCTTCATCAAGCCCGGTATTTATACCATCGTTGCCGAGAGCACCGGCATAAGGGCTATCAAGCGGGGCAAGCTGAAAAGCGGAGCCAAAAGGCTTCCCCTTGACTACGTCGCCAAAGCCTGACCATGAAAGAGGCCTTTCCGGTTCAAACCGGAAGGGCCTCTTTTTCTTGTTTCTACTTCAGTAGTATAATATTGACTCTGCCTCTGGCCGTGAGTATAATGCAATTATGGGAAACGGAAAATCCTGTCTTCTGTTCAAGCTATCCTATCAATGCCTGATTAAATCAGGGATAGTGTTGAATCCGGATAGCCTTGATTTATAAAGGGTGGTTTTATGAAATGTATATTTGAAAAATTACGGATGCGCTGGGCCGCTGTGGTTCTTTTTGCCGCAGCTGCAGGTATTTATACCGGCGCAGTCATGTGCTTTGACATTCTGAAGGAAACCTCCTTTCAGGACATCGGAATATCCTATGAGTGGTGGGTCATTTTTGCGGTCATCGTTGTGGTGAACTGCGATAAAAGCTGGGAAGCTATGCTGAAATGCTTTGTGTTCTTCCTGATCAGCCAGCCGTTGGTATTCGCGATCCAGATATTGCTCGGAACGCTTGAACCGGATATGGGATGGTATTATTACCGTTCCATTTGGCTCCCGGCTACCTTTCTTACCTTGCCGGGAGGCTTGATCGCCCATTACTGCAAAAAACAGAATGTGCTCGGTGCGGTGATCCTTGGGATCGGAAACACGATTCAGGCGGTGCTCGGCGTTCATTATTTCGCGCAGATGGTCCGCAGTTTCCCGCACCATCTTCTCAGCTGTGCCGTGTGCATTGCCTCAATCTTTTTCATGAGCTTCCAGATCCAGCGGGAGAAAAGAAACCGGCTGATATCCATTTTGACTCCGGCGGTATTCACGGTGATCATCCTTGCTCTTTGTAAAATAAGCGGACGAACGATCATCTGAATTCCGCGCAGCCAACCCAGGCATTCGTTCAAAGGAGATATGCGCGGTGAAAAAAAGAATCACATCATTGCTGATTAGCATGCTGCTGGCCGGGCTGACGGGATGCCAAAGGCATCAGGCGAAGGAACCGGCCGAAAAACTGTCTGCTGAATCGTCATTGGCAGTGAGCGTAAAAACCGTTTCACTCGGCGATTCGGAAATGAATTATGCTGTATTTGGCTGTGGAAAAAAGAGCTTGGTCATTCTCCCCGGGATGTCCGTACACAGCGTAATGGACTCGGCCGATGCAATTGCGGAGGCATATCAGGCTTTTTCCGAAGCGTATACCGTATATGTTTTTGACCGGGTCAAAGACCTCAAAAGTGGATATACCGTAAAGGATATGGCGGAAGATACTGCGGCGGCCATGCAGGCGCTGAATATTACAGAGGCTGATATATTCGGCGCATCGCAGGGCGGCATGATCGCACTGTGTCTGGCTATTGACCATCCGGAACTGGTGCATAAGATGATCCTCGGCTCGACACTTGCCAGGGCAAACGATACATGCAGGAAAGTCCTCGATGAGTGGATACATCTGGCGGAAGCAAAGGATGAAGAGGGCCTTCTTGCGGGCTTTGCGGACAGGGTCTATTCCGAGGCGACGCTGAAGGTCTATCGTGAGACCCTGATCTCCTCCAATCGGGGGATCGGCGACGAGGAATACCGGCGGTTTATCATTTTGGCGGAGGCCTGCGTGAGCTTTGACTGTTTCGATAAGCTTTCCGCGATCCAGTGCCCGGTTCTGGTGCTTGGCGCTGAGAGGGATCAGGTCGTAACGGCAGAAGGATCAAAGCAGATCGCCGAAGCGCTTGGCTGTGAGATCCATCTCTACGATGATAACTACGGTCATGGCGTATATGATGAAGCACCGGATTACAAGCAGCGGTGCCTGGATTTTCTGCACGGCTGATTGAGCGGCAGCGAGTAGGTGGATGTGGATGATGTGGGGACATGGATGGCGACCGACGATGCTCCCCTGACAGGAACATATGTGCTCTGCGAGACGGACAGCCCGGACACTTGAATGTCCGGGCTGTTTTTCCCTCAGGGCGTGGAGTCGGAAAACGAAAGACGACATCTGAAAGAGGGGATCATACAACAATACACCCTGGCATCGGGCTGAGGCTTCGGGATTTCGCAGCATTCGCCGATATGAATGGTGTCAAGTTGTATGGTGGTGTACCTCCCTGCTTATTTCATTGAAATGTTGTCGGGTTTATTCGCAAACTCTTCAACAAGATCGTTGATTTTCTACTTGCGTCGGAGTATAATAACCATTGAAAAGTAGTATGATAATACCAGCAAGTTTTCAACGGAGGTTGGGTTATGGAAATAAAACGAGATCGCTATTTGAAGAAAATCATCTCCTTTATGTGGGATGGTCAGGTAA
>CAVIHW010000099.1:0-2803 GCA_963642615.1 Oscillospiraceae bacterium | reverse complement strand
ATTGTCTCCCCTGCGACCAAACTCGCGTGCGCTGCACGCTCAGACAAGGTCTCCGTGGAGACGCTATGCTCGCTCACAAAACAAATTCCAATGGGTCGGCGCAGGGGTATGACAGCTCTCCAAACTTCGGACTCATGGATTCTTGCGTGCACGGTCCGTCTGGACATCACTCCTCAAACCTGCCCTTCATCCGCACTTCCTTCTCCCACAGAGCCACCTTCCCTTTCGCAAAAAGGCTGGTGATCTCCAGTTTTTCATCCAGCACCAGAAGATCCGCATCAGCGCCTGCTGCAACGCAGCCTTTCTGGCCTTCTTTGCCTAACAGGACAGCGGGAGTGGTGGTTAACAGCTTCAGTGCCTGTTCCAGAGGCATTCCCATCCGAACCAGGATCTGGATGGTTTTATGAAGATATTTCGGAGAAGCGTAAGTAAGTCCCACGCATTCACCGGCAGCATTAAAGCGCGGCTGACTGCCGAACGCATCACTTGAGAGAGTCACATGATCCGGATCCATGCCGTCACGGGAAAGCAGATCCAACAGCTTCACTGCCTGCGTCTCTGCCAGGTTGTCATCCGAGCCAGCGGTACAGTCTATATATCCGCCTCGTTTTACCAGTTCTACGCCTGCGTCCATCAGCTCCGGTGTTCGAAGCATATGGGTCGGAAGGAGGTTCTTTGCCGGAACATCGGAGTGATCCAGCACATAAAAAATCGGATCCAATTTGCCCTTTCCGCTGCCCATATGCATGGTCACTAATCCCGGTGTACCGCTTAACAATCCGGCCCTTCTGGCTGCTGTTGCAAGGGCGATCAGGTCTTTTCCGCTTGGATTAGAGCTTCGATGGTCGGAAACTGCTACTTTCACACCGATCATCGGCGGGATCATCACGATATCCTTTTCCACACTGCCGGTAATGGTAGTGGGAGGATAGCCATAAGAACTGGTCAGTGTATACACGGTCATGCCCTCTTCCGTCAGTGCCCGTGCCTTCGCTACCAGATTTTCCACACTTCTGGTGATCCCATCGGTTCCTAAAAGTCCTACTGCGGTGGTGATCCCATTCTTGAAAAATACACTCAGGGAAGATTCCGGCACCCGTGATGCCGGGCCTTGTTCTCCACCTCCGCCGGTGATGTGCACGTGCATATCGATGTAGCCCGGAACTACGGTTTTACCGTCCAGATCATAGATCTCCACATCCGGAAGATTCTCGTAGCCATCGATGTGGTCTGCAATCCGGAGGATCTTTTCCCCTTCAATCAAAATATCCTTGCAGCCAACTGGTGTGGGAGTGTAGATATTAGCGTGTTTTAATAATTTCATCGTAAGTCGTCTCCTTTGTTGTCTAAGCTTCTGTTTCATCCTCCGGCATTCTCCGGAAAAATTTCACTACCATAGGAATTGTAATGGCTGCAGCAACCGCATCTGCAATGGTCTGAGCCATCTGGATCCCCAAAAGCCCAATGCACCGACTGAGGATCCAAAGAACCGGGATAAAGACCAGTCCGCTGCGGATCATGGCAAGGAAGGTAGCCTTTCCGCTCTGCCCGATACTCTGGAACATCATATTTCCGCACAGGGAAAATGGCATGAAAAACAGGGCAAAGCACTGGATGCGCAGGGCAGTGACACCGATCTGGATCACGGCCGGGTCATCCCGGAACATTCTTACGATCGGAGCAGAAAATACGATGCCGATCAGGGCGGAGATCGTCATGACAACCAGGCTGCTCTGGATGCTGAACCAGAAGGCCTCCCTCACGCGGCTGTATTTTTTCGCACCGTAGTTAAATGCGCTGACAGGCTGGAAGCCCTGGCCAATGCCGAGAGCAATGCAGAACAGGAACATGATGATGCGGGTTACAATGCTCATGGCAGCGATGGCAGCATCGCCATAGGCAGCAGAACACTGGTTTAGGATCATCACGGACATGCTGTTTAATCCCTGGCGCATAAGGCTTGGGAAACCGGTGGCGATGATATTTTTGACATCAGCAAGGCTTCGGGTCACATAGCGGATATGGATGCGGCTCTGCACCTTCCTTCTGAGAAACGGGCTGATGAGGATTGCCATGCTGATATACTGTGAAACAGCGGTGGAGATACCGGCACCGCGCACGCCCATGTTCAGTCCAAAGATCAAAAACATGTCTCCGAAAATATTGAGGATGCCGCCGGAGGCCAGTCCCAGCATGGCAAAGAATGCTTTGCCTTCATACCGCAGGATATTATTCATCACGCAGCTGGAAGCCATGGCCGGAGCTGCAATGAGGATCCAGGTACTGTATTCGATCGCGTGGGGCAGGATCGAATCCGTGCTTCCCAAGAGCCGCATGAATGGCGCATGAAAGAGGAAGCCGAATATGCAGATGACCGCTCCGGAAAGCAGTGATAGAAAAAAGCTTGTGGAGGCGAAGACACGCGCACTTTCCACATCATGGGCGCCAAGCTTTCGGCTGATGTTGCTGCCGGCACCATGTCCAAACATAAAACCAAAGGCATTGATAATAGCCATCAGCGCGAATACCACGCCGGTAGCTCCGCTGACACTGGTGCCGAGCTGGCTGACGAAAAAGGTATCGGCCATGTTATAGATGCTGGTCACCAGCATGCTGACGGTGGTGGGAAGCCCAAGCCGCAGTACCAGCTGGTGAACCGGTGTTTTTGTCATCTTGTCATATTGTTTTTGAGCACTGTCTTGTTCCATTTCTTTGTAATCCCCCCATTTTTCTTAAGATAAACAGCTATGTCAATTACCCCGACCCTAAAAGGGATCGGGGCTTGCTAACCCCCTTGAAACTC
>CAVIHW010000098.1:0-2824 GCA_963642615.1 Oscillospiraceae bacterium | reverse complement strand
AGTGAACAGTACAAGAAAGTAATTGAGGCTGTAACACAGCTTGCGGCGGAATAAGGTCTTACAGGCAGCAATTAGGATTACAGAAGGGGACTGAACTGATCATGACTAAGACAGCATACACTGCCGATCAGATAAAAGAAATAGAAGATGGACGTGCACAGGGTCTTGATGTTTCTCTTTATGAAAAACCCGAGTATCTGGCGATTCAGATGCGTGAAATCCGTCTGGGATTGGAGAAAGAGCTTCCGGTAAAATATTATGCCAGACCGGAATTTGACTGGTTCCAGATGCAGGAGATCCGTAAGGGACTGGAACATCAGGTTGATGTTGAAAAATATGCCAAGGTAGAGATTCCGTTTGAAACCATGCGTCAGATCCGCAAGGGACTGCAGGAAGGAATTGATCTTTCCAATAAGACGAAAATGCCGGCGGGAATTTTAAGGCAGCTTCGCCACGCAGCAGCATCCGGAGTGGATATCAGTAAGTATGTGGCAGAAGGATACGACGAAGAGCAGCTGATGCAGATCCGTCTGGCACTCCAGAATGGCATCACGAATATTGATGAGTATATTTCACCGTGTCTGCGTGGCGTATCCATTCGTCAGATCCGTCTGGGCTTGGAAGAGAAGATCGATGTTTCCCTGTATGCAGGAGATGAGATGAACTGGCAGCAGATGCGGGAAGTCCGTTATGGTCTTGATAAGCGTCTGGATGTCACCCCGTACTTAAATCCGTTGTATTCCTGGGAACAGATGCGTGAGATCCGGCTGGGAATCGAGGAAGGCTTCCCGATTGACCAGTACAGCAGCTTCATGTATACCGCAAGCCAGATGAAGGAACGCAGACTTACCCTTGCAAAGGGCGAGCGCCTGCAGGGACTTGCAAATACGGTTTCCAGTAAGTACAGTGATTTTGAATTGTTTGTAGACAAAGAGAAAATGGAAGCAACCATTTTCCTGCATGATAAAGGAAAGCAGGTAGACCGTAACGATCTTTTACAGGCTTTCCAGCAAAACGGCATCAAGCGTGGAATTGATTTTGAGGTCATGGATAAGATCTGTGACGGTTCCTGCGAGGGAGATGTTTATGTGATTGCCAGAGGCAAGCAGCCGACGGCAGGTAAGGATGGCTGGTATGAATTCTTCTTTGATACCGATCTGAAGAATAACCCGATCCTTTTGAAGGATGGTTCGGTGGATTACCAGAATGCCAAGTGGTTTGAAATGGTAAAGCAGGGCCAGAAGGTTGCCTTTTATCATATGGCGGAAGAAGGAACCGGAGGCTATCGTATCAGTGGTGAAATCCTTCCTCCGATTAAAGGAAAAGAAAAGAAGGTGCTGACCGGACAGAACTTCATGCTGCTGCAGGATCATCAGACCTATGTTTCTGCGATTGACGGAAAGGTCGAGCTGCATGATGACCGGCTGATTATTACGAACCTTCTGGTAGTGGATGATATCACCCTTGCCAACGGTGGTAATGTGACCTTTAACGGTTCCCTGTATGTCCGTGGAGACGTGGGAAGAGGAACCCATATCTGCGTAACCGGTGATGTCCTGGTAAATGGATTTACCGAAGGCGCGGTCATTGAAGCAGGCGGTGACATTATCCTGCGGAAAGGCAACAACGCAGATGGCCGTGGCTTTGTAAAGGCCGGAGGTGATGTGCTTGGTGTCTTCTTTGAGGCGGCGAATGTCATGGCCGGACAGAATATTAAGGCGAACTACTGTATGATCAGTATGCTGCGTGCCGGAGGAAACATTGAAGTATCCGGCAAAAATGGCGTACTTGTTGGCGGCGATGCCTATGCCGGTGTTCAGGTGCGGGCAATCCATCTGGGAAATGCAATGGGACTTAACACCAGAATCTGTCTTGGTGAAAAGAGTGCACTCGATATGGAAGCAATGAAGCTTGCCGAGCAGGAGAGCCGTGTGAAGAACGAATTGCGGCTTTTGAAAAATGCGTTCTGGGATATGCGTCAGAAATATCCGGAAGAAATCCGGAATATCAATCCGGTGTATTTAAAGCTGGAAGATGCGATCTATACGAAGGAAGCAGAAGCAGATAATATTGAGAAAAAGAAAAAAGATATTGAAAAGAGGAAAAAGAAGAAAAAAGACTGCAACATTATTGCCATGGGAACGATCCATCCGGGAGTTTTGGTGGAGATTAACGGTCTGACCTGGCAGTCCAAAGAGCTGCAGAATGTTGTGTTAAGAGAAGGAAACGGATACATTAGAATCGAAAGTAATTCTTTCGGGAAATAAGGTGGATGAATGAGAGACAAAGTACTGATAGTTGATGACGTTGAAATTAACCGGTCAATTCTGGGATCAATTCTGGAAAATGAGTACACCATCGTAGAGGCAGAAAACGGAAAGCAGGCACTGGATATCATTGAAGAGCAGAAGGACGAACTGTCCGTGATTCTTTTGGATCTGGTGATGCCGGAAATGGACGGTAAGCAGGTTTTGGAAGAGTTGAACAAGCGCAAGATTATGGGAACCATTCCGGTTCTGGTAATCAGTGGTGAAAATTCCTACGAAACTGAGCGGGAATGCTTTGATATTGGTATCTCTGATTATATTGCCAAACCATTCAACAATGTCATCATCCAGAAACGTGTAAAGAACGTTGCAGGACTTTATGAATATAAATTACAGCTGGAGGAAAAGATAGAAGAGCAGACCGCAGTTCTGCGGAAGGCCTACCAGACTCTTAAGGTACAGGCTGAAAAGCTGCACCGGAACAATCAGAAGATTGTCGACATGCTTGGTACGGTCGTTGAATTCCGTAACCTGGAAAGCGGCGAGCACATCATGCG
>CAVIHW010000097.1:0-2866 GCA_963642615.1 Oscillospiraceae bacterium | reverse complement strand
AACATGATGCAATCGAAATTTGCGTAAAAATTATTTCCAATAGAAATATTATATGATTAGGTAGTCAAAAGGGTATTTGTATTTTATCCTTTTCACGATAGGAACTTTGAAAACTGAATATATTGCTGTAAATTTTCGGAAATGATGATTTTGGATGGCTTTTGTTGCGTATGGCAGAGGGATATTCCACCATTTTTTAGGCAACTGCCATTTTAAGGGCGCACTTATCCTGGTCCTGCATATATCTGCAGAACTTTTTGATATTTAGCGCACCTATTTTACATCCGAAGAAAAAACGGCTCCGTATCAGTCCGCGTACCGGGATTTTATCAATTCCGTATTTTCGGCGAAGGATGGATGGTATTGTTTCCACCCCATTTCGAAATCGGCTTTGCTTTTTAAAATCTTCGGTACTTCGTTCCCTTTGCTGTTTCGCCCTCTGGCTCGACTTGGATGATACCGTTTTCCGGCTTACACGTTTGAACATCTTAGGGTGACACTGCTCTTTATATGGGCAGCCCTGGCACTGGCTCTTTTGGAAAGAAATGCTACACTGGCCGGTTCCCTGGTTATAGCTACAGCTTTTCGGTTCATGTCCGCCGGGACATTTGATGACTTTCCTGCCATCTTCGCTGAATTCAAAATCAGCCATAATGTCTTCGGCTTCCCGCCCTGTAAGGTTTGTGGTGACAAGGCGTACATTTTTTTCAGCAGCCAGTTCTTCATTCTGCGTACCGCTGTAGGCACCATCCGTAACAATCGTTACTGTTTCATCCTGTTTCTCCATGCTGTCGAGGGTTTCTTTCAGGAACTGGCTGTCACTGTGGGTATTCTGCTCATACTGGTAATCCTCAATGATGCTCCCGTTTTTTCCGGATGCCTCTATGACATTTGCCACGTACCCACGGTGTTGCTTCCCGGCTTTTTCACGGTATGTCGCATCCGGGTCGGCAGGGTTCTGAAGGATGGATGCATCCATGCCACCGTCTTCTTTGGTACGCAGGCGGTAGGTTCCATCTTCCTTTTGTACGGCCTGCTCTTTCAGCACACGCAGAAGAAGCTGGTAGCTGCTGGAGTCATCATAATCCTCCCCACAAAGCTCTTTCAATGTAGCCGCATCCTTCAGGACAGTTTCTATCTTTACGGAAGTCTCCTCACTGTGGTTGTGGTATATGATACGGTTCCTGTCATCCGCTTCTGTGTAATGCCGCAGATGTTCCGAGAGCTCCTGGTTTTTTGCCACCTCTTTCGCAAGGTTTGCCACGCAGGTGTAGAGCAGTTCCAGGCGCCCCATCCGCTTGATATTGGAGGCGACCATCAGGCTGTCCATCCGTTTCAGGCTGCTGTCGATCCTCATTAGCTCCGCCATTTCCGATGACAGGGAGGTGATGGTTTCATGAAGGAGATCAACGCCATGCTCTGTTTCATATGCGGCGCACCTTGCGCGGAAACGGCTGAGTGTCCTGTCGCTGAGCGGCTGTTCCGCAAAAGACGTTGTGTGGAGGGCATACTGGAACCGGATGTCAAACATCAGGGATTCCAGCAGTTCATCATCTGAAAGGTTGGTCAGTTCCTTGATCAGTAGCGCGCCGATCTGGACATTAACAGGCGTGTTTGGGCGTGAATCCTTATCGCTGTATAAGACAGCATACGGGATTTCATCAATCTTGGGAAAAATAAATTCCGCAAAATATTTTGCCCATGACCTGTCAAGAAATTTCTTTTCCCTTTCAGTCATTGTGTTTAATGGGTCAAACAGGGAAAGCTGCAGTTCTTCCAATCGGTTTTCAACAAAAGACATAAGATGGCCTCCAATCATTCCTACTGTTTCCATTATACCAGAAATGAATGGAAAATACAGAATTTTACAACAATATATTCAGTTTTCAAAGAACAGTTATCGTTTAAAAAGGACGTACCTTTTGACACCTAAATCATTATATTCATATCTGTCTGTTATTTCAATCGTATAAATATATCCGCCGTGCTTCCATGCAAAGATTCCCTGTCCTAATTGCTTCTCTACATCTCCCTGCACCAGAGAATCCCACAGCAGATCGCTTTGCGGTACTTTGTTCGCCTTGTGTTTCTTTGCAAAGAACTGCAGGTTATAGCTTAGATTGCTGTTTCTTTTTTCGATATTTTCCAGCTTATCCGACTCCATTTTTGCAATCCGCGCCTGGATCGTCTGCTCTCTTTCTGCCCTGGACTGATATGTTATCTTTGTGTGCACGTTCTGGTGCTTCCCACCTTCGACATATTCCACAACACAATTGCAGTTTTCATGTCTCCTGTACACATCTTTCGGCACATCCGGATAGGCGTACGTTCCGGCAACAGCTTTACACCACTCACATGCGACACTTGATACCTTTCTGATAATCTTCGGGGATAGTCCGCTCTTCCCTTGAAATTCGACGTTCTTCTGGATCGTGTTGTCTACCACATTCTTGGAAAAGGTCTTCACCGGTTCGTTCAGAATCCACTTGACCTCATCATAAGGCTGTGAGGATACTCGATCGATGATTCCCTGCGCCTTATCAGAATCAAATTCTGATGCCTGGGCTTTTATTCCGATACCTGCTGCCTTATTCGTGCTCCTCTGTGCACTGACTGCTGCCTCTGAGGATAGTTCATACTCTGCTTCCAGCATTGGACGGATCACCTTATCAGCGATGTTATAGTACATCCTACCATCCGGGAGTATCTCAGATGTGATATTCACTCCGAAAGACTTCGAAAGTGCTTCTCCAACTCTGACCGCATAACGATATGCCTCTTCGTAGGTCTTTACTCCGCTTTGAATTTCTTTCCGAAGTTCTGCCGTCTCCAGTTCAAAGGTCTTTTGTATTTTTTTTAGTAATTC
>CAVIHW010000096.1:1498-2886 GCA_963642615.1 Oscillospiraceae bacterium | reverse complement strand
CATCCCCTTGTATAATCCGAACGCCCGCCCGCTTTTCTAAGGATTCTCACAAGCTCCTGCAAGGTTTCCATATCTGCGTAGGTAAGGATTGGGGTAACCATCTCGCATTTCTGGCTGTCCGGTCCGGCAATGCTCACATCCTTCTGGAATTTCCATTCTCTTCCGTCTGCCATCCAAGCCGACCAGGTTTCGTAGCCGTTTCTGCGGGCTGTGTACTCGTATCTGCCTGTTCCGAAGAACTCGGCGGCAAGTCTTGCTGCCTTCTCACGGCTGATGTTGTTCATCTCAACCTCAACTCCGATGGTCTGCTTTTTCATTTCTTCAATCTGCTTCATGGTCTTCTCGTTCATGGTGTGTACCTCCCTGTTTGTCTGTGTTTTCCTTTTGGTATGTGCATATTACCGTTAGTTAGACACTATATCAAGTTAATTCAAAAGTATACAACCACCAGATATAGCGGTTTGATTGTGTGTTTTTCTTGTGTATCTTACACACCGCATTACCGCTATTTTTCCCTTTTAGACCTTCCGAAAGCAGTCTACTCCGGGAATCAAGGCAAGGCAGCTTCCGGTCTGCCATTTCATATGGATCTGGCCTGCATCGTCAATAAAATCGACCACGCCTATAGTTCCTGCCGGAACACCATGAGGATCATCCATCGCCACAAGCTCCAACTTTGTCCCCTCTGGGTATTGGCTTTTCAGCTGTTCCAGCTGTTTTTCTGTTACTCCAAACATTGTTCTGCCTCCTGTGCTGCTTTTCTCTCTGCCTTCAATGCATCCTGCCTTGCTTTCCAGCGTTCAGCATCCGCAGGTGTCCTAAAGGCAGTGTGCCCTTTCAGATACTGCATAAGGATGTTTCTCGTTTTCTTGTACTGATTGCCTTCCATGCCGATGCGCACAAGCCAGGTCCTCATACTGTACTTTTCATTCTCATCATTCACCGCTTTTGGATGGATACGCTTCTGCTCGATTGCCTGCTTGTTCATCTTCTCAGCCAAATGCTGGAAGGCAAGTAAAATATCAGCATCCGATGTCTCCGGAAAGCCTGTGAAGATTACCTTTCCTTCTTCAAATCGGATGCCTTTTATTTCTACTCCAAGCTCGGCTTCAAGCTTTTTAAAGCGATTGATTTCATCCAAAGCTGTAAGCATTCTCTTTTCTTCCGGAGCATCCACAATTTCCTGTGGTGCAAAGAACTCTCCTTGCACTGCCTTGCTCACAAGGCTTCCTCTGCTGTAAATCAGATTCACAAGGTTTCTGATGCTCTGGCTTGTGTGCTGACTCAGTGGGAATGCAATGCTCAGTCTCACAGGTTCAGCTTCTGTCCTGATGGTCTGAAGATTCACATCCGTAGGCTCATCCGCAGTAACTTCCTCTGTGGTTACT
>CAVIHW010000096.1:0-1234 GCA_963642615.1 Oscillospiraceae bacterium | reverse complement strand
ACCTGATAGGGTCCAATCTGGTAGATCATGTTTGGGGCTCCGAGGTACTTAGGTTTTACACCGGTCAGTTCACTGATGCGATTGATAAGGCTTTTCTTTTCTGAGGTCTGCTTTCTGTTGTATAAGATCTTCATTTTTGAAATCCTCCTTCTTTTTTTGGTAGTCGTATATTCGCGTACTATCAAGGAAAAGTCCAGTTATTTTTGCTGTATAAACCCATTATTTTCTGACAAGTTTTTAGAGGATTTCAGATATGAATATGTGCATTACCGGTGGTCTTTTATAAACTTTAAAACCACCCCGAAGATGAGTAATCCTACGATGAAATAAGCCACCGCCAATCCGAAAAGCACAAGCAGTACCGTGATAATTGTCTGCACGAGTTCCATATTAAATGACCTCCTTACCAATCACATCAAGCATCGGCAGCCTCGCTTTCCGACTCAAAGGTCGCCACTTCCTCAAACTTAAGCTTCTGACCATCGCGGATGACATACACATCGTTGTAATGCCCCTCCTGATGTTCGATATATCTTTTCACAATGACATCCACAAACTTAGGATCTAACTCAATTCCTCGGCACACACGCTCTGTTTCCTCGCAGGCAATGAGCGTTGAACCACTGCCAAGGAATGGATCCAGTACGATGCCGTTTGTCATGGTGGAATTACGAATCGGATAGCTCATAAGACCGATAGGCTTCATGGTCGGATGGTCTTTATTGGCCTTCGGTCGGTCATACTCCCAGATGGTTGTCTGCTTTCTATCGGAGTACCATTGATGTTTTCCGGTCTGCTTCCAACCATAAAGACACGGTTCATGCTGCCATTGGTAAGGACTGCGTCCAAGAACCAATGCGTTCTTCTTCCAGATGCAGCACCCAGAAAGATAAAACCCGGCCTCTTTGAACGCCTTACGGAAATTCAAGCCCTCCGTATCTGCATGGAACACATAAATGCTGCCATCATCGGCAAGATTGTCATGCATCTGCGTGTAAGCACCCAGAAGGAACTGGAAGAACTCACTGTCTCCCATGTTGTCGTTCATGATCTTGCCTGCCGTTTCCTCAACATCGACGTTGTAAGGCGGGTCCGTAAGCACAAGATTTGCTTTCTGGCCGTCCATCAAAGCTTTATAGGATTCTGCCGCTGTGGAATCACCACAAAATACACGATGCTTACCCAAGCACCAAAGGTCGCCCTCTTTGGAAAAGCACGGCTGCTTAAGCTCCGA
>CAVIHW010000095.1:0-2990 GCA_963642615.1 Oscillospiraceae bacterium | reverse complement strand
GAGTGGGAGTAAGGAAACAAGGCGAAATAATGAATGATGTCAGGACGTATTTGTTTGATGGAGGATGCACTTATGTTTTGCTCGAACTGTGGAAGACAGCTTCATCAAGGAAGTAAATTTTGCCCAGAGTGTGGGGAAAAGTAGTAATCAATTTGCAGTTGCAATTTTCTTTCTGATATCCCTTGAAAGAATTTCAATGATATGACATAATACAAAATACTCATCAGAGGCTTTCGTAGTCGTAACTACAAACGCCGGATAAGATGTCGCATAAGGACTTTTGTCGGAGGGCGAGCGCAGCGTAACTGGCGACGCCGGATAAGACAACTGCTTTGTGCGGAACATCTTAACCGGCGTTTTTTATTTTTCAGGAGGTAATTATGGATTTTATTACAGGTAACATCAAACAACTTTACAGGAAATTCCTAATTGCATCTATGGCAAGTGCTATGGTCATGTCGATCTACAGCTTTGTCGATACCATTGCGGTCGGCCAGTCGGAGGGCCCTGCGGGTGCTGCGGCAATGGCAGTCATTACACCGCTGTACGGCGTATTGATCTTTTTAGGTATTCTGTGCGGTGTGGGCGCCTCTGTTCTGTACGGCGTTGTGGCTACCATCAGTTCCCTGTTTCAGGCATTGTACTGCGGTGTCGGTCAGGCCATCCAGCCTATTGTTTCCGCAAGTTGCGGAGCAGAGCGTCATGACCGTATCAAACAGGTTTGGAAAATGGCATTGGCAACGGTCATTGGTTTGGGAATTGCTTTTACAGCCATCGGAGAATTGTTCCCGGAGCAAATTGTCAGGCTGTTCATGGATGTGACCCCGGAAGTAATGGAAGCGGCACCGAGCATTATTCGTCCGTATTTTCTGCTGTTCCTGTGCCTTGGCATCACGGTTTTGGCAACTTACCACCTGCAGTCTACCATGCACGGCGCCAGGTCCATGATGATCGCAATTCTTCGCAGTGTGGCCATCAGTGGACTGCTGCTGCTCGTACTGCCGCTCCTGCTTGGTATACAGGGCGTTTGGCTTGCTATGCCTGTTTCTGAACCGGGTGTTGCCATCATCACCTTAGTCTATATTCAGAAACGAACATAAGGAGGTTATCTCAGCATTATGAAAGGCAGTAAAATGAATCTTGCCTTTGGACTGGAAACGATATACGAAGATGCGGAATTTCTTTTGGGTGACCGGGATAAAGTCGGCATCGTGGGTGTAAACGGTGCGGGCAAAACAACGCTGTTCCGTATTCTGCTGCACGAACTGGAACTTGACAGCGGCACCATGACCGTTGGAAATGCCCGCATTGGCTATCTGCCGCAGGAAATCGTAATAGAAGATGAAAAGCAAACAGTCTGGGAATATTTGCAGGACGGACGTCCGATACGTAAGATCAACGCAGAACTGGAGCTGATTTATGCAAAACTGGAAACCGCTGATCCATCAGGTCAAGGCTCATTATTGGAACGGATGGGAAAACTCCAGGATCGGCTTGAATACTTCGACTGTTACGAGGCGGAAGAAATTCTGCTGGATTTGGTTGACAGTATGCAAATTGACCTTGAGCTGTTGGAAAGCCCCATGGCTGAATTGTCCGGCGGGCAGAAATCCAAAATGGCTTTTGCCCGAGTTTTATACTCCAAGCCGGAAATCTTGCTTTTGGACGAGCCGACCAATCATCTGGATGCCAGCACAAAGGACTTTGTGACGGGTTATCTGAAGAATTATCGTGGCATGGTGCTGATTATCAGCCATGATATTGATTTTTTGAATCAAATTATCAATAAAATCATGTTCATCAATAAAGTTACCCATAAGATTTCTGTTTATGAGGGCGACTATTATACTTACAAAAAGAAATATGCCGAAGAGCAGCGCTTACGTGAGATGGGCATCCGGCAGCAGGAAAAAGAGATCAAAGAGCTTTCCGAATTTGTACAACGTGCAAAACAGGCAAGCCAGACCAACCATGCCATAAAACGCATGGGTCAGGAACGTGCTTTGCGTCTGGAAAAGAAAAAGCGGGAATTGAAAACCCGTGATCGTGTCTATAAGCGAGTGAAGATGGACATTCGCCCAAAGCGTGAGGGTGCATTGATGCCATTGGAGGTAGAAAGTATCAGCTTCCATTATCCGGGACAGCCCCAGCTATATAAAGACCTGTCCTTCCAGATCAACAGAAAAGAGCGTTTTCTCGTTGTTGGCGAAAATGGCGTTGGTAAATCCACATTGCTCAAACTAATCATGGGTATCCTGACCCCGGAGCAAGGGCGTGTGCGATACAATCCCAAAACCGATGTTGCCTATTATGCACAGGAATTGGAGCAACTTGATCTCGAAAAGACAGTTCTGGAGAATGTAGACACTGACGGTTATACGGAATGGCAACTTCGCAGCATCCTCGGAAATTTTCTGTTTTATGAGGAAGATGTCAATAAGAAAGTAGCTGTTCTGTCTCCCGGTGAAAAAGCCCGAATTGCCTTATGCAAGGTTCTTTTGCCAAAAGCCAATCTGCTGATCCTGGACGAGCCGACGAACCACCTTGACCCGGAAACGCAGGCGATCATCGGCGGCAATTTCAATCTGTTTGAAGGAACCATCATTGTGGTCAGTCACAACCCATCTTTCGTGGAACAAATCGGCATCAGCCGAATGCTGATCCTGCCCTCTGGCAGAATTGAAAATTATTCCCGTGAGCTGTTGGAATATTATTATGAACTGAACACACCGGAAGAAGAAAAATATTAAAGAGTATCTTGCTTTTACCGTCAGGTTTGCATATAAATTTATATTAGGGTAACAGCCACCCGGAACAATTACCTTGTACTCCCCATGGTGATTTATCACCGCTGATAAGATTTGGATAAGCATCCATCGTATAGCTACGATAATATGGGCAATCAAAATAATCAGAATAGCAGGCACTACATCCTCTAAACAAAATTGTTTAAGATGTGAATCCCTGCAACGAGTGGGAGTAAGGAAACA
>CAVIHW010000094.1:0-3197 GCA_963642615.1 Oscillospiraceae bacterium | reverse complement strand
TGCCGATCCTGAATAACACGGTATTTCTCAAATTCACTCTCGGCAAAGGCTTTTGTGTACGGCGACACGGTAAAATCCGCAATTACGACAGTATAGCGACAGGATATAATCCGAGAGAGCCTAACATGGGTACCATATCGTGTCGCTGACAGAACCGTGTCGTTAGAAGCGACACGGTATTTTCTTGCCCTCATGTGGGGGACCGTGCTATTATGAAAAAAAGGAGAAGGACCCAAAGGCCTACCAAGCCGGTCCCTCTCCTCATCTTGAAACACGAACAGATCTGAGATCTGCCCATGAGACACAATTATGATAACAGTTCCAGCTGTACTTGGCAAGCTAAATTCTATTTCTAAATCGGATGAAACACTGATAAGGGACTCCGTGAAACATACCGGTCTATTCAGGCTGAAGTGTCCGAGTTGTGGCGCAGTTGGGCGGTGCCGCAGATCTGGGAGCTACCGGAGAATGATGATAACGGTTGTTGCCAATGAGCGGTGCGAGATTGAGTTGGAGGTACCAAGAGTTTGTTGCGAATCCTGCCGGCACACGCATTCGCTGCTGGCTGACGCGCTGATTCCCTATGGTTCCTACACATTGAGATTCATCCTGCATGTTCTGTACGCTTATTTGCACCGAAGTGAGCCGGTAGCGAGTATCTGCGAACAGTGGGCGATTTCGATATCTACGCTGTATAGCTGGATTCATTTGTTCTTTGAACAGCACAATATCTGGGTGCGTGTTCTTGACCGCATTTCGTGGGTAACAGAAGCAGCGCTTAGAAAAATTGAAGATATCCCGTGTTTCCCTACACGTTTTTTGGAAAGGTTTCAGTTTTCGTTTTTACGGTGGCCCGGAGCGACACGATCTCATCCGAAAGGATGCCGTGGCGGTGTCTTTTTTTGCCCGGCACATAATTCCGAAATCGACCTTTGAGCTTTTGCGCGGTACGATGATTGCAGCCAGGAAAGGAGGCTGCAATTCATGTCTCACAAAAATCTTGATCCCATTGAATATGCTCAGTTCAAATTTGCACTCATAGCTCCGCTTATTCAAAATCTGTACACCGACGAATCCGAACTTGCCTACTGCAAACGCGTTGCAGCGCAGCCACTCACACTTCCAAACGGAGAAGTCCGACTCTTCAAGCCGGACACCATTGGCAAGTGGGCGTGGCTTTACCGAAAAGGAGGACTGGATTCACTCATTCGCTCCGTCCGAACAGACAAGGGTTCCTGCAAGTCGCTTGACAGTGCCGCAATTGAGCATCTTTATGAACTCCGCGAAAAATATCCGCGGCTCAATGCAACGATGCTCTACAATATGCTTGTGCAGGATGGGTTTCTGGATGCCACAACCAGCGTACGTTCTGTCCAGCGCTTTGTGAAGATTAATGATCTCAAATCTGCCCGTAGTCCGAAGGTACGTGACAGAAAAGCGTTTGAAGAGTCCGCATTCAGTCGCCTCTGGCAGAGCGATACTTGCTATATGCCGAACATTACAGAGAATGGGGTTTCGCGGCGCACCTATCTTGTGATGATTGTGGATGACTTCTCTCGGATGATTGTTGGCGGCAGGATCTTTTACAGCGACAACGCTTATAACTTCCAGATTGTGCTGAAGACAGCAATTGAAACCTATGGTATCCCCAGCAAGCTGTACCTCGATAATGGATCTCCCTACTCCAACGAACAGCTTTCCAGAATCTGTGCGTCTGTGGGTATTGTTGAAATTCATACGCCAGTCCGCGACGGCGCGTCCAAAGGCAAGGTTGAGAGAAATTTTCGCACCTTAAAGGAGCGGTGGCTCTATGCCCTGGATTTTACACAGATTCATTCTCTGGAAGAGTTTAATGAGTCTTTAGCTCGCTATATTCGCCAGCATAATACGACGGTGCATTCCAGTACCGGGAAAACCCCAATGGACCGCTATCTTGAAACGAAGGGCGATGTCCGGGTGCCGGTATCTCAGGCATGGCTGGACGAGAATTTTCATAACCGCATTGAGCGCAAGGTCCGCAACGATGCCAGTATCTCCATTGACGGGATCTCCTACGATGTGCCGGCCCAGTTTATTGGCATGAAGGTGGATATCCGCTATCTCCCCGGACGTATGGAAGACAGCTATATCCTCTTTGAGAATGAACATTTTCCGCTGATCCGAACGGACAAGGTTGCAAATTGTAGGATGAAACGGAACAATAATTTCCCGACCATCCAGTATGGGAAACGGGGGTAATCCATGATGAATTCGTTCTACGGCTTGAGTTGCAATCCATTCAGCAAACAGGCGCAGGAGATCCCCAATACTTTCCAGTCCAATGATTTTAAGGTGATGCAGGACCGGCTCGGTTATCTCGTGGATGTACGAGGCATTGGCGTTTTCACAGCCCCTCCGGGTATGGGCAAAACTCACGCAATCCGATGCTTTGAACGCAACCTGAACAAGAATCTTTACCAGACTGAATATATCTGCCTTGCCACCGTTTCTGTGCCAGAGTTCTATGCGCAGTTCTGCGGGGTGCTTGGTTTGGAACCTGCTTACAGAAAGGCCAACATGTTTAAGCAAATCCAGGACCAGATTTATTACTACTACAAAGAAAAGCACAAACCGCTGGTTCTTGTGATTGACGAAGCCCAATATCTCAACAACCATGTTCTTGATGATCTGAAGCTCTTGATGAATTTCAAGTATGACTCTCTGAATTGCTTTACTCTCATTCTCAGCGGTGAACCTCGGCTAAATATTACCTTGTCCAAGGCTGTTAATGAAGCCCTGAGGCAGCGAATTACAGTCCATTATGAGTTTCAGGGGCTTGACCCAGACGAGGTTTTCAGATACGTATCTCACAAGTTGAGGGCTGCCAACGGATCTGATTCGTTTATGACGCCCGATGCAATGTCCGCCCTTGTGGGCGCTTGCAGTGGCAATCCCCGCATTATTGACAATATTATGACCGCTGCACTAACCCTGGGTGCTCAGCTCAAGAAAGTATCCATTGATGCCGATGTGATTATGGGCGCAGTTAATGAACTGGGGTTTTCCCGATAACCGTTTCCCGGAGCTCTGCTCCGGGAAATATTTTATATTGGCCAAAGCATATTTATCGTAAGCGCTCAATAACGGCATGGCTGGAACAAAGGGGAAAGGTATGCGAAAATCTACCCATGTGTCGAAAAACTCCCGGTAAGTTTTTC
>CAVIHW010000093.1:0-3230 GCA_963642615.1 Oscillospiraceae bacterium | reverse complement strand
TCTGCCAACGATGACGGTACCTGGCGCAGACTTATCGTCATTCCCTTCAATGCGAAGATTACAGGCAAATCCGACATCAAGAATTTCTCGGATTACCTGTTTGAGCATGCGGGGTCTGCCATCATGAAGTGGATCATTGAAGGTGCGGAGATTGCCATCAACAAGGGCTTTAAGTTTACCGAGCCTAAAGTGGTGGTAGATGCCATCAATGCCTACCGTGAGAATAATGACTGGCTGGGGCAGTTTATCGAAGAACACTGCGACATCGATCCGTCTTATTCTGAAAAATCAGGAGAGCTGTATCAGCAGTACCGCCTGTCCTGCATCCAGTGCGGGGAATTTGTCAGAAGCACTTCTGATTTCTACGGAAGTTTGGAGAAGGCAGGGTTTGGCCGCCGCAGGACGAACGGGGGAAGAATGATCGTGGGGCTTAAGCTGAAGAACGGACAGGACTTTCTGGAGTAATGCGTGACAGTCGATATGGCACTTACTGCGATTTCTGCGGTAGGTGCTGTGTCGGTAGTGACGGTGCAAAAGAAGAAAATCTGACTGAAAACTGTCAGAATGACGGTTGAGTCAGTTGTTTTGGGAAAGTTTGTCTTTCTGAATCTATGAATTGTGTCACTCGTGTATCTCTATATACAAAAGTCCTATATGAGATAAAAAAATATTCTATATAGAGGTTTTAAGAAATGACAGTCGCGAGTGACACGGCTTAAAAATCCCCCTGATGAAAGGAGTCAGCTGTGAGAGAAAAACAGATAGAAAAGCAGTTAACCGTGGAAGTGAAAAAGCGTGGCGGCATCTGTCCGAAATGGGTATGTCAGGGCTTTGATGGAATGCCCGACCGTCTGGTCTTTCTGCCGCACAGGAAGTTTGGCATGGTGGAGTTAAAGGCACCGGGCGAAAAGCCGAGACCGCTGCAGGTCTCAAGACACAGGCTTTTGGAGAGGCTTGGATTCCATGTCCATGTGATTGATGACCCGGCACAGATTGGAGGTGTCCTTGATGAAATTCAATCCTCATGAGTACCAGAGGTACGCAATCGAATATATCAAATCACATCCGATAGCGGCCATTCTGCTTGGGTGCGGTCTTGGAAAGACGAGCATTGCCCTGACTGCCATTGACGATATGCTGCATGACAGCTTTGAAGTCCGGAAGGTGCTGATCGTAGCACCCATCCGTGTGGCAAAGGTCTCATGGCCGGATGAGATACAGAAATGGGATCACCTGTCAGAGCTTCGATATTCCGTGGCTGTCGGCAGCAAGGAAGAACGGCTCAGTGCCATGAAAGCAGATGCCGAGATTTACATCATCAACCGTGAGAACCTGAGCTGGCTGATAGAAGAGAGCGGACTGCCGATGGATTTCGATATTTGCGTCCTAGATGAATTATCGTCCTTTAAGAACTGGCAGTCCAAGAGGTTCAAGTCCTTTATGAAATTGCGTCCACATCTAAAACGCGTCATCGGTCTTACGGGTACACCTTCCAGCAATGGTCTGATGGATCTGTTTGCTGAGTTCAGATGCCTCGACATGGGAGAGAGGCTTGGTAGATTCATCGGGCAGTACCGTACTTCGTATTTCAAGCCTGACCGATGCAACGGCAACATCGTGTATTCGTATAAACTGCTGCCGGGCGCAGAGGAAGAAATATACCGGAAGATTTCGGATATAACGATTTCCATGAGGTCAACGGAGTTTCTTCAGATGCCGGAATTGGTGAATTCGGAATATACCGTTTCACTGGATGAGGAGGAGCAGAAAAAATACGATGCCATGAAAAAAGATCTGATTCTGCCGCTGACCGATGGTGGAGAAGTGACCGCAGCCAATGCCGCTGCACTGTCCAATAAGCTGGTGCAGATGGCAAACGGTGCGGTGTATTCCGATGATGAGATGGTTTCTGTCATCCACGATAAAAAGCTGGATGCCCTGGAGGATATTATCGAATCCGCAAATGGCAGACCAGTCCTGGTTGCGTACTGGTATAAGCACGATTTGGAACGCATCGAGGAAAGACTGAAAAAGCTGAAAATCGAATATGACACGATTTCATCGGATGAAAGCATCCGCAGATGGAATGCAGGAAAAATTGCTGTCGGTCTGATTCATCCGGCATCTGCCGGACATGGATTAAACCTGCAGCAGGGCGGCAGCATCATGGTCTGGTACTCCCTGACCTGGAGTTTGGAACTTTACATTCAGACCGTAGACCGCCTGTTTCGACAGGGACAGCGTGCGGAAACGGTGTCGGTCATTCATATTATCACAAAAGGCACGATCGATGAGCGCATCATGAAAGCATTGACGGACAAGGATAATACGCAGTCAGCACTTATCGAGGCGGTAAAAGCCGAACTGTAAATCAGAGTCAACCAGAGTCAATCCGAGGAAATTTATATTTTTCGGAGGTGACCATATGATCGAGAATTATGAAAAGCTGGCAAATACCATCATCCTGCAGGCGGTAAAGGACTACCGTGCAGCAAGGAAGAAACTGAAGAAACAGCCAGGGAACAAGGACGCAGAAATCATGATAAATGACACGGAGCGGTTCTTTCGTTCGGATTGGTTTACAGCACTCACCGATATAGATGGTGCTTTGATTTTGAGGAAACTGCAGGAGGAGTGATGGCATGACAGCAAAAGAGTATTTACACCAGGCGTACCGTCTGGATCAGAGAATCAACAGCAACCTGGAAGAACTGGCGGCTCTCCGTGAAATGGCATCCAGCATTTCCTCTCCCCAGTTATCCGAGAGAGTCCAGACATCTAAACAGACAGATGCTCCCTTCGTGAGAAATCTCGAAAAGATCATGGCACTGGAGGATCGGATAAATAAAGAGGTCAATCTTCTGATGGAGCTTAAGGATGAGATTCGTGCGGTTATCACAGCAGTTCCCAATACCGATGAGCGCATGGTTTTGAAGTATCGTTATGTACACAACTATACCTGGGAGCAGATTGGGACAGAGCTTCATGCGGATTCAAGGACTGTCCGCAGATGGCACGGCAAGGCACTGCAGCATGTGATTTTGCCAAAAAATCCGGTAACAATTTAAAAAACGCCCGAAATGTCCACCTTTGTCCTAAGATGTCCATGTGCCATATGTGGTATAGTAGAATCAGCAAAATAGAGAAAGATGCACCAAGCCTTCATGGGAGAAATCCTGTGAGGGCTTTTCTTATGCAGCGAAGGAGGTGAAAGCGATGCCGAGGAAACC
>CAVIHW010000092.1:0-3241 GCA_963642615.1 Oscillospiraceae bacterium | reverse complement strand
CCTGTGAGGGCTTTTCTTATGCAGCGAAGGAGGTGAAAGCGATGCCGAGGAAACCGAAACAGCCCTGTGCCTATCCGGGATGCTCAAAGCTGTCGGACGGCAGGTACTGCGAGGAGCATGCAAAGCTGGTGGCGAGACAGTACGAGAAGTACAGCCGTGATCCTGACAGCAAAAGGAAGTACGGCAGAGCATGGAAACGCATCCGTGACAGCTATGTTAAGACGCATCCCTTCTGCGAGCAGTGCTTAAAGAACGGCATCCTTGTTCCCGTGGATGAGGTGCATCACATCGTACCGATATCAAAAGGCGGAACACATGCGAGGAGCAATCTCATGAGCCTTTGCCGTTCGTGTCACAACAAGATTCATCACGAGCTTGGTGACAGATGATGAGATATAAAAATGCACAAATAAGGTGGCTTCCCCTTGGCAGCATTGCACAGGGGAGGGGCGGTCTGAATCTCTGTGGCTTTAGGTCCCGGGGAACGGCGCGGGGTCTTGTGTGCGAAAAATGCGAAATCAAAAGGGTAATAAAGGAAGGTGAGGAAAATGCCCACAAAATCAAATAATATCGGCGGCCGTGGCGGCGCAAGACCGGGAGCCGGCCGTAAGAAATCTGCCGTAAAGGAGAAGGCTGCAAGCGGCAACCCGGGCGGCAGGAAATTAGAGATTCTCGACATTCCGGAGGTGGAAGGTGTCGAGATGCCAAAGCCGCATGATTTTCTGTCAGCGGAGCAGCGTGACGGAAATCCATTGCAGGCTGCGGAAATCTATGAAGAGACATGGGAGTGGCTCAGAAAAATCGGATGCTCCGGCAAGGTATCGCCGCAGCTTCTTGAGAGGTATGCGATGGCAAGTGCCAGATGGATTCAGTGCGAGGAGATGACCAATAAGCTGGGTTTTCTCTCCAAGCATCCGACAACAGGGAAGCCAATACCATCGCCGTTTATAAACATCGGCATCAATTACATGAACCAAGCCGTGAGGCTGTGGAATGAGATATTCCAGATTGTGAAGGAAAATTGCAGTACAGATTACAGTGATCCTGCTCCGCAAAACGATTTGATGGAGCGATTACTCAGAGCCAGGGAGGGAAGATAGCATGATAGAAAAAGTAAATCCGATGCATCCGGACAAAATTTGTGACCGCATCGCAGGAGCCATAGTTGATCTGGCTTACAGGAAAGAAAAGAATCCAAAGATTGCTGTGGAGGTACTCATCGGCCACGAAACCGGACAGGTTCTTATCGAAACCTCCGCTGACATCAGCAAAATAGAAGTGGCAGAAATCATTGACAGGATTGCAGGAGATGTACATTCACACATTGACATCGTGCCGCAGGACGGGCATCTGGCAGAAAACCAGAACGGAGCCATTCGCTGTGGTGACAACGGTATCTTTAAGGGTATGCCGCTGACGGATGAGCAGAAGGAGCTTAGCAGTATTGCACACGACATCTATGAGAAATATCCATATGATGGAAAGTACATTCTGGACGGCGAGCGGCTTATCATCTGCCAGAGCAATGCTAAAACTACAGATTTGAAAAACACATATCCTCAGGCAGAGGTGAATCCCCTCGGTGACTGGACAGGAGGCACCGATGTAGATACGGGAGCCACAAACAGAAAGCTTGGAAGTGATATGGCTGACTCGGTAACAGGAGGCGGTCTTCATGGTAAGGACTTATCCAAGGCAGATGTCAGTGTGAATATCTATGCATGGCTGCTGGCTCAGGAAACCGGAAAGCCTGTCGAGCTATGCTGTGCCATTGGAGATGAGGTTGTGGACGGAAGACCTTATGCTGAAATCGTAGAGATTGCGAGAAAGTACATCGATTCGGTCGGCGGCTTTGAAAAATTCGCAGAATGGGGGTTATTCTGATATGAAGACCACAACGGAAATGAAGCTTGTTCCGATTGGAAAGCTCGTGCCGTATGTAAATAACGCACGCACCCATTCACCGGAGCAGATAAATAAGCTGCGATCTTCTCTTCGGGAGTTCGGCTTTATAAATCCAGTTATCATCGACCGTGACTTTGGCGTTATTGCCGGCCACGGTCGTATTCTTGCAGCGAAGGAAGAAGGCATTGCAGAAGTTCCATGTGTCTTTGCTGACCATCTTACTGAGGCACAGAAAAAGGCATATATCATTGCAGACAACCGCATGGCGATGGATGCCGGATGGGATGAAGAGCTTTTACGAGTGGAGATTGAAGCACTGCAGGCAGAGGATTTCGACTTAGGACTGACCGGATTCGATGAAAAGGAACTGGCCAGTCTTTTTGATTCCGATGATGAAGCTGAGGAGGATGACTTCGATGTGGATGAGGAGCTGCAGAAGCCGTGTTTCTCAAAAACAGGAGATATTTGGAAGCTTGGCAGACATACGGTTATCTGCGGTGATTCCACTCTGCCGGAAACCTATCAGAGACTGCTCGGTGATACGAAGGTGAATCTTGTCTGCACCGATGCACCGTATTTTGTTGCCTTGAAAAATAAATCCGGCACGATTGCCAATGATGATCTGGACGATGAGCAGGCATATGAATTCCTCATGAAGTGCTTTACAAACTTCAAAGAGGCGATGGCAAAGGATGCATCAATTTACGAGTTCTATGCCACTATGAAAACCAGAGTTTTCTATGATGCCTTCGAGGATGCAGGCTTTAAGGTCGGCGCAGGTCTTATCTGGAAAAAGCCGAGAGCACCATTCATGCGAACGGACTGGAAATTCAACATGGAGCCAATCATCTGGGGATGGAGAAAAGACGGCAAGCATATCTGGTATGGAGATCAGAAGCAGACTTCTGTGTTTGAATTTGACGGTATCAAAGATTCCGAGAAGGAAGGCTGCGGTCATCCGTCCAGTAAGCCGATTCCGCTGATTGCTTATCTCATCAGGCAGTGTACTCAGAGAAATGGTCTGGTGCTGGATGGATTCCTCGGTTCTGCATCAACGCTTATGGCTTGCGACCAGCTTGACCGTATCTGTTACGGTGTAGAGCTTGAGCCAAAGTTTGTAGATGTTGCGGTGAAAAGATACATGGCTGCACATAATGACAGCACGGAAGGCATTGTTCTTATTCGTGACGGCAAGGAAATGACCTATGAGCAGGCGGTTGCGGAGATGGAGATTCCGACTGAATAATCCCTCTGATTTTTCACAGATAAATGTGCCGATATTGCTTGCTATTAAAGGCTTTCAGAGTGATATATGTACCTACCAAAAATCACAAAG
>CAVIHW010000091.1:0-3337 GCA_963642615.1 Oscillospiraceae bacterium | reverse complement strand
ATGGATCCGATCATACAGAATATCTTTGATCGGCTTTATCTACCGGAGATGTAAATAGAAAGGGGGCTTTACTATAAAAAAGGTACTGAAAACGGGTCTGATCGTGATACTGACAGCGGGAGCTTTGATATTGGCTGGTCGGACACTCTTCCGACATTTTGTGACAAATCAGATCATGGACGGAGGAAACGGCATGACGAATCCGAATTACAGGGAGTAGCAAAAACGAGGGATGGAAAGTCAATTACCCCGACCCTAAAAGGGATCGGGGTTTGCTAAACCCATTTTTTTCATCTCTGCTTTTTCTTACGCAGATCCCTAAAAAACTGCGACAGCATACCGGAACATTCTTCCTTACATACATTAATGTCGGTCTGCACCTGGTGATTGAAGCCATCCTCATGAAGCAGATCTAAGACCGAGCCTGCACAGCCTGCCTTCGGATTCATGCAGCCGATAACGACTCGCGGGATACGTGCCTGCACAATGGCGCCCGCGCACATGGGACAGGGTTCCAATGTTACATACATGGTACAGTCTTCCAGGCGCCAGTCGCCTATCTTTTTGCAGGCCTTTTTCATAGCAAGGATTTCCGCATGCGCCAGCACCGTCTTATCAGCCATACGGCGGTTATAGCCCCGTCCAATGATCTTGTCCTGATAGACGATGACGCAGCCGATGGGAACATCTCCCAGTGCTGCTGCTTTTTTTGCCTGACGGATCGCTTCTTTCATATATTTGATATCCGCATTTTCCGTTGTCATCTGTCAGCCCTCGTCCTTTCGCTTACAAAAAGCATTCGCAAGCTGCGCAAACTGCTGCAGGCTCAGGGCCTCCCCGCGAATGGTGGCCGGTACACCAAGACTCTCAATCGCAGCCACGATCTGCTCCTTGGTAAAGGAAATGTCCGGCGCATTGTTGAGGCCATTCTGGAGGGTTTTTCTGCGCTGATTAAAGGATGCGCGGATCAGGCGAAACATCAGCTTCGGATCGTCCACCTGAACCGGCATCTCCTTATGGCGGGTCAGACGGATGACTGCGGAGCCCACATTCGGACGCGGGATAAAACAGTTCGGCGGCACATTAGCCACAATATAAGGTTCTGCATAATACTGCACGGCCAGCGATAATGCACCGTAATCTTTGGAGCCCGGCCCTACCTGCATACGGTCTGCCACTTCCTTCTGCACCATGACCGTGATATTGTCGATCGGCACATTGCTCTCGAACAATCCCATGATGATCGGTGTGGTGATATAATAAGGCAGGTTTGCCACCACCTTGATCGGTCGGCCGCCGTTGTGTTCCTCTGCAAGCTTCTTGATGTCAACCTTTAAGATGTCCTCATTGATCACGGTAACATTGTCATACTCTGCCAGCGTCTCTTTCAGGATTGGGATTAGGTTGTTATCGATCTCTACTGCAACCACCTCTCTGGCTGCCTCAGCCAGATACTGGGTCATGGTTCCGATACCCGGACCAATCTCCAGCACCATATCATCCTTTGTCACGCCTGCTGCTCCGATGATCTTGTCCAATACATGGGGATCGATCAGAAAGTTCTGGCCGAACTTCTTCTGGAATGCAAACTGGTATTTCTGGATCACCTCGATGGTATTCTTCGGATTTCCAAGTTTTTCTCTCATCTATAAAATCACTCCTGTTTCGGATGTTTGCTTGTATTTCCTTTTCATCTTATCATAGAACTTTTTCGATTACAATGAAAGCCCGTACATCTCCTTCGCATTTCGAGTTGTCACTTCAATGATCTCCTCTGTAGAAACTCCCTTGATCCTGCTGATCTCTTCCACCACGTAAGGCAGGTTCAGCGAGGAATTGCGTTTCCCGCGGTTTGGCACCGGAGAAAGGTACGGACAGTCGGTCTCTAACACGATCCGCTCAAGCGGCATATAGGAAACCACCTCTTTTAACTTTTTCGCATTATTGAAGGTCAGAACACCGCCAATTCCCAAATAAAAGCCCATGTTCAGATACTCTTTTGCCATCTCCAGGCTGTAAGAGAAGCAGTGGATCACGCCTCCGATCTGGCCTGCCTGTTCCGCTTTCATGATATCGAGGGTGTCTTTGGCTGCATCACGGCTGTGGATGATGACCGGAAGCTTCTTCTCCCTGGCCAGCCCCAGCTGGCGCACAAACCACTCTTTCTGAAGTTCCGGTTCTGGCTCATCCCAGTGATAATCCAGACCGATCTCTCCGATCGCCACCACCTTCTCCTCTCCGGCCACATGACACAGCCAGTCAAAAAGATGATCATTTAATTCTGCAGTCTCGCTTGGATGTACCCCGACTGCTCCGTATACAAACGGGTACTTTTTTATCAGATCCAGTGTATTTTTCGTTGTCTGGATGCTGGCGCCCACATTGACCACAGCTTCAATGCCATGTTGGGCAAGACTCTTTAAGATCGCATCCCGATCCTCGTTAAATGCCTCATCATCGTAATGGGCATGGGTATCAAAAATCATAAACTCTCCTTTTTTTTACAAATCATAACTATTCAGAACAGGAACCTTGAAATTCCATATAACACAAGCAGATGTACCGGATATACCAGATAGAAAAACCATTTTCCATTCCAGTCTCCACGCCTTCCATTGTAACAGCGGATCAGCAAAAATGCCGCTGCAAGCCCCAGAATATAGCTCGGACGGAATTCTGCTGCTGCAATCAGGATAAAACCGGCAAGACAGGCCATATTCGGTGTCGGGCGAAACCAGAACAAAAGGGCGATCAGCATAATCCCTGCCGCATCATAATCCGTCCGCAAAAACCAGGCCGTAAATGCCGTTCCCGCAATGACCGCCAGCTGCCGGTACTGCACCTGTGCCGCATCCGTATTTTTGCTGATCCAGTCTAGAACCGACAACATCAGCGCACCGAGAAACAGGGTAAAAAAAACGTTCTGGAGCTGGATATCCCACAGCTTGCCATAGACCAAAAGGTCGAAGGGCACTTCCGATATCAGTGCAAACAGTCCCAGGCGCAGCACATAGCGGCGACGATTTCTGGTGTGACAAACCCCCTCCGTCAACAAAAAGGTATAAATCGGAAATGCCATACGCCCCACGGAACGTAAAATCCAGAATACCTGCGTCCAGCATTCGGCTCTTTCTGTTTCTCCTGCTGCATACAATGCCGGGATCAGGCCGACAGCCAAAAGGCGGATCGCGGCATGATCACACAGCATACTGATAACGGCAATCAGTTTTAGCTGATTGCCGTTTAATCCATGTCTTATGATTTGTTTTTCAGACATCTGTCTTTATTCCTCATCAAGCGCAGTACCGAACTGCCTCTATATCATTCTGGTATTGAA
>CAVIHW010000090.1:0-3426 GCA_963642615.1 Oscillospiraceae bacterium | reverse complement strand
ACGATTTCGGTTCCTGCTTCTTAAAGCCGGATGATTACTCGGATATGGGCGAAGCCAAGGTGCTGGCGAAGGATTGCGGAGAATATTTGAAGTATACCAGCGCCACGGACTTTATCACATTCCAGAACGACCGCTGGTATGAGGATAAGCAAAAAGCTCTGGGAGCCGTGGAGGATTTCATGGATCGCCAGCTTGCAGATGCTGAGGAAGCCATCCGTATTGCAGAAGAAGCATTGATTGCTCTTGGTATCAGTAAGGCAGATGTGAAGGGACGCACAAAAGATCTGGCAAAGGCAGTCCCGGCAGATAAGCTCGGTCTGTTATATGCGCTTTTGGCGGCGGATGGATATAAGAAGCATGTCATGAAGTATCGAAATTACAAGAATATCGTCAATACCCAGAATGCCTCTAAGCCGATGGTGGCAATTGATGTCTCAGAGCTTGATTATGATCCGGAGCTTTTAAACACACCCGCAGGCACCTTCGACCTTGGAAAAGGCATGGAGGGAATGCATCCACACGATCCGGATGATCTCATCACGAAGATTACGGCGTGCGCTCCGGGAGATAAGGGACAGCAGCTCTGGGAAGATTCCCTGCAGCTTTTCTTCTGTAAGGATCAGGAGCTGATTGACTATGTGCAGGAGATTGTCGGCATGGCTGCCATCGGAAAGGTATATGCCGAGCACATGATTATTGCCTACGGCGGTGGTGCAAATGGTAAGTCCACCTTCTGGAACACCATCGCCAGAGTCCTTGGAAACTACTCCGGAAAGCTGTCGGCAGAGGCTCTGACTATGAACTGCAAGCGAAATGTAAAGCCGGAGATGGCAGAGCTTAAGGGCAAACGCCTCATCATTGCATCGGAGCTGGAGGAAGGCACAAGGCTCAATACCGGCATGGTAAAACAGCTGTGCAGCGTGGATCCAATTGAAGCGGAGAAGAAGTACAAGGATCCGTTTCATTTCGACCCTTCGCATACATTGGTGCTTTACACCAACCATCTGCCGAAGGTCTCTGCCAATGATGACGGAACCTGGCGCAGACTCATCGTCATTCCCTTCAATGCAAAGATAAAAGGAAAATCCGATATCAAGAACTATGGCGATTACCTGTTTGAGAATGCCGGTCAGTACATTTTGACATGGATTATAGAGGGCGCACAGAAGGCCATCAAAAAAGGCTTCAAGTTTAAAAAGCCGAAGGTTGTAGTAGATGCGGTCGAAGCATACCGCGAGGAAAATGACTGGCTGGGACAGTTTATCGAGGATCACTGCGATATCGATCCATCATATGAAGCGAAGTCTGGAGAGCTGTACCAGTGCTATCGGTCAGCGTGCTTATCGACGGGCGAATTTACTCGTAGTACTACGGATTTTTATAACGCGCTGGAGAAGGCCGGATACGAAAAGCGCAGACGTAACACCGGAAGAGTGGTTATTGGAATTCGGTTAAAGGAAGGACAGGATTTTCTGGAGTGACAGTCGTGCTGGTCTTTTTCTGGAATCATAAAGAACAAGTGGTATTGAGTGACGGTCATGTCACTCGAAGTCATAAGTTCTTACAGTAGGAAATACTGCTTTATGTAGAAATAGTGACAGTCATGTCATTCTACTATTAAAAGTCCTATATAGAGAAAATAAAAATTTATATAAGAGAAGTTTAGGAAGTGAAAGACATGACCGTCACTAATTAAATCCTGACGGAGAAACTGATGAGAGAGAAAGTTGTCGAAAAGAAGTTAATTGATGAAGTTAAAAAGCGTGGCGGTCTGTGTGAGAAGTGGATTTCAGGTACTGTGGGCTGGCCGGATCGGATCATCTTATTGCCTGATGGGAAGTTCGGGTTTGTGGAAGTAAAGCGCCCGGGTGAAAAGCCAAGACCGATACAGATACATCGCCACAAGAGATTAGAAAAATTAGGGATGAGAGTCTATGTGCTGGATCATCCTGATGAGATTGGAGGAATTTTAGATGATATACAATCCACATGATTACCAGAAGCATGCTACAGAATTTATCCTGACGCATCCGATTGCAGCCGTGATTTTAGAAATGGGACTTGGTAAGACGGTGTGCACCCTTGATGCAATCAATCAGCTTATGTATGACAGATTCGAGGTGTCTAAAGTATTGGTGATTGCACCACTTCGTGTAGCGAAGTTAACCTGGGCAGATGAAATTAAAAAGTGGGATAACTTCTCGCATCTTAGATACAGTATAGCGGTCGGCAGTGAAAAGGAAAGGCTGGAAGCCCTGAAAGCTGATGCTGACATTTATATCATCAATCGGGAGAATATCCAGTGGCTTGTGGAGAAGAGCAAGATTCCATTCGAGTTCGATATGGTTGTGATTGATGAGCTGAGTTCCTTTAAGAACTGGAATTCTAAGAGGTTTAAGTCCTTCATGCAGGTGCGGCCTCGTGTGAAGCGTATTGTCGGCCTTACCGGAACACCAAGTCCCAACGGCATGATGGATTTGTTCGCTCAGTTCAAATGCCTCGATATGGGAGCAAGGCTTGGAAGATTCATCACCCAGTATCGTAACGCATACTTTGTGCCGGATCGGATGAATGGACAGATCGTTTATTCCTATGCATTGCGACCTGAGGCGGAGGAGCAGATTTACGACAAGATTTCAGATATCACGATATCCATGAAAGCACTGGACTATTTGCAGATGCCGGAACTGGTTGAGACGAGGTATCCGGTGTACATGGATGAAAGGGAGGATGCCCAGTATGAACAGCTGAAAACAGATATGATTCTTGCTTACAAGGAAGATGATGATATCACAGCTGCAAATGCCGCAGCTCTTTCTGGGAAGCTGTGCCAGATGGCGAACGGTGCCGTCTACTCGGAATCAGGAGAGGCAGTCAATATTCATGACAGAAAACTCGATGCCTTGGAGGATATCATTGAAGCCGCAAATGGCAAGCCTGTCTTGGTAGCTTATTGGTTTAAGCATGACCTTGAGAGAATCTGCAAACGGCTGGATGCACGAAAGATTGAGTATGCAAGGATATCCTCTCCCGAAAGCATTGAGATGTGGAACAAGGGAGAATTTGCAGTCGGTCTCATCCATCCGGCGGCAGCTGGTCATGGTCTGAATCTTCAAAGCGGTGGCAGCCATATTGTCTGGTTTGGACTGACCTGGTCGTTGGAATTATATCAGCAGACCAATGCCAGATTGTGGAGACAGGGACAGAAGAACAAAACAGTTGTGGTACAGCACATTGTGACCGCCGGTACCATTGATGAGGATATTCTGGATGCACTTACCAGTAAAGATGCCAGCCAGAAACGTCTGATCAATGCGGTAAAGGCACATCTGTAAATGAGCCTTATATAGGCCGAGGCAATCAGAGTCAATCCGAGGGAATCTTATTTTTCGGAGGTTAGACTATGACAGCAAAAGAATATCTGCA
>CAVIHW010000089.1:0-3515 GCA_963642615.1 Oscillospiraceae bacterium | reverse complement strand
ATAAAGGGGTGATATCATGTTTGACCAATTTCGATTGAAAGAAGTACTGGCACAGTACAAGCGGAATTTTGTCTCCACGCAGTGGGGCAATGAAAAATACAAATGGGAAGCTGTGAAGTGGTTTCGGGATAATTGGGATGTGAATGCTCAGAATTTCCCCGAAATGTTGAACCGCTCCCTTGACAAGACCTTCAATCTGCTGGCATCCAACAACAATTTCCCCAAGGGTATGATTGTAGGCTTTGCTAAGGCCGCACCGGAAGAGGTTCGGGCGATGTTTATTGCCTTGTTTGACGAGAGCAAGGATGTATTTGAACGCATGAATGCGTTTAAAATGCAGTCCTCTATCCTATTGGAGAAATACGGAAACGGTGCGGCGCAGCATTACCAGTACGAAAACGCCATCAGCACCTATCTCTGGCTCCGCTACCCAGATAAATATTACATCTATAAGTTCGGTGAGGTAAAAACCGTCGCAAGTGAGCTTGAGGCAGATTACCGCTTCAAAAAAGGTGCTTACGCAGACAATATCCGCAACTTCCTGCGGCTCTATGATGAGATCAGCCTTGCCCTCAAAGAGGACACCGAGCTCGTTAATCTGTTTCAGTCACAGCTGACGGATACCTGCTATCCCGACCCTGAACTCAAAACGCTGACCATTGATGTGGGATTTTATATCAGCAGATTTTTTTCTCAGAAGGATTCGGACATTCAAGTGGAGGACGAATGGTTCCCGGCAACATATACTCCCGGCTTCTCTGTGGATGATTGGGTGAAACTGCTGGGCGACCCTGAAATATTCACCACCGGCAGTCTTGAAATCATGAAGCGCATGAAAGACTACGGTGGTCAGGCTACCTGCACGCAGCTTGCAGTCAAATACGGTGAATCCAAGAACTTTTACAGCGCAGGATCATCTGCGCTCGCCAGAAGAATCGCGGATAAAACGGGCTGCCCGGTTACGGAGGAGGATACGGAAAATTCAAAATGGTGGCCTATTCTCTATGTGGGTCGGTATGCCTCAAAAGAGGAACAAGGCTCCTACACTTGGAGGCTTCGTGACGAACTGGCCGCCGCCTTGGATAAGGTCGATCTGTCCGGGATTGAACTGTATGTGAAAGCCGCTCCCGGTGAAGAAGACCACGGTTATTGGTGGCTGAATGCGAATCCGAAAATTTGGGGTTTTTCCGACATCGCCGTCGGAGAGGTACAGTCCTACACGCTCTACAATGAAAACGGCAACAAACGCCGTATCTTTCAGAACTTCCTGGATGCCAAAGCCGGCGACATGATTATCGGCTATGAATCCAACCCGGTAAAGCAGATTGTAGCAATCGGCCGTATCAGTGCAGAACAGGACGGCGAAAAGTTATTCTTCGAAAAAGTGGAAGGCTTGACCTCACCCATTGACTATGCGACACTGAAAGAATGCCCGGAACTGGAGCGTATGGAGTATTTCCAGAATCCGCAGGGCAGCCTGTTCAAACTCACCAGGGGCGAATATGACTTCATCCTCGATATGATTCGAGAGGAGAATCCGGTAACGCAGGAAGCATCCATTGACGCTTACACGAAGAGCGATTTCCTTGATGAAGTGTATATGACCGAAAAGCGCTATGAAAACCTTGTGGCTGTTCTCCGTAACAAGAAGAACATCATTCTGCAGGGTGCTCCCGGCGTCGGTAAAACCTTTGCCGCAAGGTGTCTGGCATGGTCTATGATGGGAGAAAAGGATGACAGCCGCATTGAGTTCGTCCAGTTCCATCAGAATTACTCCTACGAGGACTTCATGATGGGTTACAAGCCTGTAGAGGACGGCTTTGAACTGAAATACGGCATCTTCTATCGTTTCTGTCAGAAAGCCGCAAACCAACCGGACAAGGAATTCTTCTTCATTATTGATGAGATCAACCGTGGCAACATGAGCAAAATTTTCGGTGAGCTGCTCATGCTGATTGAAAAAGATTACCGTGGCACCAAGGCAACGCTGGCGTACAATGGGCTTTCTTTCTCCGTCCCCAAGAACCTGTATATCATCGGTATGATGAACACGGCAGATCGCAGTCTCGCCATGATTGACTATGCGCTCCGCCGCCGCTTCAGCTTCTTTGAGGTGGAACCGGGCTTTGATTCTGAGGGCTTCATCCATTATCAGAACGGTCTGAATAACGAAACGCTGAACGAACTCGTTAACAAGGTGAAGGACCTGAACCATGAGATTTCTCTCGACAAGTCGTTGGGCAAGGGCTTTTGCATCGGTCACAGCTATTTCTGCGGCAGGGATGTTTGCACCGAGGAGTGGCTGCACTCTATTGTTGACTACGACATTCTCCCGATGCTTAGTGAATACTGGTTTGATGACACCAACAAGCTCCAGCGTTGGGAAAACATTCTGCAAGGTGTGTTTCAATGATTAAGGATAAGAGCATCTTCATCAAAAACATATACTATATGCTTTCGTATGCCTTCACGACGCTGAATCAAGGCGGTTATGAGGATGTTGCTGCCGAGGAGTTCGAGAACATACATAACCTCTTCGCTGCGATTCTGGCGAAGGGCATCAGCAGACAATTGAAACAGGGGCTGTACCGGGAATACTTGAACCGCAAAGAGGATGTTGCGGTAGTCCGTGGCAAGATAGATATGCCGGGGACCATTCAGAACCGCCTTGCCAGGAAGCGGGTGTTGACCTGTGAGTACGACGAGCTTTCCGAGAACAATCTCCTGAATCAGATACTGAAAACGACCGTTATGCTTTTGCTCCGGCACACGAGGGTGGATCAGGAGTACAAAAGCGAGCTGAAAAAGGAAATGCTGTTCTTCTCGAATGTTGACACAATCGATCCCACCATGATCCGCTGGTCAGCTATTCGGTTTCAGAGGAACAATAATACCTATCGTATGCTCATTAGCTTGTGCCAGTTGATTCTCGAAGGGATGCTGTTGACCACGGACTCTGGTGAATACCGGCTGGCTTCTTTCATTGACGAGCAGCGTATGAACCGACTGTATGAAAAGTTCATACTGGAGTATTACGCAAAGGAATGTCCGAAGGTAACGGCAACAGCATCTCAGATCCCCTGGACGTTGGACGATGGTATCGGGACTATGCTCCCGGTCATGCAAAGCGATATTATGCTGACCAGGGGCAACGAAGTTCTCATCATTGATGCCAAGTACTATACTCACACTACACAGGCTCAGTATGATGTGCATACCCTGCATTCCGGCAATCTGTATCAGATTTTCACTTATGTGAAAAACAAAGATACCGAGTTTGGCGATGAACCGCATCGGGTATCCGGTATGCTTCTGTATGCCGCAACGGACGAAGCAATACAGCCGGATAACAGCTATCGGATGAGCGGCAATCAAATCAGCGTGAAAACGCTTGATCTGAACCGGGATTTCTCTGAAATTGCGGCCCAGCTGAATGCTATAGTGGGGGAACATTTTACTTAACCTTTTAATTTTGCCATACCTTTTAATTATTCCAAAATCCGTACACCGCAAGG
>CAVIHW010000088.1:0-3706 GCA_963642615.1 Oscillospiraceae bacterium | reverse complement strand
GGCCGCTGCCCTCATAAAAGCCATCGGCCCTGGATGAAGCACCCAGGGCCGACGCCACGGCTTTCGCCACGCTCGGTTTCTCACAGATCACCAGCTTATGTTTAGTCATACATTATGAGACGTAACCGTCTCAAACACCTCTCTTTCCTATAAATTTTTGAAAATAACTTCACATAACGTGCCACCTTTTTTGTTAGAGTTAGGTTGTATCATTATCAACCGCTTCACTGAAAGGAGTACGTATGGAAGTAAAAACAACAGTTTCAACAGCGGAACTACTTCCGCTAATTTCTGCATTAAAACTTGAAATGCAGAAAAAAGGTTACAGCCCTTTAAGTATACGAGGGCTGGAAAACGTCTGGGATGCGCTGCTGCATTACGCATCTACTGTTCCAGAAACAGCATTTGATGAAAATTTCCGGGAGGGATTCCTACAAGCCGAATACGGTTTCCGCATGGATTTGGAATACACCATGTACCGTGCCAGCCGAGCACTGGAACTTCTGAAAAACTATATTGATTTTGGTGTCGTTACGGGCATTTCCAAAAAGCAGCGTCAAGAGTTTTCCAATGGTTACCACTCCCTGATTACCGCTTTTGCCGATGGAGAAGCCCGGCGAGGTCTTGCAGAAGGCTCCATGAAAAGTCTGTGGTCACGGTTGTACCGCCTGCACATCTTCTTTCTTGATAAAGGTGCAGACACGTTCAGTATGGTGACTCGTGACATGATAAATGATTTCATAAAATATCTGGCACCATATTCAACAACCTATGTTTCTGAGAACCTGCGGATGCTTCGGCGTCTTTGCCTGTACGCTTACCAGAACAACTACCATGCAGAAGATTTATCAGGCTGTATCCCTTTTGTGAAAAATATCCGCCAGCAACGCTTGCCCGCTGTCTTTACAGAAGATGAAATAGAAAAAATCTTATCTTCGTTTGACAGAGAGAACCCTATGGGCAAACGAAACTATGCGATTTTCCTGTTAGCTGCGAGAATGGGTCTGCGTTCCTGCGATATAAAGGCTCTTGAGTTCAGCTTTATCAACTGGACAGAAAGGACGCTTGCTTTCACACAGAAGAAAACGAAAAAGTATCTGACTCTGCCGCTCCCTGATGATGTAGGCTGGGCGATTATCGACTACCTTAAAAACGGACGCCCGATTTCTGACAGCAAATACGTTTTTATTCAGCATAAGCCGCCTTATGGACAGTACACAGATTTAAGAAATGTGCTTGTCAAACAGATGCGCAAAGCTGGGATAGAGACATCTGCCAACAAAAGGATCGGAATGCATTGTTTCAGGCATAGTCTGGCTACCACTATGTTGGAAAATGGAGTATCGCTGTCTGTCATTTCCCAAACCCTGGGTCATGCCGATATAACCAGTACCGAGGTATATCTTCGGATCAATGTCAGCCAGCTAAAGCTTTGTGCATTGGAGGTGGAGTTATGAGCCGGACATATAAGCCATTCAGCGGGCCGTTCGCACCTATGCTGACAGAATTTTTAGCACAGAAAAGAGCAATCGGGTATCAATATCTGGCTGGCTATTGGGTACTTCGCAAGTTTGACAGTTTTTCTATGGACTATGATGTTGTTAATTATGCTCTGACAAAAGAGATTGTCGAGGCATGGGGACAAAAACAGCCTAACGAAAGTGATGTTTATTGGACGAACCGTATTTTGTACTTACAGCAGTTTTCCGAATTTTTAGTAGGGCAGGGATACAGCGGTCATATGACAAAAGTCCACAAATCCAGCCGTTCGCAGTTCAAAGCATACGTCTTTACACATGAGGAAATGAAGAAGATATTCGCTGCCGCTGATGCAATGGATTTTTCTCCACACTCCCCGTACAAGCATTTGTCGTTTCCACTGCTTTATAGGATGCTGTATGGTTGTGGCTTTCGCATTTCAGAGCTATTAAACCTGAAACTTTCTGACGTGGATACAGAAAAAGGATGGGTTCATGTACTTCATGCGAAAAACGACAACGAACGGTTTGTGCCTATGGCAGAGTCTCTAAACCAACGCTGTAAAGCATATATCTCGACTGTTCATAATGGGCACAGCCCGGATTATCCCTTTTTCTTCAAAAAAGATGGCAGCAAATATACCGTAAGCAATATCGAGAAACACTTTCGTGAAATGCTCTGGTTTGCTGGGATACCATACCGGGGGCAAAAAAACGGGCCGAGAGTTCATGATATTCGTCATACTTTTATCTGTCACCGGCTGAATACTTGGGCGTGTGAAAAAGCTGACCTGATGTCGCTTCTTCCTATCCTTTCAAAGTATGTTGGGCATACAGGTGTTCCATCTACGCAATGGTATTTGAAGCTCACTGCGGAGGCTTTCCCTGATGTTCTCGAAGCAATGGAACAGTTGACGGGACAGGTATTCCCCGTGGTTGGAGGTGTCGATTATGAGTAGAAAAGGCAAAAAGGATTTCGCTTACCACTTGTCAAGGTTTCTGTCCGTCTATCTTCCTGGACAGAGAAATGTCAGCGAGAATACGGTGCTTTCATACAAAGACACTTTCAAGCTGATCCTGCTGTTTGCGAAGGATGAGAAGCAGTTGCTATCTAATCAGCTTTCAATCAGTGATCTGACACGCCCATTTTTTGAAGAGTTTATCCAATGGCTGAAATCCTGCCGGAAATGCGGCATTTCTACTTGCAACCAGCGATTAGGGGCAATTCACGCCTTCTTTATCTACCTCCAATACGAGATGCCGGAAGCTGCGGCACAATGTCAGGAAGTGTTGGCAATTAGAACCGCAAAAGCACCTGAAGGGCAGTTTAATTACCTGACCGTAGAAGGCATTGCTGCATTATTGGCCCAGCCGGACATATCTACCAAAGCAGGGAGGCGTGATGCTGCCCTGTTAAGCCTGCTATATGATTCTGGTGCCAGAGTGCAGGAGCTTGTTGACCTGACCATAGGGGATGTTCGTTTTATTTCTCCCGCAACGGTCAAACTAACCGGAAAAGGGCGAAAAACACGGATTGTTCCGCTGTTGTCAGGCCCGGAAAGCCTGTTGAGGGCATATATGAAGGATTACCATCTGGAACAGGCTCCCAGCACGCACCCGTTATTTTGCAACAGAAGCGGTACAAAATTCACCCGAGCCGGTATTGCCTATACTCTGAAAAAATATGCGGATATGGCACGCAACACATCTCCGGATTTGATACCAGAAACGGTAACGCCCCACTGTCTGCGCCACTCAAAGGCAATGCACCTCCTTCAAGCCAACGTGAACCTAATTTATATCCGAGATTTACTCGGACACAGTGAAATCAAGACCACTGAGATCTACGCAAGAGCCGATACCTCATTGAAACGTCAGGCTTTAGAAAAGGCCAGCCCGGTCAACCAACAGATACAATACCCTGCATGGACGGACGATGATGATTTAATGAGCTGGCTCAATTCTTTTGGTAAATGATAACCATGTCAGCAACTTATGTAGTCCTCCGGCAAGGATGCCGGGGGATTATGTGAAGTCGCAGAAAGGAGAACCTATTGAAATCAACAGAAAAAGAGCAAAACTTTTCATTTCCCGCTACTAAACATAAATTAGTTTATGTGAAGCTTCACATAAACCAGTTTACTCATGCTCGTCCTCCGTTTCCGCCTCCGCGGGCTCGTCCTCGTTGATATACTCCTCGTCGGGGAAGTCGTACTCGTCGGGATCGG
>CAVIHW010000087.1:0-3732 GCA_963642615.1 Oscillospiraceae bacterium | reverse complement strand
TCTACATGCTCTGTCTCCGGAAACATATCCACCGGCCACGCTCCGTCTGTCTGATATCCCATCTTCTTAAACACTCCAAGATCTCTTGCGAGGGTATCCGGACCACAGGAGACATAGATTACTTTTTTCGCCTTTACGGCTGCCACAGCCCTTATAAATTCCTCCGTACTTCCGGCCCTTGGCGGATCCATTAAGATTACATCTACACTGTCACCAGCCGTGGCCATCTGCATCATGAACTTTGTTGCATCATTGCAAAAAAAGCGGATATTTTTGATATCGTTGCATTTTGCATTCTGAATGGCATCATGCACAGCAGCCGCATTCAGTTCCACTCCGATGACTTCCCGGGCTTTGGATGCTGCAATAATCCCGATGGTACCGATACCGCAGTAGGCATCCAGTACGCGTTCCGTTCCGGTAAGGGCGGCAAGTTCAATGGCTTTTCCGTAGAGATATTCCGTCTGAACCGGATTAACCTGATAGAAGGATTTCGAAGAAATGCGGAATTTGCAGCCACACAGTTCGTCTTCTATAAATCCTCTTCCATACAGTACATGCTCCTTTTCTCCAAGCACCATACTGGTTCCACGATTGTTGATATTCTGAACGATGGTAGTGATCTCCGGATGTTTCTGCCGCAGTGCCTTGACAAAGTTATTCTTGGATGGAAATACCGGTGATGCCGTGACCAGTACGACCATGATCTGTCCGCTGGTGAAGCCTCTGCGAATCAGCACATGGCGCAAAAGCCCGTAACCGGTATCTTCGTCGTAAGTGCGGATCTTAAAGGATTTTAACATGCCGCGGATCGTACCAATGATCTCGTCTGCCTTCTGATCTTCGATCATGCAGGTTTCCACCGGAATGATGTTATGCGTCTTTTCTTCATAGATACCGGAGATTGCTGCGCCCTTTCGGTATCCAAAGACCGCATGCACCTTGTTGCGGTAATGAAACGGATCCTTCATTCCTTTGATCGGATGTACCTTACAATAGTTCCCGAGAAGTTTCTGCATCTGACTCTGTTTCATCTGAAGCTGTTTTGGATAAGGTAGATCCAGGTACTGACACCCGCCGCACCGGCTTGCCACAGGACAAAGTCCTTTTTTCTTTTTCTGCTGATCGATCGGTTTTGCTTGTACCCGAACCGATTCCTGGTTCTTTGGTCTGATTTCCTTTTTTCCGTTTCTATCCTGTTTCACGAGATTCAAAGCCCCTTGTCTTTTTCTTTATTTTGTAATAGTATAACTAAGGCGCAGTATTTGCGCCGTCCATTTGATTCCATTTTTCAGGAGGATTCCCTATGACTGACACTGATACTTTTTTCATAGACCCACATCTCTATACCGGACGTCCCACAGACTGTGCAGGACGGTTAGAAAAAGAGATCCGCACCTATGACCTGCTGGATGAGCTCAAGATCCCCTACTGGCGGCTCGACCATGATGCCACTGCTACCATTGATGCCTGCAGGGACGTGGATGTCCGACTGGATATTGAGATCTGTAAGAATCTTTTTCTATGCAATGCCCAGAAAACGGACTTTTACATGCTCATGATGCCCGGGCATAAAAAATTCAAGACTGCAAGACTCTCCAAACAGATCGGGAGTGCAAGACTTTCCTTTGCAAGCCCGGAATTCATGGAAGAATTTCTTGATATCACCCCGGGTTCTGTCAGCGTGCTGGGGCTGATGAATGACAAGAACAACCGCGTGCGGCTGCTCATTGACCAGGATGTGATCGACCATCACACCTTTATCGGCTGTCATCCATGCATCAATACCTCCAGTTTAAAGCTTTACACGAAGGACATTCTGGAAAAATTCCTCCCGGCTGTCCATCATGAATACACCATTGTAAACCTCCCGTGGGAGGATTAAACGGCTCTGTTTTATCGTTTCAGCGGTCTGGTAGCCTCTTTCAGCCAGGCCGCTTCTTCTGTATCAAGATATGGTGCGATCTTCTCATAAACCTGTGCATGATATTCGTTCAGCCATAAAAGATCCTGATCCTCCATCAAAGATATATCAACCGGTTCCAAGTCGATCGGCACATAGGTCAGATATTCAAAGCTTAAAAACTGGCCATATTCCGTCTTTTCATCTTTCTTACAATAAACCAGGTTCTCGGTGCGGATGCCGTGGCTTCCTTCGATATAAAGACCCGGTTCATCAGAGCAGACCATCCCCGGCATAAACGGTGCACTGTCCTGGCGTTCCGGTACTACCCGGTAGCGGATACCGATCGGGCGTTCATGCACATTCAACAGATATCCCACACCATGTCCGGTTCCATGGTTATAGTCAAGACCACGTTTCCAGAGTGGTTCCCTCGCCACATAATCAAGGCTCAATCCACTGCATCCTTCCAGAAATTTCACATGTCCCAGACGTAGCATACTCATAAGAACCAGGGTATAATGCTCTCGTTCTTCATCGGTAACCGGACCTAAGGCGATGGTACGGGTGATATCCGTCGTGCCCTCGTAATACTGGCCACCGGAATCCACCAGATACAGACCTCTTGCCTGAAGGCTTGCACAATGCTCCGGCACCGCATGATAATGGCAGAGTGCTGCATTTTCTCCATACGCAGAAATGGTAGAAAAGCTGATATCTAAGGCACCGTGTTCAAGACGCATCTGATCTAAATGGGCTGCCACACTGCACTCGTCCATCGGGATCTTTCCGATATTCTTTTTCAGCCAGTAAATATATTTTGTCATGACAACGCCGTCTGTGATATGCGCTTTCTTCATGTTGGCAATCTCGGTTTCATTTTTCTGAGACTTTGCATATACCGTCGGATTCAACCGGTCGACGATCTGATTTTTTGTCTTCAAAGCTTCATAAAGAGCAAAGTTTACGCGGCTTTTCTCCAGAAGGACACTGTGCCCTTCCAGTTCTTTTGCGTCTGCATAAATGTCATTATACGGGCGAATGGTCACGCCAAGAGCTGCAAGATATGCGCAGACTTCGTCGGAAAGCACCTGTGGGTTTACATAGAAGAAAATGTCTTCTTCCGTCACCATCAGATAAGACAGCACCACCGGAGTACATGGGATATCTCCGCCACGGATATTTAAGAGCCAGACAATATCATCCAGAGTCGTAAGAATATGCACGTCGGCATAGGCCTTTTGCATGGCTGCACGCAGGTTTTTGATCTTTTCGGATGCAGACTGACCGGCATATTCCTCCTTTAAGATCCAGACCGGTTCCGCAGAAAGTCCCGGACGGTCTTTCCAGATCTCTCCGATCAGGTCATGGTCGGAACAGATGGATACCTGTTTTCTTGAAAGACGTTCCTTTAAAGTTTCTCCGGTCTTGCTGTTGATGACACGGCCATCAAAGCCGAGCAGACCCTGTGCCGGCATAGCTTCTTCCAGATACTGTTCTACCGTCGGCACTCCCGGCTGCCCCATCTTCATCAGTTCCACTCCACTGTCTTTCAGTTCTGCCGCAGCCTGTACAAAATAACGGCCATCCGTCCAGAGACCTGCCCAGTTTTTTGTGATCAGGGCAATTCCTGCCGAACCGGTAAAGCCGGTAATGTAATGCCTGCATGCAAAATGTCTGCCCACATATTCAGATTCGTGAAAATCTGCGGTCGGAACCAGGTAAGCATCCATATGATAGGTCTCCATAAGTTTTCGAAGGCTTGCGATTCTGTCTATAATTTCATTCATGATTTTTTCCTCTGTTTCATCATTTCTTAATCGGTAACT
>CAVIHW010000086.1:0-3763 GCA_963642615.1 Oscillospiraceae bacterium | reverse complement strand
CCTGCGAGCCAAACTCGCGTGCACTGCACGCTCAGACAGGCCCTCCGGGGAGACGTTATGCTCGCTCCCGAGGAAAAAAATTCCACCTAGCGCCTGCGGTTTTGCAGGGCAGTTCCGGCACTTCGGACTATTTGATATATAACCTCCTAAAATAGATGCATCGACCCCAGAAAGCATTTGCAATTTGCCCAAGAACTGGTTTACAATAGAAACTAGCAAGAAAAATCCCAGAGAAATTTATTTTGCTCTGAAAGCGACTATAAATAATAAGGAGGCTGCAATGGGGCAGCAATATATGAATGTAGTTTACGCTTCAAACGATGCCTACGCCAGGCATCTAGGTACTTCGATGTATTCTCTGTTTGACCGGAATCAGGAATTTAACGAGATCAACGTCTTTGTCCTGACCCTGGGACTTTCAAAAGAAAATCAGGAAAAACTTTATGAAATTGCAGAAAAATTTGCCCGGAAGCTGACCCTTTTAAATCTGGATGATCTGCAGACCCGGATGGGCTTTGAAGTGGATACCGGAGGCTTTGATATCAGCATCATGCTGCGTCTGTTTATGGGAGATATGCTGCCAGAGCAGATCGACCGCGTACTCTATCTGGACTGCGACACGGTGGTGCTGCAGTCTTTAAAGCATTTGTGGAAGGAAGACTTGCAGGGCAAGATCATCGGGGCAGTTATGGAGCCTACGATTTATGAGAAAGTGAAACAGTCCATTGACCTTAAAAAAGAGGATCCTTACTACAATTCCGGAGTGCTTCTGGTGGATCTGAAAAAATGGCGAGAAGAGGATATCCAGAAACAGCTTCTGGAATTTTTAAAAAACAAGGGCGGAAAACTGTTTGCCAGTGACCAGGATGTCTTAAACGGCACATTAAAGGGAAGGATCCACACCCTGATGCCGCGCTACAATTTCTTTACCAATTACCGCTATTTTTCCTACAGCGAGCTGGTGCGTCTGGGGAAAACCTATAAGGCCGTGACGATGCGGGAGTTTCAGATCGCAAAAACGCATCCGTTCATTCTTCACTATATGGGCGATGAGCGTCCATGGATTGCCGGAAACCTGAATCATTACCGCAGGGCATATGAGCAGTATCTGAACAAGACGCCCTGGGCAGGAACGCCAAAAGAAAAGGGAAAACGGTTTTATATGCTGGCCTACCATATGCTGGATTATGCCACCGCAGTCTGTCCGCCAATCCGGCGCACAGTGAGCAAACAGCTTGGCATGAAGGTTGTGGAGAATAGAAAGAAATAGGTTTGGAAGGAAAAACGGAGGAAAATGAGATGGTAACGGTTCTAATGGCAACCTATCAAGGGAAAAAATATCTGGAGCAGCAGCTGGACACGATCCTGGCACAGACGGTGCCGGTAAAGATCCTGATCTCAGATGATGGCTCTTTCGATGGCACAAGAGAAATGCTGAAGGATTATGCTTCCTGGTATCCAAAGCAGGTTGTCCTGTGCCATAGAACGGAGCATACCGGCGGCGCGGCAGGCAATTTTTTCTGGCTGATGCAGGAAGCGTTAAAGGATGAGAAAACGGAATACATCCTTTTTAGTGATCAGGATGATGTCTGGGAAAATCAAAAGGTTCGCGTGATGCTGCATCGGATGAAAGAGCTGGAGCAGGGGCTCGGAAAAAACTGCCCGATCCTTTTATATTCCGATATGGAAGTGGTGGATGAAGACCTTTACGAGATCAGTCCGAGCTTTGCCGCCTACACCCATCAGGATCCGGATCGGATCAGCTTTTCCCAGCTTTTGGTGGAAAATCAGATCACCGGAGGAGCCTCCATGATCAACCGCGCACTCTTAGAACGCGCAGCAAAAAAACCGGAGATCTGCTGCATGCATGACTGGTGGATCGCCCTTGTTGCATCCTGTTTTGGAATCATTGAATTTATGCCGGGAGCGCTGTCAAAATATCGTCAGCATGAGGATAATCTTTTGGGTGCAGGAGAGGCAGGCGGCTTTACGGAACTGAAAAATCGTCTGGGACGTACAAAAGAAGTGGAGCAGAATTATCGCCGGATGTTAAATCAGGGTATTGCCTTTGGAAAATGCTTCTGGAAGGAGATGGACACAGCGCAGCGCATGACGCTTCGGGCATTTCTGGCACTTCCGTATCAGTCTGCCATGGGACGGTTAAAGAATATCCGTCACAACCATTTTTCTAAAAATTCCACTCTCCAGACTCTGGCCATGTGCATGACCATTCCGAAAGCGGAAAAGATGCGTCAGCCAAACAAAAGAAAAGCTGACGCAGACGGAAAAGAGGAAGCGATGGAAACGATCAATATGAAAGAGCAGGAAAACCAGAATGAGTAGACGGCTGGCCTGTGTGATCCTGAATTATAACGATGCCGAGACGACCGAAAAGCTGGTAAGGCAGATCGCAGACTACGAAATCCTGCACCGGATCATCGTGGTGGATAATGCCTCCACGGATGATTCGTTAGAAAGGCTAAAAACTCTGGAACAGGACGAAAATCTGTCAAAGCTGCGAGTCATCTTTACGGATCACAACGGAGGCTATGGTTATGGCAATAATGTTGGTGTGCGCTATGCCGCCGAAACGGAGAAAGCCACCCATGTTTTGATCGCCAATCCGGATGTATCCTTTTCGGAGCAGTCCCTGAAGGCTATGCTGATCATCTTTGCTCATCATCCTAAGGTGGGGATCGTGACAACCCGGATCCGTGATGCGCGTTTTCCAAACCTGATGAATGGCTGGCCATTGCGTGGTTTTGTGCGGGAGCTTCTCAGCATGGGGCCGGTGAGCCGACGCCTGTTTCGAAGAAGCTTTGACTATCCGGATTCCTATTTTGAAGGCCGCAAGGCCGTATACGCCGGAGCCGTGCATGGCTCCATGCTGATGGTGGATGCGGAAAAATTTCTGAAATGCGGAGGTTATGATGAAGGGATCTTCCTATATGAAGAGGAGCAGATCCTGGGACGCAGGATGCACAAGGCCGGTTACCGCAGTGTGCTTTTACTAAACCAGCATTATGATCATCAACATTCCACCTCCATCAGCAAAACCTTCTCCGATGATAGGAAGCGTCAGAAGATGAGAGAGGAAAGTACGCTTTATTATATGAAGAACTATCTGCATATCAATCCGGTGCAGGAGTGGTTTGCAAAGCTGTGGTTTGCTGGGATCCGGGCGGAGATGTGGGTGGTAAAGATTGTAAAATTGTGATAGGTGGTGAAGAGAGTATGGTTCAACCAATCAAAACTGTGACGGGTGGTGAATTTGCAGAACAGATTTTGGCAGACTTAATCCAGGAAGGTTTGTCGGGAGAAGAACTGCTTGCAGAATTTAAAAAACGTCAGGCACAAATCAGACCAGCAGCAGAAGCATTGCTCGCAAAGGCAGAGAAAATTGCTGAAGGAAAGGCAGAATATGCAACTTACGAGGATGCCTTTGGAACGGAAGATTGATGACACTGCCATGACCGGAATCAGAAAACTTTGATGAGAGCATCTATTGGAGAAATCCGATGGATGCTTTTTTGTGTTCGGAAACGCTTGTAACGCGCATGAAACAAAGTGCAACAAGAACAAAAATGAGAAACATTTTCAAAGAAAATAGGCTGGTTTTTGGTAAAAACATAACAATTTCCAACATAATATCTCTGGTAAATAGCTAAAATGACCATAATAAAAAACGGCCTGAAACGGAAAATAAAAAAACAGCTAAAAACTATATGGGTGGCATCAAGATTGCTTTATATAAAAGTATCAG
>CAVIHW010000085.1:0-3825 GCA_963642615.1 Oscillospiraceae bacterium | reverse complement strand
ATCGGCTCCCGCAGATAGTGCGCTGTCAGCCACGCCTGATAGTGGATCTTGGTCATCAGCGTCAGCTCACTGAACAGTTCATAGCTCATGCTGACCGAGACATGGTTTTCCGGTGTCTTCCCGAACCGCGGTACGATCAGACCTTTGGCATTGGTTTCGCCGGGGCCGCTGTCGGCAACGAAGAGGAAATCTGTCTTGCTGCCGCAGACGAGCTGCGCCGTTCTGGAAAGGCTTTTCCCGTCTGACCGCGTACGCCCGTATTTTTGCAAGTTTTTCCGCCGAAGTGCCACCAAGGCATTGATATAGATCTGGTCTTCAGCGGACACGCGCATGGCAGTCAATTCCGGCTGCCTCTGATTGGTGGATTGATCGCGCCGAATCAGGGACTGTTTCCCAAGTATGACGCTGGCCTTTATTCCGCGGGAAACACAAACATGATCGTAAGCCGCGGCATTGGAAACAGCATTATTCCAGTTCGGTTCAATAACCGGCCGGAAGTGGTTCTGATAGACCTCGCAGGTCAAAACTAACAGTACCGAGGAAAGAAAGACATGAGCAAGAAAACGGGTTCTGCGAACATGGATGCTGCAGAACCCGTTTATTTGTATGGATAAGTGATTATGCGGAAAAGGCGGGACGAATATCTTGCTTGATACCCGTCAAAGACTCTTGCTCTTTTGCCCAAGTGACACGAGTAACTTCCTCTACAAAAGCCTTTTCTTTAGGCGTAGCAGAATAATACCGGATGCCGAATTGCTGGCAGATGTCGAACAACAGGTCAGTATAAGCCATGTCATCTTGGGAAGGCATAGCAAAGTACCCGCCAGCCTGCTCTGCTAATTCATCAATTACATACATGGGATCATTTTGCTTCATCTGCGTTGACCTCCTCCACAAGATACTTTGAGAAAAGTCGCCATGCTGCTTCATCGGCAAGCATAAAGCGCTTCGGACCACCGTTGGTTATGCTCGGAATACGCATAGCGCCAAAGTCTTCTGCATAATGCTTCGCAAGTTCATCGGTTTTGGCATCGAACACAACATCGCCTCGGCAACCGTTGTCTATGGAATACTTGATGCCAAATGCAATCAGTGCAGCACCAATGCCGCTGTATCTGCGCTCAGATTTTTCAGTAAGGACTGGATTGCTATGCGGAGCGCTTTCTGCATACAAGACATAAACATATGCTTTCCTGCCGGATATTTGATATGCCGCTAATGCAACTAACTCGCCGCTGGCTGTCTTCATTGCGTATTTGCTGACAGCGGGATTAGACAGATAATCTGAATCCCAGTTGGTCTGCCAGAGTGGGGAACCATGTGTAGCTGAAATATCTGAGACTGAGGCTAAACTGATATCGACTTGAATAGGTGTATGATCTGCACAGCGAATGATATGCGGTACGAATATCATATGTTTATCCTCCCATCCTTTTTTTAATTATAACATTGCCGCTCAAACTTTTCAAGAAGCCATATGATAGGTGTGGCCGATAGAAATACATACCGAAAAAGAATGCGCTCAGCCTCTCTATACGAAAAGGCCACTTTTCAGTGGCCTTTTCGTATATGATTGGAAGATTAGATGAAAAGAAGTTTTGCTCCTTGCAAGTATTCAAATCCATGCAGATGCCTCAACGGTGGGCCCAGGCATATTATACCTGGGCCCGAGAAATGGCATAGCCATCTCGACCTGGCTTTATCATGGTTTTGAAAAGCTCAGATTGCACCTCAAAAGAATGTATCGGAGCCTCTCGCAGATAGCGGGAGATCTGGCTGCGCCTGCTGTGTCGGCATCTCTGCCGAGCCGCGCAGGTAGCATGCAGTCAGCCATGCCTGATAATGCGCTCGTGTCATCAGCATCAATTCGCTGAACAGTTCAAAGGTCATACTGACCGAGACATGGTTTTCCGGATTTTTCCCAAAGCGCGGTACGATCAGACCTTTGGCATTGGTTTCGCCGGGGCCGCTGTCGGCAACGAAGAGGAAATCTGTCTTGCTGCCGCAGACGAGCTGCGCCGTTCTGGAAAGGCTTTTCCCGTCTGACCGCGTACGCCCGTATTTTGCAAGTTTTTCCGCCGATGTGCCGCCAAGGCATTGATAGAGCGGCGTGGGATCGCTGCTTTTCTTTCTGCTCTGCATCAGGTACCGCAGTTCACCGCCCGTCAGTTTCCGGCACAGTTCCAATACCTCCGCCATATCGATGTAGATCTGAATGCTGTTGGTCTGCCGCTGGCCGGCAGGCTTATTGAGATCGTAGGAGGCGAATGTGAAATGCGCCTTTCCGATTTCAAAGGCATCGCTCAGGCTTTCCACAAAGCAGCTGCGGGCATCGATGCGTATGATTTGGCTGCGGTTGCGGTCATCACTCATGGTCGGTCTCCTTCCACAACGAAGAAACTTTGTCCAGCGCATCGATGAGCCGTTCAGAGTTTTTCTGGAATTGCTCCTGAAAACGCTGCTCGATATCATAATCGAGATACAGCGCCTGATAGGTGATAGACCAGACCAGCTCCATAGAGGAATCCGTCAGCAATTTTTCCAGTTCCACGATCCGCCGTCTCACGGTGAACAGTACTTTCTGCCATGCAAGAAAATCACGGTCATGAACGGGGATCCCAAAGCTCTCCACCCATTCCCGCACAGTATGATCTTCAGATCGATCCCCGCACTCAATGGGATTGATGATATATTGGATCCCCGCACGCTCAATGGCGTCCGGATCCGATGTCCCTTCCTCCAGCTTGATGCTGCGTCCCAACGGGAACAGAGCGCATACCGTGGGCTTTGCCTTGTGAACGGAGCATTTCCGATCCTTGAGCAGAGGGCAGCGTTTGATATATCCCCTTGGCTTGAGCCGTACAATGGGGATCCGGGAATTCTCTCCCAGATATACCTCACAGTATTGTGCAACGGTTTCCCGTGGTGCGAGTCCCAGTTCTTTGGAGATGTTGTAGAGGTCTTTTGGATTCAGAAGGATATCCTCCCGATTGATGCAGCATTTTCCACACTGATTGCAGTGAAACTGAAAATGCTCCTCCGTTCCGATGCACATCTCGTCATAATGCTCCATAATGTGTTGTAATCTCTGATCCATTTGTATTTCTCCTTTTTATAAAATCAATGTTATTTTGTGCTGGTTATGGCTGCTCTGCCAGTATAGACAGCGCTGCCTTGAGATGTTGAAGATTTTTTGTATACTGACCGAGAAACGGCAGATCCAGATCGAAGTCCGAATACTTATATCGCCAGAACAGGAGCATTGCCTGCCGGCGGTGTGTTTCCGGGATCCGCCGCATGAGTCTCGCAATATCCGGTGCGGAACTGAGATCCATACGGAGGAAATCTTTATCTTCCTCAGTAAACCTTCGTTTCATCCACGTCTTTACATGGACGGTAGGCCCTTTGAAGTGGTGCGTTTTTTCCCGGCTCACCAGATACTCCGGGCGGCCATCGTTACCAAGTCCGGCAACAAACGGATAGATCCGGCAGGTTCTTGGTTTTGCGGCATGCACTACGCATCGATTTTCCTTCAAGAAGACGCAGGCGTCATCTGCGCCCGCAACCTTGAGCATGAGCATGAAATACCCGCATTCGTCCAGCATGGCAAGTTCGGTATACCGCTCAACGAAATCGTCCATACAGATGATTTCCTCGTCCCTTTCCCGCAGCAGCCTGGTCAGCCGAAAGGCATCCAGGCTTTCCACAGGAACACTTTGTCGGACATGACGGCAGCACTCGCCGCAGCAGGTGCAGTGAAAGGGGATCCTCTCGCGAGGGGATACTCTGTGGGTTGTTGATAAGACTTCTTCGATGTTCATGATA
>CAVIHW010000084.1:0-3987 GCA_963642615.1 Oscillospiraceae bacterium | reverse complement strand
CCGTTACGGATGATCTGGGCATAGGCATTGCCCCAAAGGAGCAGATGCGTCATAAGCGTTTCTCGAAAGACAAAGCTTGTCATCTCCGGGTTTGGCTCATCATGCAAAACGAAATACAGCGGATGATCCACTGCTTTTTCCTTGCTGCCGCTGTCTGTATATCTGTAAAGATGCAATGGCAGTCCTGCCACGGCTTCTGACAGGATACGGACACAGGAATACACGGCAGTCATCTGCATTGCTGATCGCTCGTTGACTCTCTTTCCTGCGGTACTGCCACCCATGAAGAATCGGTAGGCACTGCCTGCTGTACTGTTTGTGGGAGCATCTCTGCTCCGAAATAATCCGCTGAAGATTCCCATAATAACCACCTGCTTTCCTTAAAAAACAAGCAACCCTCTTGTGTCGTACACGCTTTCGCCTGTATCATTTCCACATCGGATTGCCCTGTCCAGTGCCATGATTGCTGCAATGGCACCATCTATCTTTTCTGTTGATTTCTCTTTATCTGCCTTTATATTTCCGGCAGGGTCTGTTCGGATGAAGATATTGTCCATGTTCCACCGAAGGACGGGATGTCCACCATGTGCAATCCTTTGCTCCAGAACAAGCTTCATCAGTTCCTTGGTCGGAGGGGACATGTCTTTAAATCCCTGTCCGAAAGGCACTACCGTAAATCCCATGCCCTCAAGGTTCTGCACCATCTGCACAGCACCCCAACGGTCAAAGGCAATCTCACGGATGTTGTACCTCTCACCAAGGCTTTCTATAAATTTCTCGATATAGCCGTAATGGACTACATTTCCTTCCGTGGTCTGCAAGTATCCTTGTCTCTCCCATAGATCATACGGAACATGATCCCGTCTGACTCTAAGATCAAGCGTATCCTCCGGTATCCAAAAGTATGGAAGAACCACATATTTATCATCCTCATCCATCGGAGGAAATACCAAGACAAAGGCAGTTATATCCGTAGTACTTGATAGGTCAAGTCCTCCGTAGCAGACGCGGCCCTCCAGGTCATCCTCGGATACTTGAAAATTACAGGCATCCCACTTTTCCATCGGCATCCAGCGTATCGACTGCTTCACCCATTGATTGAGGCGGAGCTGCCGAAAGGAGTTCTCCTCTCCGGGATTTTGCCTTGCTGAATCACATGCAGCTTTTACTTTGTCAATGCCTACCGTGATGCCTAGGGATGGATTTGCCTTCATCCAAACTTTAGGATCCGTCCAATCCTCAGACTCATCTGCTCCATAGATTACAGAATAAAAGGTCGGGTCTATCTTCCTTCCTGCCTCGATATCCAATGCTTTCTGGTGTATCTCATAGCATATGGAATTCGTATCAGTACCCGCCGTTGTGATCAGAAAATACAAGGGCTGCATTCTGGCATCACCGGAACCCTGTGTCATTACATCATAGAGTTTTCTGTTAGGCTGAGTGTGCAGCTCATCAAAAATGACCCCGTGCGTATTAAATCCATGCTTATTGGCAACATCCGCAGACAGCACCTGGTAAGAACTGTTTGTCGGCTTATAGATAAGTTTCTTCTGCGATTCCAGAATCTTCACTCGGCTCATAAGAGCCGGACAAAAGCGAACCATATCGACTGCCACATCAAATACAATCTTTGCCTGATTTCTGTCTGCTGCACATCCATATACCTCGGCTCTCTCTTCACCGTCACCACAAAGCAAAAGAAGTGCTACCGCTGCGGCCAGCTCCGATTTGCCCTGTTTCTTTGGAATCTCAATATATGCGGTATTGAACTGCCGATAGCCGTTTGGTTTTAGGGTTCCGAAAATATCACGGATGATCTGCTCCTGCCAATCGATTAGTTCAAAAGACTTACCCGCCCAAGTTCCCTTTGTATGACAAAGGCTCTCGATGAACATCACCGCAAAATCTGCAGAATCCTTATCGTAATAGCTGTCCTTTGCCATGAATTTGGTCGGTTTGTAGTTTTCCAGTTTTCTCAAATGCTCACCTCCAGGCATAAAAATAAGCCGCTGCCAATCGGTGCGACCTTCTATCGGTATAACGAGGAACACACCCTTGCGGGTGGTCCTTCGGGAATATTTCGTTTTAATTGTATTCCTTCATCAGAATAGCCAGCGCAGTTTCGGTCTGCTTGTCTGCCGGCTCAATATCCAATCCTCTGTCATAGTTGTATACGATTTTGCCGTTTCGCTTTAACATCAGCTTTGAAATTCTGCCGCCGTCAATGCCGTAGTCCTCGCTCGGCTCTTCGTAGTGCTTTACCCAGTAATGGAAAATGCTGTTTCCTACCTTGATGCTTCCTTCTCGCCACATGGTTTTCTCCTCCTTAGTTCAGTTTGAAAAGGTAACCGTGTGCCTTCTCGTATTCATCACTCATGAATGCTTTGTGCTGGCTGTTGATCTCGATTAGTCCTGCCAAGGTGCATCCGGCTTTCTGGAAAAGCCATGCGGTTTCAACTGCGCTGCTCCAGGTGGAGGAGAAGGTAAAAGCTTCAATTCCGTGCTCTTTCATGCAGGTGATCAGGCTTTTGACTGTTTCATCGCTGACCATGTCGTTAATGTCGAGGTATTCGTTTCCGCAGTCCTTTGCGGTTTCGTAAGTCCTCCAGATTCGAAGCTCTGTGCCGTTCATCCCCTCAAGGCTTGCGGTTGCCTTCTTGTAAAGGGCTCTTGCGGCATCCTGTCCTTCCTTGTCGGCTGCTGCCTCGTAAGCTTTCTTTGCTTCCTGGATTCCTTTGTAAGTCTCTTCAAAAATGTTCATCATGGTATGTACCTCCGTTTTTTATGTGTTTTCCCTTTCGGTGTACACATATTCGCTCTAAAAGCACATAATAGCAAGTTAATTCCGGATCATATATGTACCAAATATCTGGCGATATAATGCCTGGAAAACTGTGTATTTTATAGCTTTTTCACCCGGTCTACACGATAGATTACATTCAGATGGGAACCATTATCCCAGTCCACCAGGATGCTACCGGTATCATCCACGCCGGTCACCGTTCCAAGGGTACCGATGGGCGGTGCCTGAGCATCGTCCATCTCAACAAGTTCCACTCTGGTTCCGGTAGGGTACTGAAGTCGCAGGAGATCAACCTGCACTCTGCTAGCGAATAACATGGCCTTCACCTCCTGCGTATGCGCTGTTGCCGCAAAGGTAGCGACAGAGAATTTTGCGGCTCTGTTTGTATTCGTCTCCGATAAAGCCTAGGCGAAGAAGGAAGCATCGGAATGCATATTTTTCATTTTCCACCGGTTTTTCTTTTGCTGTGATGCGTTTCTGCTCCTTGCTCATCTTGCAAAGGGCCGCTAGGAAAGAAGTGTAGGCGGTGATGGAATCGAAGTCCGGCATAGTAGGCCACCAAGGGAAGCTGATCTGATCGTCTGTTTCTTCAATCGGGAAGGCTTCAACCTCCAGGGCTTTTTTGATGAGGGCTGATTTGCTCTCCAGGAGCTTCTTTAGGTTTTCTAGGTTGACCTTGTCAGCCGGGAAGGAAATTACCAGGCCGGTGTCATTTGCGGCTGCGGCAATGTCGGTTTCTGTACTTGTTTCGGTTTCAGACTCCTCTGCTGGTACAATAGCCTTTTCAATCTCTGCGGTAAATCCTGCAGCGGCAGCCTGCTCCAGAATGGCCCGAAGGTTGGCTTCCTCAGTGCGTTCGTCGCAAGTTACGGTGCCGTCCCTGCTGATGGTGATGTCTGCTACTTCGTAGGCGGCGCTTGGCATTCCCTTGTAAATCTGCTTGCATCCGGTTACCTGTGAAATAATCCCTACCAGCTCTTTTCTGGCGGTTCCTGTTACGTTAAATCTGATCTCCATAGTGGAATCCTCCTTTTGTTTTGGTAGTACATTAATCACTCTAAAGGCACATATTATCAAGCAATTCAGAGATAATATATGTACCAAAGTTTTGCCAGAAAGCTGCAACAAAAAGTGTGTATTATGCTTGCTCGGATTCCTCGGAGATTGCGACTTCATCATAT
>CAVIHW010000083.1:0-4345 GCA_963642615.1 Oscillospiraceae bacterium | reverse complement strand
ATTTCACGAATCTGCTCCAGCAAGCGGTCGAAGTATTCTACTGTAAGCACGGATCCGCCATTCTTTAGGCGTTCATCATCCATAACCCAGCCTTTGATGGTGTAGTCCTTTACGATACAGTTTGCCCATTTGCGGAATTGCACTGCTCGCTCATTATTTACTTTAAATCCGACAGCGATAATCATCTGCAAGTTGTAATGGTTTGTTTCTCTCTGAACCTGACGAGCACCTTCATTTTGAACTATTAAGTATTTCTTAATAGTTGCCTCCGGCTCTAATTCCGAATCATCATATACTTTTTTGATATGCTGATTGATAGCTGCAACACTTACATCGTACAACGTGGCCATCATCTTCTGTGTCAGCCATATATTTTCATCCTCATAGCGCATTTCAATACTATTCTGTTGATCGCCTACAGAGGCGACATAGGTTAAGTATTCCGCTGCGCTAGAACGGATGGTTATCTCATCTTTTTTCTTTGCCAAATAAAACGCCTCCATCACTTATCCGTGGTCATAGTTGCCTTTGCCAACCATCCTCCAACTGCTGCTCCAACAATCGGTGCTCCTGCCAACGGAACCGCCATTGCTCCGGCAACGACTGCTCCAATTGTACATGCAGTTTTCATCCACTCTTTTGATACCATCTCTCTTGTGGCTGTACCGGCTAATATTGAAGGGGACAACAGATTTGCTTTTTCAAGCAATTCATTGTACTCAGTTTTTGAATACTTCTCCGGATGATCAATCAACATATCTAAGAGATTTTTTACCATTTCTGTTTCTTCTGGATGCTTCATAATTTCTGCATCAATCACAGCTCTCATAGCAATATACTGTGTCTTTGTCAGCTTGTTTCTTCCACTTTCAATATTATTTATAGTCTGACGTGTGACACCAATCCGATTCCCAAATTCAACAGCGGTCCACCCAAGAGTTCTGCGAATCAACAGTAAATTATCCTGCATTCTCTGTATCTCTTTCATTGAAATGCCCTCCCTTGAAAACACAATATCATATGACAATATATTTGTCAATGTACACCAAAAAACGCCCAGTTTTACACTGAGCGTCATTCTCGGCAGTTCTGCATATCCTATCCAATTATTTTGAATTCGGCACCTGTCTTGAACTCCACCAGAAAGTAATGGTCAAATACTGTTATCTTCTCAATCGGCCTTCCGATGTATTCAGATACGGAGTGAGCACTGTTTTCAAATACCCTGTCTCTGCAATCAGATGGATGGTGATAGGATTTTCTTCTGTGTCGGTGCTGTCTGTTTCTTCTGTAGTCTCAGCGGATTCTGTGTTACCTGCATCCTCTGAGGTTTCATCCGCTTCAGTTCCAGCGTTTTGATGTCTTTTCTATCAGATTTCTGTTTTTCCCATCAAAACATCCTTGTAATACTTCCTGAATGCCTCATCGCCCTTTTTTTGCCGCATATCATATATCCGCTTTGCGTCCTTGCCTGTGACATAGCACATCCTGTCCTTGTCCTCATCATTGACAGCAGACCACACATCCGATGCGGCTTCCGTGGCATCCTCAATATCATCGAAATCAGGGATCAGGAATTTTACCTGCCGGTCAACATATTCCTTATACTCCCTTGCGGCTTCCATCCCGTTCCCGGTCATCTTAAAGCCCGTCTTTACGACACCCGGAACCAGCGTCTTCACCTGAATGCCGTATGGAGCAAGTTCAAAGTAAAGCATCTCGCACATCCCGGTGACAGCCCATTTATCCGCAGCATAAATGCCGTCCAGGATCAGACCCATCTCACCTGCAAGGGAAGTGGTGGTCATGATAATTCCACATTTTCTCTTTTTGAAGTGAGGAATAAAGGCCTGTGTCACGCGCACCATGCCGAGGATGTTTGTGTCAATCGACTTTTGGATATCCTCCATAGCCATATCCTCGAACCTTGCCTTCATACCGTAACCGGCATTGTTAAAGAGCACATCCACATCATAATCCTTAAGGATTCTTTCCGTGGTTTCTTTTACCTGCGCCGCATCGGTAATGTCGAGCGGATAAAGATGCACGTTTTCATAGGCTGTAAGTTCAGCCTCCTTTTCCGGCGTTCTCATTGTGGCGATGACCGTCCAGCCCTTATCGGCAAAAAGCTTTGCCGTTGCTTTTCCGATCCCCGATGACGAACCTGTGATAACGATCGTATTCATGGCGTTTCCCTCCTTAATCTTCCGGCACGAAAGCCGCCATCATTTTCTCCTGATCTTCAAGCGGCTGCGCAAAGAAATCATAGTAGCTTTCATTCTTATCCAGTGCGCGTATCCTGTCCATTTCATCCTCAGTCAACTCAAAGTCGAAAATATCAAAGTTGCTTCTGATATGATCCGGATTGGTGGACTTTGGAAATACCACAATGCCTTCCTGCATGTGCCACCGGAGGATGATCTGCGCATTACTCTTGTGGTATTTCTCACCAAGTTCCGTAAACACCTGCTCGTTAAGGAGCGCCTTGTCACCGTGTCCAAGCGGATACCATGCTTCGAGCACGGAACCCACAGATGCCATGTTCTTACGCATCTCCTTCTGCTGATAGTATGGATGGCACTCCAGCTGCAGCACGGAAGGCTTGATCTCTGATTTTTCAATCACCTCATGCATCCTGTCTCCATAGAAGTTTGAAAGCCCGATAGAGCGCACCTTCCCGGCTCTTACGGCATCCTCCATCGCCCTCCACGCATCCATGTAAGCCCCAAACTGCTGGTGTATCAGGAGAAGATCCAGATAATCCGTGTCCAGCCTTTTCAGCATCTTGTCAATGGATGCCGCTGCTTTTCCGTCAGCATAATCGCTGACCCACAGCTTGCTGGTGATCCAGACCTCAGCCCTCGGTATGCCGCTTTCCTTTACCGCCTGCCCGACGCCTCTCTCATTCTGATAAGCATGGGCTGTGTCAATGTGTCTGTAACCGGCTTTCAAGGCCTCTTCCACGGCTTCTTTTGTATTTGCGTCTCCCTCAATCTGGAATGTTCCGAATCCCATTTGCGGAATCCGTGCGCCATTATCCAATGTAAGGTATTTTTGTTCCATAGGTTTACCATCCTTTCCTGGCGTGATTTCCTGCTACGGTTTCTACCCTAAACTATAAAGTAGCTTTACAGTCAAGCCCTTTTTTGATAAAATTTTTATACCATACAAGGAGGTGCTCTCATGCCGGAAAAAAATACACTGCTTTCCATCAGCCAGTTTGCCGTTTTATCAGGGATCAGCCGCCCCAACCTTATTTTCTATGACAAAGAAGGGCTTCTTTCGCCTGTGCAGCGAAAAGATAACAACTATCGCCTGTACTCATACAACCAGATAACCACCGCATACCAGATCCAGATGTACCGCAAGATGGGCTTCTCGCTGGATCAGATCCGGGATATGACGAAAAGCTCAGAGGTTTACAGAAATCCGGAAACACTCCGAAGTCAGGTTCTTGAACTTGACCGTCAGATCAATGAACTAACGCAGCAGAAACACAATATGCAGCTTTACATTGATGCCCTCGAAAAGTACGGCTACTATGGTCACAAGCCCACCTATAAATTCGAAGACATGCCGGAAGAGATGGTCGCCTTAAGTCCGCCTCTTTCGGAATTTGGTGACTCTCTTGATACCATGAATAAGCTCCTCATACATTGCCGTGAACAAGGCATCACCCTCGGCTGCCATATAGGCCGGATGTTCACGAAACACCATCTCGACCGGGATGAATGGAAAACACCGGAGCATGTCTACTTTAAAAAGATAGACGGCGGATATAAGAAAAAAGCAGGGAAATACCTTGTGTACACCTCCTATTCCGACGGCACGGATATTGATGCCATCTATACGAATATTTTCAAATATATCAAAAAGCATGACTTGCGGATTTCAGGAAATGTGTTTGAGGACTACCCGCTAAGCGGTATCTTCGCCAGCGATGAATCCGGCCATTTCATCAGGATCATGGTTCCTGTTTCCGGTTGATTTCCTTTTCGATCGAGATACGGTGTGTCCAAACGTGCCAACATTTTGTCAATGCCTTCCGTGGTGAGCCCTTCTCCATACTCTGATGGCCACAGCTTACTTGTAACAAAGATTTTCTCTCTCCCCAATCCATTTTTGAAGTGTCTGATTTGCGCCATCTACACTGCTTCCAAAAATCGCAAGACCTTTTTCTACAGCTGCACCCTTTGCACACTTTCTGATGTCCTGCTCCGTGCCGGAGAGACCACTGCCCTCATGGGTGCAGAAGAGATAAATCTTCTTGCCGGCAAAGTCAAAGCTCTCTCAGGATTTCACAGCCTCCGAGGTTAATCAGAAATGGTGTACAGATTTCACGTAT
>CAVIHW010000082.1:0-4682 GCA_963642615.1 Oscillospiraceae bacterium | reverse complement strand
ATTTCACTTTCGGGTTTCAGGACGTATCCGACCGCTGTAAAAGCCGGAAAATATTTGATTTCTGGTTTCATAACGAATTTCGTTCCTTTCAGCTTTTTATACACCGATGGTGCAAGTCCGAATTTTCGGGTGAAGGCGCGGGTGAATCCAGATACGGTTTCAAAGCCGGAATCCATCGCAGCCTCTGTAACACTGCTTCCGAGCAGCAGCTGGCTTGCTGCCGCGCTCAGGCGCCGATCCCGCAGATATTCCGCTACTGCCATGCCGTTCACGCTTCGGAATACGTGGCAGAAATGGTAAAAGGAGTACCCGAACCGTTCCGCCAGATCTGCAGGCGTCAATTCCTCCTGCAGATGCTCTGCAATATACTCCCTGCATCGGGCCATGTCCTCTCTGTAACCCATTCGCTTCACCGCCTTGGTCTATATTCTATCATGTACCGGCCTCTTTTGCTTTTCCGTTCTTGTGAAGTTCTGATGTTATCAGCGTGAGAACATAGTCGTTTAACCCAGCAGCTTCGCCCTTATGCTGTCCTCCTTCACAAACGGATCCGACCAGAAGCGCGAGTCATAGGAATTCGCGACATTGTCGCCTCGGACATAATAGCAGTTCTCCGGCACAACCATTGTGATTCCGTTTTGAGTGACAGTTTCACCGCCTGATGCCGCAATTCGTTTGACAAGAAGCCTCCCATCCCGTTCGAAGATGATAATATCCCCATCGGTCAGATCTCCGTACAGCCGTGTGCCCAGAATGAACGAATCTTTCTTTAAGGTTGGTTCCATGGATTCGGTTGGAACATATCCGAGGAAGAATACCGTTTTCATAAGGATCATCAGCAGGATTGAGAGCATGATCGGAATAAGCATCCATCGGACCTTTTTCAATGATTTCATAGTTTTCCTCCAAAACACAAAAGCCTCCCTCTGCAGTTTTGAACTGAAGAGGGAGGCTCGTTCTATCATCTTTCGACGGTTTACTCATTAGAATGCCGCAAGTTCGGGATGCGACCTGAGATATTTTCTGGTGCGGGAGATGCGGGCTGTCACACATTTGGCGCTTTCTCCAAGAATCCGGCCGATCTCCGCACAGGAATAGCCTTCGGCGCTGAGCCGAATTGCCCGGATTCCCTTTGCCATTGCCTCGGAAGACTCCGCTTCCAAACGATCAAGAATCATATCGAGTCCAAGTTGTTCATCCGCATATTCTTCGTGTCCGAAAATCTCCGGAATCAACTCGCATTCCTTTGCAGCTCGCCGGTTGGCATAGATCAGGGCTGTGCAGATCTCGTTCCAGATGAGTCGGTATGCGTATGTAGAGAAGCACCCGCCATTGTCGCTGTATGCCGCCTTGCAGAGGCCAATACAGCCGATCTGATACAGATCATCGTAGCTATAGATGCTGTTTTGACCTGGGTTGTGAACCTTATCTTTGATCACCTTTCCGACCAGACCGAGGTTCTGTTCTACTTTTCCCTGTTGCTCTTGTGTGAGCGTCATGATGCCGCTGCACCTCCTTTACACGGGCGAAAGCCGGACCGTTGCCGCTGCTGGTACCAGTCCAGAAGCTTTTTGCTTTCCGTGATGACTTCGTTGCAGTAATACTCCCCGAGAAAACCAATATGCGCCCTGGAAAGCGGTACCTGCAGGAGATTTGCAAGCCACAGATATGCATCCTGCTTGCTCATCATTCCGCTTTGATATATTTGGTCGAAATAGTGGTGCGCCTTGTTCCGCAGTGTGCGCAGCTCTCGGTTTGCCAGTGTACCTACCGGGATATTCGTACCCGGATGGGTGCGCACATAAGCATCGCATCGCGGATAATTGCTGCAAACGTAAAGCATGGTATGATTGGGATTTTCGTGATAAATGCCATCTGCGGAGCGCAGCACAACAGTGCCGCCGCAATATTGACATCGCATCGCGGATGGATTCATTCCTTTCTTCTTTTTCTTGTGTTTCATAGATCTTTTCACCTCCATCGGGATATGGGATATAGAAGAAGGCCGGAAAACTGCGCGAAAACAAAGGACGGCAAAGTCGGTTTCTACATACCGAGCACGTTCCTGTCATCAAAGCAGCCTTCCGGCCCATGAGTTCAGTTGTGGCTTGCACCGTGTGGATCGCTCAGTGCGCAAATCCGTAACAGTTTCTCTCCCGCGGGGAGAGTCTAACTCCGGGAGCTCTTCCGAAGTACTGAGAGCCTGAGTGCAAGCCCCTGCCACGGTTATAGATTAGCATATCGCTACGCAAAAGTCAAGCCTTTAAGGAATATTTTTAATTATTTTTATCATATATTCCCGTTAGGCTTTTCTTTCTCGTTTTATTCTCAGTCTGGGAGAAAATGCTGGCATCTCCCAGACCCATTTCGTGCTTTGCAGACAGATGCATCAGTATTCGTAATCGTCATCGTCATCCTCGTCAGCATCATACGGCACTTTTTTCACAGGCTGACGGTTTCGAATGACACGCAGGATAACCAGAGCGCCAACCGCAAGCAGAAGTCCGCCGCCGAACAAGACAAGGTGCATCACTGGAATCCCGCCGATGGAAGATCCGGCTGAATCCGGTTCCTGTGTGAGCTGCACAGCGCCATCCGCTTCAGCTGCATCCTTTGCTGCGCTGCCCGATTCCGACGGTTCCGGTAGCTGTTCTGCGGACTCGGGATTCGAAGTTTCGTTCGGAGACGGTGCCGCAACACCGGAATTTACACAGGAGAGAACATAGCTGCCGCTGCTGCCCAGTTCGGTGCGCAGTACACCGTCCTGTCCCACGGTAATTGTGCCGGGATATAGTCCCGCATCTGTTTTGAGTTGAAACTCCACACCCGCCCACTGGGGGCCGAGCTGTACTTCCAAAATGACGGGCTGCGCTACCTGGAGCTCCGTGCCATCCGTGTCATCACCGGTAGCATAGACAATACCTGTACACATGAGAATACAGCACAGAAGCACCAACATTACGCCGATGCCTGTTTTCATCTTTTTCATAATGACCTCCTGAAATTTGCATAGAAAAAGACGGCCTGATTTCTCAAGCCGTCTTTTCTGCTGTATATGGGGTTTACTTGATTGCGTCCTTGAGGGCTTTTCCAGCCTTAAAGGAGGGAGCCTTGCTGGCAGGGATCTCAATCGTTTCTCCGGTCGCCGGGTTTCTCCCCGTTCTTGCGGCGCGTTCCTTCGTTTCAAAGCTGCCGAAGCCAACCAGTTGGATTTTCCCATCCGTTTTCAGCGCTTCGGTGATACCGTCGAATACGGCATTGATGGCTGCCTCCGCATCCTTCTTGCTCAGAGCGGCTTTTTCAGCCACATATGCGATCAGTTCTTTCTTTGACATGATTTTATTCCTCCTTCCGCACCCGTTTATAACCATGCCCCAATCCGTGGTCCAGGTGCAGTCAGTCATAACTTCACGAGTGATGTGGCTATATTATAGCACGAAGAATGCCGATTGCAAAGCTTTTCCACCGCTGCGCATCAACTATGCCATTCCGTTTTTTTGAATTAAGCTTGTTTTTTCACAGGTTTCGACTGCAAGCACCCGCATTTGAGGCATACGCCATCCATCCACATATGTCGGCATTCCTGAACGCGGGGCTGACGATTGCCTTTTTTCTCCCGGTTTCTGGGTCGGGCTCGCAAGCGTCTGTTATCTTTCATATGGTCCTCCTTAAAGGATCCGGGAATGTGCCGCTTGGACGCATTCCCGGATGTGCGGTTGTTACTTCTTAACGGCGATGTGTTTGCCGGGCTTGCGCTTTTTCAGATAGAAGAACGCTGCACAGCCCACACCTGCCGCAGCAAAACCGAACAGGGAAATCCAAAGCACGAGGCCGTTGTTGTCCCCAGTCTTAGGGACATCCACCTTCGTCTTATCGTTATGGATCTTCACTGTCAGAGTCTCGTTTGCAACAAGTGTGACCTTGACGGGGTCGGCGATCTTGTATCCCTCGCTGGCACTGTTTTTCAGCTCCGTGACGGTGTACTCGCCGATGCGCAGATTCTCAATGAAAATCTCTCCGTTGGCATCAGTCGTGAAGGTCATGTCGTAACCATTGGCGCCGGTAATGCGGAAGGCAAAGCCCTCTTTCTTTCCGTCGCTGGTAGTCTTAATGATCTTGAGAGAACCCTTCAGTGCCTGGTTGAGGAAACCTTTTCCGGCCTCGTTTTCAACGGTATAGGTCTTGCCGTCGGTATCGATCTCCACATAGTAGGCTTTCTCGTCCAGAATAAAGCCCTCCGGTGCCGTTTTCTCCTTGACCAGGACACCGCCGTACTCCAAGTCCTTCATCCAATAAACGCCTGCAGAAGTTTCTTCCATGACGCCGAGCAATACATCGTCCTTGTCCAGCGTCTTGTTTCCGTTAACATCGCGATAGACCTCAAACACCGCTCCACTGAGCCTGTTCTCGGGATAATCTGCGTCATACTTGGTCAATGTGATGCTGCCGCGGATAAGATCGTTCGCGATTTTAACCTCAATGACCTGCCCCTGTTCTTTGACCGTTACCGGAAACAGTTCCTTGCTCAGAACAAACCCCTGGGGCTGCTCAATTTCGCATACGATCCAATTCCCGACCGGGACCTTTTCAAAACGGAAGCTGCCATCCTCGGCGGATACGGCAGTCATCAATGCGGTCGCTTTCGTAAACTTCGTCTCAGATGCGGCAAACAATCCCATGGT
>CAVIHW010000081.1:0-5708 GCA_963642615.1 Oscillospiraceae bacterium | reverse complement strand
CATTCGGCTCATGATCCGATGAGCCGATTTGCCTGTAGGGCAAAATCATTATTACGTGCATCTGAAACTCAAGGTCGATTCGACCGAATTTCAAAATGATACAGAGGAATTCTATAAACTTGCGAAATAATCACGAAACAATCCGTGTAACCGAAGGTTCGGATGTTTTGACACTCGAACAAACGTTTAACATATTTATTACTCAGCTGTTTTCATCCCCAAAAATACCGTATGTGGCTGCGCGAGCGCGATTGGGTTCTTGTCACGCCCGTTAAAATATGGTATTATTTAGGTTAGCGCATGCAATATTCAGGAAAAGGAATGATGAAAGATGGGGCTGAATCAGTAGGATCAGTATTGTTCATTGTCCGCTTCTACGGTGTGATTGAGCGACTGCCCGTTATGGGCTGAGAAAAATCCAGAAATAAACACAAACCGTAAGAAAGCAGCCTGTAATACAATGGCGGTAATAACGAAAATGCCATGGACAACGAACAAATGGGAGGAAATGAAGGATGTTAAACATTAATAAGTACAAAAGAAACCCGGTCGTACACTACCCGGAGCGTGAGTGGCCAAACAAGGAGATCGAGAAAGCACCGATCTGGTGCAGCGTAGACTTGCGTGACGGCAACCAGGCACTGGTTGAGCCGATGGTTGTAGAAGAAAAGATCGAGTTTTTCAATATGTTAGTAAAACTGGGCTTTAAGGAGATCGAGATTGGTTTCCCGGCAGCATCCCAGATCGAATATGACTTTTTAAGACAGTTAGTAGAGCGCAGGCTCATTCCGGATGATGTCCGCGTGCAGGTTCTGGTACAGTGTCGCGAGCATCTCATCAAGAGAACCTTCGAAGCTATCCAGGGTATCAAAAAAGTTGTGGTACATATCTATAATTCCACTTCTACCCTGCAGCGTGATGTGGTCTTCCACAAAAATATGGAAGAGATCAAGCAGATTGCCATTGAGGGTACCGAACTGGTTAAGAAATATGCAAAGGATTACGATGGTGATCTGATGTTAGAATACTCTCCGGAGAGTTTTACCGGCACAGAGCTTGAGTATGCGTTGGAAGTCTGCACCGCGGTTCAGGATACCTGGGGCGAAGCAACGGCTGAAAAGCCGATCATCTTCAACCTGCCGTCTACTGTGGAGATGAATACCCCGAACGTATATGCTGACCAGATTGAATGGATGCACAAACATTTCAAGAACCGCGAGAGCGTGATCTTAAGCGTCCATCCGCACAATGACCGTGGTACCGGTGTAGCAGCTACCGAGCTGGCTCTTCTTGCAGGTGCAGATCGTGTAGAGGGAACCCTGTTTGGCAATGGTGAGCGTACCGGCAACGTAGATATCCTGAACATTGCCTACAACATGTTCTCACAGGGTATCGATCCTCAGCTGGAGATTGACAATGTCCGTGAGATCGCAGAGGTTTATGAGCGCTGTACCAAGATGACCATCGATCCGCGTCATCCGTATGCAGGAAAGCTGGTATTTACTGCATTCTCCGGTTCTCACCAGGATGCTATCAACAAAGGTTTGCAGGCACTTCACGAGAGAAACAGCCAGTACTGGGAGGTTCCGTATCTTCCGATCGATCCGTCCGATATCGGCAGACAGTACGAACCGATCGTTCGTATCAACAGCCAGTCCGGCAAGGGCGGCGTAGCCTTTGTTATGGACACCTTCTACGGCTTCAAGCTGCCGAAGGGTATGCACAAAGAGTTTGCGGATGTCATTCAGAAGATTTCTGAAAAACAGGGCGAGGTTGCTCCGGAGCAGATCATGGAAGAGTTCCGCAAAAACTATCTCGACAAGAAAGAGCCGATCCACTTCCGCAAGTGTCAGATCACCGATACCGATACCGGAAATGGCGAGTTTGCAACCCTTGCAAAGGTTACCTATACGGATCATGGCATGGAGAAATCCTTCGAGGGTATCGGAAATGGCCCGATCGATGCAGTGCAGCGCGGTCTGGAAGAGACCCTTGGCATTCAGATCAAGGTTCTGGATTACAACGAGCACGCATTAAACTCCGGTTCCAATGCTCAGGCAGCATCTTACATCCATCTGATGGATAAGAACAGCGGCCGGGTGACCTATGGTGTCGGCGTAAGCTCCAACATCACCAGATCCTCCATTCGCGGTATTTTCAGTGCGGTAAACCGCCTGTTCTTCTCATAAGAAAGCATAAAAAGGCATCCTGTATCCAGATATAAGCTGGATACGGGATGCCTTTTCATTTTCACCTGATAATCTTACGGTTTTGGCCCTGAGGTCAATCCGGCCTTTAAGAGTCCGTTCACATAATTGGAACTGCTGCCAGAAGAACTGGAATTGCTGGATGGAGTGCTTCCGTTATAACTTGGATCATTTTTTCCGGTGGCAGGACCGGTAGAAACATATTCATTGTTGCTGGTCGTGCCGGTATTGGCGATATTGGTCGGTGTAGTGCTGTTTGTGGCAGTACTGTTTCCCGGTGCAGAAGAACCGGAAATGGAACTGGTACCGGAGGTGCTGCTTCCAGGTGTACTCACGGAACTGGAATTATTGGTTGTGGCGGAAGTGCTGCCCGGTGTTGTGGAAGACGTGCTGCTGTTAGTATTTAACGCCACTCCGTTGCTGGCTGTGCAGACACCGTTTGCTGCAAAGGTATAAGAAATACCATCAATCTTCAATGTTGTATTGGCTACCATCCGTCCCTTGTCAGACGGATTCAGGTAATAATAAACTCCGTTGATCTGGATCCATCCGGTAAGTCGGTGACCAGAGTTATTAAAATAATAGTAGGAATTCTCGATTTGCTTCCATCCGGTGGACATCTGTCCATTTGCCGGATCCATATAATAATTGTTCGTGCCGTCACTAAGCCATCCGGTGAGCATCTTTCCATCTGTATGGAAATAGTAGTAAGCGCCATTTACCTGCTGCCATCCGGTGAGCATCTTTCCATCATTGCCAAACATGTACCAGCTGTCATTGATCGTCCGGGAGCTGTTGACCGTACATTTGCCGTCATTCGGATCAAAATAGTACCAGCCATTGTCCATGTTTACCCACCCGGTCGCCATGGCACCGCTGCTTCCCAGGTAATAGTAGGCATCTCCGATATTGATCCAGCCCTGATGCATGGTGCCGTCTGTTAAGAGATAATAGTATTTGCCATTATCTTTCACCCATCCGGTCGCCATAACACCGTTTCCCTGGAAGTAATACCACTTGTTGTTGATCTTTTGCCAGCCTACAGTCATCTTGCCGGTAGATAAATTCAGATAATAATATCCATTGTCTGTATTCAGCCAGCCTTTATGCAATTGTCCGTTGGAATCATAATAATAATACGTACTGCCGCTTTGCTGCCATCCGGTGGCCGCATAGGCTGTCATGCCGGAAGCCAGCGTTATGGTTCCGATCAGTCCTGCCATAACGGCAGCAGTCAGTCGTTTGGAAAATCTCATACCGTCCCTCCTTCGTCCGTTAAACTCATTATAGCATAGCCATATTGGAAATTGGTAACATTTTCATTACTGGTTATTACAATAAAGCTACCTTTTTGTAATATGTTTTCGCATACCGGTACATGATGAGTGTGTATTCTCCGAATTCCTCTCCGAGCGATGCCTTGTATACAGCCCAGAGCGCCCAGAGAAAACCGCCAAGAGCCATGTAAGAATAAACCACCTTCCGCTCAGAAAGTTCCGGCTCCCGTCCAAAGTAGATCTGCATCAGTTTTTCGGCAGCTTCTTCATCATAATAGGAATAGATAGCGCACATGCCAAGGTCGATCAGAGGGTCGCACATTCCGGCATACTCCCAGTCGATCAGGCGCACGGAGCCATCCGGAAGAAAAAGGAAATTGTCAGCCACGCTGTCGATATGTGAGAGCACCTTCGGTCGATTCTGAGCATCCAGCTGATCCAAAAGCTCGTTCATATGACCCCGCACGGTGGCATAATCCTCAAACAACGTACCGCCATGTGCCAGGCAAAGCCCCTCGTAAAATGCGATCCGCTCCCGGATATTAAACTCATGATCCACCATCAGTTCAGAGGTGTGCAGCTTGTGCAGAACCTCCATGCAGCGCGCGACATCCTCCCAGTTATCTGCTCGGGAATTGCGGGCACCTTCATAATATTCCGCGATCTTGTATCCGGTCTCTCCATTCATATAGATGATATGCTCGGAAATCTGCAGCGGCTGGATGGCACGATACACATCGGCCTCCTCCTTCCGGTTGATCAGAAGCTCCGTGCCAGGTCCCGGAATGCGGCAGATATAATGCCGTCCTTTCAGTTGGAACAAAAAGGATTTATTCGTCATGCCGGATTTTAGACAGCGGATGTCATGAATCTCGGATTCCGGTAATTCAAATACCCGGGAGATCAGCTCCAGTGCTGTATTATCCGAGTGATTCTGATACCGCGTATCAAACAGGCGCAGTTCCTCCAGATTTTCAAACTCGTAGATCTGCTGATTGGGCTGCCTGTTGATGTCCATCTCCAGTTCATCCAAATGTTCGATCAGGACATTTTCCCAGTAAAACTGTTCCGTGCCCGGAGTATGGTAATACCGTTCCAAAAGCGGCAGAAACTGCTCGGAAAAAGACCGTGAAAAAAATACCGGACCGTACATGACCCAGGAATCATGACCGCCCACATCCACATAAGTGATGCGTCCCTTCTTATTATAGGAAAGGCACCATTCGGAGGTTTCTCCTTCCATATAAGAAGAAGCATACCAGGCACCGCATTCATAGCTGTGGAACATATTGTTTCTAAGCCAGTTATCAGAAGAAAGAATATACATGTTCCTTCCATCTAATACTTGTCTTGCCCGGTAAATGGTCGTCAGCGTATTCTTGCTCGCATATTCCGGATTATAAAGCAATTTTACCTGATATTTATCGATCAGATATTCAAATTTCTCCTTTAAATATCCCACAGCGATGGTAATGTCTGTGATCCCCACTTCGTGTAGCTGCTTGATCTGCCGCTCAATCATCCGCTCACCAAACACCTCTAAAAGCCCCTTGGGTGTTTCAAATGTCAGCGGAACAAAACGAGAGCCAAAGCCCGCTGCAATGATCAGGGCACCATCCACCCGAAACTGCTCAAGAAACGCATCTCCCTCACCTGTCAGTTCATAGGTACCGGCAATGCTTTTGCCTTGCGCAATGAGCCGCTTTTGCATGGCTTCCTTAATTAACATATTAACAGTTCCCAGGGAGAACCCTGTTTTCTGTGCCAGATCCCGCTGCGTGCTGTGAGAATCTTCCTTTATGTAACGACAAATCAATCCAATCCGATCCATCAAAAACCTCCACATTGACAGTTTCAGCATCCTGGGAATCTTCCTGGAATGCAAAAAACTGTTCAAAAAATGATTGAAATATAAATATATGAACACTATAGCACAAATCAGAAATCCTGCAAAGCCCGCAAGTGAAATTGTATGGATATAAATACATATTTCGGAAAAACTATAATTTCCGTAAGATTTTCGTAAGAAAACGCTTAGGGTTTCGTTATAGCATTTCCGGAAAAACTATATTATACTGTCACTGTGATGGAGAGATGGATACTTTCAGACGCAAAATCAAGGATTTGCATGGATTCTCAAACATGGAAAAAATGTAAAAAACTATTGATAATTTGCCTTATAGGAAGTATAATCGTCTCGTAATGCGATTTAGTGTTTCAAAAA
>CAVIHW010000080.1:0-5898 GCA_963642615.1 Oscillospiraceae bacterium | reverse complement strand
ATCTATATTGGATCTGCAATTCTCTTTATGAATGATGGATTGATTTCTCTGACCTTGATCGAAGACAAGTATAAAGAAAGTAAGCCTGCTGTTTATGGAGCATTAAAGGCAATCCAGTATCTGGCTGGAATTGGAATCTGCGGATTAATGACATCACAGATGGTTACTATTGTAGGAACACAGATGAAAACCGGTGAGGCAACTACAGTATTGAAATATCCGCTTTGGATGATGAATGCAGGAATCCTGATTGGCCTGGCATTGATTGTGATTCTTGGTCTTATGAAATTAGTAGGATTAAAAGAGTATTTTGTTACGAACAAATAGGGGGCTTTTGCTATGAAGGAATATGTTGATTTGACCTTGCCGATTGTGCCGCATTGGAGATGTATGCACGAAGACGAAGTGATTGAGCTGTGCTCTACTGCAAAAGGAGATCCGGCAAGCGTAACAAGATTTCCACTGCAGACACACTGGTATACACATATTGATGCACCGGTTCATCAGTTTGCTGGTGGAAAAACACTGAATGATTTTCCACTTTCTTCCTTATTTGGAAAGGCAACGATTTTAGATGTCAGTTATGTAAAGGATAATCAGGAAATTACAGAACAGATGCTGAAAGAAGCGCTTGGTGATGACGAACCGACAAAAATCATTCTGATTAAAACGTGTTGGGAAGACTCAAGAGGAGAGGAAAACGCGTTTGATTTTTGGCAATCTCATGATTACTGGGATGAAGCTCCATATATGTCAAAGGAGGCAGCTGACTGGTTGACTTCTCTTCATCCGGATGTGATTGGCTTTGATTTTCCACAGGATTATGATATTCGAAAATTGCGTTTTGGCGTTGATGAGAGACAGTGTTATTTGACAACTCACAGGCATTGCTTGAAATACGATATCATGATGATTGAGTATATGCATAATTTAAAAGCAGTGAAAGACAAATATGTAGATTTTGTAGGTCTTCCGACTGCTCTGGAGCAGGCCAATGGTGCTCAGATTCGTTGCGTTGCAATTGTTGACAAGTCGGATAAATAAAAGAAAAGAATGGGAATGTGTGATTTTCACGTTCCCATTCTTTTTTCCCCTCTTTATTCCCCCACCACAATCCCATATTTCTTCATCTTCCTCCACAAGGTACTCTTATTGATCCCCAGATATTCCGCAGTTTTTGTGCGGTTATTATGGAAGGTATAGAGTGCCTTTAAGATTTCCTCGCGTTCATCGTAGCGGGAATACAGGGGCAGCTGAGACTGCTGTGAAGCAGGCGTGAAAGCAGTGGCAGTGACTGCAGTTTCAGCAGGCGCTGCCTTTTTTACACCTGCCTCTGGAAGTGCGCGCAAGATATCAGAAGCATCTGCCTCGCTTGTCTGAGTGAGGATGCACAGGCGTTGGCAGAAGTTTTTCAGCTCACGAATGTTTCCTGGCCAGGAATATTGCAGGATCAGCTGACCTGCCTTTTCGGACAGGGTTTCTAGGACGCAGCCGGTGCGCTCGCGTTCGTAGGAGATGAGCTTTAAAAGTAACATGAGGGCATCCTGGTTACGGTTCCTGAGTGGTGGGAGATTCAATTCCAGAACATCCAGCCGGTAGAGCAGATCCTGGCGGAAGCTTCCGTTTGCAACCTCTTCTTTCAGATTTTTGTTGGTTGCGGAGATGACACGCACGTCAATGGGGATGACCTTATCGCTGCCAAGGCGCATGACCTCGCGTTCCTGCAGAACACGTAAGAGCCGGCTTTGCAGCTTGGGTGAGATATCCCCGATTTCATCCAAAAAGATGGTTCCCTTGTGTGCCAGCTCAAAAAAGCCCATTTTTCCGCCCTTGGAGGCTCCGGTGAAAGCGCCCTCCACATAGCCGAACAGCTCACTTTCGAGAAGGTTTTCCGGAAGGGCAGAGCAGTTGATCGCAACAAAGGGATGGTTCTTTCGCGGGCTGGAATTATGGATGCTCTGGGCAAAGAGTTCCTTTCCGGTTCCGGTCTCCCCGCAGATCAGGATGTTGGAGTCGGAATAGCTGTAGGTTGCAGCATCGGAGATAACAGTGTCCATAACCTCGCTTTCATGCAGGATGTCTGAAAAATGATATTTGGCCTGGAAACTGGAATGACGCATTTTTTTACGCAGCTGCAGCTCATCGGCCTGGATGCGGCTGGTATCCTGAAAGGTCAGAACGCAGCCGACGCTTCCGTCACTGTCCGGTACCGGAACACAGTTTACCATGAGCTGGTAGGAGGCACAGGTGTGCAGCTCGGACAGCAGCTTTTTTTCGTTCTTTGTGACTTCTTCAATGGCCAGGTTCGGGAAAAATTCCCGGATGTTCCTTCCGGTAAGCAGTTCATGATTCGCATTTAAGACGGAATGGCAGTAGCGGTTTGCAAAGGTGATCGTACCATCCTGACTGGTGGAAATGATGCCCTGGAAGGAATAGTTCATGATATTTGCCATCTGGGCGCTGCGCATCTTTTCTTTCTGTTCGATCTCTGCTGCAGAGATGGCTTCTGCAATGGCATTGTTGATGGCTTCCCGTCCGGATTCGATGATGACGGCAGGAAGCTTTCGCTTTTTGGCCAGCTCCACAGCCGTATAATTTCCCACAATGGCTTCGCAACCGTCGGAAACAGCCTGCCTGATCGCATCCTGTAGCAGAAGCTCGGAATTGACTGGATAGGCAGAAAGCTTCAGATCCGGAAATGCGTCCTGGAGGCCTTCCACGCCATAGATCATGTTAAAGGCACCGATGACGGCAAGGTGGGAGAGGCCGGGCAGCAGGCGTCTGGCCTTTAAGATGGCGGTGATCACATCGTAGCCGCCTACCTTCAATTCTGCGCAGATGTAACCGCGCTGCTTCATCGTCAGGGCAGAGAAACCGCGGGCGATGATGACATCAGCATTTAAGCTGTCGAGTGGATTGCTGTAAAAATCCTGAATGATCTCATAGCGGATCTCATCCTGATCCGGTCGTTCCTTAAAAACCTGGTCGATCAGCGGAAAGATCTGCGGATAAGGTGCATAAAAAATGATATGGATCATAAAAACCTCCCTGGAACCTTCTGATGCACTCATTATACCCCACTTTGCTTGACAAGAAAAGAACAAGATTGCAAAGGATTGCAAAACGATTTTCAAAATAAAAATAATCGCAATAAAATGCAACGATATGCAATTACAAACCGAACGGTCTTGGCATAAAATCAATCGGACTGACAAAAGAAAAGCGGAATTTTACAGGCATTTTGTCTTTAAAACCAGATGGGAATTTGGTAAAATCATACAAAAAGCCGATGCAACATATCAAAAAAACGACAATTTTCCGAAAATCAAACAATTCGGCACGGGGGTTGCTATTTAACAGATCAGAACTGGTTCGATAGCAAATGGATGATTTGGAAGGTGTATTGGAGGTAAAAACTATGATTGGTAATGTCAAGATTCTCGGAACGATGAAAAAATTCCCCGCGGGCGCGATGGTGATCCCGTTGCTCCTTGGCTGTACAGTGAATACGTTTTTCCCGCAGGCGCTGCAGATCGGGGGATTTACCAGCGGCCTGTTTAAAAACGGAATTCCGACCTTGATCGGTTTGTATCTGTTTTGCAGCGGTGCAACGATCGATGTAAGGGCAGCAGGAGAGACGGTATATAAGGGTGTTTTGTTAACCTGCCTGAAATTCTTTGGCGGTTTTGGACTTGGACTTTTGTTGAATGCGATCTTTGGCGAAGCCGGATTTTTCGGCCTGCTTCCGCTTGCAGTCATCGGTGCAGTGACAAACTCCAACGGCGTTATTTATGCAACGCTGGCCGGTGAGTACGGTGAAGAGTCTGATGTAGGAGCAACTGCGATCCTGACCTTAAACGATGGCCCGTTCTTTACCATGATCGCTCTGGGAACCGCAGGAATCGGAAAATTCCCGATCACCGCAATCATGGCAAGCATTATCCCGTTGATCATTGGCTTTATCATTGGCAACTTAGATCACGAGTGGAGAGAAACTTTATCAACCGCTATGGCACTGCTTCCGCCGTTTAATGGCTTCTGCCTTGGCGCAGGCATGAGCTTTTTCACCATTGCCGGAGCAGGTTTTTCCGGAATCCTTCTTGGACTTATGACCGTTGTGGTAACCGGTATCATTACCTTTGTGATTTACAGCCTGATCCGCAGAAAGGCAGACCCCATGGGAGCGGCAGTCGGCACGGTAGCCGGTGTAGCAGCAACCACGCCTGCATCCATCGCAGAGGCAGATCCGTCCTTTGCACCGCAGGTTGAGACAGCAAGTGCCCAGATCGCGGCATCCACCATTGTTACCGCAATCTTAACCCCGCTTTTGGTGGCATTCCTTGCAAAATGGGCAAAGAAATTCAATGAAAAACACGGTCTGGGTGAATACAAAAAAGCAGACAAAAAAGCAATATCCAAGGCAGCATAAAGGAGAAGGGAACCATGAAAACAACCATTTTAAAAGCAGAACGTGTCCTGGTTGGTGAAAACCTGGAAGAGAAAAAACATATGGCCGTGATCGTGCGGGATGGAAAGATCGAGGATATCCTTCCGCAAAACGAGTGCCCGGAAATTCCGGAGGCAGAGGTGGTGGATTTAAAGGATACAACCCTGATGCCCGGCATGATCGAGTGTCACAACCATCTGTCCATTGACGCGACCATCCCGGAGCATCTGGAGCTTCTGGCCTGGAGCACCGAGTGCGAGCTGACGCTGATTGCACTGGACGGATTTAAAAAGGATCTGATGAGCGGTGTGACAACAGCACGCTGCATGGGAGACCGCTTCTATATCGATGTAACCTTAAAAAAGCTGATCGCACAGGGCAAGGTGCAGGGACCAAAGCTTCTGGCTGCCGGAATCGGCATGAAGGGAAGCCACGGTGCCGGATATATCGGAAGTCCGCACTGCGGCCCGGAGGAAATCCGTAAGACTGCCCGCGAGAATTTAAAGAAGGGCGTGGATCTGTTAAAGCTCTTTATCACACCGGGTGTTCCGGATCCGGACAAGGAATTTGTGCCGAGCTTCTTAAGCCTGGAAGAGATTGCCATGGCTGTGAATGAGGCAGCAAGGAAAAATATTCCGGTGGCAGCTCACTGCATCGGCGGTCAGGGCTTAAAGGACTGCATTGACGGCGGTGTGCAGGTGATCGAGCATATGTATATGTGCACGCCACAGGATGCGGAATGGCTGGCAAATTCCAAGTGTATCGTGGACTTTACCTCCGGCATCTTCTTAGACCCGACCAGGGAAGAAACCTTATCCGAAAATAATGCATACCGCGTGCGTGCAAACCGTCCGCGTGTGCGTGAGAGACTGAAGCTTCTGATGAGCACAGGCGTTCCGTATGTTTTAGGAACCGATGCCTACCACGGTTATCTCTACCGCGAGGTTGGCTATGCCGTGGAACTTGGCTCCGATATCGTAACAGCCTTAAAGGGTGTCACATCCAATGCTGCAAAGGTATGTGGCCTGCAAGATTCCATCGGAAGCCTGAAAAAGGGTTATGTGGCAGATATCATTGCGGTGGAAGGAAATCCGTTAACCGATGTAGACTGCCTGTCTAAGGTACCTTTCGTGATGCAGGATGGAAACATTGTGAAACATTGAAACATGAATAATCCTGATAAAGAGACTTGAAACAAAATGAAACGAAATTCCTTGTGAATTTCATGAACGCATGAATCTGCTTCCGGCGGTGGTACAACCTGATCATTGCAGGAAGCAGATTTTGCGTTACGACATGCGAACATGTCGTGAAAAATGAATTTTGGTTACAGTGTCAAAAGCCTGAGCCCACGACATGCTCGCATGTCGGTGGGGGAATGGCTTTATGACACGCCCCTCAATGAGGGTGAAGTGGGGCGAAAGCCCCGCGAAAACCCGAATTGAGGAAGG
>CAVIHW010000079.1:0-6320 GCA_963642615.1 Oscillospiraceae bacterium | reverse complement strand
CGGACGCTGTCAATGGCGGCGCAGCCGTTCATCTTGACCATTGACGGTGTTCGTCCGTTTTGCTACGCAGTAGCACTTGAGCGAATATAATCGAAACAAATAAGAGTATTGATTGAGGTGTTAGGAGTATGGATTGTCTAATTCGGAAAGTACAGCAAGGTGATGAATTTGATTTAGCTTATATCCAAACAGAAAGCTGGAAGGCTGCGTTTAAGGATATCCTGTCTGCCGATATACTGCAAATGTCCACCAACCTAAATCGTGCTACGGCAATGTATAAGCGATTGCTCGATGAGAATGTTGGCAATGGATATATTTTAGAGGTGGACTCTCATCCTCATTGTATTGCATGGTGGGATAAGGCGCGAGATAATGATATGCCTGATTATGCGGAGCTCATCTGCATCCATAGCTTGCAAGACAACTGGAGAAAGGGTTTCGGAACTCAAATGATGAGCAGAGTCATGGGCGACATGAGAGCTGCTGGCTATGATAAGGTTATGCTTTGGGTGTTTACGAACAACATTCGAGCAAGAAAATTCTATGAGTCGTTTGGCTTTTTCACACATGGAAAAGTTAAACCTTGTCTTGAAACTGTTTATGGTAAATTAGAAATACAGAAAAAGGGCGCGAAAAGTGCATAAGTCGACAGGTGTAGAAAAAGCCATTGTCAGCACCTAAAATAACAGCTACCATAGTGGTGTCCAATCACTAAAGGAGGTAGCAGAAAGGTGCTGAAAATGGCTCAACAACAGTATATCAAACATCTCTATGAAGTGGAAGAGCGAAGTTTGAATGAAATCGCAAAAATGACTGGTTTCAACTACCGCACTGTCCGCCAGTACGCCTATAAGGAGGACTGGAACGAAAAGAATCTACCGGATGTAGAGCCGGAGAATTACCCGGTACTGGGTGAATTTATTCCGGTTATAGACAAGTGGCTCACTGAGGACCGCAAGGTTCCACGGAAGCAGCGGCATACTGTCCGCCGGATCTATGACCGTCTGCGGGAGGAGCTGGGCTTCACCGGCAGCTATTCCAGTGTTAAGCGTTATATCCGTAAGAAGAAGTATGTCATGAAGATGACCAATGAAGGTTATCTTCCCCTGGCGCAGCCAAAGGGCTGCGGACAGGTGGACTTCGGTGAATTCATCTACTATGACACCGTTGGAGCAGAACAGAAGGCCTATGCGCTTACTGTTTCCTTTCCATATTCCAATAAGGGATACACCCAGGCGTTCCCGTCCCAGAACCAGGAATGCCTGTTGGAGGGCATGAAGCGGATCTTTGAGAGAATTGGCGGAGTTCCCATCCGGCTGCGCTTTGACAATATGACCACTGCTGTGGCTCAGGTGCTGAAAGGCACTGAGCGTGTTCTTGCGGACGGTTTCAGCCGGTTCATGCTCCACTACCGTTTTCAGGCAGACTTTTGTAATCCTGCCTCCGGAAACGAAAAAGGCAATGTGGAAAACAAGGTAGGCTACAGCCGCAGGAACGCATTTGTACCTATCCCCACCATTACTTCCTTTGAGGATTTTAACGCATATCTGTGGGAATGGTGTGAAAAGGATGCCAGTCGTGACCATTACAAGCACAAGGTCCCCATCCAGGAACTGTGGGAGGAAGAAGCGGAGTGCCTGCTGGCACTTCCGGAATACCCCTTCTCCGTATTCCGCTACGCTTCCCTTAGGGTCAACAAGTACGGTTTTGTAACCGTTGAGAATAACAGGTATGGTCTAAATCCGGAACTGTCCGGAAAGACCGTACAGGCCAGGATCTACTATGACCGGCTCGAATTCTTCCATGACCACCAGCCGGTAGGTACTTACCGGCGCAGCTACGGCAACGGTGAAGAGATCTACGACTGGACGCAGTATGTGACAACCCTTTGTAAGAAACCCGGTGCTGCTGAGCACACCCGGTTCTTCCACCAGCTTCCTGCGCTATGGCAGAGCCATCTCCGTCAGACTAAGGGACGAGACAGGAAAAGCGCATTGTTTTTACTGGATGAAATCGTAGCGGACGGCAATGCCGGTTTCTGTGATGATGTACTGGAATTGGCGCAGGAAAACGGCAGGACAGACGCAGACAGCATCCGTCAGTGTTATTACATGATTGCCCGAAAGGAATTCCGTCCTGACCCGCTGCAGCTTGGCGTGGATGCGCCGGTTTTGAATTATAATCCCAATCTCTCTGCCTACGACGGCCTGATGGGAGGTGATGTCAGTGTCTGAACTGTTGGAGCAGCAGATGCGCCAGTTAAAGCTGGGCGGTATGGCGAAGGAATGGCGCAGTATTGAGTTTCACGATACGGAGCAGTATGTCGGAGAACTGCTGAAGCTGGAACTTCACGAGCGTGAAGTCAACCGCATTAACCGGATGGTAAAGAGCGCAGGCTTTCATGTTCTGAAAACTCTGGACGATTTCATTTGGAACAACAATATTGAACTGCCGGTTGGTCTGACACAGGAATATATGACAGACCTGACCTTCCTGAACGCCAAAGAGAATCTTATTTTCATGGGAACTGTGGGCACAGGTAAGACCCATCTGGCAACGGCCATTGCGTTGAAAGCCTGTCAGGAAGGACGCAGAATCCGTTTCTTTACAGCGGCATCCCTTGCCAATATGCTGTTGGAGAAGAACAACAAAGGCACACTGAGCAGTTATCTGGCATCTATGAAGAAAACAGATTTGATTGTCATTGACGAGGTGGGCTTTGTTCCTCTGCACAAGGAATCCGCAGAACTGTTATTCCAGGTGATCTCCGACTGTTACGAGCGCAGAAGCCTCATTATTACTTCCAATCTGGAATTTTCTCAGTGGAATACTGTCTTTGGTGACAACCGGCTGACAGCGGCGCTGATTGACCGACTGATCCACCACTCCCATATCGTGATCTTCTCCGGCGAGAGCTACCGGCTGACTCAATCCATGCGCCGTCAGAGAGTAGTGAAGGGAGTGAGATGATGAAGCTGATGCCAACGAAAGCGGTAATGAACTTGACTTTGTAAGCGCAATGCGGCTTGTTACCGCACTGGCAGAAGAACATAACCTCATTTTCTCCTTGGCCAGTTGACCGCCTTTGCGTGGTCAAATAATTCCCAGGCAAGATGCTGGCCGCAGCAGTTACAGTAGCTCATGTATTCCCGTTCCAGCAGGCTGTCGCAGCGGGGACAGACAGAATATCCATCCCCGCTGTGAAATACCACTACTGCCACAACGGGAAGCGGGATGCGGTAGGAAACGGCATTAAAAATGGAGGGCTTAGGACGCCTTTGTTCTAACTGATTCAAAGGCATACCGAAGCTCCTCCAGAAACTCTGCGGGGTCATTACAAACATATACAAGAAATAGAGCCAGTGTAAGGGCGCTGCAGGATGTCCTTCCGTGATCCAGATCCACATAACTGCGACTGGACAACACCAGTCGGTGTGCCATTTCCTCCTGTGTGATGTCGAGGACATCCACTCTGGTGCGGAACAGCTTGTGATGGAAGAATGCTTTCAGGATTTGCTTGTAATGGTTTCTCATGGTGATTATCTCCTTTGTTGTCAGAATACGACAAAATTCTAACAAGGATATGAGATATGCACCACGAGGTACACCTCAGGAATATTCAGTTAGAAGCGAATAAATACGAAAAGAGCGCCATAAATGCAGAATTGGTGCGTCCTTTCTACACAGAAAGAGCTTCTGCAAAGAGCTCCAAAAGTGCAGAACCGGGGCCTGCAAAAGGGCGTGAAAAATGCAGAACAAGGGCCTCAGACTTACTGCAACACAGACACAAATAACACAAAAACGGTGCTGACAGGGTTATGCACTTTTTGAGGCCCTTTTTATGCACTTTCTAATTGACTAACACATGCCTTGATGTTGTTAAATCCTTTGTTGTGGAGAGCGGTCACTACAACATCAAAGTTCTTCCTTAACAGTTCTGTGTAATCATATTCGATTTCAAGTTTCTTTCGTTTGAAAATAAAAGCCTTAACCCGTTTCTTCCTCAATTCACTATCTGGAATTTTCTTTTCTGCCTTAATGTTAGAAGATGAATGCCCCACATTGCTTTTATTTTTTGTTTCTACGTATGGTGCAGCTTGTCTGTACGTCGGTGAATAATAATACTGCGGGGACTCATCTGAGTCATCATCATCGTCGACGTCATCGTCCTCAGAAGTAACCTCTTCATAATCGTCGAAGCTGTAATCTCGATGTAACTTGGCTCCACACTCTTCGCAAGTCCAATCATCATCAATTTCACTATACAAAGACTGGGTCTTAAGACGATCTCCGCATCGAGGGCAAACAGGCCCCTCATCTTCTTTTACGACCTCAAATGGGTCACTGGAGTAATCACGGTGGAGCTTTGCACCACACTCCGAACAAGTGTAATCATTATACCAGTCACTGAAGGAGTATTGATCTTTTAGCGACGCTCCACAACCGGGGCATTTAGATTTCTCATCTTCCTCCACCACTTCAAACGGATCACCGGAATAATCACGGTGGAGCTTTGCACCACACTCCGAACAAGTGTGATCGTCACTCCAATCACTGAAGGAGTATTGGTCTTTTAGCGATGCTCCGCAGCTGGGACATTTCGGCCCATCGTCCACAATATCATCCTCAGTAGTTCCGTTAATATGACCACAGTTAGTACACTGCCAAGAACCGTAAGAATCCGAAAAACCGGGCTGACGGTTCAACAAGGCTCCACAGTCATCACAGTACCAAGCAACGCCTTCAAAAGTATCGCCATCATAGACATCATCATCCATTAGCAACTTGCCACAAGATGTACAAGTCAAAGTTCCGCCATTGGGATCAAACCCTGGCTGATCGTTTAGCGTTGCACCACAATTAGGGCAAAAATACTCATCCATTGTCCAATCCATCCTTACTTGATTTTGAAACCACCCTTGATTCTACGGAGAGCTTTATCCGGTGCTTCTCTAAGCTCAATTAGGAGCATAAATGCTGCTTCTCCGTCTGTATAAGCCGACAGTTCCGCAAGGGATCGTGCAGTATATCCTTCAACAGAAACTCCATTACGCATATACTGCTTATGCTCTATCCAATACTCAAACTCGCTCATAATATCTGCATTACGCTGGAGTTTGGTCATTTTCTGTTTCAGCAGGAGGGGCATTACATTAGCCTGCTTATAATAGTTTTCAATAACCTTGCTCATCATGCGACCTCCTTATCGGTAAAAACATTTGCAAAGGCTCTGGCTTCCGCTTCCACAAGCTGATCCTGATAATCGGTGAAGAACAGATACTTACCGTCAGCCAACGGAATGGGAGAAATGTAGTTTTCAAAATTGATCTTGTAGAGCATATCCTGCCATGTTTCTTGCAGGCCAGCTCTCTGATGCTGATAAGCATGACGCATTTCGTGCGCTACTGTATCAACAACTTCTTGGGGATCATCCATTGTGTTTCGGTTGATTTCAACCTTATTCTCGTCGGGGATATAGGCTCCACAAGAGCCATCTTGACCGTTATAGAACTGTATTTCCGGATTCTCTTCGATTTCCAGCTTCTTGCCTATAACAGCCGCCAGTTCCTTTATAGCTTCGACTTTTTCGCTATCAGTTAATCTTTCCCATTGTGCTGCTCCGAAGCGATCCAAAACTACCTGAACCTCTTCGTCCAGTTCAAAGTCAAATTCAAATTCGTCCTCAAATCGTCCGAATATTTCTGCCAGCAGACTTTCCTCATCTATGGAGTATGTGTCCTGGCTCTCAGGATCTACCGAGAACAAACCGTCCAGGAATGATATTGCTTCCTCGCTGGACATTGTTCCGGATGGTTTAATATCTTGAAAAGCAGAGGAGGAAAGGAGTTCTGAATTATCCTTTTTCTCCGCTGTATCGTGAAACCGAATCATACAAAAACTCCTTTCCTGCTCAGTTCCCAATTACAGGACAATATCCTGTGTGCCTACCTTTTTTAATTTGCCGTTCTCAAATACAACAGCAATGCCATGTTCCATATCGAACTTGTAATTACACATAATTGCTGCGATACGGCTTTTTTTGGTATGCGGCACAAAAATACTTTTTGGCATGACATACTTGAAGATATTCTCGATTCCGTCATCTTTAAGCTGATCGGCTCCAGTCTTGTGCACGTACTTCTTGACAGCAGCCAAAGAATCCGCAACTTCATTTTCGTTATCTTCCAGCATAGCGAACGCTTCTCTCTGGCTTTCCAGAACTTCCTCGCCAGCGTAGCACTCATATACCACAGAGAGGTCAAACGCTCTGTCCCAAATTGTTATTTTACACTTACTCATCAAATCCACCTCCATCTACA
>CAVIHW010000078.1:0-6536 GCA_963642615.1 Oscillospiraceae bacterium | reverse complement strand
GGAAGTTTCGGTATCCGGTGTTTAACATTGGCCTAAATGAGAAACTGGATGATTCTACAGTGACCTTGTTGGATACCCAGGTATTAAGCTGCAGCACGTTCAAGTTCTATGGAAGTTATACTCCATATGGTCACTTCTTTGATGGGGCGGATGGATACTGGTATGGATTTGCCAATCAGCAGAATTCTTCCGGCAATGCGACAGTGTTGTGGATCAAGATTAAGAAGGATGATTATTCTTTCACGGAAGGATCTTGGACATTGACCAATGCGAAGCTGCAGTACATTGGAAGTGTGAAGTATGACAGCTATCCCTGTATCACGAACAGGGCGGTGGTACGAAAGGGATATTTGTATGTTGTGGCTTATGATAAGACCGGCATTTACAAGATCAATGTGAACAATTCTTCGGATGTGACCTTGATTCCATTTGGATTTACATCTGCGTTCAAGCCGCTTGGAGGAAGCGGAAGCAGTGAGTCCTATCTACAGCTGATCGGAGATCTGATCATTGGATGGGATTTCCAGATTGATGTGAATGATAAGGTGATTCAGACGGCGGGTACGGTGCGGTTTGAGAATATTGCAACGCCGCTTTTTTCTTATAAGGGATACCTGATGGGATGGTCATCCAGTTATGGCAGTGAATACCGGAGGATGTATTTGCTGACGCCATATCTGGCTACCATAAATAACTTGAGTCAGGCAGTGGTGAAGAATGCGGATAAAACCATGAAGATCACTTATACGCTGACGGAGGAGAGTTCAGAGTAGAGCAGGGAAAAGTGGAAAACAGGGTAGTTACTGGCAAGGGCAGTTTCCGGGAGACGGAGGCTGCCTCTCTTTATGACGGAGGTTTTGCAATGAAGGAATTTTGGAACACAATTCAGGTGGTATTTGCAGCGGTGGGAGGATGGCTTGGTTATTTTCTGGGTGGCTGCGATGGGCTTTTGATGGCACTGGTGCTGTTCGTGATCGTGGATTATATCACGGGCGTCATGTGCGCAGCGGCAGATCATGTGTTGTCCAGCGCCGTGGGCTTTAAGGGAATCTGCAGGAAGGTGCTGATTTTTATGCTGGTTGGCATTGCCAATGTGATGGATGCGGAGATTTTGAAGAGCGGCTGTGTGCTTAGGACAGCGGTGATTTTCTTTTATCTTAGCAATGAGGGCATCAGCCTGTTGGAAAATGCAGCGCATCTGGGATTGCCGATTCCGGAGAAGCTGAGGGAAGTGTTGGAACAGTTGCATGATCGCAGTGAGAAGGAAACTGAGAAAGAGCAAGATGCGAATAGTGAGAGCAGAAAGGATGGGGAATAATTATGGCAGGAAAAGCAAGTACATTGGTGGCACAGGCGAGAAGTTGGATCGGATGTAAGGAATCCGATGGAAGTCACAGAAAGATTATTGATGTTTATAATGGGCATCAGCCTTTGGCAAGAGGATATAAGGTGCAGTATACGGATGCATGGTGCGCGACGTTTGTGTCGGCCTGTGCTATTAAAACCGGGATGAGCGACATTATTCCGACAGAATGTGGCTGTGGTCAGATGGTGCAGTTGTTCCAGAATCTGGGAGAATGGGATGAAAATGATGCCAGGGTGCCGAAGGCGGGAGATATTATTTTCTATGATTGGGACGACAGTGGAAGTGGAGATAATACCGGCTGGCCGGATCATGTGGGAATCGTGGAGTCGGTCAGTGGCAATAATATTACGGTAATCGAGGGGGATAAGAATAATGCGGTAGGCAGACGCACGTTGCAGGTGAATGCAAGGTATATCAGAGGATATGGCGTGTCGAAGTATGCAACGGAAGATAGAACTGGCGGAGGTTGGGAGTGATCCTGATGTCCGCAGGCTTTTTCTTTTTCTGTGGATATACATAAAGTTTGATGTTAATATGTAATCATATCAATTCGATATGATTGAGGATTATGTGTGAGGGGTGTTAGCTATGGAATATAAGGGAAAATACAAGGAAATGGCGGAGCAGTTCCGTAAGGATGGCTGTGACGAATATACTGTTGAGAAGTTCATCAGGCAGGAAATGGAAGCGGATGAATTTGCAAAAGGAGAGGGAACCACAGATATAGAGGCAATTCGTCTTTGGCGGACTTATCCTGATGACATCAAGGAGATGTGGCTGCATAATGCTTTCTGTGCAAATTGCGGAGTCGCTTCTTTTAAACCGGGCTATAATCTGCGAAAGGATAAATTCGGTGTCGTAATAGAAGGCCATTGCGATAAATGCGGAGAAAAGATTGCGAGGTGCTGTGACTGATGAATCGATTTTCAGAGAAGGACTGGAAGATCTTCCGAAACAAGATAGCTGACTGGCAGGAATCCTACATGGAAAAACTGAACAGGGAGTATATTGAGCTCCTGAGTGGTGAGGGCAATGCCTCAGATAAGTTTTGGGCACTGGAACAGCGGATTCGAGAGGATAAGAAGGACAGTGGTGTGCAATGTGAGATGAGCAGATCGACGATGCATTTTACTATTATGAATCTGCTGAGTGAAGGAGCAATCACCCTGGCAGATCTATCAGATTTCAGCGAGGATCTGCAGGAGACAATGAAGCATTTCTGCGGAAGGGGATGATGATTTGAAGCAGGCAGGTTTTGCAGAGAAGGCGGATATTTCCTGCGGGGAGTCAGATAAGTGTCCGTCAATAATTCGTTGATAATCGACAATGTTCGTGGTAAAATAAAGGCACTTTGAGATAGAGGTGTTTGATTGATGGACATTACGAAACCAAGACTATCTCTAGATGGACAAGTTGAGCATCTGAAGCAAAAAGGTGTGCTCTTTAACATAATGGATGAAGAGGCAGCTAAAGAATATCTTACACAGAATAACAATTATTTTAAGCTGACTGCCTATAGAAAGAATTATGGTAAGCATCCTGATGGAGAAAACAAGGGAAAATACATAAATTTGGAATTTGCATATTTGGTAGATCTGGCAGTGATTGATATGAAACTGAGATACAGAATTGTACTCATGGCGCTTGATATTGAACATCACACAAAACTACAGCTCTTGCATAAAATAGATAAGCATAATGAGGACGGCTACCAGATTGTACAGGATTACCTGGATTTTTTGAATGAAAATCAGAAGAAAATTTGCTATAGTGAACTTAACAGAAATAAGGGAAATATCTATTGCGGCGACATTGTGAATAAGTATGCTGGTGCATATCCGATATGGGCTTTTATTGAGATAATTCCTTTTGGAAGACTGGTTTCCTTTTATGATTTCTGTGCGCGTAGATTTGACGATGATGAAATGAAGAATAATTATTACAGGCTTCTGACCTGCAAAGAAATTCGAAATGCCTCAGCTCACAGCAATTGTATTTTGAATGACCTTAAAGCCAATACGACGACTCATAAAACAAATAAGGATGTTACCGATGAACTTGTGAAAATCCCTAAGATGAACAGTAATTTTAGGAAGAACAGGATGAGCAACGCCAGAATTCAGCAGATAATCACCCTGTTTTATATGCATAAGACCATGGTGGGAAGTGATGGAATAAAACAATCTGAGGGTGAAGAACTTCAGAAGGTGATGAAACGAATTGATAAGAATGAGAGTTATTATCAGACAAATCCATTGATAAAGGGAACGTTTGATTTCTTGAAAATGGTGGTTGACAGCTGGTTTGAAACTGTGTAAAATATGTACTACATAGAAAAAGATTATCTTTTGCGGAGCGGCATTGCGGAAGCGATGTTAGCTCTGTTTTTCTTTATGGATGTTTTTGTTGGGATCTCTTAGGAGGTCCTTTTTTTTGTTGCTTAATTCGGTAGGAATTCGGTGAGAGGCAGACAGGCGGTGTAGCGAGAGGTATGGGTAAGCTATTCTGAACGAAACAGGTAACAATCGTAAGCGCTCAATGAGATTTTTGTAAACCAAGCCGACCATCCCATGGCATTGAAATTTTAGTCTTTGCCTTCGATGGTCGCCTTGTCATTTATGGCGCAAATTTTCTTCATTCGATCTGACCACGGCATCAGTTCTTCAATGCCCTCGGGCTTATGAATGTAGTCCGGCATGTAAAGGAGTACCGCCTGCAGATATTTGAAGACGCTTATGTTGTTGATCTTAGCTGACTGGGCCAGGCTGTAGATGATTGCACTGGCCTCGGCACCTGCCGGTGTGTCATGGAAATAGAAGTTTTTCCGTCCCACGGCATACGGTCTGGCACCGCAGCTCTCGGTGAAATTGTTCGAAATCGGAATACTGCCGTCCAGGAAATAGGTTTCCATGTACGGTTTCTGATTTTGGGCATACGTCACCGCTTTCCCCAACAGGCTATTCTTGCTTGCTGAGATTAGATCCAAGGATTCCCAGATCTCTTTCCAGATCTCACGTTCCTTGGAGTTGTTTCGTTCGATTTTTCGCTCCTCCGGTGTCAGGTCTATGAATTTCCGCTCGATCTCAAAGAGTTTCGAACAGAGATTTACGATTTTGACCGCCGGTGAGCTGGACTTACCCTTCTTCCGATCAGCAGCAGGAATTGCATCGTAGAACTTCCGCCGGAAATGTGCCAGACATCCACATCGGAGAACCCCATCCGGCAGATGATTGTAGCCCTGGTAGCCATCTGCCAGGAAATACTTGCCCTTGAAGGAACTATAGAAGTCCTGTGGTACCTTGCCCGCTCTGGATGAGTTGTACTCATAGAGCATGATCGGCGGCAGACCATCGAGATTCGACGAGCAGTGAATCCACATATAGGATTTCTGCTGTGCCGTGCGGCCATCCTCTTTGAGCACTTGGCAAGGTGTTTCATCTGCACAGGTGGTCGTTCGCTCCAGCAGATGCTTCTTCATTGCTTCGTACACCGGCTTCATGTACTTCATGCCACAGTAGATGCACCAGTTCGCCAGCGTTGCACGGCGGATCGGGGCTCCCAGCTGCTTCCATTCCTGTTCCTGACGGTACAAAGGCATGGAGTTGATGTACTTCTGATACATGACATAAGCCACAGTCGTCGGAGAAGCTATGCTGTGCTCCATGAGAGGAACTGGCACCGGGGCATAAGTGAACTTTGCCATGCCCAGCGCATCAAAACACGTCTGGCAGCGAACTCGCTCCTGATAAATCTTGACCAGACGAATCTGCGGCGGAATAACCTCCAGCTCGGTACGTACATACTCCCAGCCAACTCGATCCATGAGGCTGCCGCATGTTGGGCAAATCTTGTCCTCATCAGCAAGCGAGCACAGCATATCTCTGGAAGGCAGTTTATCGTAGAGCTCCTCATAGGAAGACTTCTTCTTTTTGGGGTCAGCCTTTTTGCGATGGTGGCTTTCGACGACTATTTCCGGAGTAGGATCCTTGACATTTGGATCTGCGGCTAACTCTGCCTCATTGAAAAGATCTGCAAGGGTCAGCTGCTGTGGATTCTCATATCCCACGTGCTTCTTCTCGGATTTGGAAGCGAAGATCATTCGCTTGAACTTTTCGATGGTTTCATTGGCCTCTGCCAAACTTTGGCTTAGCTTAGCGAGTTCCAGTTCCATAGAATTGTTCTTCTGGATCAGGTATTCTATTGTCTCGTCCTTGCTTTTTCCGCTGAGATCAGCACTGGTCATGGCCTGTCACATCCTTTCAAAACTGTGCCGATTATACCGCAAAAAGCACGTATTTCCTAGGCCTCAGAGGCCTTCCGGCAGGACAGCTTTGCGTAACTTTGGAAAGTTTGTGAAACTTTGCCAAAACTAAAAATCGTGTTTTCCGCTGGTCGGATGTATGGCCTTCGGTTGATCGATCGCCAGCCCCTCAAGCAGCCACCGAAATTCCTGTCTGGTGAGGTTCCGAACCTCTGCTGCGTGTCGCGGCCATTGGAATCGGAACGTGTCATTGGCCCCTTTCTCAAGGCGCTTGTACAAAAGACAGAAGCCATCCTTTTCGTAATGGAGTGCTTTGATACGATCTGCACGTCGACCACAGAAGAGAAATACGGAATTGCTATACGGATCCAGTGAATAGGCATCTCGTACGATGGCCATTAGCCCGTCAATGCTCTTGCGCATGTCCGTATAACCTGTCACTAGGTAGATATGGGATGCGCTGGAGATATCCCCTAACATGGGCTTCCCAGCATTTGCACGATACTGCCGATCATCGCGGGATCCGCATGATTCGTCAGTTCCAGTATGCTGCCTCCGATAGTGATGCGCATGGTTGCTTCAAATGTACCTGGCACCGGAGCGACTTCCACCTTTGATGTCGGATGTGAAGGCACGATGCCGCCAAGCGGCAGCTCAGAAATGTCGACCGGAACAACCTCTTGTCGGCATTCGACAGCTGCTGATCTATCCTGCAGTTCGCAAGCGTGCCGGCGTAGGCGGGACAGCGCCCGGTAAAAGGTACTATGTGGTATGCCATGGCTTCTACAATACTCGTAATCACTGCCTCCGCAGGATCTGGCTTCAAGGATGATCTTACGCCATTCTTCATCGGATCGGCGCGGTGCTCGTTTACTCATTATGGGACTCCTCCTGTTTTTTAGTAGAGCG
>CAVIHW010000077.1:0-6728 GCA_963642615.1 Oscillospiraceae bacterium | reverse complement strand
TTCACGAACTGATCGAGGTCGACGATGAGTGAGAAAATATGGTCTGATGAGGCCTAGGAGCTTCCTGTATACTTTAAAGAGTAAAGGGAATTGACCAAAAAGAATACCTCAAGTAAATTTAGATTATTACTGACCTGACCGTTGGTAAAATCCAAAAACACAAGAGGTATTCAAGATGAATGTTAAAACAAGAACAGCAAAAAATCAAGCAAATGTAAGCAATCAGGTAACAAATCTTTTATCAAAAGAAGAACTGACCAAAAAAATAGAGGTGATAGAAAAAGAACTGAAATCCTGTACCTGGCGTGAACTGGAAACAAATGGTAAGTTCGCCAAAAACGACAAGCTGTCCTTCATTACTGATGACATGCTTATAGTAGGATGCGATATAGGCAGTGAGACTCATTATATCAGAGCCATTGATGTCAGAGGAAGGGAACTGAGCCATGGCGCATTTGAATTCAGTAACACATCGGAAGGCTTTGCAAATGCCAGAGCGTGGGTGCTGGAACTTGCAGCAAAAAACGATAAGAAACAGATAGTGCTGGGTCTTGAACCGACAGGCCACTACTGGTTTGCGTTGGCTGCATGGATGATTTCAAATGGAATCAGCGTTGTCCAGGTAAATCCCTATGCTGTAAAGCAGAGTAAAGAAATCGAGGACAACAGTCAGCGAAAGGATGACAGAAAAGATCCAAAACTGATTGCAAATCTTGTGAAAGATGGTAATTACGGAATGCCATATCTTCCGGAAAAAATCTATGCGGATATGAGAAGGCTCTCCATGTTCAGAGACCAGCTTACAGAAGACAGGATCAGAAACATTAATCGGCTGCACAGGGAACTCAAGATCTATTTTCCGGAATATATGGACGCATTCGGAAAAATTGATGGTGCATTTACATTGGAAATATTGAAGGTATCAGCGATTCCATCTGATATCGTTGCACTTGGAGCAGAAGGCATGAAAAATATCTGGCATGCCGCCAAGCTGCGAGGGCGCGGATACAGCAGAGCCGGTGAGATTGTGAGATATGCAGAAAACAGCGTAGGAATCACAGATGGGATTGATGCGGGTCGTGAAGCAGTGAAATGGTATGCAGAACAGATCCTGAAGCTGGATGGGCAGCTTGCAGTTGTAGAAAGTGCTTTACACAGTAAATGCAGGGAGATACCTTACGCAGAAAACATACTGGAGATCAATGGTGTAGGTGAGAACATCCTATCAGGAATACTTGCAGAAATGGGCGATATCAGCAGATTTGACGATGTAAAGGAGATCCAGAAACTGAGCGGAATGGGGCTGGTGGCATGCAGTTCAGGGAAGCATAAAGGACAGACGAAAATCAGCCACAGAGGACGAAAAAGACTTCGTTACTGGCTGTTTCAGGCAGCCAAATCAGCAGTGTCACATGCAGACGAATTCAGGCAGTTGCATGAGTATTACACTACACGGAGCAAGAATCCGCTGAAAAAGATGCAGTCATTGGTCGTGATTGCCTGCAAGATATTAAGGGTGATTTACACCATCCTGAAGACGGGGACAACTTATGATCCGCAAAAAATGCTGAAGGATATCAAACGCCCAGTATCGGCACAGGCATCGCTGGCAGCATAAGAGACAACAAAGAATAAGCAACATAATCCAGAACTCTGCCGAGTGGCTGATAAAAGGAATCGGAGACTGGGCAGGGTTCTGGAGAGCAGAAACCCGTAAACGATGGAGACTGAAAAGGACTGCATCAGCAAAAGACCAACAGGAGTCTGTGGTGGCATAGCGTCCACTGAGCCAATCAGTACCACAACAGATGAATGCAGGTCAGTAACAATCAAACATAAAAACAAGAGCTGTAGCCGGCATCGGTATTTTCCGTGGGGCATGACCCCGTCTAGGAGCTTGGCTGGCACTCAGTGTATGGTAGATGGGACGAAGGAAGTTGGGACACGATCCCCTTAGACACGGAAGGTTCATCATCATAGTTGAACAGAGGGAAAATAGCCTTTATAAAGCAAACAACAGGGATGCTTTATGAAGTATACCTATTTATCAGCTATTCGGTACAGGATACTACGATATCCATCACTCTCGGCTTTTGTTTTGAGGTAAATAAAAATCGTCAAAGCCAGTAAAATCAATGATTTAGGGCTTGACAGAATAGGAAGGAAAAGAAGATGGTTTATAAAAAAGCGATTGCAGTCAGTATGATGTTTGCAGCCCTGATGGTTGGGCTTGCAGGATGCGGAAAAGGAGCACAGGACAGTGATGCATCCGCTGATGTTGCAGTAAATAAAGAAGGATATCCGATTGTGGAGGAACCCATTACTCTACGGATTGTTTCAGGAAAAGGTAATCTTACCGAAGAGTTTGATACTCTTAAGATCTTTCAGGAGCTTGAGGAGGAAACCAATATAAAAGTGGAATGGGAATATGCTTCCACAGACTGGGATACCCAGAAACCGCTTATGCTGGCAAACGGTGATCTCCCGGATATCTTTATGGGAGGAATCCTGTCGGATGACGATGTGAATGCCAACCGGGAACTCTTTTTACCAATGAATGCTTATCTGGATGAGTACTGTCCGAATATCAGTGCCATGTTTGAGGAACAGCCCGCATTAAGGGGACTGGCAACGATGGGGGATGGTAACATCTATGGTCTGCCCAGTATGTGGCCGAATACGCCGACCACATATTCTACGATTATGATTAATAAGACCTGGCTAGACAATCTGGGGCTGGATGTTCCAGAGACAACCGATGAGTTTCGTGAGGTGCTGAAAGCATTTGCAGAAAATGATCCGAACGGAAATGGGATCAAGGATGAAATTCCACTTAGCTTTATAGGATTTGATGATTTGGCGGGGTGTCTGGAATTGTATTGTCCTTTCGGAGCGGTAGACAGCCTTGGAGGAAACTGGCTGGGAGTAACGGATGGAAAGGTGGAATATATCAATGCCACCGAAGAATTTAAGTCCGCAATCGAATGGCTTTCCGAGTTGTATGTAGAAGGACTGATCGATCAGGAGGCTTTTACCCAGGACTGGACCGGATATTCTGCAAAGCTCAATCCGGAAGGAGAGGAAATTGTAGGTGTTGCAATTGGCTGGACAATCAGTGGGGCTGTAGGAGAAGAAAATGCAAAGGATTATGTTGTACTTCCTCCATTAAAGGGACCCTCGGGTGATCAGTACGCCAGACAAAATCCGGAGATGCTGGGTGCGGACCGGAATAAAATTGTAGTGTCTGCGCAGACAAAGTATCCGGAAGCAGTGATGAGATGGGTAGATGCGCTTTATGAGAAGACGACTTCCATGCAGATCCGGTATGGTGCAATTGGAGTCACCATGCAGCAGAATGAGGATGGAAGCTATGAAGTATTGGATGCACCGGAAGGAATGGATGCCAATACCTGGTCATGGAAGTATGGTCTGAATACGAATGCACCGGGCTATGCAGTAGGACTTGATATTATTCCGCAGCCGGATGCAAGGGAAAAGCTTGCAGCAGATGAAATTTCCAAACAGTATGTGAAATCTGAATATTTCCCGCTCATTATGATTCCGGCGGAAGACATGGATGAACTGGCCATCTTGAAAACGGATATCCAGAATTATGCAACAGAGCGGACAGCTCAGTGGGTCGTAAGCGGAGGAATTGAGGAAGAGTGGAACGACTATCTGGACAGAATGAATGTCATGGGGCTGCCCAGGATGTTGGAGATATATCAGAATGCTTATGATAACTATCTTACACAGGGAGATGAGAAATAAAACAGGGAGGATTGGATCTATGGAGGCCTGCTTTAAGGCATATAAAAATGGAATGGAATACCAGTATGAAGGAGAGACGGTTCGGATTCTTCCATGGGGGAAAAACAGCATACGTGTAATTGCCTGTCCCTTTGGTGAAATCCGTATGGAAAGCGCGGCACTTCTTTCTCCTGACGAAATACTGGATGATGGAGCGAAGGATGCTTCTGTTTCGCAGATAAAGATCGAAGAAGAAAGTGCAGTCGTCCGCAATGGAAAGCTGGTCTGTAAAATCCATACTCAAGGATGGGGAATGCCGGCAAGAATCCGGTTTTGTAATGAGGATGGAAAGGAAATCCTGGCGGAACAGGACTGTGGTGGAGCGCTGCTTCGAAGAGCGCGGAACTTCAGGGCAGTGATAGGCGGAGATTATCAATTGAAGGCCACATTTTTGTCTGACCCCAAGGAAAAGATATATGGCTGTGGACAGTACCAGCAGGATATTCTGGATCTGAAGGGATGCAACCTGGAACTGGCTCACAGAAATTCCCAAATCAGTATTCCCTTTTATATTTCCAGCAATGGTTATGGATTCTTATGGAACAATCCTGCGGTAGGCGAGGTGAATTTTGGAAAGAATACGACGGTCTGGAAAGCGGAAAGCACTTCCCAGCTGGATTACTGGGTTACTGCCGGAGATTCACCGGCAGAACTGATCCGTGCGTATACGGCGGTCACAGGACGCCCTCCGGTTTTTCCGGAAAATGCACTTGGATACTGGCAGTGCAAGCTGCGGTATTATAGTCAAAGCGACGTGCTTGAAACAGCAAGAGAGTATCACCGGCGTGGAATCCCGGTAGATGTATTTGTTATTGATTATTATCACTGGCCGAGATGTGGAGATTACCGGTTTGATGAGGAATTTTTCCCGGAACCGAAGGAAATGATTGATGAGCTGAAAGAGCTCGGAATGAAAACCATGGTTTCTGTCTGGCCGCAGGTTGACTGGCGAAGTGAAAACTACGAGGAAATGTATCGGAACGGTCTGTTGGTTCGGACCGAGCATGGACTTAATGTACAGATGAATTTTCATGGAAATAATGTGTTTTATGATGCAACGAATCCGGAAGCGCGCCGCTATGTCTGGGAAAAGTGCAGAAAGAATTACATGGATCTGGGAGTGGATTATTACTGGCTGGATGAAGCAGAGCCGGAATTTGGGACTTATGATTATGACAATTACCGTTATCATGCAGGGACGGTTTTACAAAAGGGAAACCTGTATCCCAGAGAGTATGCAAGGGGATTTTATGAAGGTCTGCGGGAGAATGGCAGAGAGGTCATGAATCTGGTCCGCTGTGCATGGGCTGGCAGTCAGAAATACGGTACGGTAATCTGGTCCGGGGATATTTATTCAACCTATCAGGATCTGCGCAATCAGATTTGCGCCGGTTTACAGATGGGACTATCTGGAATTCCCTGGTGGACAACGGATATCGGTGGATTTCACGGAGGCAATGTAGAAGATCCAGGATTCCGGGAGCTGCTGCTTCGCTGGTTCCAGTTCGGTACTTTTTGTCCGATCATGCGGATGCATGGAAACCGCCTGCCGAGAAGAGATATTGTAAAGAAAAGCGGAGAGGTGACGGAGGGCACCGGCGCAGCCAATGAGATCTGGAGCTTTGGCGAAGAAGCCTACCGGATCATGAAGCATTACATTGAGATCCGGGAAGCAATGAGGGATTATATCCGGAGCCTTATGAATCAGGCGCATGAGACTGGAGAACCTCTGATGCGGACATTGTTTTACGAGTTCCCGGAAGATCCATTATGTTGGCAGCAGGATTATAGCTACATGTTCGGAAGCGATCTGCTGATTGCTCCGGTAGTGTTGCCCGGTGTCGAGAAGAGAACCGTATATCTGCCCAAGGGAGCAATGTGGACGCATGCCTTTTCCGGGAAGGTTTATCCGGGAGGACAGCAGGTAGAAGTGGATGCGCCACTCTCTTCGATTCCGGTATTCCTGCGTGATGCCAGACAGAGCTATCTGTTAGAGGGTCTGCAGGGATTCTAAGGGCTGCCGGACCACACTCCGGCGGAACTCCCGCGGCGTCATGTGCATAAACCGCTGGAAGGTTCGGTTGAAGTAACTGATATTGTTAAAGCCGGTCTGTAAAGCAATCTGGCTGATTTCACGATCCGTTTCCAGAAGCAGCTCTGTGCTTTTGCTGATCCGGAAATAATTCAGGTATTCAAAGGGTGTCATGTGCGTTACCGATTTAAAGGAACGGCACAGATACCCTTTGCTGATGTTAAAATTCCTTTCCAGTTCTTCCAAAGTGACGGTATCGTCATAATTTTCCTGCAAGTATTTCATAATGGATTTAATGAGTCCGGTACGGTAATCAGAATCTACATACGGCTCCTCGCCATTCATGATCGCATGTGAAATCATCAGGTGGCAGGATTTGAGGAGCGCAGCCTTGATGAGTAATTCATACCCGTAGGGTTTTGTAAGAAAGGCTTCGTGGATCTCGTCCAGTACCTCACGCAGCATAAATTCCCAGGCAAATGCCGGATTGATGACCCGTGAGGTTTCATAAAGCGTGGAGAACTGTACCCCCTGATGAAAAAGCGGATTTAAGAATTTCTGCTGGATGATGTCGTTTCCAAGACTGTAGAGCAGATCCGGATGGAAAACGATCGCGTAGAAGTCCAGCGCTTCTCCGATTTCACAGGTGACAAGGTGAAGGGCATTAGAAGGAATCAGACAGATGCTTCCGGTTTTCAGGGCAAAGGCTTCCTCCCCTAAATACAGACGTCCATTTCCCTGTTCAATGACCAGGATTTCCACTTCCTCATGCCAGTGACAGCTCACCCGTTCGGAAAAGGTGGTGTCCGACTGGATATCATAGAGCATAAACGGAAACAGGGAATTGCCGTGAATCCGTGTCTCGCGTAATTGCGGGGTGTTATTG
>CAVIHW010000076.1:0-7086 GCA_963642615.1 Oscillospiraceae bacterium | reverse complement strand
GCGTTAGCTTCGAGCTTGCGGTCTGCCAGGATCTTATCGATGCTTACGATCTTTACGCAGAGTGCAAACAGATCCATGGCTAAGATCAGATCTCCAAGCGGCGGATAAGACGGAGCAATACGGATATTGGAATCATGCGGATCTTTGCCGTATGGATAGGTTGCTCCGGCACCGGTCATGACCAGGCCTGCCTTCTTGCAGCGGGCAACTACATCTTTTGCACAGCCATCCAGGGTATCGAAGGCAATGAAATAGCCACCCTTTGGCTTAGTCCAGGTACCGATGCCAAGACCGCCAAGTTCGCGCTCTAAGGTATCGATTACGGCCTCAAATTTCGGACGGAGGATATCAGCATGCTTGCGCATATGCTCTACCATGCCGTGGATATCCTTGAAATAGCGTGCATGACGCAGCTGATTTACCTTGTCATGGCCGATCGTCTGGAATTTTAACTGTTTTTCGATATCTTCCAGGTTATTGCGGGAAGTTGCAATGGCAGCAATTCCGGAACCCGGGAAGCTGATTTTGGAGGTGGATGCAAACTTGTAAACCATATCCGGGTTTCCTGCACGCTTGCATTCTGCCAGGATCTCGATCAGATGATCCTGGTCGTGATCGTATAAATGGTGTACGCCGTACGCGTTATCCCAGTAGATACGGAAATCCGGAGCGGCCGGTTTCAGTCTTGCGAAACGGCGAACAGTCTCGTCCGAGTAGCTGGTTCCGGTCGGGTTTGAGTACTTCGGCACGCACCAGATACCTTTGATGCTGTCATCCTCTGCCACCAGTTTTTCTACCATATCCATGTCAGGACCCTCTTCAGTCATCGGTACATTGATCATCTCAATGCCAAAATACTGGCTGATAGCAAAGTGACGGTCATAACCCGGCACCGGGCAAAGGAATTTCACCTTGTCCAGTTTACACCACGGAGTGCATCCCATAACACCGTGGGTCATGGAGCGGGACACGGTATCAAACATAACATTCAGACTGGAGTTTCCGTAAATAATGATATACTCCGGTGCAACTTCCATCATGTCACCGATCAGTTCCTTTGCTTCCCGGATTCCGGTCAGAACACCATAGTTACGACAGTCTGTTCCATCATCACAGGTCAGGTCATCATTACTGCTTAACACATCCATCATTCCCATGGAAAGATCAAGCTGCTCCACACTTGGCTTACCTCTGGACATATCCAGCTTTAAATCTTTTCCCTGAAACTCTTTGTACTGTGCAGAAAGCTGTTTTCTAAGCTCCTGCAGCTCCTCTGTGCTCATCTCTGCATATGGCTGCATCTTCTTTTTCCTCCTCATCTGCTGTGCGCTCCCTTTCATCTCCCCGGCTAAGCTGCCGGGGCTTTTGGTTTTGCATCCTGCTCTTTTATGCTTACCGGGACATTAATTCCCGTACCAGCTGGTTTACTACGGCCGGATCTGCCTTGCCCTTCATGGCACGCATGGTCTGACCGACAATGAAGCCCATGGCCTTTTCTTTTCCGGCCTTGAAATCTGCAACCGACTGCGGATTCTTTTCTAAGAGTTCCTCGATGGTCTTTGTCAGGGCACCGGTATCGTTTACTACCTTCAGACCGTGTTCCTCTACGTACTTCTCAGGATCTACATCTTCCTTGAAGATGGCTTCAAAAACATCCTTTGCAACCGTACGGTTGATGACATTTTTCTCTACCAGTCCAATCAGCTTTGCCAGGTTTTCCGGAGAGAATTTCATATCTTCCGGCTCCTGTTCCTGCTCTTTTAAGAGACGCATAGCCTCGGTCATAAGCCAGTTGGAAACCTCCTTCGGCTTGCCGCAGATTGCCACGGTCTGCTCAAATACATCAGCCAGATGCTTGGATCCGGTCAGGATTTCTGCATCGTACTGCGGAAGTCCGTACTCGCTTTCATAACGAGCCAGCTTCTCGGTGCGAAGCTCCGGCTGCGCTGCCTTCACGCGGTCGATCCACTCATCCGGGATCCATACCGGAACCAGATCCGGATCCGGGAAATAACGATAATCCTGAGCATCCTCTTTAGAACGCATAGCATGAGAGGATTCCTTGTTGTCATCCCAGCGACGGGTCTCCTGAATGACCTTCTTGCCATCCTCGAGCAGCTCGATCTGGCGGGCACGCTCGCCTTCAATGGCACGGGCAATGGCCTTAAAGGAGTTTAAGTTCTTCATCTCGGTTCTGGTGCCAAACTCCGGTGCGCCCACCTCACGGACAGACAGGTTGACATCGGCACGCATGGAACCTTCCTGGAGCTTGCAGTCGGAAGCACCAAGATACTGGATGATCAGACGAAGCTTCTCAAGGTATGCGATCACCTCATCTGCGCTTCTCATATCCGGTTCGGATACGATCTCAATCAGCGGCACGCCGCTTCGGTTGTAATCCACCAGGGAACAGTCTTCCCACTCATCATGAACTAGCTTTCCGGCATCCTCCTCCATATGGATCTCGTGAATACCGATTTTTTTCTTTCCTGCTGCAGTCTCGATTTCCACCCAACCGTCATGACAGATTGGCAGGTATAACTGGGAAATCTGGTAGTTCTGTGGATTATCCGGATAGAAGTAATTCTTCCGGTCAAATTTGCAGTACTGGTTGATGCCGCAGTTGGTGGCAAGACCAACGGCCAGTGCATACTCTACCACCTGTTTGTTCAGAACCGGAAGGGATCCCGGCATACCGGTGCAGACCGGGCAGGTGTGGGTGTTTGGTGCTCCTCCGAATTCCGTGGAACATCCGCAGAAAATCTTGGTTTTGGTGGCCAGTTCTACGTGAACCTCCAGACCAATGACGGTCTCATACTGTTTGCTCATGTTACTGTGCCTCCTTTTCTGCCTGTTTTGCAAGTTCCGGCTCTTCGTAAGTTCTGCTGCATTCGTACGCATATCCGGCACGGATGATGTTTTTCTCCTTGAAGCAGTCACCGATCAGCTGCAGGCCGATCGGAAGCCCTTTGGAATCTTTTCCGCACGGAACTGTCATGCCCGGAAGTCCGGCAAGGTTTACGGATATGGTATAGATATCGCCCAGATACATCTGAAGCGGATCACTTAAAGATTTACCCAGCTTCGGTGCTGTAGTCGGAGCTGCCGGTCCTAAGATCACATCATATTTTTCAAAGGCCTGGTCAAACGCTTTCTTGATGAGTGCCTTGGTGCGGAGTGCCTTCAGATAATAGGCATCGTAATAACCGCTGCTGAGGACGAAGGAACCAAGCATGATACGACGCTTTACCTCCGGTCCAAATCCCTCGGAACGGCTCTTTTTGTACATGTTGTGAAGTCCTTCATATTCTTTTGCACGATGACCGTACTTCACACCATCAAAACGAGACAGATTGGAGCTAGCTTCTGCGGAAGCAATTACATAGTAGGCCGGGATCGCATATTCTACCAGACTTAAGTCAAACTCTTCTACAATGGCTCCTTTTTCTTCCAGAACCTTTGCAGCCTTTAAAATGGCATCCTTTACTTCCGGATCCAGTCCTTCCCCAAAATAATCACGCGGAATACCGATACGCATGCCCTTTACATCATCTACCAGGGCAGAGGTGAAATCATAGTCATCGCGCTTGATGGAGGTGCTGTCCTTTGTATCATAGGAAGCGATTGCTTCCAGAATCGCTGCACAGTCGGTCACGTCCTTTGCCACCGGTCCAATCTGATCCAGAGAGGAACCATAGGCGATCAGTCCATAACGGGAAACCGTGCCATAGGTTGGCTTAATGCCGGTTACACCGCAGAAGGAGCTTGGCTGGCGGATGGAACCACCGGTGTCGGATCCAAGAGCAAAGAAACATTCATTCGCTGCCACAGCTGCACAGGAACCGCCTGAGGAACCGCCCGGAACATGCTCGGTGTTCCATGGGTTTTTGGTCTCACCGTAAGCAGAAGTTTCGGTTGTGCTTCCCATAGCGAACTCATCCATGTTGGTCTTTCCAAGGATGATCGCTCCGGCTGCCTCTAAGTTCTTTACGGCCTCTGCCGTGTAAGTTGGTTTAAAATTGTTCAGGATCTTGGAACTGCAGGTGGTTAACAATCCCTCTGTACACATGTTGTCCTTAATCGCTACCGGAACCCCTGCTAAAGGTCCGGTCAGGGTTCCGTCTTCAATCTGTTTTTGTACTTCTTCGGCACGCTTCAGTGCGCCTTCTTCATCTACCGTTACGTAGCAGTTTAACACCGGCTCTAAGGCTTTGATCTGTGCCAGGGCTGCCTTTGTGGCTTCCACTGCTGTGATCTCACCGGCTTTGATCTTTTTTCCAAGCGCTACGGCTGTTAAATCCAGGATACTCACGTTATTTCCTCCATTCACATCTCATGTCTGCAAAGAATCTCTTATTCCACCGTTTTCGGTACCTTGAAGGCTCCGTCCTTTTTCTCCGGTGCGTTAAGCAGGATCTTGTCCCGTTCGTCCCCATTGGTCACCACATCCTCACGGAATACATTGGTCATCGGGAATACGTGGGACATAGGTTCTACATCCTTGGTATCCAGTTCATTTAACTTATCGATATAATCCAGCATGCGGCCCATATCCTTTTTGGCCTCTTCCTTTTCCTCATCGGAGAGATCCAGCTTGGCCAGAATCCCTACATATTCGATAGTCTCATCGCTGATGATATTTGCCATGATTTTCCTTCCTTTCCTGTGTATACTGTTTTATGGTTCCAGTCTGGTCACGTCACGCGGGAACAGGGAGGTCTCGCGCACATTCTGTTCATCCAGCAAACGCATAGTCAGACGCTCCAAGCCAATGCCCAGACCACCATGCGGCGGCATGCCATATTTAAAGATCATCAGGTAATCCTTGATATCTTCCGGATCCATTCCGCGTTTTTCCATCTTTTCCAGGATCATGCCGTAATCATGGATACGCTGTCCTCCGGTGGTGATCTCAAGACCTTTATAGAGCAGGTCGAAGCTTAAGGTGAAACGGTCATCTGCCGGATCATCCATGGCATAGAACGGTCTCTTCTTAGACGGATAATGGGTGATGAATACGAAGTCACTGTCGTACTCTTCTTTGAAATACCGACCGATGAGCGCTTCCTCCTCCGGCTCTAAGTCAAACGGGTTACGGATCTTTCGGTTATACTTTTCGGATACCAGCTGCTTTGCTTCCTCGAAACGTACCTGCGGGATCTGGCTGATGGAAGGAAGATCAATGCCCAGCATCTTCAGTTCCTTAGCGTAATCCTTCTTTAAAAGCTCCATGGTGTATTTTAAGAAGCCAGTCTCCATAGCCATGACGTCCTCAAAGCTGTCAATATAGCCCATCTCAAAATCCAGACCCATGTACTCGTTCAAATGACGGGTGGTGTTGTGCTTCTCGGCACGGAATACCGGAGCCACCTCAAATACGCGGTCAAACACGCCTACCATCATCTGTTTGTAAAACTGCGGGCTCTGTCCCAGCTCTGCCTTTTTATTAAAGTAGTTCAGTTTAAAGACGTTAGCACCGCCCTCTGCGCCGCGGGAAACGATCTTCGGTGTATGGATCTCGGTAAATCCCTGGGAGGATAAAAATTCCCGGAAGCCTCTCACGATGCCTTCCTGGATCTTAAATTTTGCACGCTCTCTTACGTTGCGAAGGGAAATCGGGCGAAGCCCCAGTCTGGTCTCTAAGGACGTGTTCATCTTCCATTTGTTGATCGCGATCGGCATGGTCTCTGCCGGCTCGGACAGGACACGGATCGCACTGAGGCGAAGCTCAAAGCCCTGCGGTGCACGCTCTTCCAAAGACACGGTACCGGTTACCTCCACGGCTGACTCTTCTTTTAAGGTTTTTAAGTCGAACTCGGTTTTTCCCTCTTCATAAACGCACTGTACCAGACCCTCTGCCTTACGCAGGATCACAAATGCAAACTCTCCCATATCACGGATATTGTGAACCGCACCATTTAATTTTACGGTTTTTCCCACATAATCTCCGTTTAAGATCTCACTGACGTTTACTGTTTCCTTCCCCTTTACGCCTGTTAAAAATTCCATGTTTTTTCTCCTTGCCTGAATGTGGTTTTCACTGTGTATTCCCGCGAAGCGTTTTGTATAATAGAAATAAAGTTTCCTATAACGTAAAAAACCGCCCACGGAATACAGTTACATATTCCGGGACGGGACATTTCTTATGATGTTCCGCGGTACCACCCGCATTGAGACCTGCACTTTGCCCTCATTAGGCAAAAGCATCTCCACTCTAAAGCACGTAACGAGTGCCTGACGGATATCCCTACCTGCACAAGCCAGATTTAAGGTCTGTGCCTTTCGAAATACCGGCTCCGGAGTGTTCCCTGTGAGCCAGAGTCCAACCTGACGGCGCTCTCAGTCGGTGACGCCCTCTTCCTGTCGAAGTCCTGCTGGCAAGAGTCTCCTTCTTAGCCTTTTCATGATAAGATTCCGGAGATGATTCTCCGAAAATTGACACCATGATAACACAAGTCTTTTCGATTTTCAAGCAGATTTTTCAGTTTCCCGCTGTTTTTCAGCGTCTCGCAGCTTTTGCAGCTTCCCACGCAGTCTTAAAACGCGCATGGCTACCGTTCCCTGCCGGATCTGACTTTTCCTTGCAAACTCCCGATAGGAAATCTCCTTCATAAATACAAAGTACAAAAGCCTGCGCTCTTCCGCGCAGAGCATCCGTGCCGTCCGGATCATGCGTGTCTCAAATTCCATCCGGTCAAGAACCAAGGTTTCTACATCCAAAGCCCGGATCTGCTCTTCTTTTGCTTGGCATCCAAGCAAATCCAGATACTCCCTCTGCCGTTTTTCTCTCCGAAGGATATCAATCAGACGGTTTCTTAAACAGACGGAAAAATAGCGCATCTGCCTGATTTCAGTCAGACACTCAAAATGCGCTCTCTTTTTCTCGTCTGCAACCAGGTTCACGACCACATCATGGATGATGTCCTCGGCATGACACGAAAGCCCTCTGCCATTCATACATCTTAGCAGTTTCCGACAATACTCCTGTTTGTATGTTTCATAAAATGTGCCAAGATCCATGAATTTATGTACCTTTCTGTTTTTTATGATTGCCATTCTGCGCATATCTTACCGCGTTCGACAAAA
>CAVIHW010000075.1:0-7796 GCA_963642615.1 Oscillospiraceae bacterium | reverse complement strand
AACAACTGTAGTAGTTATGCGGCTTTCAGCCGCGTTGTCCCTATCGGGATGAATAATTCAGGGTTAATTCCCGTTATCAGCGCACCCAAACAAAAAGTTCCCCTGCCACACCAAAGTGACAGGGGAGCTTTTTTCATCCGGATTTATTCCTGCGGAAATATGATCTTGTTTACCACAAAGAAGATCACCATGGATACACCGCCGTTTAAAACCGTTGTTCCGATGTTATAAATAAAACTTGGCACAAACTGTGCTGCGGCGGCCACCCAAACGCAATTCACGGAATTAACAATGCAGGTAATGATGCAAAAGGCTGCCGCATACCACATGATCTGTCGGGGCAGATTTCCCTTGCTCCTGAAAACGAAGCATCGCTGAATCGGGAAATTAATGCACTCTCCCAGCACCATGGCCACCATGTAGGCACAAAAATAAGGGAGCCCGCCATGCGCGGAATCATAACCGATGATATTCCATTTGAAGGTTTCTCCAAACAAGGTGATGTCAATTCCGGGCCAGCCGAAATCCACCTTGGGAAGTGCCGAAAACACGGCCGGAAGGAATTGCAGCATCAGATACTTTAGCACAGTGATCAGATTGCATACGATAACATATAGACCACCTTCACGGATCCATCGGATCATTCTGGTTGTATCAACCCTGTTTTTCTGCTGTATTTCCACTTTCTTTTTTTCTCTTCCTATACTTGACAATGGCATAAGCTTCCCATGCAATGAGTGCAAGCACGATAACAGTATCGATCGCATAAGTCACCTTTACCCAGTTCGGTACAGACACCTCTCCTGTTACAGCAAAGGAATTAGCCAACGCATACAGGGTACCGTGTGAAGCGTTGCGCATTGCCGTCACGGTTCCGACTGAATTCCGATCCAGATAGAAGTCATCCGTGATATTAAAGGCAAGCATCTTGGTTCCTCCGGTACGGATTGCCAGATTGCCGTCCATATACCATGCACTAACTACCGCATCCGTGATCACAGCACCGTTAAAGCCCCATTCTCCGCGCAGGATATTGGTCAACAGAGCCTCACAGCCACCAGCCCATACGGTACCAACGGCATTCATAGAGGTCATTACGCCTGTTCCGCCCGCTTTGATCGGCTTCTCAAAAGCCTTCAGATAGATTTCTCTGGCAGCCTGCTCATTCAACCAGGTGCAGATATTGTTCTGTCGGAAATTGTCCTGATCATTAAAAGCAAAATGCTTCACATAGCAGATCAGACCATTCTCCGTTGCTCCGGAAACCTCCGCTGCAGCGGTCAGACCGGAAAGAACGCCACACTCTGAATAATACTCAAAGTTACGACCGCCGAATGCACTGCGGTGAATATTCATAGCCGGTGCATACCATCCTGCACAGTTGATTTCTTCGCATTCCTTGGCGATCTGCTCACCCCGTTCTCTTGCCAACTGCTGATTCCATGTGCAGGCCAGCATAACTGTTCCCGGATAGCTGACGCCTGCTGCCGAATTGTAATTGCTATGTACGCCGGTAGGTCCATCACAATCCTCTGTAGCAGGAAGTCCGATGGAATCCAATGCAACCGTATGATATCCACCATCTGCAGTCAGATTGAACATATCATCCACAGTCAACTCATCCAACAGAAGCTCCCACTGCGGATCATCGTAAGCAAGTCCTGTCATATCAGAAAGTTTAAGATCATTCTGCGCGCCGGTCGTAGGCATCTGCGCATCCGGATCATCATACTTGGAAGCATCAAAAGTTGCTGTGCTTGCATAATCAGCCAGTGCCTCTTCGCTTAAAGTGTGATTTGTCGGTGCTGCGGTTGCCTCTTCATAATTTGCAAAGCCATCTGCTCTGCTTAAATAGGTCACATCTCCTTCCGCAAAGGTAAGCTGATTAGTCGCTGTTTCCTGATCCGTAGAACGCGCACCATCGTGCTCGTCATCGTAGATGATATCCTTCTCCACATTTGCTACGTAAGTATCAAGAATGGTGTGAGAATCGGAGCAAAGATTGATCTCATACGCTCCTGCCTCCAACACATACGCACCGTTGCTGCTCTTAATGCATCCCGAATCATAGGAAGCCATATCCTCATAGCTGAAAGTAATATCGAGAGTCTGCGACTCACCCGGATTCAGTGTTTCGGTCTTTCCGTACTGTACAAGGTTGGCGGTGGCCTTCTCGATCCCACCATTGGTGTAAGGAGGATTATAGAAAATCTCGGCTACATACTTACCTGCTGTATCTCCGGTATTCGTAACATTTACATGAACTGTGATATTCGTCCCGTCATCATCCACATTTGCGATAGAAGAATCAAAGGTTGTGTAACTTAAACCGTAGCCAAAGGGATATTGAACAACCTCATCATAATTGATCAGGCCTTCGGCAGCTGCAGTTTCATAGAACTTATAGCCGACATAAATGCCTTCATTGTAGTTCACATACATAGCGCGATTATCTTCGCTACCTGTAACTTCAGCATAGTTATCATAGCTGAAGCCTCCGAAATTATTGGCTGTCGGTGTAGAAAGTAGATCATATACATAAGTATCTGCAAGATGACCGGAGGGATTGATCTCACCATTCAGGATTCTTCCCAGTACCTCAAAGCCGCTCTGGCCGGGCGCACCGCAAAGTACAGCAGCCTTGATACTGTCATACTCATCCAACCATCCCAACTCCATGGCATTGGAAGAATTCACAATGACGATTACGTTCTTAAATTCCTTACAAACTCTGTCCACCATGGCAATCTCACGATTGCTGAGCTCAAGATAACTCTTGCTTGCATCGATATCATCCGCCTGTGTGGAAAAATCATAGAACTGGGCCAGACCACCATACTGTGTATTATATTCATCAGTACCGGTGATGCTCATAGGAACATCAAAGCCTTCTCCTCCGGTACGACTGACCACAACTACCGCTGTATCTGAATAAGCTTGTGCATCCTCAAAAATATTCGCACTGTCATATTCCTCCATCGTCGGCTCCGGAACGGTAAAATCACCTCGTTTACTGCCGATCTCACGGAGACGTATCGTACCTACCGGGCGCTCCGAGCGGAAATTTTCATAGAACTGTATCAATTCTTCGTTAACTTCATATCCGGCATTTTTCAGTCCGTCAATCAAAGTTACCGCATTGCTGTCACCGCTGTCACCGGAGCCGGTTCCTCCATACAACGGACGAACACTTGACCATCCAAACAGATTCAGCTTAGTTCCGCTTGCGATGGGAAGTGCCTGCTCATCATTTTTCAGAAGCACAATTCCTTCTGCGGCGATCTGCTCGGCTATTGTCTGACCGGATGCCAGTATCTCATCCGAAACCGTTACATTCTCCGCAAAAACGCTGTTAACCACCGAATACTCCACGCCGAGAATAACCCAGTTCACCGATAAGGTTATGGCAAGCAGAATTGCAACCGGTACCTGTGCCCGCACCAGCCCGCGCGTCGGCTGTTTTAATTTCTTTGCCAGAATCGCTATGACAATCGCTGCAATGATAACAACCACCATGAAAATGATGGCCGGGCTACAGGCAATGACACCATTCTTCAGATCCTCTGTGGTGACACCCAGTGTACCGCCAAACATTAAGTCATATACATTCTTGCCGATCACCGCAAGGACTGCCAGTATCACGATGGCAACCACCCACGGAATCAGGCGTTTTTTGTTCTTCATATTTCCCCCTTTCTATGCCGCAGCTTATCTGCGGCAACGTGAGGAGAATTTCGCAAAGACGAATTCTCCGACACAATGCGCATTGATGATATGGATGCTATTTACGTCATCAATATTGTTTGATAAAAATGTTATCCGCATTTCTCTCAAACCTGCTACCTCCCATCTGTTGCTTCCTTCTCTCTAAAATTACTCATCGCCGTAATTCGAACCAGTGAAAATTCAGCTTTCCGGTACCTTCGAACCGGAAATAAAGCGGATACACGCCCTTTGGTGATGAAAACGAACCGGTAACTTCCGTCTGCCCCTCTCCTCTGATCGGAAGATCTGCCCACGGGGACCTGAAATCCGGGCTCCCTGCCACCTGCATATGCCCTTTGGCGAATCCTGTTATCCCGATGGTAATGGATGTCACATTTTCCAGGGTGAAATACTTAAACCCTGCCACGGCACCATCCTGCATGTTGGCAATGAACTGATCTGCGTCTTTCTCCCGGTCCGGTCTGCTTTGGGTAAAGTAAGGGTGACGGCGTAACCGCCAACGCACTGCCACTTTGTCGTACCGTCCCACACCATCTTTGCTCCAGAGATTGCATGCGATCCGCGCCTCATAGCGTCCTATCCCCTGCAAGGGGCTCTTATTCAAACCGCAGCTTGTGACCTCCGCCTGCTGAAAACGCCCATCGGCATCCCGGCTCAGCTTTTCTGCACAGGCCTGTCTGGAATAGGAATGCTGATTGGTCTGCCTGTGATAAAAAACGTACCATTCCTCTCCGATATGCAATAACCCTCCGTGGGTATTACCCAGGTAATTCTTTGCACGTTTTTCATCCGTATTGCCGTTTAGGAACACATCTCCCTGACTGACTAAGGTGCCGCCAAAGGTAAACTCCCGATCCGGATAATGACTTACCGCATAGCAAAGTTCATGGTTATGACGCGAGGAGTATACAAAGTAATAGGTATCTCCATCCTTTCGTATGGAGCTGGCCTCAAAGAATTCATGATCCTTAAATGCACCCGGGCCTTTTTTGGGAAAGATCACCCGGGGCGGCGTCTTAATCGTGACCATGTCCGGCTCCAGCTCTAACACCGTTCCGCCATCATTCTTAAGGCGTCGTCCTCCGGTCAGCAGTGCCGGCGTCGGCGTATAGAAGCCGGCATACAGAAAGATCCGTCCGTCATCGTCCACCAGAACCGCCGGATCAAAGGGGAACTGGTCTCCTCTGCGGCGCCCCCAGCAGACACCGTCTGCATAATGCACATGTCCCAGGAACTCATAGGCTCCCGCAGGTGTATCACAGACAGCCACCCCGATCAGCCCCATAAAGTCAAAGGCATAAAAAAGGTAATATCGCCCATCCGGTCCACAGCACACATCCGGTGCAAACAGCAGGCGAATGCCCAGCGGATTCTTCGGATCCTGCTTTTTGCGGTAAATGACGCCTTCATAACGCCAATCCGTAAGATCATCTATAGGTGCCGACCAGCAGACATAGTCATTCACACAGAATATCGGTGCTCCGAAACGGTCGTGGGAACCATATACATAGACCCGATCATGAAATACATGGGGCTCTCCGTCCGGAACGTACTCCCATGACGGCAGATACGGATTGACAACCTGTTTATTCAAATTTTCACCTCCTTGCTTTTTACTGGTGCGCCCATCATAACATCTTTCGTTACCTTACTGATCTTCCCTGTCACAACTGGTCATTCAGGTGTCATAATTTGCGATCACAAACGATTCATCCACCTTTTCATGGGTAACATTGTTCTGTATAACAAAAATCCGATGCAGGCGCTCCACCCGCATCGGATATATACATAAATATCATTTATTTCTTACTGTATATTGGAATTACTTTCCTTCCTCATCCGGAAGCGGGATCAAGACTCTCAGATGGAACCAGTGATCTGCATCTTCCACCGATATCGATCCCCTGTATTTTTCTGCGACGTAGCGGATACTTTTTATACCATATCCATGCAGCTTTTTATCTCGTTTGGTGGAACGATACTCCCCTTCCACTACCGTAAGCGGGGAAGCACAGTAATTATCCACCCGGATCATTAAAAGTGCGTTCTTCGTATAGACCGCGACCCTGATAAGTCTTTTCTCCGAATCAGGAAGCTTCTGCACACTCTCGATTGCATTATCCAACGCATTTCCGAAAATGCTGCAGATATCCATGGTATCCATAAAATTAAGCTGTGCGCCATCCGCCACGATCGTAAGGGAAATCTGATGCTGATCACAATACAGCTGCTTGCCGGACAGGATCGTATCAAGTACCGCATTTCCGGTATGATATCCGATTCCCAGATTCTTCATTCCTTTTTCCAGCTGCGCAAGATATTCCTCACGGCGTTCCGAATCGGATTCCATCCGTATGATCTGTATCTGATGTTTTAGATCATGGTATCTGCGATTGATGCTTTCAATATTATCGCGGCTGATCCGATACTGCTCATACTGTCTGTTGAACAGCGTCTGAATGGCATCCCGCTCTCGTCTGGTCTGCACATCCTGCCACCGATCCTGCATGGAGATCAACATTACTACCCCCGCAAAATCTACCAGCGTTCGTATACAGAAAATCTCATTGCTCATTCGTCCGCTGAAGGGCGTGTTATCCGTAACATAGCTGATGTTACTGATCAGAAAAGCACCGATCGATATCATTGCCACAGAAAACGCTTCCTTGCGTTTTACCATTAACTCCGGCATTTCATTCAGTCTCTTCCGTTCCAGAGACAACATGATAAAAAAACCGCCTCCGTAAAATAGGATGAGAAATACCGCCTGCATCCACCAACTTCCCGGCAGTGTCTGTGTCGCAAAAGAATAAATCTGCCACTCCAGCGAAGCGATGAACTCTGCAAATATAAAAGCCAGAGAAAGCCAGAATATGGCGTCATACATATATACACGACAGCACAGAAAAACGGTTGCATACATCACAGAGGCTGCCAACATCATCCCCGGGATCCACAGCGTGATCGGGCCTATACCGATCAGTACCTGAACGACTCCAAGTGCAAACAGGGAAGCTGCCAGAATGCCTGCTGTGATCGGCACTGCATGCTTTTTCCGCAGCAGCAATACAAACAAAAGGCATGACAGCCATTCAGCCAATGCCGTATATAATTTAGGTATATCCTGTATTATTCCCATCATTCACGTCCCACATAAACAGCCAACGCCTCCATAAAGCCCTTGTGCCTGGATCGGCTGATCTGCAACTCCTGTCCGCCTACCGTTACAATGGTGTTATTTACCTTTTCCACATGGGCCAGATTCACCAGATAGCAATTGTTGCATTTCGAATAATATTGGTTTGGAAGCTTCTTTTCAATTTCCTTCAGGGAATTTCTTTCCACGTACTCTGCTTCCTCTGTATGGTAGATTACATTATGGCCGCGGCTTTCTATATAGTAGATCCGCGATGTATCCAGCCGTACCATTCGCCCCTTCTGCATCAGATGCAGGAACGCTGCCGGTTTTTCCTGAATCTTTTTCAGGGCATTCTGAAGGACCTGGGAAAATGCAAAATACTGAATCGGCTTTAATACATAATCCAACGCTTCCACCTTATATCCCTGCACAGCATACTCGGCCAGGTTCGTAATAAAAATGATAATGACATTTTTATCCTGCTGCCGTATTTTCTGTGCAGCCTCCATTCCATTCATGTGCTTCATCTGAATATCCATGAGGATAATATCGTACTGCGCACCGTATTCCTCTGTAATGTCCAAACCATCTGAAAACTCTGTCAGATAAAATTCCTCTTTATTTTCTTCCTGATAACGCTCCAGATACTCCTTTAACTGACTCCGGTATCCGTCATCATCCTCTACCATTCCGATTCGTATCATAACCCTTGCTTCATTCCTTTTACTGTTGCATTTCTGCCGCTATTTCATTTCTGCTTCTGTTGCATCTTTATACCGTATCCATGATCGTGGACACTTGAATTAGTTGATTGGAAGTTGCTGATTACCTGAAAATGTATACCTCTTCTTGTTACGCTCATCACATGGCGGAGTGTGTACAATAACCAGTGTACTCGGTATAAGAAAGCACTCCGGTTTGACCTTGTCTG
>CAVIHW010000074.1:0-8017 GCA_963642615.1 Oscillospiraceae bacterium | reverse complement strand
GGTTCAGGTCCGTGTGGTAGCAATACCTTGTGGGTTCGACTCCCATCTTCTGCATTGCAGAATGTTTAAAAAGCCATCGTACAGCTTTGTACGGTGGCTTTTTGTTTTATATAGCGCCCTCCAGTCTCAAAAGATACTCTTTGATATCCAGGGCTTTTCGCTTTCCGGCATATCCGGTCAACCTTCCATCCGCCCCAATGACACGGTGACAAGGGATGATAATGGCAACCGGATTGTTCCGGTTTGCCATTCCAACCGCTCTGGCACCGCCCGGACATCCAAGTGCCCGGGCGATCTCTCCATAGCTTCGCGTTTCTCCATATGGGATTTCCTGCAAAGCCTGCCAGTCTCTTTTCTGAAAGGACGTACCAGAAAGCGATAATGGCAATGCAAATTGCGTTCTCTCTCCGGCAAAATATTCTAAAAGCTGGCATTTCGCCTGCTTTAGGAGGGCGGTCTCCTTCTCTGGGACAGATTCATTCTGGTCTGTTCTGCCAAAATTCAGTTCACAGATCCCTTTTTCATCTTCCACCAGTTCCAGTTCTCCAACCGGTGTGGAAAGATATATTTTAGACTTCATTTTAGTAGCCTCTCTGAGTCTTTGCCTCATCCACATAATCCGAATTCGGATAATTCATAATGATATCCGTAAAATACTGGGTTGCAGTCTCCTGATCTCCTGCTGCAACATAAGCCATACCGAGTTTGTAGATCACCTCAGGGTTGTCGCCTTTGATCTGCAGGCTCTTTTGGTAGTAATCCACCGCTGTCGTTGTATCTTCTGCGGCTAACGATTCATCGCCCAGATTCATCAAAACCGTATAGCCGTTTTCCGACATATCCTTCTGGATCCAGGCTACCGTTTCATTCAACACGCCATCATTTAAAACCGACCAGTCAGTATCCACATACAAAAGAACGGCCGTCTTTTGATCCTCATCACGGTATGCCTGCAAAATCTTCACCAGATTCTGATACTGACTTAAAGTACCGCCGCTGGAATCCTGCAGGGTCTTTAAGTTTTCCTCAGCCTGACTCTGGGCATCCTTTGCTGCCTCCATCTGCTGGTTTAAGCTGTCGATCTCGATATTTTTCTGATTCAATTCCTCCAGAGTACTCTTAAGTTCCTGATTATGTTTGGCATTCAGCGATTCGGTATTGGCCGGCATAACCAGGAAAAAGATGACCATGGCACCGAGCAGAAGGCCAACCAGGATATTGAGCACCGACTGCCAGCCGGTGTTCTCTTTATAAGTCGGAGGCATGATGATATCGTCATCCTGCATCTGCCGGTGTGAAAAGGCATTTTTCAGCTTTCGCTTTTCCACGTCCGCTTTTCCGGTGTTTTGTTTGGTCACATCCATATAATACTGTGCCCACGGATTGTAGCGGTCGATCTTTAAGGCCTGATACAGACAGCGCCCGGCCTTAATGTAGTCTTCCTGATGCAGATACAAGAGTGCAAGAAGTTCCTGTGCCTTGACATATTGCGGAAATTCTTCCGCTACACGCATTAAAAGCAAAACCGCAAGGTCTTCGTTGTCATTTCCTGCATAGACCAGAGCCTGGTTATATTTTTTTGCCGACTGGTCAGCCAGCTCTAAATATCCTCTTTCCGCATGGACTTTTCTCAGATATTCCTCGGCCAGGTTATCCTTCTCCTGGAGATTTAAGCTGATGACCCACTGCGTCAGTGCAGCTCCCACCTCACCGATCTCATTATAGATCAGTCCCAACAGGTTTCTGGCATCCGTCTGGTATTTATCAAATCGCAGACTTCGTTTCAAAGCGGCCACTGCACCGGTCAGATCTCGGTTTCTTGCCTTCTCCAGGCCAATGTTATAGTAGGAATTGGCAATCTTCTGGTTTTTTTTTGCTATTTTCATCGTTGATCCCTGTTACTCCCTGTTCTTTAACAGTTCCACCATCAGATCTGTCATATCCGTCAGATCCTCTTTTACGATCTGTTTTTCCACATCGTCCACTTCCAGGCTCGGCTGGAACCGTGCGATCTCTTCTTCAAAATCCAGCATGATTAACCTCGCTTTCTTAGCTCCTCTAAGATCTCTCCGATCAGATAGAGAGAGCCTGCCATATACAGGCGCTCTCCTTCCTTCTTTTCGGAAAGTACATGATCCAGGGCTTCTTTCGTGGAATCAAATGTCGCAACCTGCGTGCATCCGGCTTCCTCAAACTGTTTTGCCAGGGCATCGGTCAAAAGTCCCCGTTCACTCTTTAGCTGCACCACAGTTACCTTTTGTAAAGAAAGCTCCGTGCAGAGCAGACGGATCATTTCCCGGTAATCCTTATCAGAAACCGCTGCAAACAGCAGCTGCATCCGTTCAGCCTTCTGCGTCTTTACCGCCTGGATAAAAGCACGGATCCCTCCCGGATTATGGGCACCATCCACCCAGATCTCCGGTGCCACCTGCTGCATCCGTCCGGTCCAGTGCACCGAAGACAGTGCCTTTTTACAGACATCTGCATTCACACAGGGAAGCTGCAGCACGTTTAACGTCTTCACCGCCAAGGCTGCATTCATGGCCTGATATGGCGCTGCAAAGGAAACCTCGCGATATGCGTCTTTTTGTGTAAGACCATAAGCAACACTCCCAAGCCGCTTTGCTGCTGCTGCGATCACAGCTGCTGCTGCCTGATCGTTCTCGTCATAAACAAGCGGTACGCCAGGCTTGATGATGCCTGCCTTTTCCGCTGCGATCTCTTCCACCGTATTGCCCAGATACTGGGTGTGATCCAGGCTTATGGATGTAATGACGCAGGCCAGCGGATGCCGGATCACATTGGTGGTATCAAGCCGCCCGCCAAGTCCAGTCTCCAGCACCACAAAATCCGGTTTTCTGCGGCCATACAGATCCATAGCCATCAAAAATACAAATTCGAAAAAAGTCGGATGCGCATAACCCCTTGCCATCATCTTGTCCACGACATTCTTTACCCGGGTGAAGCTTTCAGAAAAATCCGTTTCTTCCACCGGAACCCCGTCTAGCAAAAACCGCTCTGTGATATCAGTAAGATGCGGAGATACGAAGGTTCCCACATGGTAGCCTGCCTCCACGAGGATGGCTGTCAGGTCTGCGCAGACGGAACCTTTTCCATTGGTTCCTGCCACATGGACGATCTGTAATGTTTCGTCCGGATTTCCCATCTCTTCCAGAAAATGCCGAACCTCATCCAGTGTATTTTTCTTTTTTGTCCAAAGCGGGATCCCAAGCAGGTAATCCCGCGCATTTTTTTCTGTCATATTTTATTGATCTGCCCGATTACTGCAGCTGTGCAAGACGAGCCTTCACCTGCTCCATCATCTGAGTATACTTTTCAAGCTTTGCCTTTTCTTCGTTGATCTTTGCCTCCGGAGCCTTGCTTACAAACTTCTCATTGGAAAGCATGCCGTTTACACGGGAAAGCTCTTTTGTAAGACGCTCCTCTTCCTTTGTAAGGCGCTCGATCTCCTTTGCAATGTCGACCAGCTCGGCAAACGGGATATAAATGGATGCCTCCGGGATCACAACGGATACTGCATCATCGGCAATACCGGTCTTATCTGCCTGCAAGAATACCTCGCTTGCATAGCCCAGGGTTGCGAAGAATACCTTGCTGTGCTCAAAGATCTCAAGCAGTTTCTGGTTTTCGGAAACCACGTATACCTTTGCCTTCTTGCTCGGAGCTACATTCATGGAAGTGCGCACGTTTCGGATCGCACGAACCGCTTCCTTGATGGTCTCAACAGCATACTCTTCCTGTTCAAAATTCCACTCTGCCTGGTACTCCGGCCATTTAGAGATCATAATGGATGCTTCCTCATCCTGCAGGTTGCAGAAGATCTCCTCGGTGATGAACGGCATATAAGGATGAAGGAGCTTTAAAGCATTGATCAGAACTGTCTTTAATGTCCACAGTGCTGCTGCCTTGGTGCTGTCCTCGTCGTTCCACAGACGCGGTTTCACCATCTCGATATACCAGTCACAGAACTCCTCCCAGACGAAATCGTAAACCTTCTGCAAAGCGATGCCAAGCTCGAACTTGTCCAGGTTCTCAGTCACGTCTTTTGCAAGGGTATTGACCTTGGAAAGGATCCATTTGTCTGCCATGGTCAGGTCAGCTAAGGAAACCTCGTGAACCGGAGCCTTCTCCATGTTCATCATGATGAAGCGGGATGCATTCCATACCTTATTTGCAAAGTTGCGGCTCGCTTCAACACGCTCCCAGTAGAATCGCATATCATTGCCCGGTGCATTTCCGGTGATCAGGGTCATACGCAGGGCATCTGCGCCATATTTGTCAATAACTTCCAGCGGATCAATGCCGTTTCCAAGGGATTTACTCATCTTGCGTCCCTGGCTGTCACGCACCAGACCGTGGATCAGCACGGTGCTAAACGGGCATTTTCCGGTCTGCTCATAACCGGAGAATACCATACGGATCACCCAGAAGAAGATGATATCATAACCGGTTACCAGTACGTCGGTCGGGTAGAAATATTCCAGTTCTTTTGTCTTTTCCGGCCAGCCGAGGGTAGAAAACGGCCACAGAGCAGAGGAGAACCAGGTATCTAACGTATCCTCATCCTGTTTTACATGCACGCTTCCGCATTTCGGACATTTCTCAGGCATGGATTTTGAAACCGTGATCTCGCCACATTCCTGACAGTAATATGCCGGGATGCGGTGTCCCCACCACAGCTGTCTGGAAATACACCAGTCACGGATTCCCTCCAGCCAATGCAGATATGTCTTTCCAAAGCTTTCCGGAACGAATTTCAGCTCGCCGGTTTTTAAAGCTGCAATAGCCGGTTTTGCCATTTCTTCCATGCGGACGAACCACTGCTGTTTTACCATCGGTTCAACGGTGGTCTTGCAGCGGTCATGGGTTCCTACATTGTGAGAATGTGGAACCACCTTAACCAGAAGTCCCAGCTCCTTTAAGTCCTCTACCATGGCTTTGCGCGCTTCGTAGCGATCCATGCCATCATACTTGCTGCCCTTGCAGTCAATGGTTGCATCATCATGCATGATGCAGATCTCTTCCAGATTATGGCGGCGTCCCACCTCAAAGTCATTCGGGTCATGAGCCGGAGTGATCTTTACACAGCCGGTACCGAACTCTTTGTCAACATACTCATCTGCGATCACCGGGATCTCACGATCGGTCAATGGCAGCTTTAACATCTTTCCGATGATGTCCTTGTAGCGCTCATCTTCCGGATTCACTGCAACCGCGGTATCGCCAAGCAGAGTCTCCGGACGAGTGGTCGCAATTTCCACAAACCGACCCTCTTCTCCAACGATCGGATAATTGATATGCCAGAAAAAGCCATCCTGCTCCTCGTGCTCCACCTCTGCATCCGAAATGGAAGTCTGGCAGACCGGACACCAGTTGATGATACGAGAACCCTTGTAAATATAGCCTTTCTCATACAGCTTTACAAACACCTCAAGCACTGCATCGGAACAGCCTTTGTCCATGGTAAAGCGCTCTCTGTCCCAGTCAGCAGAGGAACCAAGCTTATGAAGCTGTTTGATGATACGGGTACCATACTCTTTCTTCCAGTCCCAGCATGCTTCCAGGAATTTGTCACGTCCCAGATCATGCTTGTCCACGCCTTCCTTTCTCAGCTTATCAATGACCTTTACCTCGGTTGCGATGGCTGCATGGTCAGTACCCGGCTGCCATAAAGCTTCATATCCCTGCATTCTCTTATAGCGGGTCAGGATATCCTGCATGGTGTTATCCAGTGCATGTCCCATGTGAAGCTGTCCGGTGATATTTGGCGGAGGCATAACGATCGTAAACGGCTTTTTGCCCTCTCTCTTTCCGCGCTCTGCATCCGCATGGAAATACTTGTTGTCCAGCCATTTCTGATACAGTTTTTCCTCAATGGCGGAAGGATTGTAATTCTTTTCCAGTTCTTTCATGATCATTTCCTTTCCTGTATTGGTTGTTAGCATGGCAGACCGCCCTTTTTCCAAAAGAAAAGCCCTCCATGCAGAATCTGCATTCTGCATAAAGGGCGAAAGTTCCGCGGTACCACCTTTGTTTCTTACTCTGTCACGCTGTCTCTAAAAAACAGCCATCTCCTTAACGCGGATCAAACGGGAATCCCTACTGATCAGATTCAGGATTCCGGCTCCGAAGCTACCTTCCGTGCGTGCCCTCTGAAACCGCCTTCCAGCCGATGAACGGTTCTCTCTGACAGAAGCTTACGACGTACTCCTCTTCTTCCCAGCCTGTTTGCATATCGTAAACATTGTAAAGCAAAGAAGAGGATGTTGCAAGAGTTTTTAAGATTTTTTTCGAGAAAAAAAGCAACCTGTTTTCACAGATTGCTTTTTCAAGTAGCGGAAGGGAGATTTGAACTCTCGACACCACGGGTATGAACCGTGTGCTCTAGCCAACTGAGCTATTCCGCCATATTCGATTGGTATGGGGCCTATAGGGCTCGAACCTATGACCCTCTGCTTGTAAGGCAGATGCTCTCCCAGCTGAGCTAAGACCCCATATTTCCTGTCCAAGTGATGTCTCACTCAACAGTGCTTACGTAGTATAGCGCTTGTTGTCTTAATTGTCAATACTTTTTATACAATTTTTTACAGTGAATTTGACATTCTATTTTTCCATCGCTATAATCAAATTGCGATATCCTGCAAATACCGAGCAGGACATCTTTCAACATTACCATAGACAAGGAGTTCCATACATTGATCGTAATAGAAAAAACGCTCCAGCTTCCCAATACCTATCCATTAGAGCGGATTGGAAATCTGGAGGATCTTCTCTTTTTTGATATTGAAACTACCGGTTTTTCCGGTGACCGTTGCCAGCTGTATCTGATCGGATGCACGTATTATAAGAATAACACCTGGAATCTGATCCAGTGGTTTGCTGATACCAAATCCGCAGAATCCGACTTGCTGGAACACTTTTTTTCTTTCTTAAAAGATTACAAAACAGTGATCCATTTCAATGGAGATGGTTTCGATATTCCGTTTTTGCAAAAACGCTGCCAGCACTTTCATCTTCCTTACAATTTTTCCGACGTTATGAGCTTTGATATTTATAAAAAAATAAAGCCATACCGGAACCTGTTAGGACTGGACAGCCTGAAACAGAAAGCGATCGAACAGTTTCTTGGTATTGCCCGCACCGACAAATATAACGGCGGGCAGCTCATTGAAGTATATAAAGATTATCTGATGACACACGAACAAGATCTGTATGACCTGCTCATCCTGCACAATGAAGACGATCTAAAAGGGATGCCATCCATTCTGCCCATCCTGAACTATCCGGACTTCTTAGAACATCCCATGATACTTACCAGTCAGCAGATTGTCGATCAAACAGAAATAAACGGCCAATGCCGCCATTTCCTGAAACTGACCTGCAAAAGCGACTCTGTTCTTCCAGTCGCGGTAAAAAATAGCCTTCCTCCGGTTTCCTGCCGGATGGAAAAGGATCAGATCATCTTTCTGATCGAGCTGACCAAAGGAACGCTAAAACACTTCTATAAAAACTACAAAGACTACTACTATCTTCCTTTTGAAGACCGTGCTGTTCACAAGAGCATCGCAACCGGCGTGGATAAAGATGCCCGCATGAAAGCAACTGCGTCAAACTGCTATACCAAAACCACCGGCTATTTCCTGCCCCAGTTTGAGGAGATCTGGGAACCCGTCATGAAACAGGACTGCAAAGATAAAATGTGCTACGCTGCCCTCGGCGACGTCTACCTGGCCGATGAAAGCAGCCTGCACAAATATGTATCCGCGCTGCTGGCTTATCTCAAATGATTTTTTATGGAGTCCGAAGTTCCAAGGCGGTCATACAGAACCGCATACCCTGGTGGAATTTTTTACTATTCCAAAGGGTCTGCTTATTCTGCATGACCACCTTGGAACTTCTACTGTACTGGCTGAACTACGATAATAACCATGCAGATTTGTAAATAACGTAGAAGTTCCGGGAACCCATGCAGAATGAGCGGCACATTGGAATTTTC
>CAVIHW010000073.1:7063-8789 GCA_963642615.1 Oscillospiraceae bacterium | reverse complement strand
CTTCGAACCAAAGGGTTCAAACTTCGAACCAAAGGGTTCAAACAACGAAAGGATCGTTTATGGAAAATAAATTAAAGCTTCCGGTAGGAATTGAAAGCTTTGCAAAGATTCGCCGAAACAGTTTTTATTACGTCGATAAAACACAATTAATAGAACAACTGTTTCTCAATTGGGGCGAAGTGAACCTTTTCACGCGCCCGCGTCGTTTTGGCAAGACACTCAACATGAGCATGTTAAAATGCTTTTTTGAGATTGGAACCGATCCGGCATTGTTTGACGGACTCTATATTTCCGGAAAACAGGAACTGTGTGAGAAACATATGGGAAAATATCCGGTGATCTTTCTTTCTCTAAAGGGAGTGGAGGGGCTTACTTTTTCAGAGGCAAGGAAACGATGCATCCAGTTGATCACAAGAGAAGCAGAACGATTCTATTTTCTGAAAGATAGCGAAAAGCTTCTTGATATCGATCAAAAAAAGTACGAAAAGCTTCTTAAAATGGATGGACAGGAGACGGGGGCGGATCTCTTCCTTTCTTCCATTAAAATATTATCGGATCTTCTTTATAAACATTATGGACAAAAGGTCATTATCCTGATCGATGAGTATGATGTTCCTCTTGATAAGGCTTTCCGGTATGGATATTACCAGGAAATGGTCTACTTGATCCGGGGACTGTTGGGTGATGCCTTAAAAACCAATGACTCGCTGAATTTTGCAGTACTGACGGGCTGTCTTCGTGTCTCAAAGGAAAGTATCTTTACGGGACTCAACAACTTCAAAATCCTCTCCATCACAGATACTCGTTTCGATGAGCAGTTCGGTTTTACAGATGCAGAAGTGCGAAAGCTGCTTTCGGATTATAATCTGGAAAATCAGTTCGCAGAAGTAAAGGACTGGTATGATGGCTACCGTTTTGGAAAAACGGATGTTTATTGTCCCTGGGATGTTATAAACTTTGTAGATCGTGCGAAAGAGGATCCGGATGCAAAGCCGGAAGCGTACTGGATCAACACAAGCGGAAACGATCTTGTAAAGCGCTTCATTGACAAGGCAAATAAAACAACACAGAACGAAATTGAACATTTGATAGCTGGAGAAACCATAGAAAAAGATCTTCGTCTGGAACTTACCTATGAGGAAATCGATCAGAGTATTGAAAATCTCTGGAGCGTGCTTTTTACAACCGGATACCTCACACAGGTTGGCAGAACAGAAGGTGGAGCTTATCGCCTGATCATTCCAAACCGGGAGGTGCGCGAGGTTTTTCGGCTTCAGATCAACGAGTGGTTCAAAAAATCTATTTTCAGCAACACAGACCGCCTGACAGAATTCTGGAAAGCATTGGAAGAGGGCAATGAAAAGGGCGTAGAGCAGTACCTAAATCGTATACTAAGCAATTCCATCAGCGTTTTTGATACAAAGGCGAGAAAGGAAGAAAAGGAAAGCTCCTACCATAATCTTCTGGTCGGTATCCTGACAGGAAATGCTGACTGGCTTGTAAAGTCCAATGTCGAAGCCGGAGAAGGGTTTGCGGATATCATTGTGGAAACCGATGATCCGGATGCCGGTATTGTGATTGAACTCAAGTATACAAAAGACTTTAATGCCATGGAAACAGCCTGTCAGAAGGCTCTTGATCAGATCCGAGATCGCCGTTACCAGGAATATCTTTTGAACGATGACCGGAAAGATATCCGGCTGTATGGCATTGCCTTCTGCAAAAA
>CAVIHW010000073.1:0-6814 GCA_963642615.1 Oscillospiraceae bacterium | reverse complement strand
AAAAAAACACAGACATCCCAAAGAATATTGTATTGTATAAAAAACATGTGCCGTGGTATACTAAGAGGCGATGAAATGATGAACCGGAGCAGGCTCACATGGATACAGGGGTTACGCGGGTCTGCACTGCGAGGAAAACGGAGGTATTTCCATGAACACAGCAAAAACTTTGGAACTGTTAAGAACCGAAAAGGCATATCATCTGATGTGTGAGTTATACGGAGAAGACAAGGCAAAGGAGAATATCAACCGCTATGAAGATGTGGTAAAGAAATTCCAGGAGAATTTTGGGGAGAAGGACATTTTGATGTTCAGTTCTCCGGGAAGAACGGAGATCAGCGGAAACCATACGGATCATAACCACGGAAAGATCCTGGCAGGAAGCATCAACTTAGACTGCGTGGGAATTGCGGCAAAGAACGAGTCGAGCAGGGTCAATATCATCAGTGAGACCTTTCATCAGAAATTCACCATCGATCTGAATGAGCTGGAACCGAGTGCGAAGAAGGCTGGAACGGTTGACCTGGTAAAGGGACTCTTAAAGGGATTTTTGGAGTCCGGTTATGAGGTCGGAGGCTTTGATGCCTATATTACCAGCAATGTCATCAGCTCTGCGGGCGTGAGCTCTTCTGCCTCCTTTGAGATGCTTTTATGCTCCATGTTAAACCGTTTCTTTAACGAGGAGCGCATGGATACGGTAGCTTATGCACATATTGGAAAATATGCAGAGAATGTCTATTGGGATAAGGCTTCCGGGCTTTTAGACCAGATGGCCTGCGCAGTAGGCGGACTGATCACCATTGACTTTTTAGAGCCGACCCAGCCGAAGGTGGAGAAGATTGATTTTGACTTTGCTTCTCAGAACCACAGCCTCATCATTGTGCAGACCGGAAAAGGCCATGCAGACTTAAGTGCGGATTATTCTTCAATCCCGAATGAGATGAAGAAGGTAGCACAGTTCTTTGGAAAAGAGGTCTGTGCCGAGGTTACGGAAGAAGAGGTCATTGAAAACCTTTCTGCAGTTCGTGCTTTTGCCGGAGACCGTTCGGTGATGCGTGCGCTTCATTTCTTTGAGGAAAATAAGCGGGTTGAGGCTATGGTGGAAGATCTCAAGAAAAACCGTTTTGCAGAGTTTTTGACAAATATTACAGCTTCCGGAAACTCTTCCTGGAAGTGGCTGCAAAACTGCTACACCACGGCGAGCGTGCAGGAACAGGGTATCTCCATTGCCCTGGCACTCACGGAGCTCTTTATTGCAAAGAAACAGCGCGGTGCATGCCGTGTTCACGGCGGTGGCTTTGCAGGTGTCATTATGGCTATGCTGCCAAATGACATTGTGGACGAGTATATTGACTATATCGAGCGTGCCATGGGTGAAGGCAGCGCATACCGGATGAGCATCCGGCCGTATGGTGCAGTGTGCGTGAACAGCATCCTGTAAAAAAGTCTTTCCTCTTTCTTTTCCGTAAAATCTGTGATATGATGGCGGGCGGTAGTGATACCGCCCGTTTTTTCATTATATTGAGGTATCACACCACGACAGAAAAGAGGATTTAGACGGAATTATGAAACATTATAAAAAAATCATGGCCTTGATCTACGGAGCCTTGCTTGTGATCTGTATCGGGATCGTGTGGTTTCTTGGCATGCTAAACCGACATGACAATGCGGGAGGAAACCGGGAAACGGCGGCTCAAGAAAGCTCCGCTCAAACGGAAGAGTCGAAACCGGAAGAAACACAGGAAGATCAGGAAAAGGATCAGGAATCGGAGGAGGAACGTCAGGCTCGTCTGGAAGAAGAGCGTCAGGCATGGCTGGAACAATATCGAAAACAGCAAAAAAAACACAAAAAAGATAAACCAAAGGAAGAGGAACCGGTCGAGGAGGAAAAGCCCTATGAACCGCCGACCCTGATGCTGGTATCGGATCTACACTATATGAGCCGCACAACCCATGATGACGGAAAAGCCTTCTGGAGCATGGTGGAGCACGATGACGGAAAGATTGACCAGTACAGTGATGAGATGCTGGATACCCTGGTCGAAACGGCAATCGAGAATCATCCGACCGCGGTGGCGCTGACCGGTGATATCACCTTAAACGGGGAGCGTATCAATCACGAACTGCTGGCCGAAAAGCTGCAAAAGATCCAGGATGCAGGCATTCCGGTTCTGGTGATCCCGGGAAATCATGATATCCAGAATAAAAATGCATCGACTTATTTTGGAGACAAGAGAGAAAAGGCGGAATATCTGGAAACTGGAGAGGATTTCTATGAGATCTATCATGCATTCGGCTATGACCAGTCACCGAACCGGGACACCAGATCACTGAGCTATGTATATCCGCTGGATGAAAAACACTGGCTTTTGATGATGGATTCCTGTATCTACGATGACGGAAACCATGTGGAAGGCCGCATTGGAGCGGAAACCCTGCAGTGGATGGAAGTGCATCTTAAGGTGGCAAAGGAGAATGGCATTCAGGTTATCGTGCTGGCACATCATAACCTGCTTCAGGAAAGCCGTCTGTTCACAACCCAGTGCGAGATGGAGAACGGGCCGGAGGTGACGGCACTTCTGGAAGCATATCAGGTACCTTTGTATATCAGCGGCCACCTGCATGTACAGAGGATCCGGGAGCATGTGACAGGCCCGGGGCTTGAGGAAACGGAAGAGGGCATTCATGAGATCGTGCTCAGTCCCTATTCCTTCCCAGGCAACCAGTATGGCATGTTAAGCTGGGATCTTTCAGATACGATGACCTTTGAAACGAGAAAGGCGGATGTGGCAGCCTGGGCGAAGGCACAGGGCCTGGAAAATCCGGAACTTTTAAACTTTGCAGACTGGTCTTTGGAGTATGGAAAATCCGTGATCCAAAATCAGGTAAAGCAGACCATCACCATGGTGCCGGATGATCTGAAGGAGAAGATGGCCTCCCTGTATGCGGAGCTGTATTTTCCTTACTGCCTGGGAGAGGCCGTGCCCTGGCAGGATGCGAAACAGACATCCGCCTATACCTTGTGGCAGAGGGTGGATCCCAAGGGAAAGAAATTTAAGGAGATGCAGAGTATGGCAGAGGACAGCCGCGTGGCAAGGCAAAGCTGTACGATACCATGGTCTGCAATGTCTGTACAGAACGCACAATAGCTGTGTTGTAATGGAATCAATAAGAAGAGTGTTTGTTTTTTACAAGGGAACGAGTTATAGTCTCTCTGGCAGACGGGAGAGAGTATGGCTCGTTCTGCCTTTCTTTTGCACTTTTGAAAAATTGTTAGAACTTTGGGGGAAGAATTATGGCTACAAAACAGATTGAGGATCCACTCAAACGGGGACTCGCGGAATACGCGCTGATCACCGTAAGTATCTGGATCATGGTTGTGGGAGTTTATTATTTTAAGTTCCCAAATAACTTTTCTTTTGGAGGTGTCACAGGTTTTTCGTCTGTGGTGAGCAGACTGACCGGCATGAATGCCAGTGACTTTACCTTTGCGGTAAACATGGGACTTTTGGTACTGGGGTTTCTGTTTCTGGGAACCAGTGTGGGCATTAAGACGGTATATTCCAGCCTGCTGATGTCATTTAGCTTAAGTCTCCTGGATCGCTTTATGCCGCTTCATGGAACCATCACCGACCAGCCGATGCTGGAACTGATCTTTGCGATCTTTCTCCCGGCGGTAGGCTCTGCAATCCTGTTTAATATCGGTGCATCCAGCGGCGGTACGGATATCATCGCCATGATCTTAAAGAAGCATTCCACGATGAATATCGGAACGGCACTTCTGGTGGTGGATCTTACCTCTGTGGTCATGTCCTTTTTTGTATTCGGACCGACCACCGGACTGTATTCTTCTCTGGGTCTGATGGCAAAATCCCTGGTGATCGATGGCGTTATTGAGAATATCAATCTCTGTAAGTGCTTTAACATTATCTGTGATGATCCGGAACCCATCTGCGATTTCATCATCAAGGACTTAAACCGGAGCGCTACGGTTTACAAGGCTCAGGGTGCATTTTCCCATCACAGCAAGACGGTCATCATGACCACCATGAAACGCAGCCAGGCTGTGCATCTGAGAAATTTCATCAAAAAGACCGAGCCATCGGCCTTTATCCTGATCTCCAACTCCAGCGAGATCATCGGAAAGGGATTTTTAAGCAACTGATCACAGCTGCATATGTTTGCAATCTGCAAAAAAATTTGCTATGATACTTTCGGTAATTTAGGGGGAAGCTACAGGGGTTCAAAGGAGAAGGTACATTTGACAATTTAGGAGGTAATTTTATGTCAAAGTCACCCGAAACACCAGAAAATTCAACATTAAGATCCAAAATGAGGGCGTTAGGCCCCGGGATTTTGATGGCATCTGCCGCAGTCGGTGGTTCACACATTGTGTCTTCAACGCAGGCGGGAGCCATTTATGGCTTACAGATGGCCATTCTGATCATTTTGATCAACATATTCAAGTACCCGTTTTTCCGTTTTGGTTCCCAGTACACTATGGAGAACAACAAATCCCTGATTGAGGGATATGCAGAGCGGGGAAAGGGATGGCTTGTTGTTTTCTTTGCATTAAATGTATTTTCTGCACTCGTGAATACTGCGGGTGTCGGCATTTTGTGTTCGGCCATTCTTTTTAACATTGCTCCGAATGGCTTTGGACTTTCTATGTCACAGCTTACCACGATCATCATTGTGGTCATCTGGGCAATGCTTTTGATCGGTGGTTATAAGTTCATCGATTCTTTGTCAAAGTTTGTTATGACAGCTCTGACGGTTGCCACAACCCTGGCTGTTGTGATCGCGCTGTTTCGGCATCGTGAGTATGCACCGGATTTTGTGGCTCCTACTCCATGGCGGCTGGCAGCCCTGCCGTTCATTGTTTCCCTGATGGGATGGATGCCCTGCCCGATTGAGATCTCGGCGATCAACTCCATGTGGCAGGTGGAAAAAAGAAAACAGATCCACAATCTGTCTCTTAAGGATGTCTTTTTTGATTTCAACGTGGGTTATATCGGAACTGCAATCCTGGCTGTGATCTTCTGTGCCCTTGGCGCTCTGATCCAGTTTGGCTCCGGGGAGGAGGTCTTAAGTGCATCTGCGGCATATATTGCCCAATTTGTCAATATGTATGCATCGGTATTTGGTGACTGGTCAAGGCTTCTGATCACCTTCATCGCCTTCCTTTGCATTTTTGGCACCGTGCTTACCGTGATCGATGGTTATTCCCGCGCAAACAATGAGGCGCTGCGTCTGCTGCTTGGCAAGAAGGATTCCGGGAAAACATCCCTTGCAGTCTGGACAACGGCCACATCAGCCATCGGTCTTGTCATTGTTTATCTTTTTGCAGGAAATGTTGCGACCATGCTTCGGTTTGCCATGATCGCTTCCTTTATTACAACACCGGTCTTTGCTCTTTTAAACTACAAGCTTGTAAATACCAAAGAGCATAAGATTGAACCCTGGCTGAAGGGGCTGTCCATTGTCGGACTTGTTTATCTCTTTGGCTTTGCCGTGTTCTTCATTGTTGCATGGCTGAGCGGCAATGTCTGATTGAACAAAAATATGAAGGATCAACTTGTTAAGTGAAATGGAGGCTGGGGTCATGCAGACATTGAACCAGGACATCAAATCAGGCGCATTCAAACCGGTTTACCTTTTATATGGAGAAGAAGCCTTTTTGAAAAACAGCTATAAAAATCGCCTGAAGGAGGCCATTGTCGGGGACGATACGATGAACTTTGCCCGCTTTGAGGGAAAGGGACTCGACATGGAGGAGCTGATCCGCCTGGCAGATACCATGCCTTTTTTTACGGAACATCGTCTGATCCTGATCGAGGACAGCGGTTTCTTTAAGTCGGCGGCAGACGCCTTGGTGCAGTATCTGCCATCCATGCCGGATACCACGATCCTGATCTTTGTGGAGTCGGAGGTGGATAAGCGCGGCCGGCTTTATAAGAAAGTAAAGGAAATGGGATATGCCGCAGAGCTGAACCGTCAGGACAGCACACAGCTTGCCAAGTGGGCCGGCGGAATGCTGGCACGTGAAAAAAAGAAGATCACGAATCATACGATGGAGCTGTTTCTTAGCATGACCGGGGATGACATGGAACATATCCGCATGGAACTGGAAAAGCTCATCAGCTATACCCTTGGGCGCGAGGTCATCACGGATGAGGATGTGATGGCGGTATGCACCGTGCAGGTGACAAACCGGATCTTTGAGATGGTGTCGGCCATTGTAAACCGTCAGCCACAAAAAGCCATGGATCTTTACGAAGATCTGCTTACCCTGAAGGAACCGCCGATGCGGATCTTATTTCTGATCGCAAGGCAGTTTAACCAGCTTTTGCAGGTGAAGGAGCTCATGGGAAAAGGCTTGGATAAAGGTACCATAGCCTCAAAGCTAAAGATGAACCCTTATGTTGTCGGAAAGATGATGCCCCAGGCCAGACAGTTTTCCAGAGAACAGATCCTTGCCTGTGTGGAGTCCTGCACACAGACAGAGGAGGACGTAAAAAGCGGACGCCTCCAGGATCGGCTGGCGGTAGAACTAGTGATCGTGGGATGCTCTTCTTCGGAAGGAATGCCGGGAACCATACCCGGGTAGACGTTTCCCAAATGGCGATTCGTGGTAGAGTTGCTGTACCTAGTGCATCGTTTGCAAAATAACTAGCCTACTCGCTTGCCTGCAAATCCGATTGCACAGTCCAAAAAGCCTCAGCGTAGCCCGCTACGCCTGCGTTTTTTGAACTGCACACTCGAATCTGCATTCTGCGTGATTCGGCCAGTTATTTATGAAACGATACACTAG
>CAVIHW010000072.1:0-8857 GCA_963642615.1 Oscillospiraceae bacterium | reverse complement strand
TTTCTTTATGTTCAATATATCACACTCAGATATAAATTTCAACCCACTTTCTGTCACCGCTTAACTTCCCGTTCCGCGGCACACAAAAGTCCTTTCATATATCCGGTAGAATACCCGTAGGCTCCGGCCATGCCGCCAAACTCCGGGATCCCTGCCGAGGCATGATCTACGGAGATCAGGGCATCACATCCACAGAGCACCAGCTGCTTCATGATCGCGTACATATCTGCATATCCATCCTCCAGGAGCACCTCCTCAAAGTAAGGCATCGGGGCACTTAAGTTTCGAAAATGCACAGCGAGCACCTTCTTCTGCTCCGTAAAATACCGAATGTCCTCCATTAAATTGCCAAAGGCCTCTCCGGCCTCCAGCCAGCATCCCACACAGAGTTTCATGCCAAGATACGGGCTGTTTCCTGCCAGTTCAAATGCACGCTTAAAGCCCTCGCTGTTGTAGATCAGGCTTGGCACGCCCATCACAGAGGCTGTGGGTGGATCGTTCGGATGCAGCGCCATCTTTACACCATATTTTTCGCAGACCGGAAGAGTCCGGTCAAGGAAATATTTGAAATTTGCCCAGATCTCCTCCTCCGAATAGATCCGGCCATGGCTCGGCTCCCGTTTGTTGATCTCATCCATATCCACAATGCCGCTGACAGACCCTCTGGTATGCTCGCCTACGCGCTTGTAGGAACGCACCGCACCATCCGGCTGCCACGCCAGGGAACAGATGGGAATGCCGCACTGCCCCATCACCGTGGTAAAACGATTGTACCGTGCAATCTGCTCATCCCGTCCTTCCAGTCCCAGATGGATCACCGGATTTTTAAAGACCGAAAAGCTTCCCGCGTCCGTAATGGTTAAGTCAAATTTTGCCATGCGCTCCTGTAAACAGGACACACTCTCATAGTCCCAGTCATCTTCGTGAAACATCACAGAGATATATTCCACTCCCATCTCCCGGTAAAATTGAAGCTCTGCATCACTGGACGAAGACCACATCGGCACCTGTACTTTCATCATAAACGATATTCTCCTATCTCAGGTTTTTGTCAAAGAAGTTTAAGATAAGCTCTTTCGTCTCCGGCTGGAAGAACTCTTTGGTTCCATGCCCGGCGCCCTGCAGGATGAACAGGTCAGCGCGTGTTTCCATACCTGCCTCCACGATCTTGTCATAAAATTCCTCGCTGATGGAGCAGGGAACCAGTTTGTCACAGTCTCCGTGCAAGATCAGCATCGGACTCATACTGTCGTTTAAAATATAGGGCGGGCAATAGGGTTTTGATCGCTCCCTTAAGGTAGCCGGATCGCCTCCCAGCAGCGCACCTTCATGAGTCTCCTCCATGCATTTCCATCGGCAGTCCGGGTTGGTTGCAATATCCTGCTCATCCACCTCAATGAGCTTTAAGAAATCCACCGGTCCGAACATGTCACAGCAGGCCTGGACTTTGGAAGAATAACCGCTCCACTCTTCGCTCTCATACTGATCCGAATTCATGGCTGCCAGGGCTGACAGATGCCCGCCTGCCGATCTGCCGATGATCCCGATGTGCTCCGGATTGATCTCATACTCATCCGCGTGTGCCCGCAAAAACCGGATGGCCGTCTTTACATCCATGATCTGAGAAGGCATATGCGCCTCTGCACTGCTGCGGTAATACATGGATGCCACCACATAGCCTGCATCTGCCAGAAACTGCATCTCAGCTACCATCAGGTTCTTGTCGCATCCGCGGTAGCCGCCGCCCGGCACCCAGAGGATGGCCGGCTTCGGCGTCTTGTCATCTGCCTCATCATCATGGCCGGATGCAAGCCGCATCTCACTGTTGCCATTTTGCAGCATGATAGACATTTTCAGCTCCATCTCATTTCCTTCCAGATCTTTCTGCCTGGAATAAACGATATTGTCAATAAAATTAATACTCTTTCTTGCCCTGCCGGGTTTGATCACCTTTTTCATGATGCACATCTCCCTCCTCTGGATCTCTTCGTTACCGTTCTTGCACTGCCAAAATATCTCCCGTCAGTTACATCATCTTGTAAATCTTGATATCTACCCCGCGCACTCCGTCGATCGTGCTGCCGGACAGGCTTGCCACATAAACACCGTAATTGAGCCACTCGTATTTTCCTCTCGGTGCATGGAAAGAAGGCCTGGTCTGGATCACGGTATTCTTCTCCTGCTCCACATACTTATAACCCAGGTTTTCTATGGCAATGTATACACCATCATCCGTCTGAAGCAGATATTTTGCAAAGACGGTTCTGGAATGAACGGTATCCTCGCTGTCTCCGCCGACTCCCATATTCCAGTCCGCTCCGCCTTCCACAACCCGTCCGCGAAGCTTTTCCCCTTCAAAGTGACCGCCCTTGATCTGGATCACCTTTAAGTATCCCCAGTCATTTCCTCCGACTACCAGTCTGTCCTCCTCCGGACAGTCCGCCCGAAGTTCCATGACCAGTTCTGCATCTAACTGCACCTTCATTCTGATTCCTCCATTCTACAGGGATGCCTGCCGGATCATGTCGATGACCAGCTGCTGTCCTGCTTCCCATTCTTCCGTGCAATGCACGATAAACCCGTGATAAGAATTCAGGAAACACTTCTGGGTTACTTTTACGCCTGCCAAGGCCAGGCGTTTTGCATACTCAGCATCCTCAAAACGGAAATTATCATATCCGCAGCTTGTCACAAGCGCTTCCGGAAGTCCCTTTAACATCTCATCTGTTGCAAGCAGCGGACTGCAGTAAGGATCCTTTAAGTTTTCCAGCTCACCGTCAGTATAGGCCAGACTAAACATCCTGCCCCGCTCCACTGGGATCATATTTTTATCTGCCTCCGGTTTGTCCGCCGGATCCGTTACCATATCAAAGGCGCCATAATCTAAAACCTGCAGGCAGAACTGAAATTCCTTTGTCTGGTTTGCCTTTAAGCATACCGCAGCAGTCAGATTTGCACCTGCACTGTGTCCGCCCATAGACACCCGTTTTGCATCACCATCCCAATGCTCCAGCATGGAAAAGACCCATCTGCAGACCTCATAGGTTTCATTAAAAGCCTTCGGATACGGATACTCCGGAGCCAAACTGTAATCCACATCCACTACAATTCCCTGAATGGCATCCGCTACCTTGGCAGAGTAGATCTCGTCCCGCAATACATGCGGACGAACAAAACCACCGCCATGCACATTGATGTGCACCGGACAGTTAACAGTCCGGTTCTTTGCTGTAAAGATATAACACGGAACCGTGCCCTCCGAGGTAGTAACCTTCATTTCTTCCCGTACTGCCAGTTCCAGATTCTTTTTATACTCTTCCGTAATATGTTCTTTTGCCACACTGGTACCGCGCAGTGCGGTGATCATCCGCTCTTTTTCTTCCTGAGTCAGCATAAAACATTCCTCCTTAAAAATATCCGATTTTAGACAGTAAGAAAGCCGAAACCTTTCTGCAAGCTCCGGCTTCTCACCTGATCCATATGCAAACTGCCATTTAAGCAGTCATATTGTCATTTTTTACCACCATTTAGTTTGCAGCAGCTGCTTTTTGTTTCTTTAAAAGCTTACCGATCACCGGTCCGATCACGCTGTATACAGCGATCAGGATAAAGATCAGGGAAATCGGGCGGGTTACGAAGGAAGTCATGTCTCCTCTCGCATAAGAACAGCCCATACGGAAATAGCTCTCGATCTTGCTTCCCAGAATGAAAGCCAGCATTAATGGGGTGCCGGGCATTTTAAAGAACTCCATCAAAATGCCGACTGCGCCAAATACCAGTACCAGGTACACACTGAACATCGAGGTGGATGCCGAGTAAGCGCCTAAGAAGCAGATCATTAAAATCGCACTGTAAAGGTAATGATACGGTGCCTTTAACAACAGCGGGAACCAACGTTTGGTAAACAGCTCTGTCACAAAAATGAGGATTGCAGATACCAGAACCGTTGCAAAGATCAGGTTTGCCAGCAGCGGATTCGTCTTGATGAACATCGGTCCTGCCTGTAATCCGTGGATCGTCATGGCAGACATCAGCAATACCGTAGTAGCATCTCCCGGAATGCCCAGGGCGATCATCGGGATGATGGCGCCGCCGACACCGGCATTGTTGGCAACCTCGGTTGCCCAGATACCTTCATCGATACCGGTACCGAACTTTTCCGGATGCTTGCTCATCTTCTTGGCCTGGCCATAAGCGATCAGGTTTGAGATACCGGAACCCATGCCCGGAAGGAAACCGATCCACAAGCCAATGAACAGAGAGGTGAGGATCACCTTTAAACTATCCTTGAAATCCTTAAAGGTCAGACCAAATCCCTTTAAAGAACCTGCATCCACTTCCGGCATATCCAGGTTAGCCTTTGCGTAGCTGGTTGCCACCTGCTGCAAAGCAAAGGTACCCATCAAAAGACAAATGACATTGATACCGCCATAGAGATTGGTATTCTTAAATGTAAAACGAAGCTGGTTGGTAACCATGTCGGAGCCAATGGTAGAAAGCCACAGGCCAAAGAATGCAGCCAAAAGGCCTTTAAAAATGGAACCATTGCTCAGACCAACTACCATGGTAATGGCCATCAGGCAGAGGCTGAAATACTCCCATGGTCCAAGTAACAGGGCAATATCTGCGATAAAGGTAGAGCAAAGGGTTGCAACCAGAATGGATACCAAAGTACCGATAAAGGAACCCGTGATACCAATCGTAAGAGCCCGGGCTGCCTTACCCTTCTGAGTCATCGGATAACCGTCATAACAGGTACCGATGGATGCCGCAGAACCCGGAATGCCGACCAGCACTGCCGCTATAAAGGAGCCGGATACGCCGCCGACATACATGCCAAGCAGCATGGCAAAGCTTAAGTTCGTATTTAATGCGAAGGTCATCGGCAAGATCAGGGTAATGCCAAGTCCACCGGAAAGACCCGGGATCGCACCAAGTACACAGCCGACCAAGGAGCAGAGGTACATCATGATGAAGTTTACCGGCTGAAATAAAACACCAAGTGCCGCAAGATAACTAGCCATTTTCTTCTCTCCCTTCTTATGGCATCTTAATGCCGATCATATTCCAGAGCACACCCTTCGGAAGCGGAATATTAAAGCCTTTGGTGAATCCAAAGTAGCAAAGGCTTCCAAGAGCAATGCTAAGGACAATAGCAAATACCAGGTTGATCTTTTTGTCTGCCTTCAAAGTCAGGATGAACATCATCATGCCAACCATGGATGTGATCCAGAAACCGATGAAATTCATAGCTACGCAGAACACAATACACTCGACCATGATCAGTGCCAGACGTTTCCAGCCTGCCGCATCCAGATACGGTGCCGCACCGTTTTTGTTGTCTTCTGCTTCCTTCCTGCCGTCAAAGATCATGGAAAGCACAGCCATGACCACCATACCTGCCGCAGAAATATACGGGAACAATTTGGGACCCGGCTCATTAGAGACCAGCTTTTCCGGGATCTGGCTTGTCTGATAAGCAACCCATATTGCCAAAAGGATAAATACAATTCCCATGATATAGGTTCGATTTATTTTTTTCATAGAAACCTCTTTTCCAAAAACCGGCTGCCCGAAAGGACAGCCGGACTTGTTTTTTCTAAAGTGACCAGAAACTTAGCGAACCTTCAGACCCATGGAGGTTACCAGGTCATCCTGCATCTTCCACTCATCTTCCAGTGTTTTCTTGGTATCTTCATAGTTCACTGCTGCAATGTAGGTAGCCATGGACTTGTTGCCGTCGATGAAGGACTGAACCTCTGTAGCCTTCTGGATCGCCTCGTTGATCGCCTCGCAGATCTCATCCGGAGTATCCTTCGGAGCCAGTACATAGTAGCTGGAATCCCAGGTTACTTCTACCCCCTGTTCCTGGGTAGTAGCAAATTTCTCATCCAGTTCAGAACCAACCAGCTCGCTCATGTTATCAAGCGTTGCAACCTTCGGTCCTAAGCTTCCAAGTACGGTGATCTTGTTGTCCGCATCATAAGACTGCGCATTCGGAATGGAGCAGTTTGCAATGTCAATGGAACCTGCTGCCACGTTGGTCAGCTTGTCTGCCTCGGAAGAACACTGTACATAGTTTACGGAGTTTGCATCACCGGTCAGTGCCTCAACCAGAGAAGTAAACAGAACCTGTGTCGTACCGCCAAGGGAACATCCAACAACCACCTGACCCGGATTTGCCTTGATATACTCTGCCAGCTCTTTAAAGTTTGTATACGGAGCTCCCGGTTTTGCAATGATAGCCTGCGGGCCGCCCTGGTTCATGATTCCGACAACCTTTAAATCGTCTTTGATATTGACCTCAGAAGAACCGGCAAGATACTGGATGATGGCACCGCCATGGCAGGTTCCGAGCGTCAAGCCGTCCGGATCTGCATTTTTGACATGCTCCATGCCAACTTCGCCGGTATCATAGTTGGTCACGATAAAGTTTACGCCCGGGCATACCTCACTGAGTGCCTGTGTTAAATAACGGGTGTAAAGATCTGTGCCGCCGCCTGCCTTGGCCGGAACATCCACATAAACATTGTCACCTGATTTCCAGGCGCCGGTATCTCCGGCTGCTGTGCTGTCACCACTCTGGGCTTTTGCTGCCTCACTTCCTGCTGCTGCGGTGGTCTCACTTCCAGAGGATGAGCCACATCCTGTCAGGCTTGCCATAGTAAGACATGCTGCCATTGCTGCTGCAAATAATCTGTTCTTTTTCATCGGAATCCTCCCTCTCCCATTCATAACAAACAATTATAGTTTCCCCCTGTTGTCTGTCATGAAATATTGTGAATATTTTGTTTCTTTTGCGTGATGTTGCTTTATTTTCTTGTCTATAGTTGTATTATAAGACGCAATCTGTCAATTGACAAACAGGTTAATATTATATATCATATAAGTAAAAGTTATAGTTTTGGAGGCATCGTCCATGAATACCAGACCACTCACCTATGTGCTTTCCATTGCAAAAAACGGAAGCCTCTCCGCGGCAGCGAAAGAACTTGGCATCTCCCAGCCGGCACTCAGCAAATATCTTTCCGAGCTGGAAGAAGAACTTGGTACGGAGCTGTTTCTCCGGCACAAAAAGCGTTTTTATCCCACGGCAGCAGGAAAGATCTACTTAGAAGCCGCAAACCGCATCATCTCGGTAAAGGAGCAGACCTACCAGATGATCGCAGAGCTCTCCGGCGGCTATCAAAAGACCATCACCATCGGGGTCACCCCGCTTCGCGGTTCCATTGCCATTGCAAGGGTTTTCCATCAGTTTCACCGTCGTTATCCCAATGTCAAAATTGAGATGAAGGAGCGGTATATGCGCGGTCTTCGTCAAGCTGTTTTGGATCACAGTGTTGATCTGGCTCTCGGAACCTGCAATGACCCGGATGAAACGGACATTGTCCATACTTCCTTTCACGAGGAGGATCTGGTACTCTTTGTGCCTTCCTTTCATCCACTGGCCTATCAGGCAAGCCAGGATCTTTCCCATCTGACTTCCATTGATATCCGGAAATTTCAGGATACGCCTTTTTTACTGGCAACTGAAAATTCCACCATACGGCAGACTGCAGATTTTATCTTTCAGCAAAACCAGATGCAGCCCACCATTGTATACGAAGCAGACAACAATCTGATCTTAAAACACATGGCTGCTCAGGGCGCCGGGATCACCATCCTGTCCCGTTCCCATATGGAACCAAGCAAAAGCCTGGTCTATTTTGGCATAAAGCCCAACTACTCCGTTCACCTGACCATCATGTCCGCCGTCGACCATATTCTGAGCGAGGAAGAGCGTTTTCTGATCGCATTAAACTACCTTCAGGAAAAAGGAAATCCCAATTACCGTTTCAATCCAAATCAGAGTGCGAAGGAACTGATCGAGGAATTTCAGCTTTATCAACTGGAAAGGCAGGCATTTTTATGGACACCAAACTGATCGAATATATCATTGCCATTGCAGAAGAAAAAAGCCTCAGCAAAGCGGCTGACCGTCTGTACCTCTCACAGCCAGCCCTAAGCCAGAGACTGAAAAAGCTGGAAGAAGAGCTTGGTACCCCGCTTTTTATCCGCGGTAAGGACGGGCTTTCCATCACCGATGCCGGACGCATCTACATCAACGGCGGACACTCGATCTTACAGATCAAGCGGGATGCATTAAAAAAACTCTCCTCCATGAATCGGCAAAACAAGAATGCACTGCGCTTTGCCTGCGCCACCTCCGCGGCACTTGAATGCATTCCTTCCTTTCATGCTGCCTGTCCCGATACAGAGCTTGTGATCCAGCGCTGCAGCACACCTACCGCCAAGGAGGATCTCATCATGGGACGCGCAGATCTTGGTGTGCTGCTCACCTCCAGTCTCCAGCACAGCATTCTGGAATATCTTCCTCTCTGGACCGGTGAAATGCTGCTTGCCGTGCCACAAAACCACGCCCCCATCTCCCAGGAGGAGATCACAAACGGAAATTTTGAAGGACTGAAAGACGATTACTTCATCCTGACCCACAAAAATTCCTACGCCAGGGATACCGAAGAACAGGCTCTGCGGATAATGGGCTTTCAGCCCCATGTCATCTGCGAGGTGGAAGACAATATCTCACGCTGCTATATGCTAAACAAGGGACTCGGCAATGCCTTTATTCCAAGCCATTCCCTCCGTGAAGACAACACATTTTCCACCTATTCCCTGAATCCCCCGCTCACGTTCTACATTGCAGCCGCTTACCCAAAAACCATCACCCTCTCCGAGCCCATGAAACAGATGATCCGGCTGCAGCTTGGATACTTTGACCAGGATGGAGCATAAAAACAAAAGAGGATCAGTATGTCTTATGTTTTTTTGCAGGATTACTGCTCTACGCTGTCAGCGA
>CAVIHW010000071.1:0-10305 GCA_963642615.1 Oscillospiraceae bacterium | reverse complement strand
CCGATTGATGTGATAAAAAAGTATATCCAGGAACAAGGCACTCCACAGCATAAACGGGAGAAATCCAAGGCATGAAAAGATACTTCTGCAGAATGTCGCCTAACCCCACCCAAAACGCCAAAAAAGCGTATTGGATGGGGAATGCGGCTCAGCATTTATTCAAAACACTTCACTTACAACAAGGAAAAACGGCCTGATCCAAGGCGGAAAATTTTCGTTGCTTTGACAACAGTTTTTTTCTGTCCTCTATGATAAAATGATCGTAACAAACAAGATCACAGGAGGTTCTGCTATGAGTTTTATCAAAAACATCGACAAATCCGAAGTTCTCACCTTAAAGGAACAGGTTTCCTACCAGAAAGGACAGGTGGTCAGCAAGACCCTGGCGCAGAACGAAGCCTTAAGCATTACACTCTTCGCCTTCGATAAAGATGAGGAGATCAGCACTCATGAATCCGGCGGGGATGCCTTTGTCACCTGCTTAGACGGTGTTGGCCGCATCACCATCAACGGCAAGGCTTACGAACTGCACGAGGGCGAGTCCATTGTCATGCCGGCGAAGCACCCGCATGCCGTATACGGACAGGAACAGTTTAAGATGCTTCTGGTTGTCGTTTTTTAGTTTTTATGCTATGATAAAAATGTTCAGAGCCATGGAACAGCAAAGTACAGCTCTGAAACGTTGCATGATGAAACAGACTAGTGTATCGTTTCATAAATAACTGGCCGAATCACGCAGAATGCAGATTCGAGTGTGCAGTTCAAAAAACGTAGGCGTAGCGGGCTACGCTGAGGCTTTTTGGACTGTGCAATCGGATTTGCAGGCAAGCGAGTAGGCTAGTTATTTTGTAAACGATGCACTAGCATATGTCAGATCAATGGGGCTGTATACAGGGGATTTCCCTCTGATACAGCCCTTCTTTTGTTTATTTTCTGACAATCCAAGTCTGTGCCCTGATTTTTTTTTAGGTTTTTCTTGCTATTAGTCCCATCATTATGTATACTTATAATTGACTATTATTGAGAAACATAATCATTTTGCACAAAATGCGGAGCCGCCTTTCATGCGGCTACCAAACAAAAAGGAAGGTGTATCTGATATGAGTCGTTTGGAGATCACAAATCCGAACCAGGCACAGCTCATGATCGAAGAGCTGTACAAAGATCTGGAGCGGCGAATCGAATCCAGCCCGCCGGGTCTCTGCCCGGTTGACATGACCAGGGCATTTGTAGAGATGTGCCACACCCACACCTGCGGCAAGTGCGTACCTTGCCGCGTCGGTCTGTGGCAGTTAAAGAATCTGCTGACCGATGTCATGAACGGAGAAGCTACCATGGATACCTTAAAGCTCATGGAAGAGCTTGCTCAGAGCATCATGAGCGGTGCAGACTGTGCCATCGGTTACGAGGCTGCTTTTGCGGTATACCGAAGCTTAAAGGAGTGCCATGAAGATTATGAGGAGCACGTACACCAGGGACGCTGCACCTGCAATTACAGCATGCCGGTTCCCTGCGTTTCCCTGTGCCCCGCCCACGTAGACATCCCGGGCTACATTGCCCTGGTACGGGAAGGCCGTTATGCCGATGCCATCCGCCTGATCCGCAAGGACAATCCTTTTCCGACCACCTGTGGTTTCATCTGCGAGCATCCCTGCGAAGCCCGCTGCCGCAGAAACATCATTGATGATGCCGTAAACATCCGCGGCCTAAAACGTTTTGCCGCTGACTATGCCGGAAAGGTTGCTCCTCCATCCTGCGGCGCTTCTACCGGAAAGAAGGTTGCCATCATCGGCGGCGGCCCCGGCGGTTTAAGTGCGGCTTACTATCTGCAGCTTATGGGACATCAGACCACCGTATTTGAGATGCTTCCGAAGCTTGGCGGCATGCTCCGCTACGGCATCCCAAACTACCGTCTTCCAAAGGAACGTCTGGATGACGATATCAATGCTATTCTCGAAACCGGTGTAAAGGTAGAATTCGGCAAGCGGATCGGTACCGACATCACCATCCAGGAGCTGCGTAAACAATATGATGCCGTGCTCGTTACCATCGGAGCCAGCACCGATAAAAAGCTTGGCATTGAAGGCGAATCTGCAGAAGGAGTCATCTCTGCTGTCCGTTTCCTGCGTGATGTCGGGAAAAACTTGAATCCGGATCTTACCGGACAGGAGGTTGCCGTCATCGGCGGTGGCAACGTTTCCATGGATGCCGTCCGCACGGCAAGACGTCTCGGTGCAAAAAAGGTTTCCATCCTTTACCGTCGGCGCGTGGCGGACATGACAGCGCTTCCGGGAGAGATTGAAGGAGCCGTTGCAGAAGGAATTGAATTGAAAACCCTTATGGCTCCGGCCCGCATCGATGTCGATGAACACAATCATGTACGTGGAGTCTATGTCACCCCGCAGATGATCAGTAAGATCAAGGACGGCAGAGCCAGCGTGCGTGCCGCCGGCGAGGCAGATGTCTTTGTTCCGTGCCAGACCCTGATCGTGGCGATCGGACAGGATATTGAGTTCCAGCATTTTGAAGAAGCCGGTCTGCCGGTCAACCGCGGAAAGATCCAAACAGAACGTTACGGCGGTTTCAACAATATGCCCGGTGTCTTTGCAGGCGGTGACTGCGCCTCCGGACCTGCATCCGTCATCAAAGCCATTGCGGCTGCCAAGGTCGTTGCTGCCAATATTGATGAATATCTTGGCTTCCGCCACACCATCGGCTGCGATGTTGTGCTCCCGGAGCCAGATCTGCGCGACCGTATCCCGTGCGGCCGTGTCAACATGACAGAACGTGAGGCCTGTGAGCGCGTCTGCGACTTCGAAGGCGTGGAAAACTGCATGACTGAAGCAGAGGCCAGACAGGAAGCCAGCCGCTGCCTCGGCTGCGATCACTTCGGTTATGGAATCTTCAAAGGAGGTCGTGAGAACAGATGGTAAATATAAAGATCGATCATAACGAAATCTCGGTTCCCGAGGGAAGCACCATTATGGAAGCGGCAGCCCTTGCAGGAATCGATATTCCAAAGCTCTGCTATTTAAAAGATATCAATGAGATCGCGGCCTGCCGTGTCTGCCTTGTAGAAGTTGTCGGCAAAGAAAAGCTTGTGACCTCCTGCAACAACAAGGTACAGGAGGGTCTGGAGATCCTGACCAACAGCCCAAAGGTACGCGTGGCAAGAAAAAAGAATGTACAGCTGATCCTGTCCCAGCATGATTTCCGCTGTGCAACCTGTGTTCGCAGCGGCAACTGTACCCTGCAGACCCTGTCCAATGACTTAAACATCATTGATCTTCCATTTAAAGAACGTGTGGAACACAGCCCGTGGGATAAGAACTTTCCACTCATCCGCAACACAGAAAAATGCATCAAATGCATGCGCTGCATCCAGGTATGTGATAAGGTGCAAAGCCTTAGCGTCTGGGATGTGACCAGTACCGGTTCCCGAACCACCGTCAACGTCAAGGGCAACCGCAAGATCACCGACGTGGACTGCGCCCTCTGCGGCCAGTGCATCACACACTGCCCGGTCGGTGCCCTGCGCGAACGCGATGATACAGACAAGGTATGGGATGCCATTGCCGATCCGAACAAAACGGTCGTGGTTCAGATTGCCCCCGCTGTGCGTACCGCATGGGGAGAAGCTGTCGGGCTGAAACGAGAGGATGCCACCGTAGGAAAGATTTTGGATGCCTGGAAACGCATGGGCGCAGACTATGTATTTGACACCTCTTTCTCCGCTGACTTAACGATCATGGAAGAGGCCACTGAATTTTTAGAAAGGTTCCAGAATGGTTCCTTGAATAACTGGCCAATGTTTACATCCTGCTGCCCGGGCTGGCTGCGTTTTGTAAAAACCCAGTTTCCGGAGATGGTTCCACAGCTTTCCACCGCAAAGTCACCACAGCAGATGTTCGGTGCCGTCATGAAGACCTACTTTGCACAGTCCATCGGCGTGGATCCGGAAAACATGGTTACCGTATCCGTCATGCCCTGCGTGGCAAAGAAGGCAGAAGCCAGCATGGATTTCTACTATAAAGAATATGCCGGCAAAGATGTAGATATTGTCCTGACCACCAGAGAGTTTACCCGAATGCTCCGGGAGACCCACATCCGTCCGGAAATCCTGACAGAGCGTAAACCTGACAGCCTTATGCAGGAATGGAGCGGAGCCGGTGTCATCTTCGGCACAACCGGCGGTGTTATGGAGGCCGCACTCCGTACCGCTTATCACACCCTATCCGGCAAAAATCCGGATCCGGATTTCTTTGATGACATCCGCCAGGTCAACGAAGACTACGCTCTCACCGAGGCTACTCTCAACTTTAACGGAACCACGGTGCGCACTGCCATTGTAAGCGGCCTTGGCAACACCCGAAAACTCCTTGAAGCCATCCGGCGCGGGGATGTCTCCTACGACTTTGTGGAAGTCATGGCCTGCCCCGGCGGCTGTGTCGGCGGCGGCGGACAGCCGATCTGTGACGGCAAGGAGCTTGCCGGAGTGCGCGGTGAAAACCTGCACTTCCTCGACAAAAACAGCCCGCTCCGCTTCTCCCACGAGAACCCGGATGTGGCAAAGCTGTACCAGGATTTCCTGGAACATCCACTCTCCCACAAATCACATATGATCCTGCATACCGACCACAATGCATGGGAGATGCATGAGCCTATGAATTAACCTATGTATTAGTGTATAAGAGTCCGAAGTTCAGAAAGCGCCCTGCCCCTGTGCAGACCCGGTGGAATTTTTATGTTTTGTTCCCTGCGCCGCCTATTGTCTTCCCTGCGACCAAACTCGCGTGCTTTGCACGCTCAAACAAGGTCTCCGGGAAGACGCTATGCTCGCTCACAAAACAAATTCCAATGGGTCTGCACAGGGGCAGGGCACTCTCTGAACTTCTACTGTACTGGCTGTTCTAATTTTATTGCACACCTTTTCTTGGCACCCTGTATATTAAAATTTCATCAATACAGTTATGGTTGCTTTATTATCGTAGTTCAGCCAATAACGTAGAAGTTCCGGGACTGTATGGCAGTCCCGGAACTTCGGATCTACAGAAACACCATTATAATACTTTTACTTGGATTCCGGCACATGCCATTCCCAGTTGCGGATTTCTTCCAGATCCTGGCCATACTCGGCAATGTACTGTTTGTGTTCTACCAGTTTGTCGTTCATCTTCTGGATGAGGAAGGAACCACGGTTGCCTAACTGCGGAAGATGCATGATCGCATCTTTTACCAGGCTGAAGCGGTCGAGCTGGTTCTGGACACGCATATCGAACGGGGTCGTGATCGTACCCTCCTCCTGATAGCCGTGAACGGACATATTATGATTGTTGCGCTCATAGGTCAGCTCATGGATCAGGGTCGGATATCCGTGGAATGCAAAGATCACCGGCTTATCCGGAGTGAAGATGGCATCATACTCGGCATCGCTCAGTCCGTGCGGATGCTTGTGATCACTCTCCATCTTAAAGAGGTCTACGACATTGACGACGCGGATCTTCAGTTCCGGAAGCTCATCACGCAGGATGGTCACTGCAGCCATGGTCTCCAGAGTCGGGGTGTCACCGCAGCAGGCCATAACTACATCCGGCTCCTCACCGCAGTCATTGCTTGCCCACTCCCAGATGCCAATACCCTGGGTGCAGTGTTTAACAGCCTGCTCCATGGACAGCCACTGGCAGCTCGGATGCTTGGAAGCAACAATGGCATTCACATAGTTTTTGCTCTTGATGCAATGATCAAAGCAGGAAAGCAGGCAGTTGGTATCCGGCGGCAGATACATGCGGACAACATCTGCTTTTTTGTTTGCGATATGATCTAAGAAGCCCGGATCCTGATGGGTAAATCCGTTGTGATCCTGCTGCCATACATTAGAAGTCAGGATGAAGTTCAAGGATGCGATCGGACGTCTCCAGGAAAGCTGGTTGCAGACCTTCAGCCATTTTGCGTGCTGTGCAGCCATGGAATCCACAATACGGATGAAGGCTTCATAGCTTGCAAAGAATCCGTGACGGCCAGTCAGCAGATAACCTTCCAGCCAGCCCTCGCACATATGCTCACTCAGCATACTGTCCATGATGCGGCCATTTCTTGCCAGCTTGTCATCGCTTTCAAGCATCTCGCCGTTCCAGTCGCGGTTCTGCTCTTCAAATACCTTGTAAAGACGGTTGGACATGCTCTCGTCCGGTCCGAAGATACGGAAGTTTTTGCTGTCCTCATTGAGCTTGAAAATGTCGCGGATATAGCCGCCAAGCTCGATCATATCCTGAGCCTTGGTTTTTCCCGGCTCCACCGGAATACCATACTCGCGGAAATCCGGAAGACGCAGGTCTTTTAAGAGCAGTCCGCCGTTTGCGTGTGGGTTTGCACCCAGGCGGGCATTGCCCTTCGGTGCCAGCTCGGCCAGCTCCGGAATCAGGCGGCCATTTTCATCAAACAGCTCCTCTGCATGATAGCTCTTTAACCACTCTTCCAAAAGCTGTAAATGCTCCGGTTTTTCCATGCTGATCGGAACCTGGTGAGCGCGGAAGGAGCCCTCGATCTGCTGTCCGTCTACCACCTTCGGACCAGTCCAGCCCTTCGGAGTGCGCAGAATGATCATTGGCCACTTCGGACGTTCCGGATCCTGCTCATCTCTTGCATGCTTCTGGATTGCCTTGATCTCCTCAATGACAACATCCATGGTCTCTGCCATCTTCCTGTGCATGGTCATCGGATCATCTCCCTCAACAAAGTACGGCTTCCAGCCGCAGCCTTCGAAGAAGGACTTGATCTCATCGTGCGGAATACGGGAGAAAATGGTCGGGTTGCTGATCTTATATCCGTTTAAGTGCAGGATTGGAAGAACCGCACCATCGGTGATCGGGTTTAAAAATTTATTAGACTGCCAGGAGGTGGCCAGCGGACCGGTCTCAGCCTCACCGTCTCCTACAACAACCGTCGCGATCAGATCTGGGTTATCAAATACAGCACCAAAGGCATGGGCAATGGAATAACCAAGCTCACCGCCCTCATTGATGGAACCCGGAGTCTCCGGTGCACAATGGCTCGGAACGCCGCACGGGAATGAGAACTGCTTGAACATCTTCTTCATGCCTTCCTCGTCCTGGCTGATATTCGGATATACCTCACTGTAGCTTCCGTCCAGATAGGTGTTGGCGATCAAAAAGTTACCGCCATGACCCGGGCCAGAAAGAAGGATCATATCCAGATCATAACGTTTGATTGCGCGATTGCAGTGTACATATACGAAGTTCTGCCCCGGAACGGTTCCCCAGTGTCCTACGATCTTCTTCTTGATCTGATCCATGCTCAGTGGTTTCTTTAACAGCGGATTGTCTAACAGATAAAGCTGACCGGCAGACAGATAGTTTGCTGCACGCCAGTAAGCATTCATCTTTTCCAGCATTTCCTCACATAAGGGCTGCTTTTCCAGACAGATGTTGTTTTCCATAACATTACCTCTTTCTTCTTGTTTGTCTTGATCCATTGCAGTGGCTTGTTATTTTTCTAACGTTTGCGATTGTATTTTCGCACATACAATTCAATCTGTAAAATGCCGTTTCTGCATTATATCCATATCAATTTGATATAGATACAGCGTAAGTTATGGATTTTACTGGATTTTTGCTTTATAATGGGATCAATTTGAAAGATATTTCAAGGGAGACCGACGTGCCATGACATCGAATTTTGAATATTACAAGATTTTCTACTATGTTGCCAAATACGGCAACCTGACGCGAGCCGCTGCTGCCTTAAATACCAGCCAGCCTGCCGTAACCCGCGTCATCCATAAGCTGGAAGCAGATCTGGGCTGCCGTCTTTTTGTCCGCAGCAAATCCGGCATGGAACTGACTGCAGAAGGGAGCCGGTTCTTTGAGTATGTCTCTGCAGGCTGCCTTCAGTTTTTCCGCGCAGAAGGCCACATCCGTGACCTGCTTCAGCTGGAAAACGGAAGCATCTCCATCAGTGCCACCGAAACTGCCCTGCATTCCTGGCTCTTTGAGGCCATGGAAGCCTTCCATCAGCAATATCCCGGTGTTCATTTCCAGATTTTAAACCACAGTACCCAGGATTCCATTCAGGCGGTGCGGGACGGCAAGGTGGATTTTGCCGTGGTTTCCTCTCTTCCGCTCCACATTTCTGAGCCCCTGCGCATGAAAAAGCTGCACACCTACCGGGATATCCTCATCAGCGGCAGCCGGTTCTCTGAACTAAAGGGACGTCCTGTCTCGCTCCGGGAGCTGGCCACCTATCCCTGGATCAGCCTGACATCCGAATCCATCAGCCGCACCTTCTTAAACACCTACTTTGCGCAGTACGGCCTCTCCTTCTCGCCGGACATGGAACTTGCTACCACTGACCTCATCCTGCCGGCCGTGCGCCATAACCTCGGTATCGGATTCATTCCAGAAGCCTTCGCAAACAGCGAACTCGCTGCCGGAAACATCTTCCAGGTTCAGATCGAAGAACAATTCCCGGAGCGCAATATCCTGCTGATCTCCGACTCCGAGTATCCACAAAGTGTGGCATCCAAGGCATTTCAAAAGTTTGCGAAATAACCTTTTACCTTAATGGCATTGACTCACGGACGATTTGCTTTTTTATCATGCAGCGTTTCTTAAAAAATGAAATACCGTAGCAAAGAATCTGATCGTAGTCGTCTTCATATTCCTTTGCATACATCCGATCCTCTATTTGCTGCAAAACCATATCACATTCGCTTTCCATATTTTTCAGTACCTTCGTGCACTTCGCCTCAAAAATTGCAACACGAGCATTAATAGGATCGCAAACGACTACGTCACTTCGACCTTCTCCATGCTCCTTATTGGAGTCTACCATGTATCCGGCGCCTGCAAAAATACCCGCAAGGAAAGCATGGTAGAAGTCTTCCCGATAATCATGATAGCTAATAGTACGCCGAAGCAGAGTGTTCATCTCTTTTTCAATACTTTCATTGTCACCATTCCAGACTGCATCAAACAAAGCATTTCGATTCCACTTTTTCGTACTGTCATTGAACCATTTGATGACAGTCGTTTCGAAAATCTCTTTGATTTCTGCATTCGGAATCATCAAAGCAACCATGCCGTCCGGCAGTTCGCCCTTATCATTATCTTCACGTGCTTTCGTCAAGTACCCTGTCAAGTACAACGTGCTCCAGAGATTGTCTTCTGAGGAATGCAGATAATCATAGGTCAGGTTTTCGTCTATACACTGAACGATGCAGCCGCCAGCCATCAATGTTTCAAGTTTATTTGTGATCGCGCTGCCCGCATAGTCAATAAAGGAACGGATGATGGCATTATCACTGGTGTTCTTCCAGTAGCTGATCGGCTTAGCGTTTGGGTTTTGTTGCAGTTCCAGTAAATAATTCATAACATCCCACGGGCAGTAAACATCAAAGTCACCGAAATGGTACCCATCATACCATTTCTTGATCTTTTCTGCTTGCTCTGTTAGGGCGGCATCTTTTAACAACTGATCGACTTCACTTTGTATAAATCCAAAATACTCGCTTAAACGAGAGTTTGTGATCGTATCCGATACAAAATTATTTGTTCCCGTAAAGATACTCTCTTTTGCAATCTTCAAGCAACCCGTAACAACTGCAAAACGAAGTGCTTGATTATCTTTTAAGGCTTGCATCAAACCTTTCATGACATCTAGCATTTCAGCATAATAACCGTTGTTGTTCGCTTTTGCTACAGGAACATCATACTCGTCTATAAGAAGGATTACAGGCTTTTTATAATAGTCTTGCATCATCGTTGTCAAAAGCATAAGGCTGCTCTTAACCTCTTTTGTTGATCCGCTGCCGTGTGCGAGATGCGCAAATGTTGTTTTTTGAAATTCGGTAGCATTTTTACTATCAAGTAAATAAAGGTGTTTGTTATACAAGTCTGCGATCACCATTGTAAGCATATCATATGCCCCAATAAAATCTAGACCGTCTACCTGTCGAAACGAAACAAAGACTGTAGGATACTGGTTCATCCATTCATCACATAATGCCTGATGCTTGTGAACCTCTCCACCCAAAGTCCCCGAAGGGACATTGGATGGAGCTTCTGCTCAGAACGATGTTCTGTTCTGGCAGTACATTACACGCCGGGGTTCGGCATAGAAGATGTCCTATAAGTTTGCGCTTATACAGAGGCTTTCGCCTCAGGATGTGGATTGCTCCATATCTGACATCCAGCCTATGCTATCCGCCGGAGTGCTTTTCCTGTACTATGCTACAGCCTTGCAGATACATTTCTGTATCTTCCAAAGCGTTGACATAGTACAGTTGGT
>CAVIHW010000070.1:0-10783 GCA_963642615.1 Oscillospiraceae bacterium | reverse complement strand
GCGAGTTTAGCCCGCAGGGGAGACAATAGGCGGCGCAAGCACACGAGGTAAAAAATTCCACTTAGCGCCTGCGGTTTTGTATGGCAGTGCCGGCACTTCGGATCTTATCGCTAATACAACAGCAGCAGTCCCTACCCCTGCATGAAGCGGCTCAAGAACTCCTGCGTCCTTGCTTTCTGCGGATTTCCAAAGATATCTTTTGGAGTTCCTTCCTCCTCGATGACTCCATCTGCCATAAATACCACATGATTGGATACATCGCGGGCGAAAGCCATTTCATGCGTTACGATGATCATGGTAATACCCTCGTTTGCCAGGGTACGCATAACAGCCAGTACCTCACCGACCATCTGCGGATCCAGTGCGGAAGTCGGCTCATCAAAAAGAAGGACTTCCGGTTCCATGGCCAGAGCACGGGCAATTGCCACACGCTGTTTCTGACCACCGGAGATCTGCTTTGGCTTTGCATTGATATAAGGTGCCATGCCTACCTTTTCCAGGTACTTCATGGCATTTTTCTTTGCCTCCTCTTTGGAGCGCTTTAAAACCTTCGTCTGACCGATCATGCAGTTTTCCAGAACTGTCAGGTTGTTAAACAGGTTAAAGCTCTGGAACACCATGCCTACTTTGGAACGATATGCCGGAACATTGACACCCTTGTCGGTGATATCCTTCTCATGATAGAGAATTTCTCCGGTCGTTGGGGTTTCCAGCATGTTGATGCAGCGCAGCAGCGTGGATTTTCCGGAACCGGACGCGCCGATGATACAGGTCACATCCCCGGTATCTACGGTAAAGTCGATATCACGCAGCACAACATGTTTTCCGAAGGATTTGCTTAAATGACGAATTTCCAGTACATGCTTCTCTGCCATTATGACTTATCCTCCTTTTTTTCCTCAAAACGATACATGCCGCTGGTATGAGCCAGTGTATCCGTGGTTGCCAGATCATAATTGTCAGAACCATCCATGCGGTTTTCCAGCCATCTCAAGATACGAGAGCAGGTAAAGGTCATGATAAAGTATATGATCATGGTAATGGTATAGGTCTCAAAATTCATGTACAGGGCACCTGCTGCAGATTTAGTCTTGTAAAGCAGTTCTGCCACACCGATCACGGAAAGTACGCAGCTGTCCTTGATATTGATGATCAGGTTGTTGCCGATCTGCGGCATGATATTGCGGAGTGCCTGCGGCAGAATAACGTATAACATTGTTTGTACATGGGTCATACCGATCGCCTTTGCACCTTCGGTCTGACCCGGATCAATGGAAAGGATACCGCCGCGGACTGTCTCAGCCATGTAGGCACCGGTATTGATGGACAGGATAAAGTATGCGGCCTGCCACATGCTTAAATTCAAGCCTAAGAGTGGGAGCATACCATAATAGATAAACATTGCCTGTGCCATCATCGGGGTACCGCGGAAAAATTCCACATAGGCGTTCAGGATCAGTTTGATGACCCACAAAACAGCCTTCTTAAACGGATTGTCTTTATCATCCACCGGAATGGTCTGCACGATACCGACTGCAAATCCGATGATGCATCCCACAATGGTTCCAACCAGGGCAATACGGATGCTGACCCCTGCCCCCTGCAGCATAGACATTCCGTATCTCTGGAATACGACCATTACACGGCCGAAAAAGTCTGTTGGCATAATACGCCTCCTCCTACATTACTCCACTAGTTTGCCAGCGGCTGAACGGAAATTGCCTCGTCCATCATGGCAGAGAAATCGTCTTTTGTCATCTTGGAAAGAACACTGTCGATTGCTTCTTTTAATTCTGTATTGCCCTTCTTCATGGAAATACCGATATTGATATCTTCCTCGCTTACCTGGAAGTCATCCTCACCGCCGCCAAACTCAAGCATTTTGAAGTTCGGATAAGCAACCAGTGCACCCTTACCGGTCGGCTGGTCAGTTACAACCAGGTCACACTTGTCTGCATTTAAGGACATCAGCATATCCGGTGCACTTGCGGTTGCCGCAAGGATGTTTGCATCCGGAATCTGCGGCAGGCAGTTCTGATACCAGATGGTGCTCTGCTGAGAAGTACAGGTTGCACCTGCCAGATCAGCAACGCTCTTTGCATCTGCATATTTTCCGTCTTCCTTTACCAGGGTAACGATGGTTGCATAGTAGTACGGCTCAGAGAAATCAACTGCCTGAAGTCTCTCCTCGGTGATGGACTGACCTGCAATGACACAGTCAACCTGACCGGACTGGATTGCCGGGATCAGGGAATCCCAGTCAAGACGTACGATCTCAAGATCATATCCTAACTCTTCACAGATCTTCTTTGCCATCATAACATCATATCCATAGGCATATTCATTGCTGTCAGCAATCGGAACCGCACCGTTCGAATCATCCGGCTGAGTCCAGTTATACGGTGCATATGCGCACTCCATAGCTACCTTCAGCACCTTCTTCTCACCCTCTGCTGCTGCCTCGGTCTCAGCTGCTGCAGTGGTTTCCTCTGCATCTTTCGCGCTCTCTGCTGCGGTGGTATCTGCTGCAGCACTCGTCTCGGTCTTGCTTCCGCCGCATGCGGTCATAGATGCTGCCATCAGGGCTGCCATGGTTGCTGCCATCAGTTTCTTTGCATTCTTTCTCATAATAGTCCTCCTTACACATGAAAAAAAGGAAAGAAGCCCTGTAACGGAAGGCTTCTTTGCTTTCATTTCACAATTTCCTTATTCATTCATAGAGCGTTTTTATCATACAACCCACTTGTCTCTTTGTCAATTCTTTTTACACTTCCGGCCTTGCGCTCCCTCAAGCTCCCGGGCCTGCCGAATTGGTAATACCGCCCGGTGCGCTCTGGACATTGCCGGATTCCGCGCCGGGAGCTGCCTGGGCACTGTTCTGACCCGGATAAGCCTGTGCTGAGCCGGATGAAGCTGCAGCTGTTGGCTGTGCGGATGTACCGGGCTGCGCTGCGGCAGTAGTTTGCTGGACTGCAGCAGTGGTTTGCTGCGGCTGAGCTGCCTGGGTTGTCTGCTGAGGGTGAGCTGCTGCTGTTGTTGGCTGCGCTGCAGCGCTCGTCTGGGACTGTGCTGTTTCCGCCGCATGGCTTGCTGCGGATGCCTGCGCTGCCTTGCTCTCCTGTGTGGCAGCCTGTCCGCTTTGTGTACTCTGCTGTGCACCGGTTTCCGTGGCAGCTGTTCCATTCTGGGCTGAATTACTGGTCTTTGTGCTTCCGGATCCGTCCAGGTGATAGCAAAGCACCGGAGTTCCTGCAGAAATATTCTCAAAAATTGTTTTTGCAACTGCCGGGGGCAGATTGATGCAGCCATGGGATCCATTGGTTTTATAAATGGTTCCGCCAAAGCTGGAACGCCATTTTGCATCATGCATGCCGATTCCGCCGTTAAACGGCATCCAGTAGGATACCGGAGTGGAATAATTGGCGCCCTTTAAGGTTGCATTCCGCTGCTTATAGGTAAGCGGATATACCCCGGCCGGAGTGCTCCAGCCACGCGCTTCATTGCCGGACACAAAATCCGACTCCACCAAAAGTTTTCCTTCCTTATAGAAAAACATATGCTGGGCTGTCAGGTTAATCTCCGCATAGGTATTTCCGTAGTCATTGCCATCATGAGAGGCTGCTGTCTGACTGTAGACCGGTTCCCTCTCCTGGCTCTCGCACGACAAAAGGATCCGGGTAAGCGCTGCAGTCTCTTCAGACTGATTGATCTTCCAGCCATAGACACTCTTGCTGATCGTAACGGTCTGTCCGTAAGAGGTTTTCAGGGTCTTTGCCTTATAAGCCGTATTGTAGTTCTCAGCCAGCCAGGCGACATATTCGCTGATTTTGGACTGATCAAAGGAAACACCGCCTTGCCCGTCACTCACCAGCCAGGTATGGATCGTTTCTCCATCCAGCACCTCACTTTTGCTTCCAAAGCGGTAAGTTACCGTGGTATGTACATATTGGTTCCAGGCCGCAAGCTCTGCATTCAGTGCTTCATCTTCGGAAGTGATCTGGGGTTTCTCATAAACATCCGCCTCTTCCAGTGAAATGGAATCCTGAAAGTTAAGGATTCCATTCTGCACCGCCTCATACAAACGCTGTGGATCCGGGCTTGCCCCCTGCTCCTCCGAAACGATCTCATAGCCCGTTCCGGAAATATAATTGGAAATATACGCATTTTGCGGTGCCACAGCCCGTTCCGGCTTCAGACATTCCAATGCATTTACTGCATCGGAAAGCTGTGATTCGTCATAAGCAGCCATGGTATCGATCGTATATGCCACATAACGGCCTATATGAAATCCCCAGGCAAGGGTATTCTGACTTTCCAGGATCTGCTCCAGGGTTCCATCAAATTCCGGATGCAGGCCAATCTCACTTCCCATGATGGTTTCACTTTCCCCGCCGCGTTCCTGGATCGTCAACGTATAACCGCTGGTTCCGGCGGTGATCTGCTGTTTTGTCTCCTCCGGAGTCAGTCCGGATACATCAAGCCCGTTGATCGTTGTATTCGGAAAATATACCCGTCTGTATTTCTGACCCATACCCGCATACACGACACCCGCTGCCACGACCACAGCAAGAACCATGCCGCCCGCGATCATGGCAATCTTTTTTCCGGTACCTCCTGTACTTTTGATATCTCTGATATTGCCTGTACTTTTTGGAGCTTTGGAATCCTTCCGTTCCCGCTTATCCTGTTTCTCCTGTTTTTTTTGCTGCTCCTGCTTTTCCTTTTCCCTTTTTTTACTGTACTTCCCGCGGCTGCGGCCATAGCCTTCCCGCTGATTTTCCGTTTCCATAATACTCATTTTCCCTTTTTTATATGATCCCAAAGATCTGATTTCATTTGTACCATTATAGGATCCATCAGAAAAACCGTCAAGCACATGTACCTGACGGTTTTCTTACATTTATTCTTCCTGCGTTTTTTCTGCTGCCTGCTTTGCGAGGGCTGCGGAAGCGGCCTCCGCAATGGCCTGATCCGATGCTGCCTGTGCCTTTGCTTCCGGATCCTGCGGCTTTGGTGCCGGAGTGACGCGGTTTACTGCCAGAGGAAGGTTTACACCCATGATATTGAGCACTACGCCCTTAGCCTCTTTATCCAGTACCTGCGGAAGCTTTGCTGCATCTACGATCACCGGTTTAAATTCTTTGCCACGGTTAAAACGGCTGAATTCTACGGCATCGGTAAATACCAGCTGATATTTATCTCCGGTGTTCAGTTTTACAAGGGGAGTTCCGTTTCCGTCCTGCTGCAGTGCAAAGATGAAACGGCTCTTCATGAAGTCTACGCTCATCTCTTCCTGGAGCTGTGCCATACGTTTTTCATCCTGGACTTCTTTCGGTCTGCGCACCTCCTGGGCAAAATACAAAGCAGTCAGATGAAGCTGCGGGTTCTCGATCCACTGTTTGCCTTCCTCCAGCTGCGGCTCCTCCCTGCGCTTTGCAAATTCCTCGATCTGGATGAGCTCCTTTTGATCTTCATAACTGATCTCCAGAGCATTGACGCCCATGGTATAAAGATTCGTAAAGAACAGCAGCATATGGTTTGCAAGGATCTTTGCAACGCCCACCGGAATCTTCTCTTCCTTTAATGCCTCTGCCTTTTTCTTTGCAGCCTCTTCTTCAAGATATACAAATACCTTATCATCATAAGATTCTGTATCGCACTCCACGTATGGCTCCTTGGTAAATCCGGATATCAGTACAAAAACTGCTCCATCTTCCTCTTTCATCTGCGCAAGCAGTCTGTCTTTTCCTTCACTCATGTTGCACTCCTGTCTGCGGTCTTATATCATATTGTCAGATTCCGCCTGATTTTTCATAGATGTCCTCTATTATACAGACTTTCCTGCTCTTTTTCAACCTTTGGTTTTCCTTTACATCTTCTGTATATTCCAGTAAAATGAAGGAATGAGATGATAAAGGGGATTTACAAATGAGTAGAAATCGAAGAAGCGACATTGATATAGCCAAAGGGTTCGCCCTGTTTTTGGTTGTTTTGGGGCACGTTGTAACCATGCATCATACCATATTCCGTTGGATCTATGCATTCCACATGCCTGTTTTTTTCTTTCTTTCCGGCATGACCTTCCGTCCGGAAAAGTATACTTCCTGTCTTGATTATATCAAAAAAAGAGGCAGATCTCTGATCCTTCCCTATTTTGCGATCACGCTGTCTGCTCTGGCTGTCTGTACCATCCGCCCTTATTACCATCTGGCCATCACCGAATATGGATGGAAGCACATTCTGAAGTGGATCTTTTATTACGGACAGCCACAACAGATCTATGTTGGACAGCTCTGGTTTCTTCCGGCTCTGTTCTTTGCCGGGCTGTATGCCCTGATCTGGCTGCGCATATTTGAAAAACGTTCCGTGACGATGCGCTGTTACGGGCTGTTGTTCCTTGCTTTGACCGGAACCTATATCCGTCTTATCGACCCGCTCATTCCGGTCATGCACCGGATTCCCTGGAAGCTGGATTCTGCCCTGTGTGCTGCCGTATTCCTGCTTTCCGGATATTATGCAAACCGCATAAATCTTCTGGAACGCATGATGCCAAATGCCGGATTTCTGATCCCGTTTTTTGCAATCGCAAGCTTCTTTTTAGGACCGAGGCTTAGCGAATATGTGAACCTTTGTGACTGCCGCTACAGCGCACCGCCCTATTATTTCGGAGCCGCCTTTTCCGGCATTTTGGCACTTCTCCTCACCGCAAAACTGGCTGCGTATCCGGCGGTCTGTGACAGCTTATTTTCCAGGTTCTGGAAGTTTTGCGGCCGCAGATCCATGCTCCTTTTTTCCATTCAGAGCTTTGCGCTGTATTTCTTTGTAGAATTCATCCTGCGCACTACAAAGGTGGAATTAAAACCCATGGAATGGATGCCGACCAGGCTTTCCACCCTTGCACTCACGTTAGCTACCTTTGCGCTCATCTGCCTGATCGGCTGGCTCTGGGAACGCTGTCAGCTTTGCCGTAGACAAGCTTTCACCTGCCGGCTGAAAAAAAAGTAAATATTCAGATTTTTTGCCCTACAATTGTCCTACACCTTGCGTTATACTATAGATACTTAATAAGACACTTGAAAATTCAGATAAAACATTTCACGGACAGGAGGAGAGCATATGCCGAATAACGTAATCAGAACAGAAAAAGAAGCAAAAATCCAGGATATGTTAGACAACTACAATAAGATCACCAGCATCGGTGTCATGGATTTTTCCGATTATTATGACAGCCGTATGGATGGTATCGACGAGAACGATCTTCAGCAGTCAAAAGAGCTGAATGACTATGTTGACCAGCTTCTCGCCTTCCAGAAAGAGGAAGATGCTAACGAACTGGAAGATGAGGAAAAAGAACTGTTTGATAAACTGAAACGCAACCTGATTTCAGAATCCAAGGAGACAGGCGTCCACAAGCTGTTACAGTTCAAGCTCATGAACGAATTGTTAGATACAGAGGGAAATCTCGAAAGTGAACATCTTGAAAATGCAGCCAACTGCCAGAATCTGTATGATAAGATCACATCCTTTGATATCCTGGAGTCCCAGGCAAAGCAGCGTTCCATGCAGGATGACGGTTCCTTTAACAAATCTCCAAAAAAGATTGCCGAAGAGATTCTTGAAAGAGAAAAAACACAGGTGAATCAGCCGCTGCAAAAGATCTGTGAAGGCATGCTGAAGGATTTTGACGGCTACAAAAATATCCTGAAAGCTCCGGCCTTGATGCCATATCAAACATTGATCGATGAAACTATCAAGGAAAAACAGAAAGCAGAACAAGAAAAGAATCTGTCACCGAAGGAACGCGAAATAAAACTGCTCGACCAGGAAATCAAAAAAACACATGCCAAGCAGGAAAAACTGCAGGAAGAGCTTGATAAGATCAGAGAACGCTTTGACGAGGATTATAAAAGCGCTCGTGGAAGGGGCATTCACCTGAGCGTTCCGAGCAAAAAGAATCCCGAAAAGCGAGTCATGATATCGACTGCAGACTTCCGAAAGATGCAGACTGAGGAAAAAGCTGCATTGAATGAAATTTTTCATAATACGACAGATGATTTCGTACAGCGTGTGGATACCATAAAGACCACGGACAAGGGTTCCTCATCCGACGAATTCCGAAACATGATGGAAAGCCTGACCATGCTTCGGAATCATCAGGACACTTTGAGAAATATGGGAGACACGAAAAAAAGCTATAACCGGGAGCTCATAGATACTGTTGTAAAAGTATACAAGGATACCAAAAAATATGTCAAGAAGAGAGAAAAGGATGGGTTCTTCAGTCGTCATATCGGACAGGGTGCCACTCGTTATAAACAGGCAAAAGAAGTCATGAATCTGTTAGAAACTTATCGAGATGCAGTACAGGAGCTCGAACTCCATCGCACAAAGAACGTGTTGCTGCAGCGTATGGAACATATGGATGAGCTTTATAAACAGATCAAGGCAGCAGGAAAAGAAACCTCGCAGCTCAAGGTAAAAAGAGATGAGTTAAGAGACGAGAAAAAGCAGAAGGAAAATCCAGGCAAAAAAGAAAATAAAAAATCTGTCGATTCCAGACAGCGTCTTGAAAATGGTTTTAAAGATCTTAACAATCCTGAAAAATCAGAACCCAAAAATAGCGTTGATCCGAAAAAGACAGAACCTAAGGTCAAAGCACAGACGAATGTACTTTCAAATGCACCAAAGGTCAACTCCAAATAAACACAGAAAACAAGTTTGATCATACGTAGAAAAACGGGGAGGCAAGCCTCCCCGTTTTTCTGACGCATCCGTTTTTTCTACCGCATACCACAGCTTTTCTTTAACTGTCCGATTTCTTTTTCCAGGGCAGTTTTTTTCTTCTGGTCTGCCTCAAATTCTGCCATTTCTTCGGTTCTCAGTTCTTCTCCCGCAAAGCTTAAAAAGCCCTGGGTAAATACCGACGGATATTTGAATTTCTTGTCCGCTTTCTCAAAATGAACCAGCAGCGTTCCATTGTCATTGGATTGGATCATGCCGTCGCCATAGGTTTTATGATGAACCTGTTTTCCGACTACATCCGGAAGATTGACCGGTTTGTCCTGCAGTTCTTTCAGCTGTTTCTCCTTTGATTCAATTTCCTGCTTCAGTTTCTCTAACGCTGCCTTTTCTTCTGCCGCCTTTGTGCGTTCCCTGCCCGGAGTCTTCCGGATATCCATACCGGCATAGTAGCGGTACAGACTTGCACAATCCATGAAATCATATACAAGAATGTGCATCTGGTCATCATAGCCTTCCAGTTCTTCCTCGAATAAGTCACTGTAGAGCCCCAGAAGTTCCTCATTTTCACGGATTGCCTCCAACAGCTCATCACACATCCGGTAATAGCTTTCCAGTGAAAAATTCTTGTTTCCGAAATCACCGTCATATTCCGCACATGCTGCCCATCCGGAAGCCGACACGGAATCGAAAATGTAGTTTTCCTCCGGTTTCCATAGATTCAGGTAATAGAGCACGTGATCACGGTTCTGCAGATATTTTTTTGTTCCTCGCTCATAGTAACGAATACGCTCGTTGATCTTTTCTGCAAAAAAATCTGCACGATCCTGACGTTTCTGAAGATCTCCGCCATCCTCACTGAATAAGAAGCGAAAACATTCGCGCACATATTCCGCTTCTGACTCCCTTGCAAGAAGCAGCCTCAGACCTGCCACCGGCTGCATGGCTGCATCATCCAGAGTATTTCCGGCTTCCCGCATGGCCTTTTCAAACATACCGGAAAAATCTGCTGCATCCAGATTCCAAAACCGCTTAAAACATCCCACAGAGCGCCATTTATAAACCTGGTCTGTGTCCTCCGCCTGCTCAATTCCTGTCAGACGATTGATATACTGTTCTGCTACGGTTTCAAAATTCTTTCTGTTCATAATCCTCACCTGTTCATTAGATTTATATATTTTTTCATTATAAAGCACACCATAGTCTCATTCAAGTCTTGACATGACATCTATAATGTGCTTTACAGTATAGCAAATAGGAAATGCAAACCATACAACTATTTGTATTTGCTTTTTTGAAAAAAAACATATATTCTTAATAAAAAACAAGGAGAATCAAACTATGGCAAAAATCGATCATGCGGCAGTCCGCACCACTTCCTATGAGGAAGCCCAGAAATTTTTTGAAGATGTATTTGAGATGCACATGTGGAGAGAAATCGGTGAGAAACCAGCTCGCAAATGCTGGTATAAAGAAGGCATTCAGCTCTGCGAGATGGAACAGATCAATACAGACGGCCAGAATGGATACGACCATATTTCCATCGCAGTAGACTCTGTAGAGGAAACCATGGAAAAGATCAAAGCGTATCCGACCACTGCGATCAACGATCACTGGTTCTATCTGCCCAATGGAACGAAAATTGAATTGAAGCTGCTGGAAAACTGGAAGCTAAACGACTAATATCAAGTTGTTGCATGGAGTCCGAAGTTCCGGGAACCCATACAGAAACGCGGCACTAAGTGGAATTTTGTACCTCGTGCGCTCCGCCGCCTATTGTCTCCCCTGCGGGCTAAACTCGCGTGCGCTGCACGCTCAGACAGGCCCTCCGGAGAGACGCTATGCTCGCGCACTCAGAAAATTCCAATGTGCCGCTAATTCTGCATGGGTTCCCGGAACTTCTACGTTGTTGGCTGAGCTACTGTAGAAAGCCATTGTACTATAGCTATAGCTTTTTAGCATTACCAGACAGTAAATATTACCAGTAACGCTAGTGTATCGTTTCATAAATAACTGGCCGAATCACGCAGAATGCAGATTCGAG
>CAVIHW010000069.1:0-11059 GCA_963642615.1 Oscillospiraceae bacterium | reverse complement strand
AGACGCTATGCTCGCGCACTCAGAAAATTCCAAAGGGTCTGCTTATTCTGCATGATCGTCTTGGAACTTCTACTGCACTGGCTTAGCTGTGATAAAAATGCAACCATAAATACACTGGCTTTGCCAATTGAGAATGAGAAGCACGAAATAATCCGCATAACCGAAGGTTCGGATGTTTTGACACTCGAACCAATTTTTATAGGAAGGAGGATGGAACTTGAATTTTGTTGGATTGGCTGAAAAGCAAAAAATATTTGCCCAGGGAAAGATAAGCATTGATCGTATCACATTGGCTTCTTATGAAAAAGATTTTGAATTGACGTTTACGCATAATTCAACCGCCATTGAGGGAAATACGTTAACGCTTATGGAAACCAAAGTAGTACTTGAAGATGGAATTTCTGTGGGCGGTAAGGAACTTAGAGAGATTTATGAAATCGTGAATCATAAGAAAGCTTATCGATATGTAAAGCACTGCATTTCAGAGCATAAGCTGCTTGATGAAACAATTGTGAAGGATATTCATGCAATTCTTACAGAAAATATCATCATTGGCGGGATATACAGAAATCAAGAGATTCGTATCAGTGGTGCGGGGCATACGCCGCCAGCTGGAAATGAAATGTATAACCAAATCAAGAATTTTTATGCAGATTTGGAATGGAAAAAAGAAACATTGAATCCGATTGAATATGCTGCATGGACACATGCGGAATTTGTTCGCATCCATCCATTTATAGATGGCAATGGAAGAACATCGAGATTGATTATGAACTATCAGCTTATGGGAGCTGGATATTTACCTGTTTCTATTGCGAAAGAGAATCGTCTTGACTATTACAATGCGCTGGAAGCGTATGCTGTAAAAAAAGACCTTGCCCCATTTGCAGATTTAATTGCAGATTTAGAAGAAATACAGTTGGACACATACATTAAGCTGCTATAAAGGTGATGCTACAGTTGTGTTTGCGGAATTCGCTGCAAAAAACTAACAATTTAATCTATAGGCGTTCAAAATTTGGGAGCAGCCAGTACAGTAGAAGTTCCGGGGCGGGCATATAGAATAAGCAGACCCTTTGGAATTTCATCCGGGCGCGAGCATAGCGTCTCCCTGAAGACCTTGTCTGAGCGTGCAAAGCACGCGAGTTTGGTCGTAGGGGAGACAATAGGCGGCGCAAGCGCACGAGGTAAAAATTCCATCAGGGTATGCGGTTCTATATGCCCGCCCCGGAACTTCGAACCTTACGAGATTGCTTTATAGCTTTGTGTCTGCAGCTGTTTCTGAGCGGTGGCCAGCATGAGCTTGATACGGTTTAACTGGTTTACTTCGCTGGCACCCGGGTCATAGTCGACAGCGATGATGTTGGCTTCCGGATGAGAAGCGCGCAGCTGTTTGATGACGCCTTTTCCTACGATATGGTTCGGCAGGCAGCCGAATGGCTGGGTGCAGACGATGTTGGTGACACCGCTGTGGATGAGTTCGAGCATCTCACCGGTAAGGAACCAGCCTTCGCCGGTCTGGTTGCCCAGGGACACATAATGCTTTGCCATGTCTGCCAGTTCCCAGATGCGGGACGGCGGAGTGAAGTTTTTGCTGGCTTCCAGTTCCTTGCGTGCAGTCTTGCGGAAATATTCCAGCAAGGAGATTCCGAGATTGCACAGGCGGGCAGTGGAACGCTTGCCGCCAAGATGGTCTGCCTTGAAATTACTGTTGTAGAAACAGTAAAGAAGGAAATCCATCAGATCCGGCATCACAGCCTCGGCTCCCTCGGCTTCCAAAAGATCCACGAGGTGGTTGTTTGCAAGCGGTGAGAATTTTACCAGGATCTCGCCGACAATGCCGACCTTCGGCTTTTTCACATCTAACCGCGGCAGTTCATCGAAGTCGCGGATGATCCCACGGATATTTCGTCCGAATTCCATCATATTGACAGAGCGGGTAGAAAGGCTCTTGATACAGCGTTTCTTCCATTTCTCATGCAGTGCATTTGCAGAACCCGGCTCTTTCTCGTAAGGACGGGTGGCATAGAGCACACGCATGAAGATATCACCGTAAACAACACCCTGCATGGCTTTGGTAATGAGTCCCGGAGTAAAGGTAAAGCCCGGGTTTGTCTCCATGCCGTTTGCATTGACGGAGATGACCGGAACCTGCGGCATCCCGGCTTTTTCCAGGGCACGGCGGATAAAGCCGATGTAGTTGGAAGCACGGCAGCCACCGCCGGTCTGGCTCATGAGGACAGCGGTGTGATCCAGATCATACTTCCCAGAGAGCAGAGCCTCCATGACCTGTCCGATGACGATCAGGGACGGATAGCAGGCATCGTTGTTGACATACTGCAGGCCGACATCTACGGCACTGCGGCTGTCATTTTGCAGAACCTCGATCTTGTAGCCGTAGGCACGGATGGCCGGTTCGATCAGTTCGAAGTGGATCGGGGACATCTGCGGACAGAGCAGGGTGTAATCCTGCTTCATCTCTTTGGTGAAGACCACACGGTTGTAGGCGCTTGAAACCACCTTGCGTTCAAAATGCTTCTGCTTACGTACCTTTAAGGCCGCGATCAGGGAACGGATACGGATCCTTGCTGCGCCCAGGTTATTGACCTCATCGATCTTTAAAACGGTATAGATCTTTCCGGAGTCGGTCAGGATGTCATGTACCTGGTCGGTGGTGACGGCATCCAGTCCGCAGCCGAAGGAATTGAGCTGGATCAGATCCAGGTACTCACTGTTCTTGACATAGGTTGCAGCGCGGTACAGTCTGGAATGATACATCCACTGGTCTGTGACGATGAGCGGGCGTTCTGCGTCTGACAGATGGGAGATGGAATCCTCGGTAAGTACTGCAAAACCATAGGAGGTAATGAGCTCTGGGATACCATGGTTGATTTCCGGATCTACATGGTAAGGGCGGCCTGCCAGCACGATGCCGTGACGGTCATGCTCTTTTAACCAGGCAATGGTTTCCTCACCCTTCTTTTCCATATCGCGGCGGGAAGCAAGAAGCTCTTCCCAGGCTGTATGGGCTGCTTTCTGGATCTCAACAGAAGAGATGTCATATTCCTTGCCAAATTCCACGATCAGCTGTTTTGTAAGAACCTCTTCATTTGTAAAGGCAAAGAACGGGTTCATGAACCGGATATCGAACTCGGAGAGCTCTTCCATATTGTTTTTGATATTTTCTGCGTAAGAGGTGACCATCGGGCAGTTGTAATGGTTGCCTGCCTGCGGGGTCTCATTGCGCTCGTAAGGGATGCACGGATAGAAGATATCGCGCACACCCTGACGGATCAGCCAGGAAATGTGGCCGTGTACCAGCTTGGCCGGGTAGCATTCCGATTCACTCGGGATGGATTCGATGCCCAGCTCGTAGATCTTTCTGGTAGACTGCGGTGACAGGATCACACGGAATTTCAGCTCTTTTAAGAAGGTTGCCCAGAACGGGAAGTTCTCATACATGTTCAAAACACGCGGGATGCCGATGGTACCGCGCTCGGCCTCATCTGCCGGAAGCGGCTCGTAATCAAACATCCGGTGGTTTTTGTAATCGAACAGGTTCGGGATCTCTTTCTTGGCTTTCTCTTTTCCGAGACCGCGTTCACAGCGGTTGCCGCTGATGAACTGGCGTCCGCCGTCAAAACGGTTGATGGTGAGGACGCAGTGGTTGGTACAGCCCTTGCAGCGTGCCATGGAGGTCTCATACTTTAAGGAAAGGATTTTGTCGAGCGGGAGCATGGAGGTTCCCTTTTCCTCGCTGCAGCGTTCTCTTGCGATCAAGGCTGCACCGAAGGCACCCATGATACCGGCAATGTCCGGACGGACTGCCTCACAGCCGGAGATCTTTTCAAAGCTGCGAAGGACTGCATCATTGTAGAAGGTACCGCCCTGAACCACCACGTGCTTGCCAAGATCCGCTGCACTGGTGATCTTGATGACCTTAAAGAGTGCATTTTTGATGACGGAGTAAGCAAGACCGGCCGAAATATCTGCGACGGTGGCGCCTTCCTTCTGCGCCTGTTTTACGTTGGAGTTCATGAATACGGTGCAGCGGGTGCCAAGATCCGTCGGGTTCTTTGCAAAGAGCGCTTCTTTTGCAAAATCAATGACAGAATAATTCAGGGATTTTGCAAAGGTCTCGATGAAGGAACCGCAGCCGGAAGAGCAGGCCTCGTTTAACTGCACGCTGTCAACGGTATGATCCTTAATGCGGATACATTTCATATCCTGCCCGCCAATATCCAGGATGCAGTCTACATCCGGCTCAAAGAATGCGGCAGCATAATAGTGGGAGATGGTCTCTACCTCACCTTCATCCAGCATGAGGGCGGATTTTAACAGAGCTTCTCCGTATCCGGTGGAACAGGACCAGGCAATCTGTGCGGTTTTTGGAAGCCGTTCTTTGATCTCGCTGATGGCACGGATGGCCGTTGCGATGGTGCTTCCGTTGTTATTGTCATAAAAGCTGTAGAGCAGGCTTCCGTCTTCCCCAACCAAAGCAACCTTGGTGGTGGTGGAACCCGCATCGATTCCCAGGTAGCAGTTTCCGCTATAGGTGGATAAGTCACCTTTTTTTACCTGATGCTGTGCATGGCGGGTCTGGAATGCGTCGTAATCTGCCTGAGAAGCAAAGAGCGGCTCCATACGTTTTACCTCGAATTCCATCCTGATGCCGGAGGTGAGGCGGGTGATCATGTCAGTTAAGGATACGCTCACCTTTTCATCTGCATTCATGGCTGCGCCGATGGCAGCGAACAGATGGGAGTGATCCGGTGCAACAATGTGCTCTGCATCCAGGTTCAGGGTGCGGATAAAGGCACGGCGCAGCTCCGGAAGAAAGTGGAGCGGTCCTCCAAGAAATGCCACGGTTCCGCGGATCGGTTTTCCGCAGGCAAGGCCGCTGATGGTCTGATTGACTACGGCCTGGAAAATGGAAGCAGACAGATCTTCCCTGGTGGCACCTTCATTGATGAGCGGCTGGATGTCGGATTTTGCAAAAACACCGCAGCGAGCTGCGATCGGGTAGATCATCTGGTAATTCTTGGCATATTCATTTAAACCGGATGCATCGGTCTGCAAAAGGGATGCCATCTGGTCGATGAATGAGCCGGTACCGCCGGCGCAGATGCCGTTCATACGCTGGTCAATCCCGCCGGTGAAATAGATGATCTTGGCATCTTCACCGCCAAGTTCAATGGCAACATCGGTCTGTGGGGCGTAGTCCTGAAGGGCAGTGGCAACAGCCACAACCTCCTGAGTAAAAGGCACATTCAGGTGTCCGGACAGAGTAAGTCCGCCGGAACCGGTGATGCTTGGGGAAACATCCATCTCACCAAGCTTTTCTTTTGCCCTTGATAATAAAAGAGCGAGCGTCTCCTGGATATTAGCAAAGTGGCGCTCGTAGTCGGTAAATAACATATGCTGTTCATTGTCTAAAACTGCGATCTTTACGGTTGTGGAACCAATGTCGATTCCAAGTGTATTGTGTAATAAATTCATTTGATACGGGGAAACCCCTGCCTCCTTATTGTCTAAACGGACATACCGCAAACGAGCGGTATCGTCATGGATGAAGCCGATGCCGGATGCATGGCTTCACAGGAAACGGGCACACTTTTTGAGCGTACAGTCCAGAGTTTAACATAAAAATAAAGAAAATTCAATTTTACGAACCGTAAAAAAAGAGTTAAGAAATCTACGATGAATTTATAACAAGGACGTTAAAAAATAGTCATGTAAGAATTGTGTAAGATTTGAAAAATAAAGATCAATAGATTTGACAAACGAAGGCTCAGAAACTATAATAAGATAGCTGAAACGGGGAAAGGAACCAGGTTTTATGATACGCATATTTAAAACGGAAGATGGCGCGATCCATCAGATAGACGAAGCAGAATCCGGCTGCTGGATTGCACTGACCAATCCCACGGCAACGGAGATCCTTGAAATCGCGGAACGCTTTGAGATCGACCCGGATCATGTGCGGGCACCTCTGGATGAAGAGGAACGGTCCCGTATTGAACTGGAAGACCATTACAGCCTGATCCTCGTTGACATCCCTGTGATCGAGGAGCGCAACGAACGGGACTGGTATGTGACCATCCCTATGGGCATCATCATGGCAGACACCATCATCATCACGGTCTGCCTGGAAGAGACACCGGTGCTGAATGCATTTATGGACGGCCGTGTGCGAGACTTTTATACCTATATGAAGACGCGATTTATTCTTCAGATCCTGTACAAGAATGCTTCCCTCTACCTGCAGTATCTGCGTATTATTGATAAGAAGAGTGATATTGTAGAAAAAGAACTTTACAAGTCCCCGCGAAACCAGGAGCTCATTGAGATCCTGGAGTTACAAAAGAGCCTTGTGTACTTCACAACCTCCCTGCGTTCCAATGAGGTCGTGCTTGAGAAGCTTCTAAAGAGTGAGAAGATCAAGAAATATCCGGAGGATACGGATCTTCTGGACGATGTCATCATCGAGAACAAGCAGGCGATCGAGATGGCCAATATTTACAGCGGTATCTTAAGCGGCACCATGGATGCCTTTGCTTCTGTCATTTCCAACAATCTGAATATTGTCATGAAGTTTTTGGCAACCATCACCATTGTCATGTCGATCCCGACCATGGTTTCGAGCTTTTACGGCATGAATGTACTAAGCAGCAGCATGCCGTTTGCGGATAATCCTTATGGCTTTGGCATTGTCATTATCCTCTCGGTGATTCTGACCTGTGCAGTGGCCTGGATCTTTGCAAAGCGGAATCTGTTCTGATCAAATGGAGATTCTGTGAACCGGACAGGAAAAGTATTTAATTAGGAAGGAATCTGCATGAAATTTTTTACGGAACTTGAAAAAAAGTATTCAAAATATGCCATCCGCAATCTCATGTATTATGTCACGATCCTGTATGCAGTCGGCCTGGTAGTCTGGCTGCTTGATCCGATGATCTATTACAATTATTTAAGCCTGAATGTAGGCATGATCTTACGGGGGCAGATCTGGCGGCTGGTAACATTTCTGATCTATCCGCCGGCTTTTGGCTCCTGGAGCTTTACCCAGATTTTTTACGGACTGATCGCACTGTTTTTGTATTATAATCTGGGGCAGACTCTGGAATATGTCTGGGGCTCGTTTCGCTTCAACGTATTCTTTTTTATGGGAGTCCTGGCGCAGATCATAGCCTCTTTTGCCGGATATTTTTTACTGGGGCAGTACTGGCTGTTATCAACCGGCTTTTTAAATGCCTCCCTCTTTTTTGCCTTCTGTATCATCAACCCGGATGCGCAGTTTTATCTGTTCTTTGTGCTGCCGGTCAAGGCAAAATGGATGGCCATTGCGGAGGCGGCGGTTTATCTTTATGACTTTTTCACGGGAAGCGTTGGGGTCAAGGTGGAGCTTGTGATCTCCATGATCACCATCATCCTGTATTTTTTGATCACCCGGAAGGGAACATATTCTGCTCCGGTTATGAAAACGATCCAACGTCAGCACAAACAAAAACAGCCGGCAAAGATCGTGATCCCGGGGAAGACGCGCCACCGCTGTGCGGTATGCGGAAAAACCGAGCTGGACGATCCGGAACTGGAATTCCGTTACTGTTCCAGATGCGAGGGAAATTACGAGTATTGTCAGGATCATTTGTACACGCATCAGCATGTGACAAAGGCTCCTGTGCAAGATATACAACAACAATAACCTGATATTCAACATTATGGAGGACAACACATCAATGAAAAAGACAAAGATCATTTGCACCATGGGACCAAACACCAATGACCGCAACCTGATGAAGGCACTTGCCGAGAACGGTATGGACATTGCCCGCTTCAACTTCTCCCACGGCGACTATGAGGAGCAGAAGTCCCGTCTGGATATGTTAAAGAGCATTCGTGAAGAACTCGATCTTCCGATCGCAGCGCTTCTGGATACCAAAGGACCGGAGATCCGTACCGGTCTGTTAAAGGATGAGAAGAAAGTGACCTTAAAAGAGGGCCAGACTTATACCCTTACCACCCGCGAGGTAGTAGGAGATGACCAGGTTGGCTTCATCAATTACAGCGGTCTTCCGGCAGATGTTGAGGCTGGCAATACCATCCTGATCGATGACGGTCTGATCGAACTGACCGTTCAGGAAGTGGTAAACGGCACTGACATCGTCTGCACCGTAGTAAACGGCGGTGAGCTTGGCATGCGTAAGGGTGTAAACGTACCGAACGTTAAGATCAAGCTTCCGGCACTGACTGAGAAGGATAAGGCAGATATCCGTTTCGGTATTGAGCAGGGCTTCGATTTCATCGCAGCTTCCTTTGTGCGTACCGCAGATGCTGTCCGTGAGATCCGTGCTATGTTAGACGAGGCAGGTTCCAACATCCAGATCATTGCAAAGATCGAGAATGCAGAGGGTATTGAGAACCTGGATGAGATCATCGAGGTCAGCGACGGCATCATGGTAGCCCGTGGTGATATGGGTGTAGAGATTCCGGCTGAGCAGGTTCCGCACATCCAGAAGACCATCATCCGCAAATGTAACCTGGCATGCAAACCGGTTATCACTGCAACCCAGATGCTCGATTCCATGATCCGCAACCCGCGTCCGACCCGTGCAGAGGTGACTGACGTTGCAAATGCAGTTTATGACGGAACCGATGCAGTGATGCTGTCCGGTGAGACTGCTATGGGTAAATATCCGGTAGAGGCACTGAAAATGATGGCTCAGATCTGTGAGACCTCCGAGCAGTACCTGGATTACAACGCATACCGCATGAGAAGAGTATCCACCGCAAACCGCAAAAATATTTCCAATGCAGTTTGCTACTCTTCCGTATCCACCGCACATGACCTGGAGGCAGATGTGATCGTTGCTCCGTCCATCAGTGGCTTTACTACTCGTCTGCTTTCCAAGTGGAGACCGAATACCACCATCATTGGCCTGTCTCCGAGTGCTAGCGCAGTACGCCAGATGCAGATCTACTGGGGTGTAAAACCATATCAGGCAAAACGTGCGGAATCTACCGACATTTTGATCGAGTCTTCCCTGGAGCTTCTGAAGGAGAAAAAGGTAGTCAAGAGCGGTGATGTTGCAGTTATTACTGCAGGCGTGGTAACCAAGGCAACCCGCCACGAACCGGCTACCAACACCAACATCATGCGTGTGGTAGTTGTTGACTAGGATTCTCATTTATTGATTCTACAATAGAAAAAACTAGACAAAGAAGTCTGATACAGGTTACAATCATTTTGATTGCGGCCTGATCAGACTTCTTTGTTCTGATAAGAGGTTTTACGCAGAGAGGAGAGCATATGGAAAAGAAACCGTTTGTAACGAAAGCACAGTTAGAAGAGATCACAAAGACCTATCCGACTCCGTTTCATCTGTACGATGAAAAAGGAATCCGCGAGAATGCGAAACGCTTAAAGGAGGCATTTTCCTGGAATAAGGGATATAAAGAATATTTTGCTGTTAAGGCAACTCCGAACCCGTATATTTTAAAGATCCTGCAGGATTATGGCTGCGGTACCGACTGTTCCTCCGCAACCGAACTGATGATGTCGGATGCAACCGGCTTTTCCGGTCATGATATCATGTTTTCTTCCAACGATACGCCGCCGGAAGAATTTAAACTGGCCAATGATCTGGGCGCGATCATTAACCTGGATGATATCACGCACATTGAGTGTGTAGAGAAGAGCCTGGGCTTTATCCCGAAGACCATCAGCTGCCGTTACAATCCGGGCGGAATCTTTAAGATCAGCAATGACATCATGGACAATCCGGGAGATGCCAAGTATGGCATGACCACCGAGCAGATGTTTGAGGCTTACAAGATCCTGAAGGAAAAAGGTGCTGAGAACTTTGGTATGCATGCCTTCCTGGCAAGCAATACCGTGACGAACGACTATTATCCGATGCTTGCAAAGGTTCTGTTTGAGCTGGCCGTGAAGCTCAAAGAAGAGACTGGTGCTCACATTACCTTCATCAATCTGTCTGGTGGAATCGGAATCCCGTATCGTCCGGAACAGGAGCCAAATGATATTCTGGCAATCGGAGAGGGTGTCCGTAAGGTATATGAGGAAGTGTTGGTTCCGGCAGGTATGGGCGATGTTGCTATTTATACCGAGCTTGGCCGCTTCATGCTGGCACCGTACGGCTGTCTGGTAACCAAGGCAATCCATGAAAAGCACACCCATAAGGAGTACATTGGTGTGGATGCCTGCGCCGTGAACCTCATGCGTCCGGCTATGTATGGTGCGTACCATCACATCACCGTGGCAGGAAAGGAAAATGCACCCTGCGATCACAAATACGATGTGACCGGTTCCCTCTGCGAGAATAACGATAAATTTGCAATCGACCGTATGCTTCCGGAGATCGAAATGGGTGATTACTTAGTTATCCATGACACCGGAGCACATGGATTTGCTATGGGCTACAACTACAACGGTAAATTGAAATCTGCAGAACTGCTCTTAAAAGAGGACGGATCCGTGCAGATGATCCGCCGTGCAGAGACTGCAAAGGATTACTTTGCAACGCTTGATGTATGCCCGATGATGGAGAAATACCTCAAATAAATTTGTAAAAGCTTTTTATATAATTATGGTAGGGTCCGAAGTTCCGGGATTATCATATAGAACCGCAGGCGCTAAGTGGAATTTTTTGCCTCGTGCGCTCCGCCGCCTATTGTCAGGACTGCGTTCGAAACTCGCGTGCGCTGCACGCTCAAACAACTCACTCCGTCCTGACGCTATGCTCGCGCACTCGGAAAATTCCAATGCGCCTGCTTATTCTATATGATAATCCCGGAACTTCTAATGTATTGGCCTCGCTGTTTGTTTATGCGTCAAAAACGTTGCTGACTTTGTTTAGATTGCATGATAACTGGCCTGATCATAGTTATTATTATTTGATGCACTAGTGCATATAGCAGTTGTTGTACACAAACATCTGGTGGTGGTAACGTAGAAGTTCCGGTGCGGACATACAGAATAAGCAAACCCTTTGGAATTTTCCGAGTGCGCGAGCATAGCGTCTCCCCGGAGACCTTGTCT
>CAVIHW010000068.1:0-11141 GCA_963642615.1 Oscillospiraceae bacterium | reverse complement strand
CCGACCAACATTTCACATGGAAATGAAAAAATACGGATCAAAACTTCCCGCCGCCTCCGCCGTGTGTACGTCCGGATGATGCGGTATGGGTGCTGCTGCCTCCGCCCCCAGATGGGTTCTTCGGCTGGGGCTTTGGTGTTCTTGTGACATTGCGGTACAGGAAATGATCGCTGCTGTTTGTAAGGTGCATACTGCCCGGGCGGACATAGTTTTGTGCCTCCTTCTGCATGCTCACACTCTTTAATTTGCTCTTGCTGACGCCGACTGCCAAAAGGGCTCCCACAAAGCCCACACCTAAGGAGATCAAAATCCATACCGGTGACAAAAAGCCACGTGATACCGGTTCTGTCTCGTAATTTCCTTCATAATTCTCGATCTCATCCAGACGGTCATCGCAAAGATCGGCATAGGTTTCAAAGGCTTCCAGATAGTTTCCATCTGACAAAAACGGTTTGATCTCCTCACCGATATACTGGATGTCATAATCTGTAAATGCCGCGATCCCGTATCCGCAGGTGGAGATATGCCAGTCACGATCATTTAGGCCAACCAGCAAAAGGACTCCGTCATGCTCTTCTCCATAGCCAAAATCACAGGCATCATAAAGATCATCCGCATAGGCTTCGGCGCTTTTTCCGTCAAGGCTGTTTACTATGGCTGCCGTGATGTCTACATTCTGGTCGTGGCTGATCTCGTTTAATTTTTCATTCAGCGCATTGTCATCTTCCTTGGAAAGGAGGCCGTCCGGATCCTGAAAACGGTCATATTCCTCGGAAAATCCTTCCGTGTGCGCAAGTACCGGAATGCCTCCGGCCAGGGAAAGAATGCCAGCCAGCAAAACTGCTGCATAGGTTTTTTTGTTTTTCATGCTCTCACTCCTTTCCCTCAGACTCCAAGCATCCATAAAACAAGACGCAGGATATAGACGACTACGGTAAGGATCAGGGTCAGCTTTATGGTCATTTTGCGGACTTCTGCCGGATCCGCCGGAAGATCTCCCACAAATTTTCCGGTCTGTCCGTTCATGGCAAAGAGGTATTGTTTTCCGTTCCAGGTGGTATTTAAGATCCATACCGGGAGCAATGCATACTGGGCACTTCCGTCGTGAAGCCGGACACTGCTGTTTTCTGTTACCACTGTGGCATATCCGGTCACGGTCTCCTCAAAGGCACGCTCAACCGTCTTTTTGACACGTTCGTTGGCTCTCGGTGCGCTGGTCTCGGAATCTACATCATAACGGTCTGCCAGGTATCCTGCCAGGTACGCTGACTGAAACGGAACCGCCTCGGAAAGATCAAAGGGTTCGATGGACTCCATCAGGTCATCCGGTATTTTGGAATCACCGTCTACCGGCACCCGTTCAAAGTCAATGCTGCCTGCACGGTTGATCATAAAATGGCTGGTTTCCGTATAGTCAAACCGACTGTCGCTCCAAAAGCGCGTTCTGGTTGCCCGGTAGCGGATATTGGCATCGGCCTGCGTATTGAACAGCCAGAACGGCACATAGATCCCACGGATCTCATCAATGTGGTTCTGATCCTTGAAGATCTTCGGCAGGAGCTTTTTGCCCTCCAGGTGTCTCATAAGTCCTGCTTTTGCGTCCTTTTTGTCAAGCTTAAACGGGATCAGGATATCCGGGCGCAGTGCACCGGACACCTTTCCTGTCATGATAATGGGGTTGCCGCAAAACGGACAAGTGGAGGCCGCGGTATTCTGGTCTGCCATGATCTCGCCTCCGCAGGATTCGCAGTGGTAGGCGTTTAGCCCCTGTTCTTCCCCTTCCTGCCAGGTGCTGCCCTCTGCCTTTTCCCACTTCATGTCATCGGCTGTTTCCTGTTTCAGGCTTTCATCATACTGTTTTAAGGCATCCAGCTCGAACTCTGTGTCACAGTACGGACATTTCAGCTTCTGGGACTTGCTGTCAAAACGGATACCGCCTCCACAGCAGGGACACTTATACTCCTGTAATTCTCCCATATCGTTTTCTCCGATCTGTTTTATTCTATTTTACGATATCGCCCTCGTCAAAGGGATCCCCGCACTCCGGACAGAATTTCGGCGGATGTGCCGGATCTTCTGGCTCCCAGCCACATTTATCGCATTTATAAAGCAGGGCTCCGGCAGGTTTTTTTGCTCCGCAGTTGCTGCAGAACTTGCCCTTGTTTACATTTCCGCAGGAACATACCCAGCCATCTGCTTCAACAGGCTTTGGCGTTCCGCACTCCGGACAGAATTTGCCGGTGGCCTTTGTTCCACAGTTTGTGCAGACCCAGCTTCCGGACGGCTGGATCTTTGGTTCCGGTTTTTTTGCACCACATTCCGGACAGAACTTTCCATGGGCAGTTGCCCCACAGGAACATACCCAGGCAGTGGCAGGATCGGCTGCCGGATGTCCGCCATCGGCCGGCGCAGTCTGCGGTGCTGCCTGCTGCTGACCCATGGCAAAGAGGCTCTGGGCATTCATGCCTCCCCCTGCATTTGCAGCCATGCCCATGCCCATAAATCCGGCCATGGCGCCTCCCTGGTTTGCTGCTGCTGCCTTCATGGCATCGATCTGACCACCCACCAGACGTGCTGCTGCCGTATTCGTGTTTGTAGTCATGGCATTTTCTTCCCACTCGGTCAGTTTCTTTCTCTGATCATCCGGAATGCTTAAGGAATTGATATTTACGGAGAAGATTTCCAGTCCTCTTTTCTGTTTCCAGGATCCGGAAAGCACTTCATTTAATGCATCGGAAATTTCCATGGTATGTGCCGGAATCTCATAATACTGGATCTTCTGCGCGGAAAGCTTTGCCAGTGCCGGCTGTAAGGCATTCATCATCTCGCTCTTTAAGCGGGATGCGATCTCGTCGCTCTCATAAGTATCTGCCACATTTCCGCACACATTGGTATAGAAAAGGAGCGGGTCACAGATCCGGTAGGTAAAGAGGCCATTGCAGCGGATGTCCACGGAAAGCTTATAGCCAAGATCCTCGTCTACCACAACACGAAACGGGATTGGTGTTGCCGTTCCAAATAAGACCTCCCCAAGTTCCTTGGTGTTGATGTAGTAAACCCGCTGATCCTTTGCCGGATCACCGCCATAGGTAAAACGCTTTCCAATGACCTGAAAGGTTTTCTTGATGCCTTCTCCCAGACTTCCGGAAAAGATGCTCGGCTCCGTGGAGCTGTCATAGGTAAACTCGCCCGGTTCCGCGCAGACCTCCACAATCTTGCCCTGCTCCACGATCAGCATGCACTGCCCGTCTGCCACTGCAATGCCGCTGCCGCTTGAAATGATATTGTCGTTGCCCTTCGTATTGGAAGAACGGGATGAGATACGCTTTTGTCCCTTCTTTACCAATACCTCCTTGTCCATCGCGTCACAATAGAAAAATTCCTTCCACTGGTCTGCCAGTGTTCCTCCAAGTGCACCTGCCGCTGCTCTGATCAGTCCCATATGTCATTGCTCCCTTCGTTTCTAGTGTATCGTTCTTTTACTTAGCTTCCAGTATAGCATTATACCCTGATTCCCGCAAGAAAATACGGGCGCATGTTATGACATGTAAACGTAAAAAACCGGCCGGTGCAATCTCTGCACCGACCGGTCTAAAATCCGAAGTGATCGTTTTATTTTCTTTTTTACTGCTCGGCAAGCATCATCATGATCTCGTTGGTACGTGCCACAAATCCGGTCATGCGCTCCGGACTTAAGCTGCCATGGGCAAGCAGTGCCAGATCGTAGAGCTGTTCGCAGATCTTTCCTGTATTTTCACCCTCGCCATGGTTTAAAACATACTGAACCAGTTTGTTGTTGGCATTTAATACCAGGGTCTCTCCTACACCGCCAAACATGGACGGATCCATGCCGTACATGTTATACATCTTCATCATATCCTGCATACGACGGCTTTCTTCGGATACAGTCAGCATGGAGGAAATGCTCTCATCCTTCAGTTTTTCTACCTTGATCTCTAACTTATCGTTTCCTAAGGCTTTTTTGAAGATCTCGGTCAGGTTCTCGGAGGTCTTCTTAAATTCCTCGTCATCCTCTTTGACCTCTTCCTTGAAGTTGCTGTTTAAGTCGGTATCGATGCGCAGGAATTTCAAGCCTTCTGTCTTCTGCTCCAGATGGTTGATGAACGGACTGTCAATGCTGTGCGGCAGGATGACAGCGTCCAGACCTTCCTTCTTGAACATGTTGATATACTGGCTCTGCTCTTTCTCATCGGTTACATAGAAGACTGTATTTTCATGCTTCTCTTTATTCTCCTCTAAGCAGTCCTTTAAGGTCAGGTATTTGCCTTCTAAGTTCTTAAAGAGGATGTAATCGTTCATCTTCTCTGCAAATTTCTCGTCCTTGATGCAGCCGAATTTGATGAACGGAGCAATGTCATCCCAGTATTTCTCATAGTTTTCACGATCAGTCTTGCACATGCCGCTTAACTTGTCGGCTACCTTCTTGGTGATGTAATCGGAAATCTTCTTTACAAATCCATCGTTCTGCAGGGCACTTCTGGATACGTTTAACGGCAGATCCGGGCAGTCAATAGCACCCTTTAACAGCATCAGGAATTCCGGGATCACTTCCTTGATGTTATCTGCGATGAATACCTGGTTGTTGTACAGCTTGATGGTTCCCTCAATGGAATCATACTCGGTATTGATCTTCGGGAAGTAAAGAATACCCTTTAAGTTGAACGGATAGTCCATATTTAAGTGGATCCAGAACAACGGCTCCTTGTAGTCGTGGAAGACTTTGCGGTAAAACTCGCGGTACTCTTCATCGGTACACTCATTCGGGTGCTTTGCCCACAGCGGAGTGGTATCATTCAAAGCCACCGGACGTCTTAAAATCTTATACTTCTCTTTTGCCGGTTCAACCTCTACAGTCTCTTTCTCACCGTTCTCGTTTTCCTTTTCCTCGGTCTTTGCCGGCTCTACAACGGTCTCGACAATGGTATCCTTGTCGGTGAGCTCCTCTTTTTCGATGGTGTCATACTGCGGTTCAGCCTTTTCATTGTTCAGATAGATCGGAACCGGCATGAAGGAACAGTATTTCTCTAAGACCTCTCTTGCGCGGTACTCGTTGGAGAACTCATAGCTGTCCTCGTTTAAGTACAGGGTAATGGTGGTTCCCTGTCCTTCCTTCTCACCATCCTTCATCTCAAAGGTCAGACCGCCCTCAGACTCCCAATGCACTGCCTTGCTGCCTTCTTTATAGGAAAGGGTATCGATGGTCACCTTATCTGCAACCATGAATGCGGAGTAAAAGCCCAGTCCGAAATGACCGATAATCTGATCTTCATTGGCCTTATCTTTGTATTTTTCCAGGAAATCCTGTGCACCGGAAAAGGCGATCTGGTTGATATACTCTTCTACCTCTTCCTCTGTCATACCAATACCGTTATCTGTGATGGAGATGGTCTTGTCATCCGGATTGACGGTTACCTGTACCTTGTATTCCATGTCTTCCGGCTTGGTATACTCGCCCATCAGCTCCAGTTTTTTTAACTTCGTGATGGCATCACAGCCGTTGGATACGATCTCACGATAAAAGATATCATGATCGGAATACAGCCATTTTTTAATGATCGGGAAAATATTTTCACTGTTTATAGATAAATTACCTGTTCTGCTCATGTTGCTTCTCCTTTTTGATTCAGAATCGAAAACAGACACGCTCATCTGCTTTCCGTTTTCATATGGGTATTTTAATACCATAACAGGCAAAAGTCAATAAAAAATTAGCACTCATTTGAATTGAGTGCTAATAATCCAGTTCTTATGATTCCAGATACGGGATCTGAAGCTTCTTAAAATATCTCCGCACGGTCTCATCCCACTCGTGCTCGATCTGCTTATCCAGGGTAAAGACCTTTAACGAGGTACCGGTCACGCAGGATAACACATGATTGTCGTAACGAATGTTTAAATATAATGCCGCCAGCTGTTCAGACGGAAAATCCGGTTTTACCCTCTGGAGAAATTTTTCATTTTCCTGGGGTGTCAGCTGCATGGTGATCTGAAAGCTCTCCGGAAGTCGCTTTCCCTTGATCAGCTGATAGCAGAATGATCTTAAGGTTTTCCAGGAGGAGAGTTCCTCGATATGATTTGATTCCAGTTCTTCCTCTGAATAATACCCCTGATGGATCCGTCCGTCTATGTGAAAGCTGTTAAACGTCACGATCGTTGCTTCCCTCACCAGCCAGTTGTCAAAGGTTTCCCCCATAAAAAGCTGGGCGGTAAAGCTCTTTGTATCTTCTATTTTTAATGCGATCATCCGCAAATCCCCCTTTGCTTTCCCTGATCCTCTTATTCGTCCATCATCTCGTGATATCGTTCAAAGAAATCCGATGTTGTACAGTCTGCCCCGTCACTTAAGGATACCTTATTCCAGATACTGCCCTCGATCTCCACCTTGTGATCTGCTTCGAAAGAATTGTAAATGCTCTGGAAGGCCTGATCCTTCCTCTGCATAGCCAGCTTTTTCTTTCGTTCCAGTGTTGCATCTTCGTCAAAATCGCTGATGCATTTTACCAGATACCATTTTCCCTGCCACAAAAAAGGCTCCGCCACCTGATCTGTTTCCAGTGCAAAGACCGGGTCTTCATATCCGGCATCCCGTTCTCCCTTTCCTACGGACAGCTCAATTTCTGTATTTTCCGATTCTTTCCTGGCCGTGGCTGCAAAATCTGCACCATCCTGCGTAATCTTTTCGTAAAGCTCCTGTGCCTTTTCCTCTTCACTGACTGCGATCTCCTGCACCCGGATCACCCTCGCCTCACTGTCACTGATCTCCAGGCTCACATCCTTTGTCAGCTCGTCCACCAGCTTGTTTGCCCGATGATAGGCCTCATACATGGTATAGACATCATCTCTTGATGCACCGGTATATTTCTTGTCCGCATCACTTAAGGACGCATAATATTCATCGGCCAGCTCTTTTAACTGCTCCCGCTCCTGACCGGTCAAAGTCAGCCCCTGTTCATCTGCCAGAAGATTCATGGATCTTATTTCTCCCAGAAACTGGCGGATCTGCTCCAAAAGATAGGACTGAAACGTCACCTGGTCATCGCTCACCTCTACATTCCAGATCTGATCTGTGTAAACCTCGCGATACCTGTTTCGCTCCGTGGCAATGATGAGCATGGTCTGGGCATCGGTATATCCTTGCGTGTCTGTACTGTCCTGCACCATGGGAAGATTCATGCTGCAGGCGGTAAGAAAGCTCTGACATCCCAGGATCAGTGCCAGCATGATTCCGCAAAAATAATGTTTTTTCCTGTAGTTTATCATTCTTTTATTTCCGAATCGCTCTCTTTCCAATGAACCGCTATACCAGCAGTTTCAAAATTTTCAGCACACCGTCGCGCACATTGGTATCCGCCTCAAACCGCGCAGCCTTCTTGACTTCTTCCCTTGCATTTCCGATGGCAAAGCTGTAATATGCCCGACCAAGCATCTCCACATCATTTAACTGATCTCCAAAAGCGATAGTCTCCTCCGGGGCAATAGAAAGGCTCTCCTGCAAAAGCTTCACAGCCTCGCCCTTATTGATGCCAAAAGCCATGCAGTCCAGCCACATATCACCGGAGATGGTCATTTTCAGACGGTCTCCATATTTTTCACGCAGCTCTTTGGTATGAGCCTCGATATCGGTCTTCCGGTAAGCAGACACCTTGATAAACTGATCCTGCACAGTCAGCACATCCGCTACACTCTTTGCCCGGAATTTATATCCGTTTAAGATCCAGTCTTCAAATTCCGGATCCGGGTTCTCCATGTAAGCCACATCCGGGCCGCCCACCATCACGGTCAGGCCTGCTTTTCGGATATCCAGGATCAGTTCTTCGGCCAGGGAGCGCTCGATCGTATTGACAAAAAGCTGACGGCCATGACAGCCTACGTAAGCGCCATTATCCGACAGATAAAAAATCTTTTCCTTGATCGGATCAAACACCTGCTCAATGCTCGCCCACTGCCTGCCGCTCGCCGCTGCAAACTGCATGCCCTTCTCCCTCAGCTTTAAGATCACATCAAACAGTTCCGGATTCAGTTCATGTCCGCCATCCTCCAGCAAAGTCCCATCAATATCCGATACCACCAGCTTAATCATGGAGTCCTCCTCTTTTCTTCGTTCACAGTCATTTTAACACCTTACTAACTTACTATAATCCGCAAAAACCGTCAAGGGGGCGTTTTGCAGGGGCTTCATGCAAATATCAATTTAGATAGCGGTATCTCGTAAGGTTCGAAGTGCCGGGGCGGTCGTACAGAACCGCATACCCTGGTGGAATTTTTACCGCGTGTGCTTGCGCCGCCTATTGTCTCCCCTGCGAGCTAAACTCGCGTGCTTCGCACGCTCAGACAGGCTCTCCGGGGAGACGCTATGCTCGCACACGTGGAAAATTCCAAAGGGTCTGCTTATTCTGCACGACCACCCCGGCACTTCTACGTTATTGGCTGAGCTACTGTAGAAAAAGCATTAAAATAGCCAGACACTTCTCACAATCCTAAGAGGTTCTGCCAACAAGTTATTGTCGGCAAAGCCAATATATTTACAACAGCAGAATTTTTATCGTAGCTAAGCCAGTACAGTAGAAGTTCCGGGCACACCACACAGAATTAGCGGCACATTGGAATTTTCTGAGTGGCGCGAGCATAGCGTCTACCCGGAGGGCCTGTCTGAGCGTGCAGCGCACGCGAGTTTAGCCCGCAGGGGAGACAATAGGCGGCGCAAGCGCACGAGGTAAAAATTCCACCTAGTGCCGCGTTTCTGTATGGTGTGCCCGGAACTTCGGACTATCCAAGATATAGATATGGTTTACGCAGCCAAATTTGTCCTACATTTGTCCTGCTGCATCGTGTATAATTAAGACAGATAAGGAACTCCAAGTTACCATTTACGATACAGACAGGCACCTTAGGTGCCCGGAGTTTGTGACATAGAAGGGAAGGATGATCGTATGCCACCAAAAAGCCAGCAAAATGACCGATTAACAAGGGAAGAACAGAAAAAGCTAAGAGAACAGTTTGAACGTGATCTTCATCGTCAGTTAAAGAAGCAGACGAACAACGAGGTCTTAACCTCAGATGGACTCGTCACCCTGACAAGTGCCCATTTTATTTTTTCGAATGTTATATGTGAGCTTAGCCATGCCGAAATGCTTGAACTGGATAAGAATCTGCTGGTTCAAACACCGGATGAGCTTATCAAAATTGACAAAACCGGAATCCAGTTTGACAACATTGCAAGGTTCTACCGTGACCAGGTTGAACCGGCGTGGCAGGATTTTATCAACAAGAATCCCGGCCATAGTGATGACTGGTATGCTGATCGTATGGAATCGACCTCAACGATCGGTTATTATTCTATGTCTCTTACAAATATGATAAGTTCTTTGCCAACGCAAATTTCTGATGAAACGAAACAAGACTTTGAAGAAACATTTCAGTTGGATTCCACATTAACCATAGACAACTGCTTTGCTGCTTTGTTGAAAAAGAAAAGAGCAGAGCTTCGCAGTGAACAGGATTACAATACACAAAAAGACAGAGCCATGCTTCAGAGCATGAGAGATAATGACAGCAGAGAAATTTATGAATTCAAAATAAACAAAAAAAACGGACAGTGGAATTCTGAAAAAGAATGGATCCACGTCAATGAGGATGACCCAGGTTATAAAAAATATCTGGAGGATCAAAAAAAGCTGAAAAAAACAGAAGCTGAGCTGACAAAGCGGGAAGGTGATGTTGCTTCCTTTACTTTTTTCAAAAAGGTCGACTTCAGTTATCTCACCGACGAAGCACTCAAAAAATCGATTGCAGATAAACTCGGAAACGGATTCTATCATTTTCAGAAAAACAAGGGGCATATCTCCAAGAAAGAATACGAAGACAACAAAAAGCTTTTCCATGATCTTGATCAGCTCCAAAGCAGCATCCGATCCGCAAAACCATGGTTTCACTGGCTTCGGAAAACAAGACGCTATGACGCAGTCAAACAAAGTGTGAAGGAGCTCAGAAAAGTGCTGCAAAACGGTGATACCGCAAAAAACCGTGATGCACTCCGGCTAGCTTACCAGAATGTAGAAAATGCATGCAATATCTACCAGGGAAAACACCCGCAAAAAAATAAAGCCCTGATCGCACAGCTGAAAAATTTCCAGCAGGAAAACATGGAGCAATTCGAGAATCGTGCCAGAATGATCGTGGAACAAAAACCGGCAATCGAAGCCGCTCAGGCAGCACTGGAAGCCGAAAAAAACTGTTCTCTGCACCCGGAAGATCATGCGCCATACCGCCGCAACCTGACTCTGTACAATATGATCGCAGAAGATTATTATGAAAAGAATGTAAGAATCTCTAAAAATTTCAATACAGAACCATTTCCTCTGGCTGATGTAATCGCCCATCCGGAAAAATACGCAGACGAGAAAAAACTCGCCCTCAAGAGCTGGGATACTGCAGTCAAAAACTGCGAACCAAACATGCTCAGCTGTAGTAAGCTTAAATCTCGACTCGGACATTTCCAACATGGTCTGGAAATGATCGATCTGGAAAAACAGGCCTTAGACTATCTTGGAATTGAAGAACCAGATAAAACAAAGAGAGCCGAGCTATTAAGTACTCCGGAAAACAAAGAAAAATTACAGCCGTTTTATGATGCTGTATCCGGATTGATCGAACTTTGCGAAAATGATACCTTTAAAGCTGTGCTCTATGACATAAAACAAACCCCTGGTGATCAGGATGCCGCCAAATATCAGGAAACCATCAACAAATTCAAAAAAGATTTCTTAAACCTTACACAGCCAGAACGGATAAAAGTCGGCTACAAGAAAATTAACGAAGATAACATCATCCATAACCAGATTGAACGTGTCAGTGAACCACATATTGAAAAAGGAACCGAAGCAAAGCTTCAAACAAGAACCAGCAAGGTAAAATAGTTCATCCCATAACACAACCGTTCTGCAACGATATCTAATACATCGTTTACAAAATAACTATCCTACTCGCTTGCCCACAGACTAAGCCAGTTATTTATGAAACGATACACCAACTCAGCCAATAACGTAGAAGTGCCGGGACTGCCATACAGAATAAGCAGACCCTTTGGAATTTTCCACGTGTGCGAGCATAGCGTCTCCCCG
>CAVIHW010000067.1:0-11305 GCA_963642615.1 Oscillospiraceae bacterium | reverse complement strand
ACCCTTTGGAATTTTCCGAGTGCGCGAGCATAGCGTCTCCCCGGAGACCTTGTCTGAGCGTGCGAAGCACGCGAGTTTGGTCGCAGGGGAGACAATAGGCGGCGCAAGCGCACGAGGTAAAAATTCCACCAGGGTATGCGGTTCTGTATGTCCTAGCCGGAACTTCGGACTCTCTGATACTATTGGCATTTATGGAGCAGCATCCGAACATTTACTTTTCGTTCTCCCTATGTTATAGTAGACAGGAATAAGCTATCAAAGTACGTGTTTACGTATTCTAAGGAGGATATATTGTTATGAAATTAGGTATCGTGGGTTTGCCGAATGTCGGCAAGAGTACGCTGTTTAACTCTCTGACAAAGGCGGGTGCGGAGTCGGCCAACTATCCGTTCTGCACCATTGACCCGAATGTGGGTGTGGTTGCGGTTCCGGATAATCGTCTGAAACTGTTGGGGGATCTTTATCATTCCAAGAAGGTCACACCGGCAGTCATCGAGTTCGTTGATATTGCAGGTCTGGTTAAGGGTGCATCCAAAGGTGAAGGTCTTGGAAACCAGTTCCTGGCAAACATTCGTGAGGTCGATGCGATCGTTCATGTGGTACGCTGTTTTGAAGATCCGAACGTGATTCATGTAGAGGGCAGCGTAGATCCGATCCGTGATATCGAGACGATCAACCTGGAACTGATCTTCTCGGATATTGAGATTCTGGAACGTCGTATTGCAAAGACTTCCAAGTCCGCGTTCAACGACAAATCTCTGGCAAAGGAAGTAGAAATCTTAAAAGAACTGAAAGCAATCCTGGAAGATGGAAAGCTGGCTTCTTCCTATGAGAATGATGATGAGGATGTTATGGCATTTGTAAATTCTCTGAATCTGTTAACCTGCAAGCCGGTTATTTTTGCAGCCAATGTAGGAGAGGAAGATCTGGCAGATGACGGTGCTTCCAATCCGCATGTTGCTGCAGTACGTGAATATGCAGCAGCAAACAACTGTGAGGTATTTGCGATCAGCGCCCAGATCGAGCAGGAGATTGCAGAACTGGATGACGATGAAAAGCAGGAATACTTAGAGGCACTTGGCCTGACTGAGTCCGGTCTTGACAAGCTGATCTCAGCAAGCTATCGTCTCTTGGGTCTGATCAGCTACCTGACTTCCGGTGAGGATGAAACGCGCGCATGGACCATCAAGGTTGGCACCAAGGCTCCGCAGGCGGCAGGCAAGATCCATTCTGATTTCGAACGTGGCTTCATTCGTGCCGAGGTTGTCAACTATCAGGATCTGTTAGACTGTGGTACCTATGCAAAAGCAAAAGAAAAAGGCCTGGTAGGCCTGGAGGGAAAAGATTACGTAGTCAAAGACGGCGACGTTATTCTGTTCCGATTCAATGTATAAAGAATAGTAAAAAATACATATCGCATAAGATTTGAAGCCGGTCGGTGTATATCCAGCTATACATAGTTATGTTACGCGGGATATTGCACCGACCGGCTTTTGGCGTTGTTAGCAGCGGTAGAATTGGTTAAGCAGCGGAGTGTTGGAGTTAGGATGTCCGCCTTGTGGCGGTGTCCTGGAAGCAGAAATAGTCCGGGCGATGTCTGGACTGGGTATATTCGAACATCACTCCATCTGCGTTAAAGGTCTGTCCGGTGACAACTGCAAGGCAATTATAGTCATTTAATTCCAGATATTTCTCATCAATTGCGGTGGTCCGTTCTACCGTCATTTTCCTCTTACTGGTCACGATCTGCATTCCCAGTGTATGTTCAATATAGTGGTAAATAGAATCCTTTGCGATTTCCGGAGTCAGTCCGGGAACAAGAGAGCGCAGGAACAGGTTGATATCAATGATCAAGGCCTTGCCATCCAGATAACGGACACGCTGAATGTAATAGAGGTCGCTTCCCGGTGCAAATCCGGTTTTTGCTGCCAATCGTTCATCCGCGGTGATTTCTGCAAACTGAATGACATCGGTATGGCGTTCTTTATGGTTTCGAATTGCCGATTCTTTGAAAGACTCAATTCCTCCGATTGTAAAAGCAGCCTGATCGACAGGCTGATAAATAACACGTACACCTTTGCCGTGAAGTGGCTGAACATAACCTTCTTCGGTCAGTTCTGCGACTGCCCGGCGAATGGTATTGCGAGAACAGCCATAAATCGCTACCATTTTATTTTCGGAGGGAAGGAGTTCCTGAAAGGGATATTCTTCGGATTCGATTTTTTGTTTGAGATCTTTGTAAATTGCTTCAAATTTTGCCTTTGGCATACATGCTCCTTTGTCTGTTTGTGTAAACGTCTATGGATTATTATAAGCAAGAAAAACCTGTTTTTCAACATGTTTAAACGAGTTTTCAAAATAAAGCTTGACTTGTTTGAACAAGTGTGCTACAAAGATATGGAAGAAACTTGTTTGAACAAGTTAAAAGTCAGGAGGACGGCAAAATGGGGAAATATGAAGCAGATGCAAAAGAGCTTCTTCGTCTCGTGGGAGGGAAGAGCAATATTGCTGCAGTTACGCATTGCATATCAAGAATGCGTTTTGTGCTGAATAATCCGTCAAAAGCGGATGTTGAGAAAATTGAAGCAATGAAGGTTGCAAAGGGATGTTTTACACAAGCTGGTCAGTTCCATGTGATCATCGGCAATACCGTTGCAGACTTTTACAATGATTTTGTGAAGGTTGCAGGCGTTGAAGGGGTATCAAAGGACGAAGTGAAACAGGCGGCGAAGCGGAATCAAAACTTGCTGCAGAGGATCGTTTCCGTTCTTGCAGAGATCTTTGCACCGTTGATCCCGGCCATCATTACCGGTGGATTGATCCTTGGTTTCAGAAACTGTATCGACAGTATTTATTTCTTCCAGAACGGAACAAAGACCTTATGTGATATCAGCCAGTTCTGGTCCGGTATCGACAGCTTTTTGTGGTTGATCGGTGAAGCAATCTTCCATATGCTTCCGGTTGCAATCTGTTGGTCGGTAACGAAAAAAATGGGCACGACGCAGATGCTTGGAATCGTACTCGGTCTTACTTTGGTTTCCGGACAGCTGTTAAATGCGTATTCTGTGGCTTCCACCGCTGCCGCAGATATTCCGAAGTGGGATTTCGGCTACTTTACGATTGATATGATCGGATATCAGGCACAGGTACTCCCGGCGATCATGGCAGCCTTTGCATTGGTTTATCTGGAAAAATTCTTCCGAAAAGTGACTCCGCAGGTCGTCTCTATGATCGTGGTGCCGTTTTGCAGCTTAGTCATTGCAGTCATTGCAGCTCATGTTGTGATCGGACCGATCGGATGGAAGATTGGTTCCGCAATCTCAGCAGTGGTATATGCAGGAATCACAGGCTCGTTCAAGGTCGTATTTGGAGCAATCTTCGGATTTGTTTATGCACCGCTTGTTATCACCGGACTGCATCATATGAGTAATGCTATTGATTTACAGCTGATCGCCGATTACGGCGGAACCATGCTCTGGCCGATGATCGCACTTTCTAACATCGCACAAGGCTCTGCTGTTCTTGGAATGATTGCCCTGCAAAAGAAAAATGCACAGGCACAGGAAGTGAATGTACCGGCATGTATTTCCTGTTATCTGGGAGTAACAGAACCGGCAATCTTCGGTGTAAACTTAAAGTACAGCTTCCCGTTTGTATGCGGAATGGTCGGTTCTGCCTGTGCTGCGATCGTATGTGTTGCAACCAATACAACCGCAAATGCAGTCGGAGTCGGCGGAATTCCGGGAATCTTATCGATCCAGCCCCGCTATATGTTAAGCTTTGCGCTTTGTATGCTGATCGCGATCGCAGTGCCGTTTATACTAACCTGTCTGATCGGAAGAAAAAAATTAAGTGTGGCAGATTTTAACGGCGTGGAAGAAACAGAATCAGAAGAAACGGTAAAAGAAGATCGGACGGATGCAGAAATGACAGAAGAAGCGTCAGAAGGAACCATAAGTGCATATCTGACAGGACAGGTGATTTCCTTAAAAGAAGTCGGAGATGGTGTCTTCTCAGAAGGTATGGTGGGAGAAGGTCTGGCAATCCGGCCGGAGAGCAATGTGGTATGTGCACCTGTCGATGCAACGGTTGCATTATTGATCCAGGAATCGAAACATGCAATTGGCCTTGTCATGGATAATGGTCTGGAAATCATGCTGCATGTGGGAATCGACACAGTTGATATGCAGGGGGATGGATTTACCTACCTGGTAGAAGCAGGACAGAAGGTAAAGAAAGGTACTCCTTTGCTTGAGTTTGACCGTGAAAAGATCAAAGCAGCGGGACATCCGGATGTAACGGTGTGTGTATTTACCGCCAAGGGAAAGGTGAAACATATTAAGATGCATACGGGTGTTCAGGCAAAATGTAATGAAACTGTTATTGCAGAGTGGAGCGTGGAAGAATGAATTTTAAGGATAAGGTAGTATATCAGATCTACCCGAAATCATTTCAGGATTCAAACGGAGATGGTTTCGGTGATCTGAAGGGTGTGACACAGCGCCTGGATTATTTGCAGGGGCTTGGCGTAGATTACTTGTGGCTGACCCCGTTTTTTATCTCTCCGCAAAATGACAATGGTTATGATGTTGCGGATTATCGCAGGATTGATCCGAGATACGGAACCATGGAAGAATTGGAAGAGTTGATCCGGGAGGCTGATGCAAGAAATATCGGTCTGATGCTTGATATGGTGTTCAATCACACGTCAACGGAACATGTCTGGTTCCAGAAAGCATTAGCAGGAGATAAAAAATATCAGGATTATTATATATTTCAGGAAGGGACGGCGGACAAAATACCGACAAACTGGGAATCCAAGTTTGGCGGTCCGACCTGGGAATATGTTCCCTCTCTTGGAAAATGGTATCTGCATTTATTTGATGTGACGCAGGCAGATTTAAACTGGGAGAATCCTCAGGTGCGTGAAGAACTTAAGGATGTGATCCGGTTCTGGAAAGAAAAAGGCATAAAAGGCTTCCGCTTCGATGTAGTGAATCTCATTTCAAAACCAGAGAAATATGAAAATGATTTTGAAGGAGACGGAAGAAGGTTTTATACTGACGGAAAGCATGTCCACGAATTTTTAAAGGAACTGGTTTGTGATACGGATATTGCGGATCTGGTAACAGTCGGGGAAATGTCTTCGACCTCGCTTGAGAATTGTATCCGTTATTCCAATCCGGATGAGAAAGAGCTTTCCATGTGCTTCAATTTTCATCATTTAAAGGTCGATTATAAGGCTGGAAAAAAATGGGAGCTGATGCCTGCAGATCTGACCAGATTAAAACAGCTTTTTCGAACCTGGCAGGAGGGAATGCAGGAGGGGCATGGCTGGAATGCATTATTCTGGTGCAACCATGACCAGCCTCGTATTGTGAGCCGTCTGGGACATGAAGGAAGGTATTGGAAAGAGTCTGCAAAAATGCTTGCTGCACTGATCCATTTTATGCAGGGGACTCCCTATATTTATCAGGGGGAAGAGCTTGGTATGACGAATCCGCACTTTGCCTCCATTGAGCAGTATCGTGATGTGGAAAGTCTGAATTATTATCAGATCCTTCTGAAAAACGGGAAGAGCCAAGAAGAGGCACTGCATATCCTTGCGGAGCGTTCACGGGATAATTCCCGCACTCCGATGCAGTGGTCGGCAGATAAAAATGCCGGATTTTCCCAGGCAGAGCCGTGGATCGAGGTTCAGAAAAATTATGGGACGATCAATGTGGAGACAGAAGAAAAAGAGAATGACTCTATCTTAAATTTCTATAAAACATTGATCCGGTTACGAAAAGAAATGCCGATCGTTTCAGATGGCACCATACAGTTTTTGGATGAGAAGGATGAAGCTGTGATCGGATATATAAGAGAATTGGAAGGGCAAAAGCTTGTGGTGCTGTGCAATTTAAGCGAGGATGAAAAAGAAACTGTTTGGCAAAATGAGTCTGATTCCTACAAGCTGCTGCTCGGAAATTATGCAGATGGTGCTGCCGATGCGAAGTTAAGAGCATATGAGTGCAAGGTGCTGATTTCGGATTAAAGCATTCCTTCCTTATGCAAGCAGTGGTGTGTTTGTTACAGTTCACAGGTAGGGATTTTCTGAATTAAAAATTCCGTATGAAACAGTAACGTGTATTTTCTTGAGTCTGAATGACTGCAAACGAATGTTTGCATATGGCGACTCCATTGTGGTATAATGATTCTTGTCTGGCATTTGATATAATTTATGCAGAAGGACAGCGGCGCTATATGGAGTCGCTGTCTTCTTGTGCAAGGCAATTTTTGACACTACCACAGCTACAAGGAAGGAATAGATATGAAAAAAATGAAGATTCCGGTTGGTATTTCAAATTTTGAAAAAATCCGAGATGATGGTTTTTACTATGTCGATAAAACCGGCCTGATCGCAGAAATTCTGGATGCAAAAGCTGAAGTGACCCTGATTACCCGTCCGAGGCGGTTTGGTAAAACACTGGGTATGAGTATGCTGGCATCTTTTTTTGATATACGAAAGAGCAGCAGAAAATGGTTTGAAGGCCTGGAAATTATCGAACATCAGGAAATGTGCGATGCATGGATGAATCAATATCCTACGATCTTTATTTCTTTTCGTCAGATAGAAGGACTTAGTTTTTTCGATGCATATCAGCAGCTTGTCTATGAAATTGCCCTTTTGTATCAGAATCATGCTTATCTCTTGGAAAGTCCGGCAATAAACCATTCCGAAAAGATTCTTTTTAGGCAGCTTACGGAGCGGAAAGCAGAAAAAACCGATATTCTACGTTCTCTGCAGTTTTTAACACAGCTGTTAAACCAGCACTATAATAAAAAAGTTATTCTTTTGATGGATGAGTACGATGTTCCGGTGGCAAAAGCCAACCACAACGGTTATTACAAAGAAATGCTGGATGTCATGAAAGGCCTGATGCAGGCTCTGAAAGATAATCCTTCTCTGGAGTTTGCGATTGTGACAGGATGCCTGAAAATTGCCAAAGAGAGTATTTTTACGGGAACCAATAATTTTATATCTGATACGATCACGGATTCTCGCTTAAATGAGTATTTTGGCTTTGCACAAAGTGAAGTTGAGCTGTTGTTAAAAAAAGTGGGTCTGATGGAGCGGTCGGATGACATGAAAAAGTGGTATGACGGTTATCACTTTGGCAAGGTAGATGTTTATTGTCCGTGGGATGTTATGAATTATATGTTGGACATACAGCGAAATCCTAAGGCTGAACCAGTCAGCTATTGGAAAAATACAAGTGATAATGCCATCATCCGTTCTTTTATCGATCATGCCGGAAATACCATTACAAAAAAACTCGAAATTTTGATGTCTGGTGGCTGCATTGTTCAGCGGATCGATGAAAGTCTGACGTATGATTCCTTACATTCTTCCGAAGACAACCTATGGAGTTTGCTGTATCTGACAGGATATCTGACTAAAGCCGACAGAAAAGATGACTATGATGAGCAGCCGGACGATGTATTTGCACTTCGGATCCCGAATGCAGAGATCAGGGAGATCTTTGAAACGACAGTCATGAAATGGTTTGATGACAGTACAAAAAAATGGGATCGGAGCGTCCTGTTTGATGCTGTATGGAATGGCGACAGTGAGGGCATCACGCGGGAAATGAGCATGTTACTTCGCCGTACAATCAGTTATCACGATTACCGGGAGGATTTTTATCATGCTTTTCTTGCCGGTATTTTTACAGGTGCGGGATATATGGTTGATTCCAACAAGGAACATGGTGAAGGCAGAAGTGACGTGGTTGTTTACGACCCTGTCAATGCCCGGATCGCAATTTTCGAGGCAAAGTATACCAGAATTCTGGAAAAGCTGGAAAGTGAGTGCGATGCGGCTCTCCGGCAGATTAATGAGAAACTGTATGCAAAAGAGTATGAGGACGACTACGACCAGATTTTTTGTTATGGAATTTCCTTTTTCAAAAAGCGATGCATGGTTAAGAAAAAATAATCTACATGTTTTTTACTTGGGTCATATGCGAACAAATGTTTGCACATGACCTTTTTGTGTGGTATAATCAACTCGGTATGATGATATAGAAAAGAGAAGTTTACGACAGAAAGGTTTACGGCCATGGCAAAGCAGTATATCAAGATTCGTGGTGCCAATGAGCACAACTTAAAAAATATATCCCTGGATATTCCCAGAAATGAGCTGGTGGTGCTGACAGGACTGAGCGGTTCTGGCAAGTCATCTCTGGCTTTTGATACGATCTATGCAGAAGGACAGCGACGCTATATGGAATCGCTTTCTTCTTATGCAAGACAGTTTTTAGGGCAGATGGAAAAGCCGGATGTAGAGAGCATTGAGGGACTTTCACCCGCCATTTCCATTGACCAGAAATCCACAAACCGCAACCCGCGTTCTACCGTGGGTACGGTGACGGAGATTTATGACTACATGCGTCTTCTGTATGCCCGCATCGGCATTCCGCATTGCCCAAAGTGCGGACGGGAGATCAAAAAACAGACCATTGACCAGATGGTTGACCAGATTTTGCAGCTTCCGGAGCGCACAAAGATCCAGCTTCTGGCTCCGGTGGTGCGGGGGCGAAAGGGTGAGCATGTCAAGCTTTTGGAGCAGGCCAGAAAGAGCGGTTATGTGCGAGTCCGCATTGACGGCAATCTCTACGAACTTTCCGAGGAGATCAGGCTGGAAAAGAATATTAAGCACAATATTGAAATTGTGGTGGATCGTCTGGTGGTCAAGGAAGGCATTGAGAAGCGTTTGACGGATTCCATTGAGACGGTCATGGGACTTTCTGACGGTCTGATGATCGTGGATGTGGTTGATGGCGAGTCCATGAATTTCAGCATGAGCTTTGCCTGCCCGGACTGCGGAGTCAGTATTGAGGAGGTGGAGCCGCGCAGCTTCTCCTTCAACAATCCATTCGGTGCCTGCCCGGACTGTTTTGGTCTGGGATACAAGATGGAATTTGATGAAAATCTCATGATTCCGGATCGGTCGTTAAGCATTTCTCAGGGCGCCATTGTGGTGATGGGATGGCAATCCTGCACGGAAAAGAACAGCTTTACCCATGCGATCCTGGATGCTTTATGCAAGGAATACCAGTTCAGTCTGGATACACCTTTTGAAGATTATCCAAAGGAAATCCAGGATGTGCTCTTACATGGAACCAATGGAAAAGAAGTAAAGGTCTATTACAAGGGTCAGCGCGGTGAGGGCGTTTATCCGGTGGCCTTTGAGGGTCTGATCCGCAATGTGGAGCGTCGTTACAAAGAAACTTTTTCCGAGGCATCCAAGGCAGAATATGAAACCTTTATGCGCATCACGCCATGCAAGGCCTGCAAGGGACAGCGTCTGAAATCCAGTTCCCTGGCAGTGACGGTGGGCGGGTTGAACATTTATGAGGCGACCGAGCTTTCCATTACGCGGTTTCGCGCGTTTCTGGAAGAGTTAAAGCTTACTCCGATGCAGGAATCCATCGGTCATCAGATCTTAAAGGAAATCAAGGCACGCCTGGATTTTCTTTTGAATGTTGGTCTGGAATACCTGTCCCTTTCCCGTGCGACCGGCACTCTGTCCGGAGGTGAGGCACAGCGTATCCGTCTGGCAACCCAGATCGGTTCCGGACTGGTGGGTGTGGCTTATATCCTGGATGAGCCGAGCATCGGTCTGCATCAGCGGGACAATGACAAACTGTTGGCAACCCTGACACATCTGCGTGATCTTGGCAACACCGTTTTGGTGGTGGAGCATGATGAAGATACCATGCGTGCGGCAGACTGCATTGTGGATATCGGTCCGGGAGCAGGAGAACATGGCGGAGAAGTGGTGGCCATTGGTACAGCAGAAGAGATCATGCAGAATGAAAAATCCATCACCGGTGCATACTTAAGCGGACGTCTGAGCATTCCGGTACCGAAGGAGCGCAGAAAGCCGACCGGCTGGATTGCGGTACGTGGAGCCGCAGAGAACAACTTAAAGAATATTGATGTTTCCTTCCCGCTTGGCATTATGACCTGTGTGACCGGGGTATCCGGTTCCGGCAAAAGCTCTCTGGTCAATGAGATCCTGTATAAAGAACTGGCAAGAAAGTTAAACCGCGCCCGCACCATCCCGGGCAAGTTCAAGAAACTGGAAGGGATAGAGCAGTTGGATAAGGTCATCAATATTGACCAGTCACCCATCGGGCGCACACCGCGGTCCAATCCGGCAACTTATACCGGTGTCTTTGATATGATCCGCGATTTGTTTGCCTCCACGCCGGATGCCAAGGCCAAGGGATACAACAAAGGCCGTTTCAGCTTCAATGTGAAGGGTGGACGATGCGAAGCCTGCAGCGGAGACGGTATCATCAAAATTGAGATGCACTTTTTGCCGGATGTCTATGTACCCTGTGAGGTTTGCGGAGGCAAGCGCTACAACCGGGAGACCTTGGATGTCCGATATAAAGGAAAGAGCATTTACGATGTGCTGAACATGACCGTGGAAGAGGCCATGAAATTTTTTGAAAATATTCCGTCGATCTACCGCAAAATCGCAACATTAAACGATGTGGGACTTTCCTACATCCGCCTGGGACAGCCATCTACGCAGCTGTCCGGGGGAGAGGCGCAGCGCATCAAGCTCGCCACAGAGCTGAGCCGCCGCGGAACCGGAAAGACCGTCTACATCCTGGATGAGCCGACTACGGGACTGCATTTTGCAGATGTACATAAGCTGGTCGAGATCCTGCGCAGATTATCAGATGGCGGCAATACGGTCATTGTGATCGAACATAATCTGGATGTCATCAAGACCGCCGACTACCTCATAGATATCGGACCGGAAGGCGGTGAACGCGGCGGAACCGTGATCGCCAAAGGAACACCGGAGGAGGTTGCAGAAAGCCCGGTCTCCTATACCGGGAAATATGTGCGGAGGTATCTCTAGTTCATCTTCGAAGGGTTCGAAGCCAGGCGGTGTGATATCCCGCTGCGCAAACTATAGGTAGCGTGTTCGGACGGTGTAACTGACAGCTGTTTGCGGACAGTCGAACAGAACTGTCCGCCTGCCTCAAACATCAGTCGTGACACAGCCGGACACGATCTACCCATAGTTATGCTACGCAGGATATCGCACCGCCCGGCTTCTACGGTACTGTAAAGTCGGAAATAAAAATACATGCTGCAGAATATGTTTCCGTTAAAATAAAAAATGTAAAAATGTATTTGCATTTTTTCTGGTTCTGTGGTATTATGATGTTCGTCGCAAGACGCGGGTGTAGTTCAATGGTAGAACACCAGCCTTCCAAGCTGGATACGTGGGTTC
>CAVIHW010000066.1:0-12148 GCA_963642615.1 Oscillospiraceae bacterium | reverse complement strand
CTTACCAACTTTCCGACTTCTTCCACCACGCCTTCAATGAGCTTTGTCATGCTCAGATCCGACACACCCACAATGAAATTGTCGCAGTGATTTACCGGGATCAAAATACGTCTGGCTGGGCTCTGACCGACAGCTGCAGCCATGGCTGCCGTGATCTCTCCAAGGAGTGCATCCGCAATGACAATCCCAACCGGTCCGATGATCACATCTGCCCTGCGGCTGCATACAATGACCGGGTTTTCTCCGGTTGCTGCCGCATCTGCCCCAGCCTTTAGCATAGCCGATGTTGCCAGGCTGTTGGTACCCACTGCCGTAATATGCTGCTCTGGATAATGCTTCTTTAATGCACTGATGATCTGTTTTCCAATCCCGCCTCCCTGGGCATCAATTACAAGTATATTCATATCTACATCCTTTACAACTCATGATAGCACGGACAGATATCCTCGTGATCTGCACTCGTTTTGCTCAGCAGTCTTTATTCTATCACAAACCGGAAACATTGCGCAATGATCATGATAGGGATATAATGTGATATATCAGATAGCAAACAACAAGGAGGATTCTACCATGATCGTATCAAATGCCATCGAAAAGATGATCGATTTCTATCAGGGAAACCAAAGTGACATTAACCATTTTTTGAAAGTCTGGTCTTATGCCAGAACCATCGGCCAGTCAGAAGGGCTGGATGAACATACACAGAAGGTTCTGGAATTGACGGCTGTCATCCATGATATTTCCTGTCCGCTGTGTCGGGAAAAATACGGAAATACCAACGGCAAGAAGCAGGAACTGGAAAGCCCGGCTCTCGTTGACGACTTTTTTAAAGATCTGCCGGTAGCAGAGGAAGATGTCAAACGGATCTCCTGGTTAGCCGCTCACCACCATACCTATACCGATGTTGTCGGAATCGATTACCAGATCCTGCTGGAGGCAGATTATCTGGTCAATGCCGGAGAAAGCGGCTATTCCCGCGAAAATATCCAGCACATGCTTGAAACTGTTTTTAAGACCGACTGTGGGATCCGACTCCTGAAATCGATCTATCTGCGCTGACGTACCAGCAGCAGCCCCATCCCAACGAGTGCAATCGTCAACATCCACGAAAACGGAAAGGCATGATAAAGCATGGGAAGGGTCGGATTTTTTTGATATACCGTGAGAATCCAGGCAATCCGAAATACACAAGTACCTGTCATGGCTGCAATGGCAGGATAGAGTGACCACCCCTTCCCCCTCAAATATCCTGCCGGGATTTCATAAAAATTACAGAGCGGCTCGTAAAGAAGAATACATAAAACACGTACAGAAGCCGCCCTGATCACGGCAGGTTCCGTAGAAAACATTCCAGAAAAAAAATCCCTGAAAAACACAATGACAAAGATTGGAATGGAGCTGCAGATCAGGCCACACAAAAGGCTCCGTGACAAGATCTGTCTGCATCGTTTTTCCTGACCGGCCGCATGATTCTGACCGGTAAACGTTGTTGCCGCCTGACCGAATGCTGTGATGATATAGTAGGTGAAGTACTCAAAATTCATGGCAATCGTGCTTCCGGCAATAGCTGTCCCTCCAAATGTATTCACTGCAGACTGCACAAAAATATTTGCAATGCAAAATACTGCTCCCTGCACAGCCGCCGGAATCCCGTTCTTTAAGATCATGCCTGCCGCATCCCGCCAACCGGACTGAATCTGCAGCCACAACGGTAATGCACCGCATCTTCGGTTCCAAAAGTGTCTTCCCATGTACATTGACCAGAATTGTTCTGTCCTTAAACGCTGCCAGAGCATACCTGCTGAAAAAACCGTAGATACACTGGTAGCGATTGCCACTCCGGACACGCCCATATGACATGCCACAACCAAAATCAGATTCATAAGAACATTGATCACTCCGGATGCGATCAGCACCAGAAATGGATATTTGCTGTTTCCAAAAGCCCGCAGTATGGCAGCCTCAAAATCATAAAGAATCAGAAATGGAAAGCCCAGAAAATAGATTCTCAAATAGCTTACCGCGGCCTTAAGAATATCAGCAGGTGTCTGTATCCATAACAAAAGCGGCCTTGCAAGAAACTGACCAAGGATACATCCCATAATTCCTATCAGCCCTGCCAGGATCAGTGCAATCCGGATACATCGTCCCAGATCTTCCTGTTTATCTTCTCCTATTTTATTTGCGATCAACAGATTGGCTCCAACGGAAAGGCCGGCCGAGATCGTCACGATCAACGCTACGATTTCCGTATTGGTTCCAACAGCCGCAAGCGCATTCTCATCCTGAAACACCCCCACCACCGCTGTATCCGCAGCATTAAAAAGCTGCTGCAGCATGCTGCTCAACGCAATCGGAATTGCAAACCGCAGAATATTTCCTGCAAGATTTCCGTGAAGCATATCAATATTTTCATTTTTGCTATCCATATGCAAGAACTCCTTTTTTAAGATCTCTTGCAATAGTATATTGGAATTGTTATGATAGAAAAAGCGAATATTATAGATGATATGTATCGAAGAAAGGAATGATCACTGTGGAAAATCCTTTGCTGAAATATCTTGCCTTTGTAAAAACGATTGAAAAAGGAAGCTTCACTGCGGCCGCACAATCCATGGATTATGCCCAGTCCTCTATCAGCAAAATGATCGGCGATCTGGAAAAAGAATGGAATGTAACCTTGCTGGAGCGCAATAAATCCGGTGTTTTACTCACATCTGCCGGAACACAGCTCATGCCCTACATCCGAAATCTTTTACATGAATATGATAAACTGGAAACACAGATCAACCGGATGAACGGTCTCGAAACAGGCATTGTGAGGATCGGAACCTTTGCGAGCGTAGCGATCAACCTGCTGCCGGATCTGTTTTCAAAATTAAAACTGGATTATCCAGGAATTGAATATGAGCTTCTTCTTGGTGATTACAACGAAGTGGAACAATGGATCTTAGACGGCCGCGTTGATTGTGGTTTTTTACGTCTCCCCACGCTTTCATCCCTTGAAACGATCGAACTGATCAAGGATGAATATAAGGCGGTGCTTCCTCCAAATCATCCACTGGCTCAAAAAGAAGCCGTCGATATAGAAGGATTTAATCACCAGCCTTTTTTGCTGTTGGAGCATGGAAGTAAAACTGAGGTCTCCGCTCTGTTGGAAAAATATCATATAAAACCGGATATTGCATTTACCACCTGGGAAGACTTTGCCATTATGGCCATGGTGGAAAAGGGATTGGGCATCAGTATCCTTCCAGACATGATCCTGCGGCATATTTCCTATGATCTGGAGATCCGCCCGTTAAAGGAACCCTTTTTCCGGACGATCGGCCTGGCAGTAAAAGGCAGGCGAAATCTTTCGCCTGCCGTAGAAAAATTTATAGAATATCTGATTTCATATACTGCATAAACAAAAAACAGCTCACTCAAACTGGCTGTTATAGAGTGCCGCATATGCCCCACCCTTTGCCAGAAGTTCCTCATGACTTCCCTGCTCTACAATATTTCCGTGTTCCATGTACAAAATCCTGTCTGCATCTCGAATCGTAGAAAGCCTGTGTGCGATGACAAAGCTTGTGCGTCCCTGCATTAGTTTTGTCATCGCTTTGCCAATCTCCATTTCTGTTCGTGTGTCTACGCTTGAGGTTGCCTCATCCAGAATCAGGATAGGCGGATCACATAAAAACACACGGGCAATGGTAAGAAGCTGTTTTTGACCTGCGGATAAATTGGCATCTTCGTTGCTCACGACGGTATCATAACCTTGCGGCAGGGTACGGATCAGATGATCGATCTTTGCGGCTTTCGCAGCCGCTTCCATTTCATCACGACTTGCATCAGGCCGTCCATAAGCAATATTGTCTGCCAGGGTTCCTAAAAACAGCCAGGAATCCTGCAGTACCATGCCAAATTGTTTTCGAAGGTCTGCGCGTGTCATATCTGCGGTGTTCACTCCGTCGACCGTAATCTTTCCCCCGTTCACTTCATAAAACCGCATCAGGAGATTTACCAGGGTTGTTTTACCGGCACCGGTGCTGCCAACCACTGCTATCTTTTGTCCGGGCTGTGCGGTAAAGCTGATATCTTTCATCAACAGGCAGTCCGGATCATATCCGAAACTGACATGTTCAAACGCAATCTGTCCCTTTGCACAATCCAGCTTTGCAGGCAAAACCGGATCCGCTTTCTCTTCCTCTTCATCTAAAAGCGCAAAGGTTCTCTCGGCAGCAGCAAGGGCAGACTGCATGGAGTTGATCATATAGGACGCCTCCGTCAATGGTTCGGCTGCAAGGTTGATGTACTGAAACAGTGCCTGCATAACACCTACCGTCATGCTGCCATTTAACAGGGCTCGCCCCGCGATCACTGCGATCACTGCCTGTGAGATCCTGGTAAGAAGCCGGATCAGCGGATTCACACAGTTTGAAAGAAAATCCATCCGCTGGTTTGCAATCCTTGCTTCTTCCGCTGCCTCTTCAAATCTCTCCATACTGTCCGCTTCCCGATTGTATGCACGGATCACATTGCGGCCGTTATAATATTCCTCAGCAAGTCCTGTCAGTTTTCCAATGCTCTCCATCCGGTCTCCGGCATAGCGCAGGCTTTTCTTGGAAACGATCTTGGTTATTTCTGTAGCAAGCAGCATGAATGCAAGGAACAGCAGGGTGATCAAAACACTGTAATACAGCATCATGCAAATGGATCCGATGATCGTTCCGATGGATACGATCAGTCTCAATAAACCGGTCTGCATGACCTCCGACATTTTGTCCAGATCACTTGTGACACGACTGAGGATTTCTCCCGCCTGATTCCTGTCAAAAAAATGAAGCGGCAGACGGTTCAGTTTTGCAGCCACCTGCCCGCGCAGATCCCGAACCAGCGTATCCGCCACATTGGCCATCAGATAGGACTGCAGAAAATAAAACAGCCACATAAAAAAGTATTGGATGGCAAGCCAGAACAGTTCTTTTCCCATGTGATCCCATGTGATCCGAAATACTGTTTTATTTGCCCAACAGATTTTAATGCTTTGCCATAAATGGTCTATCACGATCGCACTGTACATCGGCATCCATACAGACAGTCCGACATAGAAAAAAATAGAAAAACCTATGATGCTCAGCCGGATATGTTGTCCGCGAAACTGCCCAAACAAGCGCAGCGCCGTGTTCTGCTTTTTCATACCTGTCCCTCCTTTGTCTGAGAGCGATAGATTTCCTGATAAACAGGGCAATCTTTCATCAGTTCCTCATGCGTGCCTTTTCCAACCATCTGTCCTTCATTCAGCACAATGATCTGGTTGGCATGCCGGATCGTGCTGATCCGCTGCGCAATGATCAGAACCGCCGCATCTTCGGTTTCCTTTGACAGGGCTTTTCGCAATGACGCGTCCGTTTTGAAATCCAATGCCGAAAAGCTGTCATCAAAAATGAACAGCTCCGGCTTTTTCACCAAAGCCCTTGCAATTGACAGTCGCTGCCGCTGCCCTCCGGAAAAGTTTGTACCGCCCTGCGCAACATGAGCATCCAGCCCATCCGGCAGGGATCGGATGAAATCACCGGCCTGTGCAACATCTGCTGCGTGCATCAGTTCTTCGTCCGTTGCACGTTGATTGCCGTAACGAAGATTTTCCGCAATGCTACCTGAAAACAGCCACGCTTTTTGCTGTACATAGGAAATATGATCGCGCAGATCACTTTGCGTTATCTGCCTTACATCCAGATCATTGAACGTTATACTGCCGTCCATAACATCGTGAAAACGCAGGATCAGCGATGCAATCGTCGATTTTCCACTGCCTGTTCCTCCGATGATCGCCGTTGTTTCGCCGCGACGACAGGTAAAATCAAGATGAGACAGTGTATTTTCTTCTGCATCTGCAAAGCGAAACGAAACATTCCGAAAAGCTAATACCTCGTCTTTGCGCATATGGAGATCTGCCGGCAAAGGGTCAGCCGGATCTGCAATTTCCGGCCTGTGTTCGAGTACGCTGCGAATACGTTCGCAGCATTCCATTGCACGCGGCAGAGTCAGGATTTCCATCTGTGCCATCATAAGGAAAAACAGAACCAGCATGGCATACTCAATGACTGCGGTAATATCACCGATCTGCAGGCTGCCCACACTGATTTCCTTTCCGCTGAACAAATAGATCACTACAATAAAAAAATTAACAAAGAAGAACGAAAGGCCATCCAGACATGCGAATCGTCTGTTTGCCTTGATGGATGTCGCAGCATAGATGCCAAACGTATCCTTCATTCTCTTTTCTTCCCTCTCTTCACTATGAAACGCCCGGACAACCCGAACACCGGTGATATTTTCTAACAGCACTACTGACATCTGATCCAGCAGGCTTTGCAGCTTGCGAAAAAGCGGTGCCGCGCTTTTCATGATCAGATATGCCAGAAGCAAAACTGCCACTACAACAATCAGCAGCAAGAATCCGATCCTGGCATCCAGCCGGAATGACAAAATCAGCGCAGCAACGCAGATTGCAGGAACAGGAAGGATGATCGAAAGCATGCTTTTGATTGCAAGCTGGATCGTATTTACATCCGATATGGTTCTTGTTGTGATGGAGGCTGTGCCGAACTGTCGAAAGTCATATACGGAAAGCTCCAGCGATTTTTTGTAAAGCGCAGTCCGAATATCCTTGCCGACTCTGGAAGCCAGGATCGCGCACATGTAACCACCCAGGATCCCGCACAGCCCGGAAGCTGCAGAAAATGCCGCCATTTTTATTCCGGTATCAAAAAGCTTTTCAAATGACGCTTTTGAGGCGCCAAGATTCAGCATTTCTGCTGCCAATGTAGGAATAAACAATCCTCCCATAACATCAAGGATCAACAAAACAATCGTAACAGCGCATATCAGCCAATGCCGCCGTGTAAATTGCAAGATCAATTTCATAAAAATTTACCTCTCTTTTCTTGACACATGTGTTGATTGTTTGATAGTGTAAACTGTATAGCAGCTATACAGTCAAGAGGTAAGTATTATGTTTTCCAATAATTTTTTTACGATTTCCGAGTTTGCCAAGCTCATGGGCATCAGTCGTCAGACACTGATCTATTATGACCGCATCGGCCTTTTTAAGCCGGCTAAAACATTGGAAAATCGCTACCGTTTGTATTCAAGAAGCCAGATCAATATCGTCAGCCTGATCTCCATGCTTGGCGCAATGGGTGTTCCCTTAAAAGAGGTCAAATCCATCATCGACCATATTTCCCCGGATACAGCTATGGATGTCTTACACAAACAGCAAAAGAAGGTACAGGAAGATATCTGCAGACTTCAAATGCTAGAATCGATGATCCGTCTCCGCCTCGAGCAGCTGTCTCTTGGAAAGAGCGTACTAAAAAAGGCAGTTCCTGAAGTTTCCATTTTGGAACTTCAAAAAGAACTGCCCCTTTATCTAGGCGAAACGATCCACTGTACGTGGGATGAAATTACCGATGAGATGATCATAAAGTTTTACTGCGAATGTGAAACGCTTGGCTTTCCACTGATCTTTTCATACGGACAAATGAAAGACAGAGAATATCTTCTGTCAGGCCAGACAGAAATAATATCCAATATGTGTTTCGTACTAAAAGATCCCACCCGGGCAAACGCAGCAATCCCAAAAGGAAAATATGTTGTCAGTTACGTCAGCGGAGATTATGGCGATAGCAAAGACATTTACAGAAAGCTTCTGTCTTATATCGCAGAAAACAACCTGAAGATCGCAGGAAATGCTTATGAGGAATTTTTAATTGATGAGCTTGCCGAGAGCCATTCCGACCGGTTTGTCATGAAGATCATGATCGCGGTGGAATAAAACGACAGTCTTCCATTATTCAACGATCGCTGCATCCTCGGCCGAGTAAATACGGCATCCATTCCGTCCATGTTCTTTCACATAATATAATGCCCGATCGGCATCTTTAAATAAGCTTTCGCCCGGATTCTCTCGATCCATAAACTCAGCTCCCACACTCAGCGATACCGCAGGAACATTTTCTTCCTGCGTGGCAAGCTGTTTGTTGATCTCGCCTATTTTATCCTCAATCGTGTATCCAAGATCGCCTGTCACGTCCATCATGACAACCGCAAATTCATCTCCACCGATCCGGCAGACATGGTCGATCGAACGAAAGCCCTCTGCCAAGAGCTTTGACACCCGTTTCAAAATGGCATCTCCTACCGCGTGTCCATAGGTGTCGTTCACACTCTTAAAATTGTCCACATCCACAAGGATCAAAGCAAAATCTCTCTTATCCTTTTCCATCAGCTTCAAAATCTGATCGAAGGCTCCACGGCATCCCCATTCCCTTCATACGAAGCAATCACTTCCAGAGCTTTTTCCCGGTTCCGGTCTATATTCGCTTCTTGAAAATAACCGTCAATGTACGTTATTTCTCCTGTGGACGCTGCAAGACGTGCCTGCTCTGTCAATGTATCTGATCCCTTGATAAACTGGAGGATCGCTGATTCGCATGATACATATTCCTGAAGCGAGCTTCGCAGAACCGCATACTTTTTCAAACCATATGTTGAAATCACAACACATAAAACGGTCAGAGTGATTGTCACGATCAGACTTAATCTGCTGACCACACGTATTTTTACTTTACCTGCCATTCTATTCACACCTTCTTTACAGCAAATATCTCGTCCAGCACCTTGGTAATCTCTTCGATGTTGATCGGCTTGATGATATGTCCATTCATACCGGACTCATAAGATTTTCTTCTGTCCTCGTCAAAAGCATTCGCAGTCATAGCAACGATCGGAATATTCGCCTTTTTGTTGTCCGGCAACGTTCTGATCTCCCTGGTGGCGGTATATCCATCCATCTTAGGCATCTGAATATCCATAAAGATCAGGTCATATCGATCTGCAGGAGCATTGTTGATGACAGAAACCGCAATGTCGCCATCTTCTGCGCAGTCTACCGCCATGCCTCTTTCTTCCAGGATCGCAGTGGCGATCTCTCGATTCAGTTCATTATCTTCAACCAGAAGCACTCTCTTTCCACAGTAATCAGAAGCACCCTTCTTTTCTCTTTCCAGGTTTTCTATGCCTTCCCTGATCACCGGCTCTGTCTTTACAACTTCGTTGCCGATCTGCATGTTCAGAGTAACCGTGAACAAAGATCCTTTTCCTTCTTCACTCTCAACCCTTATATTACCGCCCATCATGTCCACGATATTTTTTGTAATTGCCATTCCAAGTCCCGTGCCCTGAATGCCGCTGACGGTAGAAGTATATTCTCTGGAGAACGTATCAAATATATGTCCTACAAACTCTTTCGACATACCAATGCCGTTATCCTTCACAGAAAACTCGTATGTTGCGTAATCCTTCAGATTGCAGGGCTTTTCAACCAGACGGATCCTAATATCTCCGCCGGGCTGCGTGAATTTGATGGCGTTGCCTACAATATTCAGCAGCACCTGATTCAGACGCAGTTGATCCGTCAGTACGTCCTCATGCACAACATCCTGCGTATCAATAAAGAGATTCAGGTTCTTCGAATGAATAAGGCTCTGGACCATCGTTTGAAGATCATACAGCAGATCCGGAATGTGCACGGTCTTCTCATCCAGTACCACTGTGCCACTCTCAATACGGCTCATATCGAGAATATCGTTGATCAGGCTCAGCAGATGTGTACTGGAGGTACTGATCTTACTAAGGTAATCCAGCACCTGTGTCTGATCATCGCTATGCGTCTTCGCCAGTGCAGTAAATCCAACAATCGCATTCATCGGTGTGCGGATATCGTGAGACATGCTGTTTAAAAAGGTTGTCTTAGCCTTGTTTGCCTGCTGTGCTGCCGCCAAAGCATGCACCAGCGCCTCCTGCTGCTTGAGATCATGCAGCTTCTCTTTTGTGATATCGTGGGCAACATAGAGGACTTCATGTGCTGTACCGTCCTCGTCTCTTCTCTTTACGATGAAGCGCGACTGCATCCACTGACCGGCAGAAGCTTTATATTCTGTTGTGATCGTATTGATACTCCTTAGCCGTTCTGCAAGGGTATTGAAATCCAAAAATTCACGCATGGGATCCCGGAATTCCGATTCAACAAAAGAATCAAGGATCTCATCCTTTACATCATTAAAATTGCCGCTGGTCTTTGCGGCATCGCCCATAAGAGGCACACCGGTCAACAGCTTATACTGACAAGTATCCAGATCTGCACTGAAAATGGTTGAATATATCGTCGACAGGGAATTTACAACTGCTGCGTGCTCTCGTTCTCCACGCAGGCGTGCATCTTCCAGCTCCCTTTCTCGTTTTGCCTGCTGCTCATGCTCTTCAATGATATCATCAATATTTTGGAATCCACAGGTAATAAATCCAACACCTTCTGTCCGAATGAGATTATACTGGTAATGGTGAACTTCTCCATCGACAAAGACGCGATAATTGCCTGTATATTCGCTCCTGTTTTGAAATACTTTTCGCAGATGTTCAAGACAGAGCTTGTCATTGAGAATCTGTTTATCCTCCGGATGAACGCGTTCTGCAATGTACTTTTTCAGAGTCGTTGGATAATCGAAGAATTTGTGATCTTCTTTATCCAGACCGGACGTGATATATCCATCCAGCTTTAATATTTTGGCCGTTCCATCTGTAAGGTTGATCCAAAATACATTCAGAAAGCCTCGTGCAAGGGAATCAAATACGCTCAATTGCTCTCTCAGCAATTCGTCCTGTTTTTTGCTCTCAACAACAAATCCCGTGATGTCCGTAAGCGTTCCCTGGTAAAACGTCTCATTTCCAACGGTAACAAGGGATGTTGCATCCGACACCCAGATGTAGCCATTTTTCCCTTCATCCGGTATATGGCATCTATCACATTTTCATTGGAGCTTTGGTTTAACAGCTCTACGTATTTTTCCGTTGCATCAATATCTTCCGGATGCAGCATGTTCATAAACTTGTTATCAAATTTCGTCTTGATCTCATCTCTTGTCCATCCAAACATCTCGCAGAAACGGTCACTGATATAGAGGAAGGGATATCCTTCCTCTGCAGCACATCTGTGGTATCCTCCCGGCATATTTTCAAGGGTGGATCGGGAAAATCGATTCAGGCGCTCAAGTTCTGCAAGACGATCTATAAACGCTGTCATATCATTGCAGATACTGAGAATGGCAAGTCGACCATCCTCAGCACGTATAACCTTGCCCTTATCCACAGTCCACAGTGAAGTCCCGTCTTTTTTAGGCATGCGGTAGGTAACCTTGTAGGTCATTCCCTCATAGAACTCACCATGATTAAGTTCTTTCACTACACGCTCCCTATCATCCGGATGTATGGTATTGACCACCTTACCGTGAATGCCGGATATAAGATCATCAACATCTTCATATCCCAACATATGTGCCATTTTATTGTTGGCATAATATATAGGAAACCCGTCCTCACAATAACCACCGATCGTACCGACATCTTCTCCCTCGGACAGTTCAAGTATCAGGGATTCATTTGTTTTATTTGGTATATTGGTCAGCATAATTTCACCTTTTGCTATCCATTGTATTTTAATCTAAATCCTTAAAAACAAGGTATAAACTCACGGACATTTTACCACGGATCCGCTTGATTTTCCAATCGTTTCGAGCTTATCCATAAGAAAAAAGGACATGTTTCACATGTCCTTCACAAAGTAACCGATTTATAGTAATTTCCAAAATCTGCCAGTGCATCAATGATTGGCAGCAGCTTTTCTCCTAATTCTGTTAAGCTATAGTCAACTCTCGGCGGCATTTCCTGATAATCATGCCGATATACAAGACCGTCATCCATCATCTGTCTTAGGCTGTCAGTCAATACCTTCTGGGATATGCCTTCCAGATCTCGCTGCAATTCATTGAATCTCCATGGGCGCACTCTTAAGTTTCGTATAATCAAAAGTTTCCATTTACCACCAACAAGTGCTACTGCTGTTGCCACTGGACATGCCGGCAGTTCGTCCTTCGTTTTCATCCATTTTATAAGGAAACGGCGACCCTTTAGGGTCGTTTTTGACAGTTTTGCGGTGCCGATTGATTAGCTTTCCGGTCTCACTGTAATGCCGTTTACCTATCCTCTTTTCAAATAATGATGTTTTCTTATACAAGAAGTCTGAACTTCTTGTCAGCAAGTT
>CAVIHW010000065.1:0-13174 GCA_963642615.1 Oscillospiraceae bacterium | reverse complement strand
AGTCAGTACAGTAGAAGTTCCACGGTGGTCATGCAGAATAAGCAGACCCTTTGGAATTTTCCGAGTGTGCGAGCATAGCGTCTCCCCGGAGGGCCTGTCTGAGCGTGCAAAGCACGCGAGTTTAGCCCGCAGGGGAGACAATAGGCGGCGCAAGCACACGAGGTAAAAATTCCACCAGGGTATGCGGTTTTTGTATGACTGCCGTGGAACTTCGGACCCTATGAAAAAATCATTGAGCAGAGTGCACGGCTCTTTGGATAGCTTCGGCCATGACTTCAGCAGCCAGAGTTCCTGCCATGTTCAGGTCAGCGGGCACGTTTCCGATGGATGCAGCATAGATGGAGTCACCATCAGCCATGGTATTTACCGGATTGATACAGCGGGCGTAACCGCAGCGAGCCATGGAGGCCAGCTTGTTTAACTCTGCCTTGGAAAAATCTCCGTTTGTGATGATGGCTCCGATGGTGGTATTTGTTTTGCTGTTGGGATCCTTCTGAAACAGATCTGTTTTCTGGCTGAGCTTATACAGTTCTTCTCTGGTATCCCAAAATCCGCTTCCGTCCGGTTTCTTTGGACCTGCGATCTTTTTGCCGGTTTCCGGATCAAAAATATCTCCCAGTGCATTTAAGACAACTACTGCGGCAATCTGTAATTTGCCGATGGAGACGGCATAGAGGCCAAGTCCGGTCTTTGTGGCATATTCACGTCCGCAGATCTTTCCGACACTGGCACCGGTACCGGCTCCGATCACGCCGGATACCGGGTGGGGGTGCATGGCATCTTCACAGGCTGCATAGCCCATGGCGGCATCCGGGCGTATATCGGCGCGGCCTACGCTCAGGTCATAGATGCAGGACTGGCAGACCAGGGGGATCTTTGCAAAGCCGGTATCATAGCCGATGCCATGTTCTTCCAGATAGTGCATGACCCCGTCACTGGCAGCAAGGCCAAAGGCAGAGCCGCCGGAGAGGACAATGGCATTTAAGGGATTATCTGCCGTGAGCGGAGATGCAAGAGGAGTTTCCCTGGATGCGGGACCGCCTCCGCTGATATCGACCCCTGCTTTTGCACCATGATCAAAAAGCAGGACAGTCACACCGGTCATGGCCTCATAATCCTGGGCATTGCCGATGCGAAGACCGGCAAGATCCGTGATCGGGATTTCTTTTACAGAATCAAACAGTTTCATATTATAACCTCCTGGATCAAAAAGTGAAGCCGCAGAAAACTCTGCGGCTTTTTATCATTGTATGTATGGATGCTTACTGGTGGAAGGCTGCACCCAGTGCACGGGATACGGCACTTCCTAAAATGGTGCAGGCTACAGCTTCAATGGCACCCTGGATCCCTACAAACAGCACCACGAAAATGATTGGATTTGCAGCACCAAGTTCGGAAACAATTATCTGGATATACTCGGTGTTATAAAAGAACAGCACGAGAGAACCCATAAAAAAGAGGGTATTTAACAGCGGACAAGCCAGACTTGCCACGATGTATGCGCCATTTTTGGAAAATTTCTTTACCAGCTGGAAAATCAGACCGCAGAGCCATCCTTCCAGGATACGCGGAACCAGGCAGGTAAACAACAGGCCAAACGGGTTGACCTGCAGGAGTGCTGCGCTGAATGCAGAACCGCCTGTTAAAGCCGCAGAAACGCTTGTCAGACCAAAGGCTGCACCGCAGATAGCACCGGCTGTGGGTCCTAAGATAATGGCTCCAACAGCGACCGGAACGGTCAAAAAGGTGATGGTAAGCCCCGGAGTGCGTAAGTATCCAAGCGGTGAGAAGGCCATAACCACGATGATGGCTATCATCAGGCCAAGCTTCACCATAAAAGAAGTCCGGGTGTGGGAAAGTTCTGAGTTGATGGGATTCCTTGTTACTGTTTTCATTGTTTTCTCCTTTTCGCTGATAAAACGGCTATTCTCCCCCTGTTTTTCAGCTTTTTTAAATTTTGGGGATCTTACAATGAACGGAATCTTAAGAAGAAAGATGAAGCATGCAATTGAACACATAAAAAGCATAAAAAGACAGGAAAGCATAAGAAAACTGTTGCAGCCGAACCGGTCCGCACGGATCTTAAAATCTTCCTTTATGGAAATATTGCTGTTGCCTCGATCGATAAGTGATACATTTTCCTAAGAATAACGTTCAACCTAACTATAACATAAATCTTTAAAACAGCAAGTCTTTCTTAAAATACAAGCGCATTTTTCAAAAATCCATGGTATAATGGAGCGGTACATTCACACTAACCTGGAAGAAATGAAAAATGTCTGACAGAAAAGCTGAATGAAGAAAGAGAGGAAAAATTATGAGAAAAACAATGACAACGCTTCTGGTATGTGCAGCAGCAGCGGCAGCCTTGACCGGATGTTCCGGAAGTGGAAGCAAAACCACTGAGGCAGTGACAACCACAGAGGCATCCACAGCAGCAGAGACGCAGGCTGAGTCAGAAGGTGCAGCGGCAGGTTCCGAGGAAAGCACGGAGGCAGCAAAAGAAGCTTCCGATTCCGAGGTTCTTCATGTTGGATCCTTAAAGGGACCGACAACCATGGGTCTGGTATCCCTGATGGACAAGGCTTCAAAAAATGAAGCAGAGGGATCCTATGAGTTTACAATGGCAACCGATGCTTCTGAACTGGCAGCAAAGGTGGTAGCCGGTGATCTGGATATTGCGCTGGTTCCGGCAAACCTGGCCAGCACCCTGTATCAGAAGACAGAGCAGGGGATTGAAGTCATTGATATTAATACACTTGGAGTTCTGTATGTGGTTTCTTCTGATGATTCCATCCAGAGCATTGCTGATTTAAAAGGCAAGACCCTGTACATGACCGGAAAAGGGGCAACTCCGGATTATGCTCTTCAGTATCTTCTGGGTGCAAACAGCATGAGTACGGATGATCTGACCATTGAATATAAGTCAGAGGCTACCGAGGTTGCGGCTGTTTTAAAAGAAAATGCAGATGCCATCGGTCTTTTACCGCAGCCGTTTGTGACTGCAGCTATGGCTCAGAACGAGAACCTGAAGATGGTTTTAAACCTGACAGAAGAGTGGGATAAGACTCAGCCTGAAAACGGAAGCTCCCTGGTGACCGGTGTTACCGTATGCCGCAAGGCAATTCTGGAAGAAAATCCGGAAGCGGTTGAGACCTTCTTAAAAGAACAGAAGGCTTCGGCAGAATGGGTAAATGCCAATGTTTCCGATGCTGCAGAGCTTGTGGCAGCAGCCGGTATCATTGAGAAGGCTCCGGTTGCGGCAAAGGCAATTCCATATTGCAGCCTTGTCTGCATCGATGGAGAAGAGATGAAGACCAAGCTTTCCGGTTATCTGGAAAGTCTGTATGAACTGGATCCGTCTTCCGTGGGCGGACAGTTGCCGGATGATGCCTTCTATTACTTACATGAATAAACCGAGGCGCTTGCTGATCATTGGCCTGTGGCTGATATTCTGGCAGCTTCTTTCTGTGCTGGTGCATAATTCCATCATGCTCGTGGGGCCTTTGGAGGCTCTGCGGGCATTGTGGGCTTTGCTTCCGTCTGCAGATTTCTGGTATTCGGTAGCAGGTTCCTTTGTCCGGATCACCATCGGTTTTTTGTCAGCCTTTGTCATGGGGATTTTGCTTGGAAGCCTTGCATACAGGGTGACATTTTTAGCGGAGATTCTGGAACCCTTCATGCTGTTTCTCAAGTCTGTTCCGGTAGCTTCCTTTGTGATCCTTGCCCTGATCTGGGCCGGTTCCGAAAATCTTTCGGTTGTGATCTCCTTTTTGGTGGTATTGCCGGTTATTTATGTCAATACGATAGCCGGGCTTAAAAGCACCGACCGGAAACTTCTGGAAATGTCGGCTGTGTTTCGTATGCCATGGTGGAGAAGGGTGCGTTACATCTACCTTCCGGCATTGCTTCCTTTTCTTTTGGGAGGCTGCCGCATTGCCATTGGCATGAGCTGGAAATCCGGTGCAGCAGCCGAGGTGATCGGACTGCCGAAGCATTCGGTTGGAGAGCATCTGTATATGGCCAAAATCTATCTGGAAACGGCAGATCTGTTTGCCTGGACTTTCGTGGTGATTGTGCTGAGTGCCGCGTTTGAAAAAGCTTTTGTATACCTGACCGGCAGACTCGCGATGAAAAAGGAAGGGGTGCACCATGAAGATTGAATTGTGTGATCTTTGTAAGGCATTTGATGGCCGCCCGGTGTTACAGAATCTTTCCATGAAGCTGGAAAGCGGCAAGATCTATTGCCTTATGGCACCATCCGGAACGGGTAAGACAACGCTGTTTCGCATCTTGATGGGGCTTGAACAGGCGGATTCTGGCAAGGTCATCCTGGATGATGGAAACAATATGGAAATTCCTAGAAAACAGCTGCAGATCAGTGCCGTATTTCAAGAAGACCGGCTGTGTAATGAATTTTCCGTGCTGGACAATGTGCTGATGACTGCAGCACCCGGCATGACGCGTGAAAAAGCACGAGAAGAGCTGAAGATCCTTCTTCCCCTTGTGAATCCTGAGCAGCCGGTTATTCAACTGAGCGGAGGTCAGAAACGGAGAGTAGCACTTTGTCGTGCACTCTGTGCATCCTTTGACCTGCTTATTCTGGATGAACCCTTTACGGGACTGGATGAGGAAAGTAAAAAAGAAGCGATCCGTTATCTGAAACAAAGATGTGCCGGAAAGCTGACCTTGCTCAGCACGCACCAGAAAGAAGATGTGGCTGTACTGGGCGGAATACCGATTACAATCAGCGGACGCGCCACAGGCGCTTTTTCGATGCACTAGCAAAAAACGAGGCTTCCATACAGTAGGAAACCTCGTTTTTGCTTTGATAAAATATTAATATGCAATGATCTCGCAGCCGTCCTCAGTGACCAGAACCTGAATCTCCCACTGGGCAGATGGCTGACCATCCTCGGTATAGACTGTCCAGTCATCGTCCTCATCCACAAATACATCCGGTTTTCCCATATTGACCATGGGTTCGATGGTAAACATCATGCCCGGCACCATGAGCATTTCGGTGCCACGTTCGGATACATAGCTGACCCACGGCTCCTCATGGAACTGGAGTCCAACACCGTGACCGCCAATCTCGCGAACCACGCTGTAGCCATTCTCACGGACAAAGTCATGAATGGCAGCACCCATATCGCCAAGGAACTTCCACGGCTTTACTTCTTTTAAGCCAACTTCAATGCTCTGTTTGGTGATCTCAACCAGACGTTTTTTCTCCGGGGAAACATCACCGATGCAGAACATACGGGAGGAATCTGAATAATAGCCATTTAAGATGGTGGAACAGTCTACATTGATGATGTCCCCATCCTGCAGTACCCGGTCAGGATCCGGAATGCCGTGGCAGACTACTTCATTAATCGATGTGCAGACACTCTTCGGGAAACCTTCAAAGTTTAGCGGAGCCGGAATAGCACCGCGTTTGGTGGTTTCATCATAAACCCACTGGTCAATCTCCTCGGTGGTAACACCGGCCTTGATATGTTCTGCCACATAGTCGAGAACGGCGATATTGACCCGGGCACTTGCCTTGATCTTTTCAATCTGCTCCGGAGTCTTGATCATTTCATGTTCCGGTACGATGCAGCCCTGATTTTCATACGCCTTCAGCTTTTCATCAAAATCACAATGGCATTTCTTGTACTTTAGTCCGCTGCCACACCAGCAGGGATCGTTTCTCTCAATCTTATGCATGGAGAATCCTCTTTTCTATTAATCTCTGCTATCAAGCGTATCACGGAATAAAAGTTTGTCAAGGAAAATTCCGGTTTTTGAGAAATACCAAGTTATATAACGGTATCTCGTAAGGTTCGAAGTGCCTGGACGGTCGCACAGAACCGCATACCCTGGTGGAATTTTTACCTCGTGTGCTTGCGCCGCCTATTGTCTCCCCTGCGGGCTAAACTCGCGTGCGCTGCACGCTCAGACAGGCCCTCCGGGGAGACGCTATGCTCGCACACTCAGAAAATTCCAAAGGGTCTGCTTATTCTGTGCGATCGCCCTGGCACTTCTGCTGTACTGGCTCCGCTACAGCTTGCTGCAGGGCTTTTATCATCACGGAGCAGTGAATAGCGTCAGTAAGGCCAATGGTGTCTGGCAGACACCGTATGTTAGCCTGGCCAGTAAGTAGAATATACTCATAGTACTTGCCATGCACAAATGTGTAGTAAAGCCAATACAGTAGAAGTTCCGGAACTGCCATACAAAATAAGCAGGCGCATTGGAATTTTCCTCGAGTGCGAGCATAGCGTCAGGACGGAGTGAGTTGTTTGAGCGTGCGTAGCACGCGAGTTTCGAACGCAGTCCTGACAATAGGCGGCGGAGCACACGAGGTACAAAATTCCACTTAGCGCCTGCGGTTTTGTATGGCAGTTCCGGAACTTCGGACTCGTATAGATTGATTAAATCAATAAAGTTTTATTTGAGCTTTTCTCCGGTGAGCATTTCGTAGCTCTGGAGATATTTGTCGATGGTTTTCTGTACGACTTCCTCCGGCAGAGTCCAGTCGTTGCCCGGATGGGAGGTGAGCCAGTCACGTGCAAACTGTTTGTCGAAGGATGGCTGGCTGTGTCCAACTTCGTATCCTTCCACTGGCCAGAAGCGGGAGCTGTCCGGGGTCAGCATCTCGTCACCGATGACGATGTTGCCGTCTTCATCCAGACCAAACTCAAATTTAGTGTCAGCGATGATGATGCCATGGCTGTAAGCGTAGTCAGCACATTTTTTGTAGAGGGCGATGGTGCAGTCACGAAGCTTTGCAGCATACTCAGCGCCTTTGCCTGGGAAATATTTCTCAAGATGATCAATACTCTGTTCGTAGGTGATGTTCTCGTCATGATCACCGATCTCAGCCTTGGTAGAAGGAGTGTAGATCGGCTCAGGGAGTTTCTGGGACTCCTGTAAGCCCTCTGGCAGCTTGACACCGTTTGCAGTACCGTTTTCCTTGTAGCTTGCCCAGCCGCTTCCGGTGATGTAGCCGCGCACAATGCACTCAAGCGGGAGCATGGTCAGCTTCCGGCACATCATGGTCTTGCCTTCGAATTCCGGAGACTGGAAGAATTCCGGCATTTCTTTTACATCTGTGGTAATCATATGGTTTGGCAGGATGTCCTTGGTCAGATCGAACCAGAACTTAGACATCTGGGTCAGAACCTTTCCTTTATTCGTAACAGTATTGTGGAGGATCACATCAAAACAGCTGATGCGGTCGGTGGCTACCATGATCAGGCTGTCACCATTGTCATAGATTTCGCGTACCTTACCTTCTTTAACAGGTTTCATCATTCATACCTCGCTGTGAAATTTTTCATCTTGTTACATGTGGGGGAAAGTGGTCTGCAAATGCGAACCAGCTTCTGATAATAGGATATACGCAAAACAAATAAATGGCAATACTTTTATTAAAAAAACTTATTAAAATTTTCTCCTATCTGTCTGGACTGCTTTACAATTCAGCCATCCTGCCATATAATGGGAAGCAATCGGCAAAATCCGTTGCAGTGCGTGTAACTCCGAAACTGCAACAGGCGATCCGGCATCGGGAAACAAGAGGAGTAAGAGATGATCGATAAAATATGGAAAAAATTTGTAAACCGGGAAACCATTTCCTATTTGATCTTCGGTGTTCTGACAACGCTGGTGGACTGGATCAGTTACTGGTACATGCGCCGGGTCGGGATTGATTACCGGCTGGCAACGGCAGGTTCCTGGCTGGCAGCCGTCATGTTTGCATTTGCAACCAACAAGCTGTTCGTATTTAACAGCTTAGATCTGCATCCGAAAAAAGTCTGGTCAGAATTTGTGCCCTTTGTGGCATGCCGGGCAGCTACCGGTGTCTTTACCATGGTAGCCATGATCGTTATGGTGGATGGAATTGGGATCAGTCAGGATTTTATTTGTAAGATCGTTGTATCAGCAATATCCCTGGTAATGAATTATGCATTCAGCAAATGGTTTATATTCAAATGAAAAGCAATTAGAGGAACTGTTGATGATAGAAGAAAAAAGAGGCTCATTTCAGCAAAAAAACGGGAGCGTTACGGATTTGCTGGCAGAGATGGAGAGTGCGGTAGCCCGGGTGGAGGCGCAGTCTGAGAAAAAGGATCCTATAGAGGAACAGCTTCGGCCGGATGATCCGGAAGCATGTGATGAATTGGAATATTCCCAGGAAGATGTGGCATGGACAAAGGAAGAAAATGAGGATAGTCTGCCTGAAACATCCGAAAGGAAGTCTTTGGGGAAATTTCTTTGCACAAGAAAAAAACGTGAACAGAAACATCCGCGTGACTGGAAGATGCAGGATGAAGGACCGCTGCGATCCTGCGACGCACTGATCGCGTCTTTTGTCATTCCTGTGATGATCATGGTGATCATTTTTTTAGCGAAGGGGATATTCCCATTTGGAGATCTGTGCTTTTTACGGACAGATATGTATCACCAGTACGCACCGTTCTTTTCGGAATTCCAATATAAGCTGACACAGGGAGGAAGCCTGCTTTACAGCTGGGATGTTGGCATGGGAGTCAATTTTTCAGCTCTTTATGCGTATTATCTGGCAAGCCCTTTCAACTGGTTTTTGATCTTTTGCCCGAAGAGCCTGATCATAGAATTTATGACGTGTCAGATTGTGCTCAAGATGGGGCTTTGCGGGCTGTCAATGAGTTATTATCTGAGAAAGCATTGCCATACCAATGATTTTGGAGTTGCTTTTTTCGGTGTTTTTTATGCATTGTCCGGTTATATGGCGGCCTACAGCTGGAATATCATGTGGCTGGACTGCATCATATTATTTCCGCTCATTGTGCTGGGACTTGAGCTGCTGGTCCGAAAGGGAAAGGGACTGCTCTACTGCCTGACACTGGGCATGTCGATCCTTTCCAATTATTATATCTCCATCATGACCTGCATTTTCATGATCCTGTATTTTATCGTGCTTTTGATCATGGATGAGGATATGCACTGGGAAAAATTCATAACCAGGGGATTTCAGTTTGCGGTCTACTCTGTGCTTTCCGGAGGCCTGGCAGCCGTGGTACTCCTTCCGGAAATTTACGCTCTGCAGATGACGGCTTCGGGAGATATGAATTTTCCGGAAACGTTTAACCAGTATTTCCCGATCTTTGACATGATCGCACGCCATATCGGAAATGTGGAAACAGAAATCGGACTGGATCACTGGCCCAATATTTACTGCGGTGTGGCAGTATTGATGTTTTTTATCCTGTATCTGTTATGCCGACAGATCGGAGCAAAGGAAAAGGCTGTTTACTGCAGTCTGCTGCTGTTTTTCTTTGCAAGCTTTTCCTTCAATATTTTAAACTTTATCTGGCATGGATTCCATTATCCGAACAGCCTGCCGGCCAGACAGTCCTACATTTATATTTTCCTGGTTCTTTTTGTCTGCTACAGGGCTTATATGTATCTGAGGAAAACACCATGGAAGCATGTATGTACGGCCTTTGCAGGATCCGTGATCTTTGTATTGATGGCACAGAAGTTAGTTACGGAAGACCATTTCCACTTTATTGTATACTATGTAGCAATCGCGTTTCTGGCACTTTATGTCGGCGCCATTGCCATGTATCAGAAGGACAGACGCTATTATGTGCCGGCTCTGATTTACGGACTGTCTCTTGTTTCCATCGAATCCGCCGTCAACATGGCAGTTACAAGTGTGGATACCACGAATCGGACCACTTATACCGATGACAATGCAGCAGTTGAAAAACTAGTGGATACTCTTCAGCCCAATGAGACCTTTTTCCGGGTGGATAAAGTAAAGCGAAAGACCAAAAACGACGGTGCATGGATGAACTTTCCGTCGGTTTCCCTGTTTTCCTCCACCGCAAATGCAGATCTTTCTGCTTTATTTCGGAAGCTTGGATGCGAAGGTTCCGTGAACGCTTACAGCATAACCGGCAGTACGCCTCTTGTGGATGCGCTCTTTGCCGTGAAATATGCACTTTATTCCGAAAAACCGGAAGATGGTCCGTTAAGAACTGCTATCGGAGAGGAAGACGGCACCTGGCTGTATCAGAATCAGTATACCCTTCCGCTGGGCTTTTATGTGGATCCGGATTTTGAATCCAGGTGGAATCTGGATACCGGAAATCCTGCAGATGTTCAGAACAGTCTGGCAGATGCCCTGGGCGTGGAGCCGGTGCTGGAACTGGTGCTTGATACCACGATCGAAGGCAGTGACCTGACTTTTACACCGGAAACAGGCGGGGAATATTATGTCTATGTCGAAAACAGCAAAGTGGAAGATGTGACGGCAACCACCTGGAAGGGACCGAATGCCTTTCACAATGTAAAACGCGGTTATCTGCTGGAACTTGGATATTGCGCCGCGGGCGAACCGGTTACTCTGACTGCGGAAGACGGAAAGGAAGAACTGTGGGCAGATGTATACCGTTTTTCGGAAAATGCCCTTGGTTCTGTAGCAGCAAAGCTTTCTGCACATCCGTGGAAGCTGACAAGCTGGACGGATACCTCGCTGGAAGGCACCATTACCTGCGAGACAGACGGTATGATGTTTACCTCCATTCCCTATGACGAAGGATGGAAGATCAAGGTTGATGGAGAGGAAGTCAAGACAGAAAAGATGCTTGATGCATTTGTTGGGATTTCGCTGAGTGCGGGAACGCATACGGTCACCATGGAATATACACCACAGGGTCTCATTTTGGGCGCAGCAATTACAGCAGCCAGCTTGATGATCCTGATCCTGATCATCTTAGGTGGGATGGCTGTCCGTCGTTACAGGACAGGCAATCAAACAACAATCATACAAAACACCAATGAAATTATCAATTAAAATACAAATGAAAGAGGAGACACGATTATGAAATTATGGGGCGGACGCTTCACCAAGGAAGAAAACCAGCTGGTACACAATTTTAATGAATCCCTGTCTTTTGACCAGAAGTTTTATCATCAGGATATCCAGGGCAGTATTGCGCATGTGACCATGCTTGCAAAGCAGGGCATTGTATCCGAAGAAGACAGAAAAGCCATTATTGACGGATTAAACAGCATCCTGGCTGACATTGAATCCGGAAAACTGGTATTTACCAAAGAGCATGAGGATATCCATTCCTTCGTGGAGGCAAATCTGATCGAACGCATCGGAGATGCAGGCAAACGCCTTCATACCGGCCGCAGCAGAAATGACCAGGTAGCTTTGGATATGAAGCTTTACTGCCGTGATGAGATCGACGAGATCGATGTGCTGGTAAAAACTCTGTTAGAAGAACTGTTAAAGATCATGGAAGAAAATATCGATACCTATATGCCGGGATTTACCCATTTACAGAAGGCGCAGCCGGTTACCCTGGCGCATCATATGGGCGCTTATTTTGAAATGTTCTCCCGCGACAGAAGCCGCCTGCATGATATCCGCAAACGCATGAATTACTGCCCTCTTGGCTCCGGAGCACTGGCAGGCACCACCTACCCGCTGGATCGTGCCTATACCGCAGAGCTGCTTGGCTTTGACGGACCGACCTTAAACAGCATGGATTCCGTATCTGACCGCGATTATGTGATCGAGCTCTTATCCGCTCTGTCCACCATTGCCATGCATTTAAGCCGTTTTTCGGAAGAGATCATCATCTGGAACAGCAATGAATATCGTTTTGTGGAGATCGATGACGCATACAGCACCGGAAGCAGCATCATGCCGCAAAAGAAAAATCCAGATATTGCCGAGCTGGTACGTGGAAAGACCGGACGTGTCTATGGCGCACTGATGTCCATCCTGACTACCATGAAGGGAATCCCGTTAGCATATGACAAAGACATGCAGGAAGATAAAGAGCTGACCTTTGATGCCATCGACACCGTAAAAGGCTGTCTGGCTCTGTTCACCGGCATGATCTCCACCATGACATTTAATAAAGAGGTAATGGAAAAGAGTGCAAAGAATGGCTTTACCAACGCGACCGATGCCGCTGACTATCTGGTAAACCACGGGGTACCGTTCCGCGATGCCCACGGCATTGTAGGCCAGCTGGTACTGTTCTGCATCGATAAAGGGATTGCGCTGGATGACATGACCCTCGATGAATTTAAGGCCATCAGCCCGGTATTTGAGGAAGATGTATACGAGGCTATCAGCATGAAGACCTGCGTTCAGAAGAGAACCACCATCGGAGCTCCGGGACAGGAGGCCATGAAGAAGGTTATTGCGATCTACAAAGAACAGCTGCAGAAATAGTTACATGTTACATTTGTTTTTTTAGGGTTCGAAGTTCCAAGGCGGTCATACAGAACCGCATACCCTGGTGGAATTTTTTACTTCGTGCGCTCTGCCGCCTATTGTCTCCCCTGCGAGCTAAACTCGCGTGCACTGCACGCTCAGACAGGCTCTCCGGGGAGACGCTATGCTCGCGCACTCAGAAAATTCCAAAGGGTCTGCTTATTCTGCATAACCGCCTTGGAACTTCTACTGTACTGGCTGAGCTACGATAATAACCATGCAGCTTGGCAGATACTGGCACATCTATTTTATTTTTATTGGCTGTTCAATGAATCAAAGAATACATGGAGAGGGATAGAGATGGGTAAAGTATTGATCGTAATTGATATGCAGAATGATTTTGTGACGGGTTCTCTTGGAAATAAGGAAGCGCAAGCCATTGTTTCCGGCGTACAGGCGAAGATAAAAGAATATGCAGATCGGGGAGACCGGGTGATTTTTACCAGGGATACACACGGAGAAAATTATCTGGATACGCCAGAGGGGAAAAGTTGCCAGTGAAGCACTGCATTAAAGATACGGATGGCTGGCAAATTGTATCGGGACTAGTGTATTGGCACAATGATAATTGAACTTATATACCCTAAGCTAAAGCTCAGGGTATAAAGATACAAGTTTAACCCGAGCATCCTTGGTTCTAAACTGCCAGTTTACTGTTGCTTGTATGCTGTTGCGTTCTTGCTCCCAGATACTTAGTTCGGAGCGGAGAATGTCGATATTTTCAATCCTGCGTGACAAGCATTGCCTGGTCATGACATTGAGTTCAATTTCGGCAATATCAAGCCAACTGCCGTGTTTTGGTGTGTAATGAATTTCAAGTTTTTTAATGATCCTACGTGCCTCTTCTGGTGAATACTTTTTGTATAGAGATGCCGGTTTATGAGTATTCAGATTATC
>CAVIHW010000064.1:0-13228 GCA_963642615.1 Oscillospiraceae bacterium | reverse complement strand
ACCTCCAAAATGCTTCGCATTTCGTCGGTGTGGCGTATCCGCCAAATAAAATTGTACGGAAAAACATTCATTCATGCAAGCATGATTCATGTTTTCCTTCCAATTTTGCTTGGCTCTGAACGGTTGCATATTTATTGTAAAGAGCCTCCGCTCTTCTACAATCCTTTTCACTCTCTCCCACCATCTCTACATCAGATCATACATGGTAAAGATCGGCAGATAAATCGCAATAACGATCAAAAATGCAAAAACCGCAAGTACCACCAGCAGTGCCGGTTCCAACATTGCTAACAGCCTCTGCACGCGAAAATCCGCTTCGTTTGCAAAGTAATCAGCCACATTCTCCAGCGTAGCCTCCAGCTCACCGGTTTCCTCACCTACGGAGCACATGTCTACCATGGTCTCGGGGAAGTACTTTTTGCCGGTCAGACAGTCTGTCAGGGTTCGTCCCTGTTCAATGACGCCTCGCATGGATCTGACCTCATCCTGAACCAGTGCATTATCCATGACCTTGGCTGTAGTCTCGATTCCCTGATCCAGGGTAATGCCTGCTGCCAGAAGCACCGACATGGTATTTGCAAACTGTGCTGCTGCATTCATCCGGTTAATGATACCGACAAACGGCAGCGATAATGCCAGCTTTGCTTTTCTTATCCTTCCTTTTGGTGTCTTTGCGTAACTTTTTAAGGCAATGACGATCACCGCAAGAACTGCCAGCATAAGAAGCCACCATTTCGCAAAGAAATTGGATGTACCGATCAAGATCCTTGTGATCAGGGGGAGTTCTCCGCCCAGATCTGCAAAGACGCTTGCCAGTGTCGGCATGACCTTTGCCATAACGACGATGACTACCACCACGGCAATAGCAACTACAAACATCGGGTAGGTCAGTGCACTCTTGATCTTTTCGGTTGTCTTGTAAGCCTTGTCATAATACCTGTGAAGACGCTCAAAAGACTGATCCAGGGTACCGGACTGCTCTCCTGCCCTTATGGTTTCAATAAAGGTAAGAGGAAACCGTTCCTGATACTGATCCAGCGCAGCTGCTACCGTGCTTCCTGCTGCCACTTCCCCTGCAACCTCTGTCATGACCTTGCGAAGACGCTTGTCACTGCTCTGCCCCGATAACATCTGCAGGGCACGGGCAATGGTCATTCCAGAACGCATGGTGATCGCAAGCTGGGAACAAAGGATGGATAAAGCCTTTGTCTTGACGCGCTTGTTTCCGATCTCCATCTGCAGGATATTGCCTGATTTCTTTTTTTCGGCCTGACGGCTGATCTTTAAGAGGACCGGATACTGGTCACGGATCCTGGTTGCGGCAGCCGTTTCTGTTTCTGCCTGGAGTACTCCGCGGACTTCCTTTCCGTCCCTGCCAAGCGCCGAATATGAAAAAGACGGCATAACTGTTACCTCCAACTGCCAACATTACGTAGTTCCAACTCTTATCACGTTTCCGTCAAAACCATACTGTCATTTTAGCATATTTTCACTATGTGTAAAGACTTTTCATCTTTAAATTTGCAATTTAGTTCTCATTTCAACCGGGTCATCGGCTGCCTCCACCGCGGTCTCCGGCATGATTACGCCGCGCTTTGCAAGATCCAGAAGAAAATTATCCATCGTAACGGAACCGTCCTTTGCTCCGGAAAGCAGATAGCTTTGCATCTGCGGGGTTCTGCCGTCGCGGATCAGGTTGCGGATGGGCGGTGTGATCATCATAAGCTCACAGGCCGCTGCGCGTCCCTTTCCTTCGGCGCGTGGAACCAGCTGCTGTGCTAAAACTGCCTTTAGGGTCATGGACAGCTGCAGGCGGATCTGTGGCTGTTTGTTTTCCGGAAATACGCCCACGATACGGTCGATGCTGTCTACCGCAGAATTGGTATGGATGGTGGAAAAGACCAGATGTCCGGTCTCAGCTGCCACCAGCGCCGTCTCGATGGTCTCCGGTGTACGCATCTCTCCGATGAGGATAACATCCGGGTCTTCTCGCAAAGAGGCATAGAGTCCATGCTCATAATCCTCCACATCCACGCCCACCTCGCGCTGGTTGATGATGCAGCGGTTCGGTGTATACACATACTCGATCGGATCCTCCAGGGTGATGATATGAAGCGGTCTTGTCTGGTTGATCTGATCCAAGATAGCGGCAAGGGTTGTGGATTTTCCGCTTCCGGTCTCACCGGTGACCAGGACAATGCCCTTATTCCAGCGGGAGAACTGGCGCACCGCATCCGGAAGTCCCAGCTCTTCAAGCTTCGGGATATGATTGCTTAAAAGCCGGAGCGCTGCAGACAGGTTGCCCTGCTGCCGAAACAGGTTGATTCGGATCCTGCGGCCTGCGAGGGTCGCAGAAAAATCCAGCTGGCCGATGCGGTCGATCTTCTTGATATACTCTCCCGCCAACTGCTCCCCGTAGCTTTCACAGTCTGCGGTTGTGAGCGGTTCCTCAGTCAGGTTTGTGATGCGGCCGTCAATGCGGCATTTGGGTGGAAGCCCTGCAATGAGATGCACATCGGATGCACCTTTTTGGGCTGCAATGGCGATCAGTTCTTCTACATGATATGGGCTCATAGGCTTCTTCCTTTCCGCTTAAATGCTTGAGAGCGTCCGGATGATCTCATCCACGGTGGTGGTTCCGTTGTCTACCAATTTTTTTGCATGTTCCGTCATCGGGACATAAGCACTCTCCCGTCTTGCCACTTCCATAAACTGCGTTCGGTCTGCGCCTTCCATGATGCAGTGGCGAAGGCCATCCTGCACCATCATAACCTCAAATACACCGATTCGTCCGCGGTATCCGGAACGGAAACAATGGTCACAGCCTGCTCCGTGCCAGTAGACCTTTCCCGGTGCATCTTCGATGCCTGCCATGGAAAGAGCCCTGGCAGGCGGCACGATCTTTTCCTTACAGCTCGGGCAGATGCGGCGAAGCAGACGCTGGGAGATAACGCCCCTTAGGCCTGCAGCGATCAGATACGGCGGCACGCCCATGTCATGGAGTCGGTCGATAGCGGAGATGGCATCCTCGGTATGGATGGTGGTGATAACGAGGTGGCCAGTCATAGCGGCACGCATGGCGATCTCTGCGGTCTCACCGTCACGGATCTCACCGACGCAGATGATATCCGGATCCTGTCTTAAGATGGAACGCAGGCCGGAGGCAAAGGTCAGACCTACCTTCTCATTGATCTGTACCTGGGTAGCGCCCTTGATATGATACTCCACCGGATCTTCCAGGGTGATCAGATTTGTCCGGTCGGAAAGCAGCTCACGCACCAGGGTGTACATGGTGGAGGATTTACCGGATCCGGTCGGTCCTACGATCATGATAACACCGGAGCTTAATCCTAAAAGCTTGTCGATCTTTTCATCTTCAGCGGCCGGGATACCGATGGAACGGCGGTTTAAGGAATCCTCATTTCTTCTCAGGATTCGAATTACCACCTTCTCTCCGTAAATGGTAGGCAGGGTGGAGGTTCGCATGTCCAGATCTGTTCCGTGCACGGCAAGCACGGCACGTCCGTCCTGAGGGATTCGTTTTTCTACGATATCAAGCCTTGACATGATCTTCAAGCGGGAGATCACAGATTCCTTTAATTCTCCCGGGATCACCATGATGCGGTGCAGCTGGCCGTCAATACGCATGCGGACAAGCAGTTCGTCCTCGGATGGCTCGAAATGGATATCGGAAGCATTTTCCACATAGGCACGCTCGATGATGGAATTGACCAGGCGCACCATAGGCGTGGCATTTTCCTGATTCTGGCTTTCTGTGGGTCTTGCAGCAGTCTCCGTCTCATTTGCTGCATTCTCCGCACGGATCTGCGCCATAGCCTGGGCAGCACCTTCATTTCCGTAGAGGACGTTGATGGCATGCTTGACGGCAGGCTCGGAGGCGATCATCGGAACGATACGTTTTTTGGAAGTACGCTGTGCCTCCTCAAGTGCCACGAAGTTTAACGGATCGGCCATAGCTAAAAAGAGCTGATCCTTCACCAGGCGCACTGGCACGATGTTCATCTGCTTTGCCAGCTTCTTTGGAACATACTGGGACATCTCCGGAGTAATGTCCACCTTGGTCAGATCGATGTATTCAATACCAAGCTGCATCCGGAGTGCATCGATCAGCTGCTTTTCCGTGATGAAGTTATGCTTGATCAGGCTCGTACCAAGACGATCTTTTTCTTTTGACTGATATTCCAGAGCCTGGTTTAACTGTTCCTCGGTGAGCAGCCCAAGCTCGATCAGCATATCACCTAGTCGTTTTGTACGCATAAATATTCTCCTTCAAAATGTGTTATGCCCTTTCTATGAGCATAACACATTTTGAAGGAGTTTTAAATACTTCTTTTTTTTACAGTGCTGCCTTAATCGCTGCAAGCAGCTCCTCGTAGGTCTCAAAGGCCGGAAGATCCGGATTGTCGTTTTTGATCTGCTCAGTGCTCTTAAAGAGGAATCCTGCCTTGCTTGCGCGGATCATGCCAAGGTCGTTGTAGCTGTCACCGCTTGCAATGGTTTCAAAGCCGATGGACTGCAGTGCCTTGACGGTAGTCAGTTTAGACTGCTCGATACGCATCCGAAAGCCCGTGATCTCACCGTTTTCTGCCACCTCCAGCTCGTTGCAGAAGATGGTCGGCCAGCCAAGCTTTTTCATGAGCGGCTTTGCAAACTGGGTAAAGGTATCACTGATGATGATGACCTGTCCGAGTTCCCGCAGTTCATCTAAGAATTCTCTTGCCCCCGGCATTGGGTCGATCTTTTCAATGGTCTCCTGGATCTCTTTTAAGCCGAGTCCGTGCTCCTTTAAGATGCCAAGGCGCCATTTCATGAGCTTGTCATAGTCCGGCTCGTCACGGGTGGTGCGCTTTAATTCCGGAATTCCACTAGCCTCTGCAAATGCGATCCAGATTTCCGGTACCAGGACGCCTTCTAAGTCTAAACAGGTAATAAACATTGTTCAATCCTCCGATCTTTCCTTAATGATGGAACAGGCGGATGCCGGTGAAGGCCATTGCCATGTTGTATTTATTGCAGGTTTCAATAACGTTGTCATCACGCACGGAGCCGCCCGGCTGTGCAATGTATTTTACGCCGCTCTTGTGTGCGCGCTCGATGTTATCGCCAAACGGGAAGAAGGCGTCAGAGCCTAAGGCCACGTCGGTCATCTGATCCAGCCATGCACGTTTTTCTTCTTTTGTGAATACCGGAGGTTTTACCTTGAAGGTCTTCTCCCAGGTGCCGTCTGCCAGCACATCCATGTACTCGTCTCCGATATAAACATCAATGGCGTTGTCGCGGTCTGCACGCTTGATGCCGTCTACAAACTGTAAGGAAAGCACCTGCGGAGCCTGACGCAAGAACCAGTTGTCTGCCTTCTGACCGGCCAGTCTGGTGCAGTGTACACGGGACTGCTGGCCTGCGCCGATGCCGATGGCCTGACCGTCCTTTGCGTAGCAGACGGAGTTGGACTGGGTATATTTTAAGGTGATCAGAGAGATCACAAGGTCGATCTTTGCCTGATCCGGGATTTCCTGATTCTCGGTCACTACATTTGAAAGCATCTCTTTGTTGATATCCAGGTTGTTTCTTCCCTGCTCAAATACCACGCCAAATACCTGCTTGCGCTCGATCGGCTCCGGCTCGTAATCTGCATCGATCTGAATGACACAGTAATTGCCTTTTTTCTTTTCCTTTAAGATCTCGAGTGCCTCCGGCTCATAGCCCGGTGCAATGACACCGTCGGATACCTCACGCTTGATGAGCTTTGCTGTGGAAACATCGCAGACATCTGACAGGGAAATGAAATCTCCAAAGGAGGACATACGGTCAGCGCCGCGTGCTCTTGCATAGGCGCTTGCAAGTGGAGAAAGCTCGCCCATGTCGTCTACCCAGTAGATCTTTGCCAGGGTATCGGAAAGCGGCAGTCCTACGGCTGCTCCTGCCGGGGAAACGTGCTTAAAGGAAGCTGCTGCCGGAAGTCCGGTCGCTTTCTTTAATTCTCTTACCAGCTGCCAGCCGTTGAAGGCGTCTAAGAGGTTGATATAGCCCGGTCTTCCGGAGAGAACCTCAAACGGAAGGTCTTTGTTCTCGTTCATGAAGACTCTTGCCGGTTTCTGGTTCGGGTTGCATCCGTATTTTAATTCCATCTCGTTCATTGTGTCCGCTCCTTCTATTTATTATTTTTGTTTTTATTATTTCTCGTTTTTGTTGATGATTTTGGTCTCATAGCTTCCGTCTGCGATATTGATATAACGCACAAACAGAGAAACCTTGTTGTCCGGATTTAAGCTGTTCCAGAGCATGTCGGTAAAGCTTTCCATATCATCCTGGATGGCTACCAGCTTCGGCTCGCCCTCGAAGCTTGGAAGAGGATTTCCGTCATGCATATAGGTATGGATAAAATGTCCCTCTCCGGCTTTCGGATTCTCGTAAGCAAAGGTATAGCGGTGGCAGGAATCCGGATCGCCGTTGTTGCTCTTTAAAATGGACATTGCATAGTTGTAATGACCGTTTTCAATATGGAGGATACCGGAGATACGCGGGGTGTAGTTTGGTGCGTCCGGCTCGAATGCGCGGCTTCTTAAGGACTGCTCAAAGGTCAGCTGCTTATCCATGCCCTCGTAGATGGTGTCGGTCTGGTCTCCGTTGGTCACGATGGTCTTGTTTCCAAGAACACGCACCGGTGCATAGATGATCAGGCTCGGGTCGGTAAGCTTGCTCGGATCAAAGGCCTGGGTGCGGATGCCTTCCCCGTCCTTTACAAACACACGGTTTCTGCTGTTTTCACTTCTGCCCATGATAAAGTAGGCGGTCACGGCTTTTTTGCCGTCCGGTGTCTTTCCAATGACGATTCCTCTTCCCGGGTATGCATTGGCCTGTAATTCTTCCTGCAAAGATAACTGTTTCATCGCATTTTCCTCCTGTGAATTAAAAAAGGCCGCCTGGGTACCACAAAAAAATGGTGCCCAGGCGGCCGACAGTTCTGCTTACGTGCTCCCCTGTGGTCTCCCACGTTTTCCGCCAGTCGCACGTTCTGTATACAGAGTACTCGATTCCGGACAAAAAAGCAAGTTTTTTTTCTCATTCATTCCGGATTGCTGCAAGGGGGCTTAAGCGCATCGCTCTGAGTGCCGGGAAAAATCCGGCTGCCATGCCGATCAAAATGGCAAAGACCACGGAGGATGCAGCAAGCCACAGAGGGATCTGGGAAATATCCCCTGTCATCTCATCCATGCCTGCCAATGCCGAAAGTGTCTGGCTTTTTGGAACGATGTGGTTGAGTGCAAAGGAGACGGCAAAGCTGAAAAGGATCCCTGTTATGCCTCCCAGAAATCCGATAAAGCCGGATTCCAGCAAAAACATATTGCGGATGGTCTTCAGATCACAGCCGAGCACCTTGATGATCCCGATCTCCCTTGTGCGCTCGTAGATAGACATCATCATGGTATTGGCAATGCCGATGGCCGCAACGACCAGGGAAACCGCACCGATGCCGCCGAGCACAGCCTGGATCATATTGGACTGCTGCTCGGACTGCTTCATCCAGTCTGCATTGCTGTAGGCCTGAAAGCCCATATCCGTGATGGCCTTTTGCACCTCTTGCACATGCTCCATTTCATCCACACTGACCACGCAGGAATTGTAGATAAAATAATTGTAGGGCTTTCCCTTTTTGTTGGTCGGCTGTCCCGGTATGGCCTTCTTTTTAAAGATCTTTTTAAGCTGTGCTTCCAGAAGATCCAGCCTGGTGTAGACGTTAAAGGCATAGTCACCGAAATCATCCACAGAGCCTTCTACGACACCGTCTGCCGGAACCAGGTATTTTTTCGGAGGCTTGGGTGCATTTTCGCCGCCGCTTAAAGACTGATAATAGGTATCCGTATCAAAGATCACAAACATCGGCTTATTCATATAATCCACATCGGCAAGCTGCCCGGTATTGCCATAGACGTTGTTTCCCTTTGCATCCATAAACCATTGCAGGATGGCATTTCCATAGATGAGCTTTAAGGTCTTATCATTCGGATCCGAAAGCTTCCCCTGCCCCAATGGGATCTTTTGCAAATACTCATAGGGCGCTCCGACCAGGCTCACACTATTGGAATATTTTCCCTGCTTGAGCAGGATGCTCAGCTCTAACATCGGATAGGCTCCCTTTACATGGGAGATCTTTTTGATCTGCTTGATACTATCATCCGTCAGATAAAGCGGAACTGCACTGTTTTCTCCATTATAAGGATTGTTTACCGTGATCTCTGTCAGGCTGCCGTAGGAAGCGATCAGCTGCCGGCTCATCTCCTTTAGGCCGATACCCAGAGAAACCATGACCACGATCGAGGCCGTGCCGATCACAACGCCGAGAACCGTCAGGGATGTCCTAAGCTTTCTCCTGCTTAAGTTTTTCAGGCTCATCGCCAGAAGATCGAACGGTTTCATGGGCATCCCTTCCTCTCATGGTTAATCTTTCTCATCCGGATCATCCTTTGTCTCATCCTCGTCTGCCAAAAGAGCGGCATCCTTTTGTTTCTTTCTGTGCTTTTTCAAGCAAAGAGCTCCAAACACCACAAGGATCACGCCCGTCAGAGCGGCCAGACAGGTTCCATATTTCCGGAAAAATCCGCCTTCTTCCTGCGGCTCTTCCTCCTGCATGCCCTGATCCATCCCGTCATAATCCTCAACCGGCTCGCTTACCATGAGGGTCAGCTCTTTTTCTACCTCTGAAACCTCCCCGTTCTCATCCTCATAAGAAATGATGACCTTTACCTTGCCGTCATCTGTGGTCGGTGCCGCACCGGTCAGCATGCAGTCTACGTTTCCGGTCTCGCCGGATTTGATATTGCCGACATAGGTGTCGGTGGTCTGGATGGAATCCGCCTCAAACCGCACCATGACATTGTAAAGCATGACCTTTCCGGTATTGTTGATGCCAAACATCACGTTAGATTCGTCCCCCACCAAAATATAGTCCGGAGTGACCTCAAAGGTTCCGGTATTCAGGCGCGGGATCTGTTTGATAGGAATATTCACGGACATTTTTTCTTCCGCATTTTTAAATTCCGGGCTGTCAAACTTGGCCTGGATGGTCAGACCATAGGAACGCTGGTCTACCCCCGCCCTGGAGGCCATATGGAAACGCACCTCCGCTGACGCACCTGCACCAAGCGCGTTTAAAGCTACCGAGCTGGAGCCGGACTCCATGGTAAAGACCGGACTGTCTGATACCTTTTCAGACTCTGCGGTCAGAAGGATGTCCGAAGCCGAGACACTGCCGGAAGCGTTCTTTACCGTCAGGATCAGATCAAAGCTTTCACCGGCAATGATGGTCTCCGGTTCGGTGCGATATCCATCTACGATCAGTCGGGCTTTGGTACGGTCATGCTCGTTGAACTCCTCATAGGCATCCTTGGTCGGTTTGCTCTCTACATGGACAAAGAAGGTCGTCTCGTAGGTCTTTAACTCCTCACCGGTGGAGCTGTCCGAATAATAGATCTTCATGGCGATGGGATAATAACCGGTATAGGATTCCTTGCGGATCGCGAAGCTGTAATCCAACTGTACGGTCTCATCGACTGCGATCTTGTCAAACATCCGGTCATAGTTGGCATCGTTGATCTCAAAGGGAAATTTGGTGCTGTCTGCGTCCAGGACCATGCTGGCCTTGACATTGTAAACGGTGGCCGGACTGTTGTTTCGCAGGCCGATGGAGAAGTTCATGACGTTCGGATAGACACCGTGCGGCGCATTCTGCCCCTCTCCCAGGACAAAATCATAGGTTTTGTTCTCGTCATCGTCATCATCTGTGGTGGATGTGGATTTGGTGATCCAGACGCGCAGGTCTTCCTGGCCGATCCAGCTTCCATCCTTATCCATCACCACCACCGGCACCTTGTAATATCCTTCCGACAGATCCCGGCGCACAACCGCCGTCAGGGAAACCTTCTTTTCCTTTCCGTCAGAAATGGTGCCGATCCCCTTGGGGTTGTCGGTATCATTTAACTTGCCCGTGGTCTCAAAAGGAAAGGCATATCCGGACTTGCGCTCTTCCTCGTCCTCGTCCCAGATCTCACCGCCGCTGGTATCAAAGGCAATTTTTGCCTCTTTGATGTCGCTTCCGCTGTTGTTCTTAATGCTGAAGCTGACCGTCATTGACTTTCCGGTCTTGCCATGCTGGATCTTGTCCGAATAGACGCTCACTTCCCCTGCATAGGCTAAAAACGGATTGAAGCTTGACACTGCGCCTGCCGCGAAAAGCACGGTCAGCACAAAGGCCAAAAGCTGTTTCCATCTTACTGTTTTCATAGTTCCTCCCCTATTTTTCGTTCCTCTATCTTATCTATCTTCCCATCTACAATGTGGAACTGCCGGTCTGCAAAGCTTGCAATGTGATTGTCATGTGTGACCATGACCAGGGTCTGATTCTGCTCCCTTACAATGCGCTGCATGAGCTTTAACACCTCCATGGTGGTTTTGGAATCCAGGTTTCCCGTTGGCTCATCTGCAAAGATGATCTTGGGATCTACCACCAGTGCCCTGGCTATGCCCACGCGCTGCTGCTGGCCGCCGGACATGGCATTGGCCATATGCTTCATCTGTTTTTCCAGACCAACCAGCTTTAAATACTGTTCTGCCTTCTCATTGCGCACCTTCTTTGGCACACCGCGAAAGGACAGCGGCAGGGCTACATTTTCCACGGCATTCAGCGTCTTTAACAGGTTGTAGGACTGAAAGATAAAGCCTACGTTATCACGCCGGAATTCTACCAGCTGGTTTTCATCCATGCGTTCCATGTGTTTTCCTGCAATGATGATCTCGCCCTTTGTCGGTTTTTCCAGTCCGGCAAGCATATTTAACAGGGTAGATTTTCCGGAGCCGGAAGGACCTACAATGGCACAGAACTCTCCCCGGTACATGGTAAAGTCCACACCATTTAAGGCATAGACCTTGTTGGTACCGATCTGGTAGATCTTATATAAATGCTTCACACGGATGACGGGTATTTTCTTCTCTTCCATAATGAGGCCTTTCTCCCTTTTTTTAACGCCTTTTATCTCGTCATGCCCATCATACCACGAACCGGGCTTTTTCGATACCTGCTTTTTCTTAATCTTCCTTAAGGATTCATTACATAAAAACTATCCAAAAATCGGCCGAAAAAATCCCTCGATTTTTGGATAGTTTTTTCTAAAAAAGGGACTGGTATTCTAACTTATTTTCCGCTATAATGTCCTAAGACCTGGGGTCGGAACTTTGAAACCTCCAGAGAAAAAGCAAAGGAGATACGTTATGAGACATTTGTTGAATCCGTTGGATTTTTCCGTTGAAGAGACCAACGAATTATTGACACTGGCATCTGATATCGAACACAACCTCAAAAAATATGCTCACGTTTGTGATGGCAAAAAACTGGCTACTCTTTTCTATGAACCAAGTACAAGAACCCGTCTTAGCTTTGAATCCGCTATGTTAAGCTTAGGTGGCAGCGTACTTGGTTTTTCTTCGGCCAATTCCAGCTCCGCAGCAAAGGGTGAGAGCGTTGCCGATACCATCCGCATGATTTCCTGCTACGCAGATATCGCAGCCATGCGTCATCCGAAAGAGGGTTCTGCACTGGTTGCTTCCATGCACTCCCAGATCCCGGTGATCAACGCAGGCGACGGCGGCCACCAGCATCCGACCCAGACCCTGACCGACTTAATGACCATCCGTTCCTTAAAGGGACGCCTTGAAAACTTAACCATCGGCCTTTGCGGCGACCTGAAATTCGGCCGTACCGTTCATTCCCTGATCAATGCCATGGTCCGCTATCCGAATGTCCGTTTCGTACTCATCTCCCCGGATGAGTTAAAGGTTCCGGAATACATCCGCGATGATGTGCTCCGTGCAAACAACATCGAATTCAAGGAGGTCAGCAACCTCGATGCAGCCCTTCCGGAGCTTGACATCCTCTACATGACCCGTGTACAGAAGGAGCGTTTCTTCAACGAGGAGGATTATATCCGCTTGAAAGACAGCTACATCCTGGACAAGGAGAAAATGAAACTCGCAAAAGAGGATATGTATGTCTTACATCCGCTTCCGCGTGTAAACGAGATCTCTACCGAGGTGGATGATGACCCGCGTGCAGCTTACTTCAAACAGGCTCAGTACGGTGTATATGTCCGTATGGCTCTGATCATGACTTTACTGGAGGTGGAAAAACCATGTTAAATATCAGTGGATTACAGGAAGGCGTTGTTCTGGATCACATTCAGGCAGGAAAGAGCCTGGACGTTTACTATCACCTTGGCCTTGACCGCCTCACCAACTGTCAGGTAGCGATCATCAAAAATGCCCGCAGCAATAAGATGGGACGCAAGGACATCATCAAGGTAGAGGGACCGATCGACAACATTGACTTAAACGTACTTGGCTATATCGATCACAATATCACGGTCAATGTGATCCGTGACAACAAGATCGCAGAGAAAAAAGCGCTGAAGCTCCCGCAGAAGATCACAAATGTGATCCGCTGCAAGAACCCGCGCTGCATTACTTCTATCGAGCAGGAGCTGCCGCATATCTTCTATCTGACCGATGAGAAGACAGAGACCTATCGCTGCATGTACTGCGAAGAGAAATACGGGAAACGCAAGTAGGTTCATAAAGTAGGGTTCGAAGTGCCTAGACTGCCATGCAAAACCGCAGGCGCTAGGTGGAATTTTGTACCTCGTGCGCTCCGCCGCCTATTGTCTCCCCTGCGGGCTAAACTCGCGTGCGCTGCACGCTCAGACAGGCCCTCCGTGGAGACGCTATGCTCGCGCCCGAGGAAAATTCCAATGCGCCTGCTCATTTTGTATGGCAGTCCCGGCACTTCTACTATACTGGCTGAACTACGATAAAAAATGCAGGCGTAAATACATTTACTTTGGTTTTAACTTCATTCTTAATAAATGTGTTGAACATAAAAGCCGCTCATACATTTGCGAGGTGTATGGGGCGGCTATTTCTGTGTCTTATTGCTATCTCGGCCAATTTTATAGCCGAGTCTAAAAATTCCCCTTAAGGTTTCTGCGTAATTGGAGGGTAACAGTTCAAGAGTTGCATGACCATTCCAGTAGAATGTAGCAATAGCACTTGCCATGCACACATATGCAGCGCAGCCAGTACAGTAGAAGTGCCGGGGCGGGTGTACAGAATAAGCAGACCCTTTGGAATTTTCCGAGTGTGCGAGCATAGCGTCTCCCCG
>CAVIHW010000063.1:0-13392 GCA_963642615.1 Oscillospiraceae bacterium | reverse complement strand
AAGTGCGGAAAACCGCTTAAATTCAAGGAATAATGAACATTTTGGATTAAAAAGTGTTATTTTGTTCATTTTCTATTACCAAGGTAACTCCTTTCCATCTCTGAAAAATCCACCTGTCGGACCGCCATCTGGCAATGTAGCTGCCCATATCACACTTTTGGCACTTTCCTGCACAGATTGTCCATATCCCATTCCAAATGTATCCGTAACATCTGGACATTTATGCTTTGCCCTATCGGGCAATCGAACGAGAAGCCCCCACTTCAAGCATTAGCTAAGTGGTGGGAGCATGTCACCGAATATTCGAACAACTTAATAAAAAGTTCGACGAATAAAGCTGAATATTGGGGCATTGGGAAAGATTATGTTGCGGAAACACATGAAATACCGTATAATGATGCGGGCTGATCCGCATAAAATGATGGAACAAATTCAGTAACAAATGGTTAGAAACGGGTGGTTTTATTTCGCTCGTACATCAAGAAAAATAGGTAAAATAAGTATTTATGAGAAAATTAGCATTAAGTGATGAGATCCTCTTATCGGTGCAGCAGCCTGCCCGGTATCTGGGGAATGAGATGAACGTGGTCATGAAAGATCCGTCCACTGTGGACATCCGGTTTGCCATGTGCTTCCCGGATGTGTATGAGATCGGCATGTCCCATCTTGGCATGCAGATTTTGTATGCGATGTTTAATAAGCGGGAGGATGTATGGTGCGAACGTTTGTTCTCACCTTGGACAGACTTAGATCAAGTGATGCGCAAGCAGCATATCCCATTGTTTGCGCTGGAATCACAGGATCCGGTAAAAAACTTTGATTTTTTAGGTTTTACCATCCAGTATGAGATGTGTTACACCAATATCTTACAGGTACTGGATCTTAGCGGTATTCCTCTGCATGCGGCAGAACGTACCGAGGAAGATCCGATTGTGATCGGCGGTGGTCCGTGTGCCTACAATCCGGAACCGCTCGCAGCATTTTTTGATATGTTCTACATTGGTGAGGGAGAGACTCAGTACGATGCTCTCTTTGATCTGTATAAGGAAAATAAGAAAAAGGGTGGCAGCAGAACAGACTTTTTAGAAGCCGCAGCAAAACTACCGGGCATCTATGTGCCAATGTTTTATGATGTGACTTACAAGGAAGATGGCACCATTGCTTCTTTCACTCCGAATAAGGAAGGAATCCCGGCTACGGTTTCCAAGGAACTGGTCATGGAGATGAATGAGGTTCCATACCTGGAAACACCGGTGGTTCCTTATTTAAAGGTGACGCAGGATCGTGTGGTTCTGGAGATCCAGCGTGGCTGTATCCGTGGCTGCCGGTTCTGTCAGGCTGGCAATATTTACCGCCCGCTTCGGGAACGCAGTCTGGAGTTTTTAAAAGAACATGCCTACAAGATGTTAAAGAGCACCGGACATGAAGAGATTTCCTTAAGCTCGTTGAGCTCCAGTGATTATACTTACTTAAAAGAAATCGTAAACTTCCTGATCGATGAATTTCAGGGCAAGGGAGTGAACATTTCCCTGCCGTCTCTGCGTATCGATGCCTTCTCGCTGGATGTTATGAGCAAGGTGCAGGATATCAAGAAAAGCAGTCTGACCTTTGCGCCGGAGGCTGGCACCCAGCGTATGCGTGATGTCATCAATAAGGGACTGACAGAGGAGATCATCCTAAAGGGTGCCGCGGAGGCATTCCATGGTGGATGGAACCGTGTCAAACTCTACTTTATGTTGGGACTTCCAACCGAGACCAGAGAGGATATGGAGGGCATTGCCCTGTTATCGGAGAAGGTGGCAGAGCTTTACTATGATGAAATTCCGAAAGAGCAGCGAAATGGCAAGGTACAGGTCGTTGCAAGTTCCTCCTTCTTTGTGCCGAAGCCATTTACACCGTTTCAGTGGGCGAAGATGTGCACTAAGGAGGAATTCCTGGAGCGTGCTTATATCGTCAAGGATAAGTTCAAGGAAATGTTAAACCGCAAGAGTTTAAAATACAACTATCATGAAGCTGACCTCACGGTGTTAGAGGGCGTTCTTGCACGTGGTGACCGTAAAGTGGCAGCGGTGGTGGAAGAAGTCTATAAAAATGGTGCTATGTTCGATTCCTGGGGAGAATATTTTAACAATGATACCTGGATGCAGGCGTTTGAGACCTGCGGTGTGGATCCGGATTTCTATACCGTAAGAGAGCGGAGCCTTGATGAGATCTTCCCGTGGGATTTCATTGACGCGGGCGTGACTAAGGAATTCTTAAAACGGGAGTGGCTGACATCACTTGGTGAAACGGTTACCCCAAACTGCCGTCAACAGTGTTCCGGCTGTGGCGCAAGAAAATATGGAGGAGGTGTCTGCTTTGAAGATAAGAATTAAATTTGCCAAGGAAGGCACCATGAAATTTATCGGTCATCTGGATATCATGCGGTATTTTCAGAAGGTCATGCGCCGGGCAGATGTAGATATCCGCTATAGCGAGGGTTTCAGCCCGCACCAGATCATGTCCTTTGCGTCCCCTCTGGGTGTTGGACTGGAAAGCCGCGGAGAATATGTGGATATTGAGGTGCTGAGCACGGATCCATCCAAAGAAATGCTTCGCCGCATCAATGAAAATATGGTAGAAGGCATGGAGGCACTGTCCTACAAGCTTTTGCCGGATGATGCCCAGAATGCGATGTCTCTGGTTGCAGCAGCGGATTATGAGGTGCGTTTCCGTGAAGGTTACAAACCGGAGAATCCGGAGGATTTCTTTTCCGGGATCCCGGCATTTTTAGATCAGAAAGAGATCATGATCGTGAAAAAGACCAAAAAGGGAGAGCGGGAGGTCAATATCCGCCCGCAGATCTACCGGATGGAGGTACGTCCTGATCATACCATCTTTTTGCAGATCGCAACCGGCAGTGCAGCAAACTTAAAGCCGGATGCAGTTCTTCGCGCCTATGCTGAAAGCAGGGGGGAGACTTTAAGTGAATTTGCCCTGATGGTAATGCGCCTGGAAGTATATGCAGACAAGGGCACCGAGGAGGATCATGCGTTTGTAACCCTGGATTCGTTTGGAGAAGACATTGAATAGACTGATCATCACCCGCTGGAACAACCGTGTGCTGACGGCACTGGTCTCAGAAAAGTGCCCGATCGAACTGAGACTTGAGGACACAGCTTCCATACTGGGCAATATTTATATCGGAAAAGTAAAAAAGGTCGTTAAAAATATCAATGCTGCGTTCGTGGATTTTTCTGAGGGATGCACCGGCTATTATAGTCTTACGGATAATCAAGTGACCCTGTTTGCGGATGGGCACGAAGGAAAAGTAAAAGAGGGCGATGAGATCATCGTGCAGGTAGCAAAGGATGCTGTTAAAACCAAGGATCCGGTTTTGAGCGGAAACTTAAATTTTCCTGGAAAATATGCCGTACTGACTGCAGGAAAACCACTCATAGGATTCTCTTCCAAGATCAGCGATCCGAAATGGAAGGAAGCCGTTCGTCCCCAAATTGCAGCACTGCTTGGTGGAACTCATGTCGGAATCATTGTACGCACGAACGCATATGGGCAGGAGGAAAAACTCCTTGCGGAACTGGAGATTTTGTTACAACAGTATGAAAAAGTCCGGAATAATGCCCGTTACCGGACTTGCTACAGTCTGCTTCATGAAGCAGAACCGGATTATATCAAAAGTCTCAAAGGAAGCCCTGCAGGAAGCCTACAGGAAGTCATAACCGATCAGCCGGATCTGTATGAAAAACTGCAGGATTATTTCCGTCTTTCGGATATTTCCGCGACAACCGGCCTGCGGTTTTATGAAGACAAGCTTTTAAGCCTGACCAAGCTCTATTCCCTGGATCATGTGATGGAGCAGGCTTGTCAGAAAAAGGTATGGCTAAAGTCAGGCGGATATCTTATAATAGAATGCACAGAAGCCATGGTGGTGATCGATGTCAATACCGGGAAATATTCCGGAAAAAAGAATCTATCGGAGACCATCCGTCTCATCAATCTGGAATCGGCAAAGGAGATCGCGCATCAGATCCGGCTGCGCAATCTGTCCGGCATCATCCTGGTTGATTTTATCGATATGGACACCAAAGAAGATAACCAGCTTCTCATGGATACTCTGCGTGCAGCAGTACGTCCGGATCCGGTCAAGACCACGGTTGTTGACATGACATCGCTTGGCCTGGTGGAAATGACACGCAAGAAGGAAAGGAAGCCTCTGTGGGAACAGATCAACGAGACTCTGGCGTGATCGAAAGACTATGGGGAGAAAGTAAAGGGGATGCAGCATGAAGATTATTATCGTAGGCTGCGGCAAGGTAGGACTTACCCTGACGGAACAGCTGAATAATGAGGGACATGATATTACTGTTATTGACAAGGATGGAGCGAAACTCCGGTCGATCACGGATAATATCGATGTCATGGGGGTAGAAGGAAACGGTGCTATTTATCAGGTGCAGGTTGAGGCAGGGATCCGGGAAACAGATCTTTTGATCGCAACCACAAATTCAGATGAGTTGAATATGCTCTGCTGCCTGATCGCAAAAAAAGCAGGAAACTGCCATACCATTGCACGTATCCGAAACCCGGAATACGCAAACGAGGTGCAGTATATCCGGGAAGAGTTAAACCTTTCCATGGCGATCAATCCGGAACTGGCAGCAGCGACCGAGATCGCAAGACTTTTAAAATTTCCATCCGTGATCAAGATCGATGCCTTTGCGAAGGGACGCGTCGAACTGATGAAATTTATCATTCCGGAAAATTCGGTTCTGGATGATATGCAGGTATATGAAGTTGCACCGCGGCTGCACTGCAGCATCCTGATCTGTGCAGTAGAGCGCGGCAAGGAGGTTGTGATCCCCAGGGGTAATTTCCGCCTGCAAAAGGGAGATAAGATCTCCTTTGTGGCATCTTCTGCACAGGCCACGGAATTTTTCCGTCAGGTTGGCATCTCCAATACAACCATCCGGACTACCATGCTGGTGGGCGGCGGAAAGATCTCGTATTATCTGGCAAAAATGTTAGAGGATACCGGGATTAAGATCAAGATCATTGAACAGGATCTTTCCCGGTGTCATGAACTCAGTGAATTGCTGCCAAAGGCCATGATCATCCATGGAGATGGTTCTGACCAGCAGCTTTTGATGGAAGAGGGGATCACTCAGACAGAATCCTTCGCTGCCCTGACCGGATTTGATGAAGAAAACATCATGCTATCCCTTTATGCTGCCAGTGTATCCAAGGCAAAGCTGGTAACCAAGATCAACCGCATTGCATTTGAAAATATCATCCAGCAGATGAACCTTGGAAGTATCATCTATCCCAAGATGATCACGGCAGACGGCATTGTCCGCTATGTCCGTGCTATGCAGAATTCTATGGGAAGCAATGTCGAGACTCTGTATAAGATCGTGCAGAATAAGGCAGAAGCCCTGGAATTCCGTGTGACCAAAGACGCTCCGCTGATCGGGATCCCATTAGAAAAGCTTTCCTTTAAGGATAATCTGCTGATCGCCTGCATCAACCGAGACGGACAGATCATCACACCGCGTGGTAAGGATACCATGGAGCCGGGCGATACCGTGATCGTGGTGACAACGCATTCCGGACTGAAAGATTTAAAGGATGTCTTAAGGTAAGAGGGATGGATGAAGCATGAATATTGGAATTATATGTTATTTTTTGGGATGGGTTCTTGGAATCGAAGGGATCCTGATGATCTTGCCCTGCGTTGTGGCGTTGATCTATCAGGAATCAAGCGGGTTTTATTTTCTTGGCGTGGCAGTGTTTTGCGGTCTGTGCGGTTTTTTGATGGCCAGAAGGAAGTTGCAAAATACAGTCTTTTATGCCAGGGAAGGATTTGTGGCTGTCTCGTTAAGCTGGATCGTCTTGAGTTTTTTTGGCGCACTTCCATTTTTCTTAAGCGGGGAAATCCCACGGTTAGAAGATGCTTTGTTTGAGGTGATCTCCGGTTTTACGACCACGGGGGCAAGCGTGCTCTCTGATGTAGAAGCCTTAAGCAAATGCATGATCATGTGGCGCAGCTTTACCCACTGGATCGGAGGTATGGGGGTACTGGTATTTATCCTGGCTGTGCTTCCTCTTGCCGGCGGCTACAATATCCACATCATGCGTGCAGAAAGCCCGGGACCGTCTGTGGGAAAGCTGGTGCCTAGGGTGCGTACGACCGCGAAGATCCTGTATATGATCTATCTGTTTATGACGATTGTACAGATCGTTTTGCTCCTTCTTTCCGGTATGCCACTGTTTGATTCCATGGCAATGAGCTTTGGTACTGCGGGAACCGGAGGATTTGGTATTGTAAACAGCAGCTGTGCAGATTATACATCCTTACAGCAGTGGATCCTTACGATCTTCATGATTTTGTTTGGTGTCAATTTCAATGTATATTATCTCTTCATGATCCGCAAACCAAAGGATGCACTGCGTTGTGAGGAGATGAGAGGATATCTTGGCATTATCCTGGTAAGTACGCTCTTGATCACATGGAATATCCGGGGGATGTTTCCGGATGTACTGACTGCCATAAAGCATGCGGCATTTCAGGTGGGCTCCATCATTACTACAACCGGTTATTCCACCACCGACTTTGATCTCTGGCCGGAATTTTCAAAAAGCATCTTGGTCTGCCTGATGTTTATTGGCGCCTGCGCAGGAAGCACAGGCGGAGGAATCAAGGTGTCCCGTGTAGCCATTGCGGTCAAAACGGTAGGTAAGGAACTTGCGTCTCTGATCCATCCTCGTTATGTCAAGGTGATCAAATATGAAGGCAAGCCAATCGAACACAATGTGATGCGCTCGATCAACACTTATCTGGTTGCCTATATCCTGATCTTTACTGCTTCGATTCTGATCGTCAGTCTGGATAATTTTGACCTGACAACCAATTTCACAGCCGTTGCGGCAACCTTAAATAACATTGGCCCGGGTCTCTCGAAAGTAGGGCCTGCCTGCAATTTTGGCATTTTCAGTCCGCTCAACAAATATATCCTGATGTTTGATATGTTAGCCGGACGTCTGGAGCTCTTCCCCATGCTCTTGCTGTTTTCTCCGCGCACCTGGATGCGGGAATAGGAAGACAGTTAAAAAAAGACTTCTTGACATCATTTTATGATTGTGCTAGATTATTGGATAGTTGTAATTGTACAATCAAATGCAGCGAAGAGAAAGAGTATGCGTGATCGTGTTTTCAGAGAACTGCCGGGAGCTGCAAGGCAGCAGCAGGATACGCAGAAACTGGTCTTGGAGCAGCCCGCTGAACGCAGTCTGTCTGTAAGTAAACCGGGACGGATATCCGCCGTTATCGGATCGAAAGCGCATGTGAAAACATGAAGCAGAGTGGTACCGCGCAAGGAATATAAGGCAAAGAAGGATCCTGCGTCTCTGACAATCTCAGGGATGCAGGATTTTTAATGCATGTGATCAGGAGGAAAAATTATGGCAAGTTACAACCATAGCGCCATCGAAAAGAAATGGCGTGAAAACTGGGTTAAGAACCCGATCAATGTCAATGATGGCAAAAAACCGAAATATTACTGTCTTGACATGTTCCCGTATCCATCCGGGAGCGGACTTCATGTAGGTCATTGGAGAGGATATGTCATTTCTGATGTATGGAGCCGCTACCAGATCTTGAAGGGACATTATGTGATCCACCCGATGGGATGGGATGCATTTGGTCTTCCGGCAGAGAACTATGCGATCAAGATGGGCGTTCACCCGGCAAAATCTACCGCAGAGAACATCAAAAACATCAAGCGTCAGATCAATGAGATCGCAGCCATTTATGATTGGGATATGGAAGTCAATACAACGGATCCGGAATTCTACAAATGGACACAGTGGATCTTTGTACAGATGTTTAAAAAAGGTCTGGCTTATGAGAAGGAGTTCCCGATCAACTGGTGTCCGTCCTGTAAGACCGGTCTTGCCAATGAGGAAGTTGTCAATGGCTGCTGTGAACGCTGCGGTTCTCCGGTTACCAAGAAAAATCTGCGCCAGTGGATGTTAAAGATCACAGCTTACGCTGATCGGCTTTTAAATGACCTGGACAAGCTTGACTGGCCGGAAAAGGTTAAGAAGATGCAGAGTGAGTGGATTGGTAAATCCTATGGTGCTGAGGTAGACTTTAAGGTAGACGGAAAAGACGAGAAGATCACCGTTTATACGACTCGCCCGGATACCCTGCACGGTGCAACCTTCATGGTACTGGCTCCGGAGCATGCCCTGGCAAAGAGCCTGGCTACCGATGAGACCAGAGAAGATGTCGAGAAATATATCTTTGATTCGTCCATGCGTTCCAATGTAGACCGCATGCAGGACAAGGAAAAAACCGGCGTCTTTACCGGAAGCTATGCCATCAACCCATTAAACGGTGCCAAGGTTCCGATTTGGTTATCGGACTATGTACTGGCAGATTATGGTACCGGTGCAATCATGTGCGTACCGGCTCATGACGACCGCGACTTTGAGTTTGCAAAAAAATTCAATATTCCGATCATCCAGGTTATTGCAAAGGACGGCAAGGAAATTGAGAATATGACCGAGGCTTATACCGATGCAGTCGGCACTATGATCAATTCTGGTGACTGGAATGGCATGGAGTCTTCCGTATTAAAGAAAGAAGCTCCGCTTATGATCGAGAAAATGGGCTTTGGAAAGAAGACCGTGAACTACAAGCTTCGTGACTGGGTATTCTCTAGACAGCGTTACTGGGGTGAGCCGATCCCGATCATCCATTGTCCGAAATGCGGCAATGTGGCTGTGCCGGAGGAGGAACTTCCGCTTCGCCTTCCGGAGGTTGAGAGCTATCAGCCGACCGGAACCGGTGAGTCACCGCTGGCTGCCATCGATGAATGGGTGAACTGCAAATGCCCGCAGTGTGGCAGCGATGCAAAGAGAGAAACCAATACCATGCCGCAGTGGGCAGGCTCTTCCTGGTACTTCCTGCGTTATGTGGACAACCACAATGACAAGGAACTGGTTTCTAAGGAAAAGGCAGATAAATACCTTCCGGTTGACATGTACATCGGTGGTGTAGAGCATGCAGTGCTGCATTTGCTGTATTCCCGTTTCTATACCAAGTTCCTGCATGATATCGGTGTGGTAGACTTTGATGAGCCGTTCAAAAAACTGTTCAATCAGGGTATGATCAATGGTAAGAATGGTATCAAGATGAGTAAGTCCAAAGGAAACGTGGTTTCTCCGGATGACCTTGTAAGAGATTACGGCTGTGATGCACTGAGAATGTACGAGCTGTTTGTAGGACCGCCGGAACTGGATGCTGAGTGGGATGACCGTGGAATCGAGGGTGTTTCCCGTTTCTTAAGCCGTTTCTGGAATCTGGTTCAGGACAGCAAAGACAAAGATGTTGCAGAAACCAAAGAGATGGTTCGCCTGCGCCACAAGCTGGTATTTGATATTGAACAGCGTTTCAGCCAGTTCAGCTTAAACACTGTGGTATCCGGTTTCATGGAGTATAATAATAAGCTGATCGAGCTTGCTAAGAAGACCGGTGGAATCGACAAGGAAACCTTAAAGACCTTTACCATTCTCCTGGCTCCGTTTGCACCGCATATCGGTGAGGAAATCTGGCAGCAGCTTGGCGGCAGCGACAGCGTATTCCACGCTCAGTGGCCGGAGTGCGATGAGGAAGCCATGAAAGATGACGAGATCCAGATTGGTGTTCAGGTTAATGGTAAGGCAAGAGGAGTTGTAACCATTCCTGCAGATGCTTCCAAAGAGATTGCCCTGACAGCTGCGAAAGAGGCAGTCGCAGATAAGATCACAGGAACCATTGTGAAAGAAATTTATGTGCCTGGCAAGATCATCAACATTGTCTGCAAATAAAATTTGCACCAAAGAAAAAGCCCATCGCGTCTGCGATAGGCTTTTTCTTTTTAAGAGTCTTTACTGACCCTGATACATATATTTGATCAGACGATCAATATCTTCTTTGTCCTGTGCAATGATATCCAGTTCCTTGATGTAACCGTTTGAGAACATGGTTGCCATGGAAAGATACTGGGACAGCTTGGATTTTAAGTTGATGCGGTCACCTTCCGGGGATACCAGCTCAACCGGTCCCTTGCACTGATCGATAATCTTGAAGAAAGATTCTACGTCATTGATGTTCTGAATTTTCATTTGAAATTTCTCCTTTTGTGGATGAATGACTTGGTTATCTTTTTGACAAACAAAGTATAACAAAAAACGAACAATCTCGCAATTGCCAGAATTTCCAAAAAATGTTTTTAAAAAAATACAGATTCAATGCAGAAATACAAGAAACGGATCACAAAAGCAGAAAGAGTGTCGTCAAAAAGATACCAATATTCATAATTTTGATATATGATATCAAAATCATTCGTTTTACAAGTAATATCCAAAATGATATGATTCATTGACACTGTTATACACAGATCGTCGTTTTGTGATTGAGTCATAAAAAATCGGAAATTTTTAAAAAATTTAGTACTTCTTTTTTAGAAAGGATATGTTATACTGTTTTAGTGCGTCATCGAGAATGATCAAAATGAAGGATATAAAGAAATATATAAAGAAATACAGGTGAGATTATGAATCAGTATGAGAATGGCAGAAATTCCGGAACAGGTCGCTCCGGAAGCAGAAGCAGCTCCTATTCCGCCAGTGGTAGGAGAGCCTCTGATGAAAGGCAGACAAGAACAACGACAGGAAACACAAGAAGCACATCCTCTTCGTCCAGAGGTTCGGCTTCAAGGGCTGCCTCTTCAAGAAACAGCAGCAGTGCAAGAAGGCGGACTACAGAAACAGGCAGAACATCTGCTTCCAGATCGTCCGGATATTATAATGAAAGAAGACCTTCCAAATCGTATCGTCCTGGTCGCAGAAAAGGTCCTGATTTTGGCAAACTGATCCTTGGCGGAGTTATTCTGATCGTGGCAATTTTCTGTGTTGTCTTCCTTATGAAGAAGCTGACAGGAACGAAAAGCGCAGAACAAACGGAGCCGGAGACGGAGGTTACGATCGAGGAGACAGAACTGGAAAAAGAGGTTAGCGTAGACGGCATCAATATTACCGGTATGTCCAGAGAAGAGGCAAAAGCGGCGATCTTGAAAGATTTCCCCTGGGGAATGAAAGTGACCTGGCAGGATCAGAGCTATGATGTCAATGATCTGATGGCGGAAAAACTGGATGCTTTGCTGGAGGAAATCTATACAGGAGAACCAAAAGAAAGTTATACTTTGGATACAAGCGGTCTTGAGGATGCGGTAGCCAAAGAGGTAGAAACGGTAGCCGGACTCTGGAATAAGAAGGCGAAGAACGGATCGATTTCCGAATATGACGTTTCTTCGGACAAATTCTTATTTAAAGGAGCGGAGAATGGGCTTGCGGTTGATCAGGATCAGTTAAAGTCAGATATTCTTTCTGCATTAAGTCAGAAAAATTTCAGTGCAGTCATTACAGCAACCGTTAATGAGACGGAGCCGGAGTTTTCCGAGGCAGCTGCAAGAGAGAAGTATAAGACCATCGGAACTTTTACAACCAATACGACTTCAAATGAGAAGCGAAATACCAATGTCAAGTTAGCTGCCAAGGCGATCAATGGAATCGTCCTGCAGCCGGGAGAGGAATTTTCCTTTAATGACCGTGTGGGAGAGCGGACAGAGGCCAAGGGTTATAAGGGTGCCGCAGCATACAACAATGGTGAGGTTGTCCAGGAAATCGGTGGAGGAGTATGTCAGGTGTCCTCTACTCTGTACAATGCAGTGGTGAAGGCAGGACTGAAAACAACCATGCGCCGCTCCCATACCTTTGAACCTTCTTACGTAACACCGGGAACAGATGCTACCGTAAGCTGGGGCGGCCCGGATTACAAGTTTGTAAACAATTCCAGTGCAGCTATCGGACTTCGCGCAAGCTATTATAACCAGACCTGTACGGTTTCCATTTACGGTATACCGGTTCTGGAGGAAGGCGAAACCCGCTCTCTGAAGTCTACAAAGCTCAGCGAAACGGATCCGCCGGCAGCAACTTATGAGGAAGACCCGACTCTGGAACCTGGTGTTGAGAAGGTAAAGAGCAACGGAAGCAAGGGAAGTAAGTGGGAGACCAGACTGGTCATTACCAAGAATGGCGAGGTTGTCAGCCAGGATGTAGATCACAGCGTCACCTATAAAGGCCATGCCCCGGTTATCCTGAGAAATACGACAGGTACTACAGCGGCAGGAACCTCTTCGGCGGCAGCCAGCGGCACAGAGACAACGGTATCTCCATCCGGCGAAAGTACTGCTGCATCTGCTCCATCTGAGAGCCACAAGGCGCAGGAATCCTCTGCTGCAGCTACGACAGCTGCAAATAAGACAACAGCGGCAGAAACCACAGTGGCAGCAACTACGCAGGCCTCCCAGCAGCCGGTTTCCAGTCCGACAGCAGCCGGATCTCCAAACAGTGGGGTTGGCAATGCGCCGACAGCAGCCGACACCGGCAACGTGCCAACGATCGCTCCGAATCCGGGTGTGTAGAAAGCCTGAAAATCTTATTGAGAAATTGCGAAAAAATTCACAAAGCAGAAGTGCCTTTTTCGGGGCGCTTCTGTTTCTTTTTACCAGAAAAAAATGAAAAATAAGCCGTAACTAACCGTTGCTTTGTGCGGATTGTATGGAAATAAGTACGAGAAAATTATGTTTTCATGTTTGCAAATCGATAAAAAGTTGCTATAATATACACAGGTCAGTCTCCTTATGCGAGGGGACTTCACTTTCCGGCATCATGTCGGAAATCTTCCCGGATTTTTCTTTTCGGGATGAAAGCATATTCACATTTGTAGGAGGATAATCAAATGGCAAGAAAAATGAAAACCATGGATGGTAATCAGGCTGCTGCTCATGCTTCTTATGCATTTACCGAAGTTGCAGCTATGTACCCGATTACTCCGTCTTCCGTAATGCCAGAGCATACGGATGAGTGGGCTACGGAAGGCAGAAAGAACATCTTTGGCCGTACTGTACAGATCACAGAGATGCAGTCCGAGGCTGGTGCAGCTGGTGCTGTTCACGGTTCTCTGGTAGCAGGCGCTCTGACCACAACCTATACCGCTTCCCAGGGTCTTCTTCTGATGATCCCGGATCTGTATAAAATCGCTGGTGAGCAGCTGCCGGGCGTTATCGACGTATCTGCACGTGCAGTATCTTCTCACGCTCTGAACATCTTCGGTGATCATTCCGACGTATATGCATGCCGTCAGACCGGTTGTGCTATGCTGTGTGAGTCCAGCGTACAGGAAGTTATGGACTTAACTCCGGTTGCTCATCTGTCTGCAATCAAGGGCAAAGTTCCGTTCATCAACTTCTTCGACGGATTCCGTACTTCTCACGAGATCCAGAAGAT
>CAVIHW010000062.1:0-13740 GCA_963642615.1 Oscillospiraceae bacterium | reverse complement strand
AGGCGGCGGAGCGCACGAGGTACAAAATTCCACTTAGTGCCGCGTTTCTGTATGGGTTCCCGGAACTTCGAATTCTATGTAACAAATTAGCATTTACGCATTTTTTCCTTCGGTTTCGAAGTACTCCTTTGTCAGTTTAAAGACGGTTCCAGACAGAAGGAAGACTCCGATCAGGTTTGGAATCGCCATCAGGCCGTTGAAGGTGTCTGCGATATTCCATAACAGTCCCAGGTCTACGGTTGCGCCAAGGATGGCAACCAGGGAATAGGCAACCATGAAGGGCTTGATGATTTTTTCATCAAAGATAAATTCAATGCACCGCGCACCATAAAGCCCCCATCCGATGATGGTGGAAAAAGCAAAGCAGCACATGGATACGGCAGTGAAGATGGATACCCAGTTTCCGTAAGTGGAGACAAAACCGGAGATGGTCAATTCAGCACCGGCTGCCTGTCCGTAATTGATCGGCACACCGCTGCATAGGATAACCAGGGCGGTCAGGGTGCAGATCACAATGGTATCGGTAAATACTTCAAAGATTCCAAAGAAACCCTGCTTGACCGGCTTTTTGGTATCGGCGCAGGCATGGGCAATGGATCCGGTACCGAGGCCGGCTTCGTTCGAAAAGATACCGCGGGAGACCCCGCGCTTCATGCTGGTGAAAAAGCTTCCGATGACACCACCGGTCACAGCTTTGGGATTGAATGCACCCTCAAAGATCATGGAAAAGACCAGAGGGATACGGTTAGCATGAAGGACAAGCACTCCCAGAGCCAACAGGATATAGAGCAGAGCCATAAAAGGGACCAGCTTTTCGGATACATTTCCGATCCGCTTGACACCGCCAAGCAAAACCAGGGCAACCAAAGCTGCAAGGATGATACCGATCACCAGGCATACGACGGGTTTTGAGTTGTCATTGATGAGATGATAGTTTTCCAGTGCAGAATTGATCGCTGCGGTGATGGTGTTTACCTGGGTGGCATTGCCGGTGCCGAATACCGTAAGGACACCGAATGCGGAAAAGAGAACGGCAAGCCAGTTCCATTTTGCACCGAGTCCGTTTTTGATGTAGTACATCGGACCGCCTACCAGATCTCCGTGTTTGTTGGTTTCACGAAAATGAACGGCCAGGGTCACCTCGGAAAACTTGGTGCACATGCCGAGAATTGCGGAAATCCACATCCAGAAGACCGCACCCGGACCTCCGATGGCGATCGCACCTGCAACGCCCGCGATATTGCCGGTGCCTACGGTGGCAGCCAGTGCCGTGCAGACTGCCTGGAACGGAGTCATGGCACCGTCGGAGGCATCGCGTTTGCGGAAAATGCGTCCGATCGTCACACGGATGGCATAGGAAAATTTCCGAATCTGCAGAAAACGCAGGCCGATGCTTAAGTAAAGTCCAACACCGATGATACAGATCATGGCAGGAACTCCCCAGATAAAATTGTTGATCACATTGTTGATGGATTCAATGGTGTTTAACATAGAAATACCTTTCTTTCATAATAGATGGCCGTCAAAAAGCAGCAAAATGGGAATGTCTTTGCGAAACAGACAAACGATGCTGCCTGGCGGCCGAACAGAAAAATGATATCATAATATGAATAAAAAGTATAGCAAAAGTTTGAGACTGGATACCGCAGGAAGCCTGTTGTGCACGTTTTTTATCGCATATTGACATGGTAGGCAAATTACATTATAATTTCGTTCAAATGTACGAAAGATGAGGAATCTGTCAATGAGCCGAGAATTGAAATATGCACTGGGAAAAACTGTTCCGATCATGTTCAGCTATTTGTTTTTGAGCATGGCCTTCGGGATCATGATGAACCAGGCGGGCTTTCCTTTTTACTGGGCTTATCTGGTCAGTCTGACGGTTTATACCGGTGCCTTTCAGTTTGTGATCGTATCCTTTCTTTCTGCCGGGGCAGGCATTGCCACCATCGCGCTCACAGCGCTGGCCATGAACTGCCGCCATATGTTTTATGGCGTGACATTCTTAAAAGAGTTTAAAAGCATGGGAAAGCGTTATCCATACATGATCTTTTCTTTGACGGATGAAACCTATGCCCTGTACTGCTCTCTGGAATATCCAAAGGATCTGGATCATCACCGGATCATGTTTGATATCGCCTGGCTCAGCCGTGCTTACTGGCTGGTGGGCACGCTGCTTGGAGCGCTGCTTGGACAGGTGATCCCGTTTGATTTTGAAGGGGTGGATTTTTGTATGACCGCACTGTTTGTGACCATTCTGATCGACCAGTGGAAGAAGAGTAAAAGCCATGCTCCGGCAGTCATTGGCGGGATCAGCGCAGTAGTCTTTCTTCTGCTTGCCGGCGCATCACGGTTTATGCTGCCGTCCCTGCTTGTGACAACAGCGCTCCTTTTGATCTTTACACCGGGAGCGAATGGGTTGAATATAACGGATGCAGATAGAGAAAGCGCAGGCTGAAAGGAGAAAAGGTCTGATGAATCCCATTCATATTTTATTGTCTATTTTGGTTCCGGCGCTGCTGACCTTTGGTCTGCGGGCGTTACCGTTTCTTCTATTAAACAAGAAGGAACTTCCAAAACGGATCGAATACCTGGGAAACGTATTTCCTATGGCGATTATGGCGACTCTTGTGGTATACTGCCTAAAGAGCATTCCAAAGGCTGCACTGCAGGATAACCTGATTTTGCTTGCAGGTGTTCTGGTGACGGCTGTGGTCCATCTTTGGAAGAAGAGTTCCATTTTAAGCATCACGGTGGGCACGGTGGTATACATGGTGCTTGTACATGTGATTTAGAGAAAGGTAGATACAATGTTAAATCAGTTTTCAAGAACCGAATTATTGTTTGGAAAAGAGGCCATGGAGCGTCTTAAGAACTCCCGGGTAGCTGTGTTTGGAGTAGGCGGAGTAGGCGGTTATGCTGTGGAAGCACTGGTGCGCAGCGGCATCGGAGCCATCGACCTGATCGATGACGACAAGGTATGTTTAACGAACCTGAACCGTCAGATCATCGCTACCAGAAAGACCGTAGGAAAATACAAAGTAGATGTGATGGAAGAGCGTATCCATGACATCAATCCGGATTGTCAGGTAACCACGCACAAATGCTTTTATCTTCCGGAGACAAAGGATGATTTCGACTTTTCCCAGTATTCCTATGTGATCGACGCGGTAGATACCGTGACCGCAAAAATCCAGCTTGTCATGGAGGCACAGGAGAAAAAGGTTCCGGTCATCAGCAGCATGGGTGCCGGAAACAAGTTAAATCCTACTATGTTTGAAGTGGCAGATATCTACAAAACTTCGGTATGTCCGCTGGCAAAAGTAATGCGCCGAGAATTAAAAAAGCGCGGCGTAAAAAAATTGAAAGTAGTCTATTCCAAGGAGCAGCCAACAAGACCGATCGAGGATATGTCCATCAGCTGCCGCAGCCACTGCATCTGCCCGCCGGGAGCTGCTCATAAATGTACCGAGCGCCGGGATATCCCGGGCTCCAACGCATTCGTGCCATCCGTAGTGGGACTCATCATTGCATCGGAAGTCATCAAAGATCTGGCAAAAAATGGTTAATCTATTTGACAATTTTTTTGAATCCTCATACAATGTAACTGTTCAGAGCTAAACAAAAATTCAGGTGTGTTCTGAACAGTTACGATGTGTTCGATGCACAGGAGGCCTCGCAATGAGGGAAATAAAAAAGAATATTTTTCTGGAAACGATCCCATATGAAGACCGCCACAAAAGTCCCCGAAATCTTTATATTGTCAGGGGGAAAGAACGCAGTCTGATGGTAGATACTTCCAATAATACAGAGCAGGACTGGAAAATCTTAAAGGGCATGATCGACCGTCTTGGAATTGACTGTGAAAGACTTGATATTTTTCTGACTCATGAACACCCGGATCATACCGGACTGGTTCCAAAACTGCAAAAACTCGGGGCGCGGGCATTTATGAATCCGGATGAAACCAGAAACCGGGTCGATCTTTTGCACAGCTACCTGGCAGATGAGCGTGCGAGGATTGAAAATCTGCGGATCGTTGGCGTGACAAAAGAAAAAACTCCCGAGGTTTATGATTCCTTCATGGAATATACCACGAAGGCGTACGCAGTCTGTAAAAATCCCCTGGAACTGCAGTTTCTGCCGATTCATCCGGGCGATCGACTGTGCTATGGAGGATATTCCTTTGAAGTAAAGCTTTTGAGGGGGCATACCTTTGGCCAGTGTGGCCTTTATGAACCGGAGAAAAAACTCCTGTTCGTGGGCGATCAGATCATGACAACCATTGTTCCTATTGTAGGTACCCAGGAGACGGATCTTGGCATGCTCAAGTGTTATATGGAATCTCTCGGAGACCTGAAACACAATTATAAAGACTGTTATCTGCTTCCTTGTCATTATGACGAGATCAAGGATGTGGAACAGGAGGCAAACCGCATCATCTTTGGATACCTGGAAAAGTGCGAGATCATGAAACATGTGCTCGAAGATGCAGGCACGGAGCTGACCACCCGGGATATTGGCCTGAGAACCTATGGCAGAAGCCAGGGACCGCCGGATTATGCACATTTTGCTACCTGCACGCAGATCTGGGCGAAAACGTTTTCCTGCATGGAATATATGATGGGGGAAGGCTTTGTGGAACGGTCGGAACGCGATGGGATCATTTACTGGAAAGCCAAATAAAGCGCTTGCATTTCTGAAAATCAGGTGCTATAATAACAATGATAACATGATAATCTGACAGTTTGAGAGTGGGCATATGTCCACTCTCAATTTTTGCTATACATATCGAGGAGGCGCCAGTGACGCGCCCGCTGATTTGTAAAAGTACGATGTTTACAGTTTGCAAAAAACTTCAGGACATGATGTAAAGCGAGGTGACAAGCATGACAAGAAGAGAAGAATATGAATCCAAAACCGAAGCGTTCCTGCTTCCGGTTCTTGCAGAACACAACTTTGAGCTGTGGGATGTGGAATATGTAAAGGAAGCCGGCACCTGGTACCTGCGTGCCTACATTGATAAAGAGGGCGGCATTGCCGTGGATGACTGTGAAGTCATCAGCCGGATCTTAAGTGACTGGCTCGACAAGACAGACTTCATCGAGGACAGCTATATTTTAGAAGTAAGCTCTCCAGGACTTGGAAGACCATTAAAAAAAGAGCGTGATTTTGAGCGCAGCCTCGGGGAAGAGGTGGAGATCCGTCTTTACAAGGCGTTAAATAAACAGAAGGAATTTACCGGGATCTTAAAAGCATATGATAAGGAAACTGTGACGATTGAAACGGCAGAAGGCGAAATGACCTTTACACGTTCGGATATTGCACTGATCAGACTGGCATTTGACTTTTAAACAGAATATCGTAGGAGGATACAACCATGAATAAGGAATTAATCGAGGCATTGAACCTGCTGGAAAAGGAAAAAAACATCAGCAAGGCCACTTTGCTGGAAGCAATCGAAAACTCTCTGCTGACTGCCTGCAAGAACCACTTTGGCAAGGCAGACAATGTAAAAGTAAACATCAATCCGGAAACCGGTGATTTCGCTGTTTATGCAGAAAAAGAGGTTGTTGAGGAAGTAGAAGATGAGTTAACCCAGATCAGCTATGCTGAGGCACGGTTAAAGAACCCGAAATTCTTCCTTGGAGATATCGTCAACTGCCCGATCGAGTCCAAATCCTTTGGACGTATCGCTACCCAGAATGCAAAGAACGTGATCCTGCAGAAGATCCGCGAGGAAGAACGCAGCATGCAGTTTAACGAGTGGTATCAGAAGGAAAAGGATGTAGTAACCGGTATTGTGCAGCGTTACTTGGGAAAGAACGTCAGCATCAATCTCGGAAAGGTAGATGCGATCTTAAACGAGACCGAGCAGGTAAAGGGCGAGGTGTTCAAGCCAACCGAGCGTATCAAAGTCTATGTATTAGAAGTAAAAGATACCCCGAAGGGGCCGCGTATTTCTGTTTCCCGTACGCATCCGGATCTGGTAAAGCGTCTGTTTGAGGAAGAGGTTACCGAGGTAAAAGACGGTATCGTTGAGATCAAGGCCATTGCCCGTGAGGCAGGTTCCAGAACCAAGATCGCTGTTTGCTCCAATGACCCGAACGTAGATCCGGTAGGCGCATGTGTCGGCATGAACGGTGCCCGCGTAAACTCCATCGTAAATGAGCTGCGCGGTGAGAAGATCGATATCATTACCTGGGATGATAACCCTGCATTTATGATCGAAAACGCACTCAGCCCGGCCAAGGTCATCTGCGTTGTTGCAGACGAGGACAGCAAAGAGGCACAGGTCATCGTTCCGGATTACCAGCTTTCCCTGGCAATCGGCAAAGAGGGACAGAATGCAAGACTGGCAGCAAGACTGACCGGCTACAAGATCGATATCAAGAGCGAGACCCAGGCAAGAGAACTGGGACTGTTTGAGGAGATGGGCATTGACAATCAGGAAGAGGGAGTCTATGACAACCTGGATGCTGATTTTGAGATCTCCGCTACCGACGATTATTCAGGAAATAATACCGAGTTCTAATACTCAGATAAGAATGGAAACCAACAGATAGGAAGTGTGCAATTGGTGAATGCAAAGAAATTTCCGCAGAGACAGTGTATCGGCTGCGGTGAAATGAAAAACAAAAAAGAAATGATCCGTATACTGAAAACACCGGAAGGGGAATTTGTTGTAGATGCGACCGGACGCAAGAATGGCCGCGGTGCATACATCTGTCCGTCCATGGACTGCTTTAAAAAGGCAGTAAAGGGCAAAGGACTGGAGCGCTCTTTTAAAATGGCAATTCCGAAAGAAGTGTACGAGACCCTGGAAAAGGAGATGGAACAGCTTGGATAACAGACAGAAGATCCTGAACCTGATCGGACTGGCCACCAAGGCCGGAAAGACCGCAAGCGGAGAGTTTTCCACGGAGAAGGCCGTAAAGAGCGGGAAGGCGCATCTGGTCGTTGTATCAGAGGAGGCTTCCGACAACACAAAGAAGATGTTTACCAATATGTGTACTTACTATAAGGTTCCCATTCTGTTTTTAGGAGGAAAAGAGGAACTTGGGCATTCCATGGGCAAGCAGATGCGTGCATCACTGGCCGTTGTGGATGCAGGACTGGCAAAGGCAATCGTGAAACAAATGAATACAATCGGAGGTAGTGAGTATGAGAGTAAGTGAACTGGCAAAAGAACTTGGAAAAACCAGTAAAGATGTATTAGACGTATTACAGAAGAACAACCAGGATGTAGCAAGCCATTCATCTAATGTGAGTGACGCACAGGTCGGCATGGTAAAAAAAGCTCTGGGTGCAGGTGCTTCGGAACAGCCAAAAGCAGAGGGAACAGCTCCGAAAAAGAAACTGGCAGCGGTATATCGTCCGCAGAACTCTCAGCAGAGACCGGCTCAGCCAAAACCGGCAGCACGTCCGCAGACACAGGCAGCATCATCCGCACCGGTGCAGCAGGCAGCAAGTGCAGCAAAACCGGCTGAGACTGTGCAGCAGGCAAGACCGTCACAGACAACAGACAGTCGTCAGGGCGGCTTTAACCGCGATAATAACCGTCAGGGTGGATACAATCGCGATAACAATCGTCAGGGTGGCTTTAACGGAAACCGTGAAGGTGGTTTTAACCGTGACAATAACCGTCAGGGTGGATACAATCGTGACAACAACCGCCAGGGCGGCTTTAACCGCGACAACAACCGTCAGGGTGGCTTTGGCGGAAACCGTGAAGGCGGTATGAATCGCGATAACAACCGTCAGGGTGGCTTTGGCGGAAACCGCGAAGGCGGCTTTAACCGTGACAATAACCGCCAGGGCGGTTTTGGCGGAAACCGTGAAGGCGGCTTTAACCGTGACAACAACCGTCAGGGTGGATTTAACGGAAACAGGGACAATCGTCAGGGTGGCTTTGGCGGAAACCGCGAAGGCGGCTTTAACCGTGACAACAACCGCCAGGGTGGATTTAACGGAAACAGAGACAATCGTCAGGGTGGCTTTGGTGGAAATCGTGAAGGCGGCTTTAACCGTGACAACAACCGCCAGGGTGGATTTAACGGAAACCGCGATAATCGTCAGGGTGGCTTTGGCGGCAGCCGTGACAATCGTCAGGGAGGAAGCTTTGGCGCAAACCGTCAGGGCGGTGCCGGCAGACCTGGTCAGAGAGATGGAGGCGCAAAGAACTACGATTCTCCGATCCAGACCAAGCCGACCAACAACCGTCAGCAGACCAACAGTGCGCACAAGAAAGATAAATATGATAAGACAAGGATGATGGAGGACGGACCAAAGAACAAGAATGGCAAGGTTTCCAAGCATCCGTTCATCATGCCGCAGAAGGTGGCAGAGGAGAAGGTGGAGGATACCGTAAAGGTGATCACCATTCCGGATGTTCTGACCATCAAGGAACTGGCAGACAAGATGAAGCTGCAGCCGTCTGCAATCGTAAAGAAGCTGTTTTTACAGGGCAAGATCGTAACCTTAAATTCTGAGATCGACTTTGAACAGGCAGAGGAGATCGCAATGGAGTACGAAGTACTCTGTGAGAAGGAAGAAAAGGTTGATGTCATTGCAGAGCTCTTAAAAGAGGATGAGGAGAATGAGGACGATATGGTTTCCAGACCGCCGGTTGTCTGCGTTATGGGACATGTTGACCATGGTAAAACCTCTCTGCTCGATGCGATCCGTCAGACCAATGTTACCTCCCGCGAGGCCGGCGGCATCACGCAGCATATCGGTGCGTATACCGTAGATATTCGCGGACAGCAGATCACTTTCCTTGATACACCGGGACATGAGGCATTTACTGCAATGCGTATGCGTGGTGCCCAGTCTACTGATATCGCGATCCTGGTAGTTGCTGCTGATGACGGTGTTATGCCGCAGACCATCGAAGCAATCAACCATGCAAAGGCCGCAGAGGTAGACATCATTGTTGCCATCAATAAGATCGATAAACCGTCTGCAAACATTGACCGTGTAAAACAGGAGCTGGCTGAGTATGAGCTGATCCCGGAGGATTGGGGCGGAAGCACGGTATTCGTACCGGTATCTGCACATACCAAGGAGGGAATTCAGGAACTGCTCGAGATGATCCTTCTGACCGCAGAAGTAAAAGAGTTAAAGGCAAACCCGAACCGCCGTGCAAGAGGCCTTGTCATTGAGGCAGAGCTGGATAAGGGAAAAGGTCCGGTTGCTACCATTCTGGTACAGAAGGGTACCCTTCGTGTCGGCGATAACGTAACTGCAGGTCCGTGCTATGGTAAAGTCCGTGCCATGATGGATGATAAGGGACGCAGGGTGAAAGAGGCAGGTCCTTCCATGCCGGTTGAGATCCTGGGTTTAAATGATGTTCCGGGTGCCGGTGATGTGCTCCTGGTAACCGAAAACGAGAAAGAAGCAAGAAGCTATGCAGAGACCTTCATCTCTGAGAGCAAGAATAAATTACTGGAAGAGACCAAGTCGAAGCTGTCTCTGGATGATCTGTTCAGCCAGATCAAGGCCGGTAATGTCAAGGAGCTTCCGATCATTGTAAAGGCAGACGTACAGGGTTCCGTGGAAGCAGTAAAACAGAGTCTTGTAAAACTCTCCAACGAGGAGGTTGTAGTCAAGGTCATCCATGGCGGCGTTGGTGCCATCAACGAGTCCGATGTAACCCTGGCATCTGCTTCCAATGCAATTATCATCGGTTTCAATGTCCGCCCGGATGCAACCGCAAAATCGGTAGCAGACCGTGAGAAAGTAGACATGAGACTGTACCGCGTCATCTACCAGGCAATCGAGGATGTAGAGGCAGCCATGAAGGGTATGCTTGATCCTGTATTTGAGGAGCAGGTGATCGGTCATGCAGTTGTCCGTCAGACCTTCAAGGCATCCGGTGTCGGAACCATTGCAGGTGCTTATGTGATGGATGGTAAATTCCAGAGAGGATGTTCCTGCCGTATTACCCGTGACGGTGAGCAGATCTTTGAGGGTGCTCTTGCATCCCTCAGACGTTTCAAGGATGACGTCAAAGAGGTTGCAACCGGTTACGAGTGTGGTCTTGTATTTGAGAAATTCAATGACCTCCAGGAAGACGATATGGTAGAAGCTTATATGATGGTAGAGGTACCGCGCTAGAAGGTACTGTTATAAAACTTTCCAAAGGAAGCACTGGCAGTTTTGCCCGGTGCTTCCTTTAGGAGCATTAGGGGTCTTGTGAAAAACAAGACAGAGAGGAAGAAACAACCATGCGAAAGAACAGCATAAAAAATACGAGAATCAACATGGAAGTGCAGAGGGAACTCAGCGAGATCATCCGCACCGAGATCAAGGATCCCCGTGTGAATGGTGCCATGACTTCGGTTGTGGCTGTCGAGGTAACTCCAGATCTGAAATATTGCAAGGCATATATCAGCGTGCTGGGCGATGAGGAACGTGCGAAGGATGCCCTGACAGGGCTGAAAAGTGCTGTTGGCTACATTCGCAGGGAGCTTGCACATCGTGTGAACCTGCGCAATACCCCGGAGATCACCTTTGTACTGGATCAGTCGATCGAATATGGCGTGAACATGTCCAGACTGATCGACGAGGTGACAAAGGATTTAAAAGACTGAGAAAGGAGTGACGAACATGCGCGAACGCAAACTGGTGGAGCTTGTAAAAACAGCAGATACGATCGCGATTGTCGGTCATGTAAGGCCGGACGGAGATTGCGTTGGTTCCTGTCTGGCAGCATGCAATTACATCACAGAACAGTATCCGGAAAAAACAGTGGATGTTTATCTGAAGGAACCTCCGGTGAAATTTTCTTACTTAAAGCAGTTTGACCGGATCAGCCAGGATTCAGAAACCGGAAAGCAGTATGATCTGTGCATCTGTTTAGACAGCGGTGACAGAGAACGTCTCGGAAAAAATGTGATATACCTGGATACCGCAAAAAGCAGCATTTGCATCGACCACCATATCACCAACCAGGGCTATGCAGACGCCAATTTCGTGGATGCAGATGCCAGTGCAGCCTGTGAACTGTTATATGACTTTCTGGACGAGGAAAAGATCAGCAAAGAGGTAGCTGAGTGTCTTTATACCGGCATCCTTCATGATACCAATGTCTTTAAAAATAGCAATACAACCCAGAAAACCATGCAGGTGGCAGGAGCCATGATGGCAAAGGGCATCAATTTTTCTCGCATCATTGATGAAAGCTTTTACCGGAAAACCTATGTTCAGAACCAGATCATGGGACGTGCTGTGTTAGAGAGCGTGCTGTTTTTGGACGGCAGATGCATTTTCAGTGTTGTCCGGAAACAGGATATGGACTTCTACGGAGTGGAGGCATCAGACTTAGACGGGATCGTGGATCAGCTGCGCATCACGGCAGGCGTGGAGGTTGCTATTTTCCTGCATGAGGTGGAAAACCATGTTTATAAGGTGAGCATGCGTTCCAACAATGTGGTGAATGTAAGTAAAATCGCGGCTTATTTTGGCGGTGGCGGACACGTTCGTGCAGCAGGATGCACCATGAGCGGAAGCGTGCATGACGTGATCAACAACCTGTCTGCGCAGATCGAGTATCAGATGAAGGAGCAGGAAGCTTAGTGGACGGGATCATCAACGTATATAAGGAGAAAGGATATACCTCCCATGATGTGGTGGCAAAGCTCAGAGGGATCCTGCGCATGAAAAAGATCGGCCATACCGGAACCCTTGATCCGGCAGCGGAGGGGGTGCTTCCGGTATGTCTGGGCAAGGGAACCAGGCTTTGTGACATGCTCACGGATAAGACAAAAACCTACCGTGCGGTACTTCTTCTGGGGAAGGAAACCGATACGCAGGATACCACCGGTGTAATGCTGGCAGAATATCCGGTCAATGTGACAGAAGAACAAGTTCAGGAAGCCATTTTAAGCTTCCTTGGTGACTATATGCAGGTTCCGCCTATGTATTCCGCCCTGAAAGTAAATGGCAAGAAGCTTTATGAGCTGGCACGCCAGGGAAAGGAAGTAGAGCGCCAGGCGCGGCCGGTACAGATTTTACAGATCCAGATTGAACATATGGAGCTTCCAAGAGTCACCTTTTCGGTCACCTGTTCTAAGGGAACTTATATCCGTACCTTGTGCTATGACATTGGACGGAAACTTGGCTGCGGAGGCTGCATGGAGTCTCTTCTTCGCACGCAGGTAGACTGTTTTGGGATTGAGGACAGTCTGACCTTGTCCCAGATTGAAAAGCTGCGGGATGAGGGACGGATAGGAGAGTATGTAGTTCCGGTGGAAGGTGTATTTTTGGGACTGCCTGCTTTGTGTACCAGACCGGGAGACGGAGATAAGCTGGTACATAATGGAAATCCGTTTCCGAAGGAACTGGCAGAACCATTCAGAATACCAAAACAGAATCAACCGATGCAGCCGGAGTGCGGTCTGATTGCATCGGTTGCAAACCGGATCGAGGGCTGCCGCGTCTATGACAGTGAGCATCATTTTATCGGAATTTACCGTTACAGCGAAGAAAAACGGCGCTATCAGCCGCAGAAAATATTTCTTGGGGGAGACTAGTTGTCAATAACCCACGATCCTGAAGGATCGGGGCTTGCAAAAGCCCTTATTGACTAGCCTAAGTGCTTCGGGCACTACGTTAAGAGAGAATGTATATCCATTTGGAGCATACAAATAGGTACCTGCAGGTGTTATACCTAGCTTGCAGCTCTACGGTATGTGATTAAACAGTCTTGATGGGACGAGACAGTGCCATATACGACAAACCTCTCATTAACATTGGCGAAGGTATTTAACCGCTCTTTAGAGCGAGTAACTAAAACCCTTAGAGGTTTTTAGAAAGGAGAATGCGTAATGGTTTACGTATTAAGTCAAAACGGACAACCTTTAATGCCGACAAAAAACCATGCTAAAGTGCGTGTTCTCTTAAAGCAAGGCAGAGCAAAGGTAATGTATAAATGTCCGTTTACAATACAGTTGACTTATGATTCCGGTCATCAAATACAAGAGATTTCTCTTGGCATTGATGCCGGAAGCAAACATATCGGAGTATCAGCAACTACAAACACCAACGTATTATACGAGGCTGATGTAGAACTGAGAGACGATATTGTTGATTTACTATCTTCCAGACGGGAACTTCGTCGTGTTAGACGCAATCGAAAAACTCGCTATCGTCAGGCAAGATTTGACAACCGAAGTCGAAAAGATGGATGGCTTGCACCGTCAATCAGACAAAAGGTTGGAACACATCTTACAGTTGTAGCAAATGTTTGTAAGATTCTTCCGATAAGCAAGATAACGGTTGAGACTGCATCTTTCGATATCCAGAAGATCAAAAATCCTGATATCGAGGGTACTGATTACCAAGAGGGCGACCAGCTTAATTTCTGGAACGTGAGGGAGTATGTATTGTTCAGAGACAATCATACCTGTCAGTGTTGCAAGGGTAAGTCCAAAGACAAGGTTCTAAATGTTCATCACATAGAGAGCCGCAAGGTTGGCGGAGATACCCCAAACAACCTGATTACACTGTGCGAGACCTGCCATAAGGGATATCACAACGGTACAGTAACACTTCCAAAAAGCATTAAGCGAGGAATGAGCTTCCGTGATGCTGCATTTATGGGCATCATGCGATGGGCTTTCTACAATAAGCTAAAGGAAATTTACACAACACAAGGTATTCCGGTACACAACACTTACGGATATATCACTAAAAACACTCGTATCGAAAATAAGCTCCCTAAAGAGCATTTTGTAG
>CAVIHW010000061.1:8909-13792 GCA_963642615.1 Oscillospiraceae bacterium | reverse complement strand
CCCAAGGTAAATTCCAATGTGCCGCTAATTCTGCATGGTGTTCCCGGAACTTCTGCTTTATTGGCTGTTCTGTGATAAAAACATAAGAATAGTTTCAATTTTACTGACAGCATCATGGCAAATTCCTGAAGTAAAGGCTGCGTGGCATTCAGATCAACAACGATCCATTGGTAAAGGGATTGTCACGCTTCATAGGAAGTTCCTCCTGATTCTTATGGATAACTCGTGACATGCTCCCACCACTTAGCTAACGCTTGAAGTGGGGGCATGTCATAAGCTACTGGTCCGAAACCGCTTCCTATGATGCGATCGTTCCGCTGATCAATATGAACTATGATGGGCTTAAAACAGCCATCATTGAAATGTTGTCCGGCTCAGAGGTAAAGGTGAATACATCCGGATTTAGAAATGATGCAGTAAACTTTACGAATAAAGACGATGTATTAACCTACATGATCCACCGTGGATATCTCGGGTATGATCAAACCAGGAAAACTGCTTTTGTTCCGAATGAGGAAATCCGTCAGGAGTTAACCTCCGCTGTTGAGAGCAGACCGTGGAATGAGCTGATAAAATTTCAACAGAAATCGGAAGACCTGTTAAACAGTACGCTGGAGCTTGATGGGACTGCAGTGGCTGAGCAGATTGAAAAAATCCACAATGAGTATGCCTCATCCATCCAGTATAACAATGAAAACTCATTAAGCGGTGTGCTTACTATTGCTTATCTGAGCACCATGCAGTACTATTTTCAGCCGATCCGGGAATTGCCGACTGGCCGTGGATTTGCCGATTTTGTGTTTCTGCCAAAGCCGGAGTATAAAAATGACTATCCGGCATTGGTTATGGAACTGAAATGGAACAAAAATGCGGAAACAGCCTTGCAGCAGATAAAAAACAAAAAGTATCCGGAATCGATTCTGCACTATACAGGTGAGATCCTTCTGGTTGGAGTCAGCTATGATAAAGCCAGCAAGGAGCATCAGTGCAATATCGAAAGGTATGAAAAGGATTTTAAAGGCAGTTCCTCCTGATTTTTATGGATAACTGTGGATAAATTTTGTCCGTTTTTTCCAAAATTCTTAGTGCCGCGTTTCTGTACGGGGTTAGCTTTTTGCTAGTCGATGCACTAGTGTCCAGTTCGGCGTACTGTGTGCGGTCAGGTTTTTGGCGTGGCGTACGGCAAGCTCAATAAAGTATCGACCGGCTTTTCTTGGTGGCTGTTCTTTGGGATAGATCATGCAGCTTTCCCAGGTGGGATTGTCCTCGAGGCGGAACCAGCAGATATGGGGATACAGTTTGGCCTGGGATTCCGGCAGGATGGTCAGGCAGATCCCTTTTGATACCATCAGGGCAATCACGTGATTGGTGCGGGCTTCAAACATAATCTTTGGAGCAAAGCCTGCGCGTTCAAAGCAGGGATCGATGACCTGGCGAAAGGTAGAGCCTGCGAACATAAGGGAAAAGGCTTCCTGTTTACAGAGGGTCAGATCCATCTCCGGATAGTCACCGTCATCGGTAGGCAGATAAAAGCGCGTAAGAGGATGGCCACAGGGAACACCAAGCAGAAAGCGTTCATCAGCCAGGTGAACATATTCCAGATCTTCTATGTCATGGTTTTTTACCATGACCATACCGATATCCAGTTTCCCCTCTGCAAGAAACCGGTACTGATCCGATACGATATGGTCTTCCAGTTTTAATTCCACCTGAGGATATTTTGCATTGAATTCCGGGAAAATTTCGCAGAAGAGCTCGATTCCCTGTTCCATAGCCAGATTAACCCGGATTTCACCGATGTTTCCATCCACCACGTCATTTAGCATGGCGTGTACCTGTTTTTCACGGTTTATGGCATCACGGGCATAACGCAGGAAAATGGTGCCGGCTTCCGTGACTGAAAGATGGTGGGTATCACGTTCAAACAGAGAAATCCCAAGTTCCTTTTCAATCCTCTGAAGCTGCTGGTTTAAGCCGGACTGAGAGATGAAAAGGCGGTCTGCTGCTTTTGAGATACTTTTACATTCTGCGATGGTCAGAATGTAATTCAGTTGTCTTGTGTCCATGCGATGAACTCCTTTTTGATTCTGATTTTCTTTGTCACTATTATACAAAAATCATATTGGTTTGTATAGAATGAAAGAAGCTGAACTTATAGCAATCATGTATTACTATAAGTTCAGCTTTTATCAATTTCGTGCTACTATAACCGTATAAAACAAAGGAGGAGTTACAAAATGGTTGGTATTTTAGGGTTGATCGTAGCAATTGTATGTGTGATCGCACTGATCTGGAAAAACTGGCATATGGCCATTGTGTCGCTGGCAGGTGCTTTGATCGTCATTGTGTTTAACGCAATGGATCCGGTCAGTACATTGTCTGAAAAATTTATGACAGGCATGTCGAGTTTTGCCGGAAACTGGTTTTTACTGTTTATGCTGGGAGCGATTTTTGGTAAAGTTATGGGAGACAGCGGAGCATCTGTCGGTATTGCCAATCGGATGCTGAAACTTCTGGGTGAGAAATCCGTTGTGCTGGTCGTTATGCTTACCGGTCTGGTATTGTCATATGGCGGTATCGGAACTTTCATTATTGCATTTTCCCTGTATCCGATCGCCGTGGCACTGTTTCAGAAGGCAGACATTCCGAAGAAGCTGATCGTTGCGACCATCATGGTGTGTCCGGTAACTGTATGCATGGCTATGCTTCCCGGTTCCCCGTCCACCCAGAACCTGATCCCGACCCAGTATTTTGGAACCACTGCTTATGCAGGCGCTTCCATCGGTCTGATCTGTTCTGTGATCATGTTTGCAGCTGCATATCTGTTCTTAAACTGGCAGATCAAAAAAGCAAAAGCAGCAGGTGAGCATTTCGTAGCAAGCCCGGACGAAGATATCATGGATTTAAATGCAGTGGATGAAGGCAAAACACCATCTATCGGCGCATGTTTTGCACCAATTGTGGTATTGCTGGTTCTGATGTTTGGTATTCAGTTTATGACCAGTATTCCATCTTCCTATGCAGTAGCAATTGCAATGACCTGTGCGATCATTGTAGGCTGTGTCCTTTATAAGGATCGCCTGAATGTCAAAGAGGCTGTTTCTAATGGCGCAGGCGGTGGTTTGGGCTCTCTGATTGCAACCTCTTCCATTATGGGATTTGGTTCCGTTGTATCCGCATCTCCGGCTTATGAGAGCATCACTACTGCACTGGTAAATATGCAGGCAAATCCGCTTGTCACAGCGCTGGTATCCATCAATGTGATTGCAGCAATCACTGGTTCTTCAGCAGGTGGCCTGAACATCTTCTTAAACTCCATGGGCGAGTATCTGGCTGCATCCGGACTGAATGTGTCCATGTTGCATCGCGTTGTATGTATCGCATCATCCGGTTTCGATGCAATGCCGCACGCATCCGGAATGGTTGTCTGCAATCAGATTGCAAAGACCTCCCAGAAGGATACTTACAAATATGTTTTTATTACCTGTGCGATCATGCCGTTCTGCTGCGCAATTCTGGCTTGCATCATAGGAACACTGGGAATTGTATAGGCTTATGAAATAAAGGAGACTGGAATGAAAGTAGATTATATCATCCGGGGCGGACATGTTGTAGATCCGTCAGCGGGCATCAACGAGATCAAAGATATTTACATTAAAAATATGCGTATCGCAGACTTAAAGGGAGAAACAGCAGAGTGCAATCCAGACTGTATCATAGATGCAGCCGGAAGGCTGGTAACTCCGGGAATGATCGATTTTCATACCCATCTGTTTCATGAGGGAAGTTCTATCTGTATTCACCCGGATATGATGATCGCTCAGGGCACCACGTCCGCAGTGGATGCCGGAAGTGCAGGAACCTCAACCTATGAGGCATTTTATAAGTCTGTGATTGCCCAGTCTTTGGTGCGGGTAAAGGGGTTTCTTACCGTGTACGGAGGCGGACAGCTTGATCCGAAACTTTGTGAGGATTTTAATCCAGATCTTTACAATATAGAAAAAATGGAGCGCGTGATCGAGGCAAACCGGGATAATATCCTGGGCTTAAAGATCCGTCTTTCCAAGGGTGTGGTTCCGGATGAGACCGGTGCGGACTATCTGCGGGCGGTAGTGAAACTGGCAGATGAACTGAATGAACGTCTGGGTACTTCTCTTCGTGTCTGTGTGCATACCACCAATTCTCCGGTTACAGCCGGGGAACTGGCTGCCTGCCTCCGTCCGGGTGATATTTTCTGTCACTGTTTTCAGGGCGCAGGAAATCCGATTGCAGCAGAAGACGGAAGCATTGATCCTTTGGTATTAAAGGCGAGAGAGCGAGGCGTGATCTTTGACGCTGCAAACGGAAAGGGAAACTTTGGGCTGAAGGCAGCAAAGAGAGCCCTGGCAGCAGGATTTTTGCCGGATGTTATTTCCACGGATCTTACGGTAGACAAATTCAACATGCCGCCATACGCAAAGAACCTTCCTCTGGTGCTTTCTAAATATCTGGCACTTGGCATGGATCTGTATGATATCATCCGGGCGGTGACTGAGACCCCGGCAAAGCTTATGGGAATGGAAGGTCAGATCGGCACATTAAAGGCAGGTGCCATTGCAGATATTGCAATTTTTGATTTAAAAGACCGTCAGTATATTCAAAAAGATTTCTGTGACGACGAGATCGTCTGTAGCAAGATTCTGGTGCCGCAGCTCACTATGGTGGCCGGTGAAATTCAATATTGCCAGGCGGATTTTTATCTGTAAGATTATGTAGAGCGGTCATACCATCGAACATAATTATAGCACTTATTCGGCAAAAATGCTTAGCACAGCCAGTAACGTAGAAGTTCCGGGAGTCCCATACAGAATTAGCGGCACATTGGAATTTTCCGAGTGCACGAG
>CAVIHW010000061.1:0-8831 GCA_963642615.1 Oscillospiraceae bacterium | reverse complement strand
GAGTGCACGAGGTAAGAAATTCCACTTAGTGCCGCGTTTCTGTATGAGGCTCCCGGAACTTCGACCCCTTCGACTCCTTCGACCCCTTTGCCCCCCTTCACCCCTTATTCGTTCATATCTGCATAAAAAATGGGAGCCGCTTTTCCCCCACAGAAAGCAGCTCCCGGTCACGATCAAAAACCGTTACACAATACAGTTTTCGCTTGCTTGGTATCCCCATACCAGTTAAGAAAATAAGGCGCCGGAGTGATGGCGCTCATGTCTTTCTTACAAAACACACTATAGCATTATTTTCGGGAAAGGTCAATGAAAGTTGTGCACAATTAAGATGTTTGTGCAACTTTAAGAAGGGAAAATGCTCAAATTGCACACAAGCGACCGCACGGTGCGGACAAGTGTGTGCAATGTAAAGAAAAACAAAAAATGTGACAGAAAAAACTTTTTTTAGCCTGAAAAATGGTTGGTTCTTTGTGCATGTTTTATTATGATAAGAGAATATGTGATAGGGGAAAACTTACATATTCCATCTTGTGGTGTATAAAATATCCCGGTTGACGGTGCTGTAGAGCATTTCCTTTACCATATCCGGTTCGTGGGTGTGTCCCAAAATCCACATGAGCTTTGTGACGGTGGCCTCTAAGGTCATATCGTAGGCTTCTAAGAGTCCGAATTCCTTTTTGATGGTTTTTCCGGTCTCATAGATCGACATATTGCTGCCTTCGTTGGTCACCTGGGTGGTCATGATGACAAACTTGCCTGCATTGACCCAGCGTTCTATTGCTTTATGAAAACTGTCGTCCTCGTAGGAGGGAATGCCGCCCACACCAAAGGATTCGATGATGACTGCGTCGTAATGCCGAAACAGGTAATCTAAGATGCCGCCGTTCATGGATGGGATCAGCTTGAGCAGGGTGACCTTGCTGTCTAACTTGTGATAGAAGGTGACGTCGCCCTGCATCTGGGCTTTGTCATCTAAGTAGAAGATGATGTGCCGATCCTGAATGGTGGCAATATATGGAAAGTTAATGCTGGAAAAGGCATTGTAACTCTTGGTACGCTCCTTCTTGCCGCGGGTGCCCGCAATGACCTTGCCGTCAAAGACAATGTTGACATCGTGAGCCTTATCACAGCTTGCAAAGAGAAAGCTGTCCGTCAGGTTGGTCTTTGCATCGGTGATCTCCAGGTCAATGGGTTTTTGTGCGCCCGTGATGACAATGGGCTTCGGAGAATTCTGGATGAGGTAGGAAAGAGCAGCTGCCGTATAGGCCAGGGTATCGGTGCCATGGCAGACTACAAAACCATCGTACTGCTCATAATAGATCTCAATCGTGGAGGCGATCATCAGCCAGTGCTTGGGCTGGATATTGGTGCTGTCTAGGTTGCTGACCTGCATGGCAGTTACTTCACAAAATTCCGTGACATCCGGCACAAAGCTTAGAAGTTCTTCGGAAGTGATCAACGGCACTAGGCCATTTTCACTGCGTCTGGAAGCAATGGTGCCGCCGGTGGCGATCATAAGGATACGTTTCAGGTTCTTCTTTGGTGTTTTCATCTAGGTCAGCCCCTCCTGTCACAAAAAACTTGTGGTTTCTTTGAAATCGTCCTATTATTATAGCATAAAATGATACCAGGGTCAAAAGATCGAAAATCCGACGCAAGCTTGCTTGCAGGAGGATTTTTGAACTTGGGACCCGCCAAAAACATGAGTAAGTAGCCATTTTTTGAAGAAAAATGAGCGGATTACGAATGTTTTTAGAATTGCGAGAGTGCAAAGCACGTAGCAATTCGGTATCAGAGGGGTCAAAATACCTTTTGACCCCAACATCATAAAATAAAAGGGAAGGAACATAAAATATGACAGCAATTCCAAAAGACCCGGTGATGCTTATGAGTTTTTTAAATACGCAGCTTCGGGACAATTACAGCAGCCTTCAAGATCTGTGCAGTGCGTATGATCTGGATGAGGAGGAAATCACGAAAAAGCTTCAGGCAATCGATTACCGTTACGATGCAGAGCGCAACCAGTTTGTGTAAGGCATTTCTTAACTTTACTAAGACATCACATAAAAACCGATAAGTTGAATTAAGCTAATACGAACAGTATAATGAGGATACAAGGAAAACGAACAAGAGGGAGTTGTGTGATGAGCATTAGAAAAGACTATGAGGATTATTACGAAAGGCGGACTGCGTTTGAAAAAATGCCTATGTCGAAATACTGGACAAAGCAGGCAGAACGCTATATGGAGCCGTTTCATATGTTCGGCAATGTGTATTATGTGGGTGACAGCTGGGTGTGCGTGCATCTGATCGACACCGGAGACGGACTGCTTTTGATCGATGCAGGAAACTGTGGAAACACGGCCATGCTGATCCATTCCATCTGGAAGGCAGGATTTGATCCGGCAGATGTGAAGTGGCTGATCCTTTCCCACGGCCATGTTGATCATATCGGTGGCGTGAAATTCATGCGTGAGATGTTTGGCACAAAGATTTACATGGGTGCACCGGATGCAGCTATGTATCGGGAACATCCGGAAAAATCGTTTGTACAGGACAGTCCGGATCTCATGGATGAGGTTGTTACACCGGATGTTGAGATCCGGGATGGTGACGAGCTTACGTTTGGCAACGTGAAAATGAAATTTTATCTGGTTCCGGGTCATACGGAGGGCTGTATTGCCATTTTCTTTGATGTGACCGAGAACGGACGTACCGTGCGTGCCGGTTATTACGGCGGCTTTGGTTTTAATACCCTGGCAACGGATTATCTGACCGAGATCGGTGATCTGCAGGGGCAGATGAGAGAGACCTACCTGGAGTCCTTAAAAAAGGTGCGGGATGAACATGTGGATTTCTTTTTGGGAAACCACTGCATCAACAATCACATGCCGGAAAAATTAGAGGCTATCCGCAACGGCGCAGACAACAGTGTCTGGATCGATCCGGAAGAATGGAGCCGTTACCTGGATGAAAAGAGGGATGCCCTGCTGGTATTCATGAAAGAAAATCCGATCAATGATTAGTATAGAAAAAGAGAGGCGAAGACTTGTTTTTGCCCCTCTTTTTTTATATACTTGACAAGAGACGAAAATAGAATGAGGTGTGGGATGATACGAGTAATTTTAATTCTTCTGGTCGTGACGTTGTTTTTGCTTTTTAGTACACTGCCGCTTCTGATCGGAGAAAAATATGTCTGGAAAAAAGATGAAAACAGGCAGAGAGAATATGCCCTGAAGGTAGTAAAACAAATATTGCTCCTGGTATTCTGGCTGAGCGGTTCTACCATGACGGTACGGGGGCGGGAACGCATTCCGGACAAACCGGTGCTGTATGTGGGAAATCACAGGAGCTATTTTGATATTGTGACCGGCTATATCGTGGTACCCGGTCAGACAGGATTTATTGCAAAAAAGGAAATGGAAAAGATCCCGCTTCTGCGGGAATGGATGCGCAATGTGAATTGCCTGTTCCTTGACCGGAAAGACATCAAGGCCGGTTTAAAGACGATCCTGGAGGGGATTGAAAAGGTAAAGGGCGGATCTTCCATGTGGATCTTTCCGGAGGGAACCCGCTGCAAGGCAGAGGATCCAACCGAGCTTTTGGATTTTAAGGAAGGAAGCTTAAAGATCGCAGAAAAGTCTGGATGCCCGGTCGTGCCGGTAGCCATAACCGGAACAGCGGATATTCTGGAGAAACATTTTCCATTTATCCGTCCGTCCCATGTGACGATCGAATTTGGAGAACCGTTTTATATCAAAGAGCTTCCACCGGAAGACAAGAAGCGTGCCGGAGCCTACAGCGCAGCACGCATCCGGGAAATGCTCACAGAGGAGCAGAATCGGCGCAGCAATCCGGCGCCGGAGGGTATCATGTGATTGGAAAGGGGACAGAAAACAATCGTGGATTTACTGGAATACAGAGACCAATTAGATAAAATTGACAAGCAGATCGTAACATTATTTGAGGAGCGCATGGATATCTGCGGAAAGGTGGCAGAGACCAAGATTGCTTCCGGAAAGGCTGTCTACGACGCAGAGCGCGAAAAACAGAAGCTGGATGCAGTCAGTGCCATGGCAGGCAGTGACTTTAACCAGATCGCAGTGCGGGATCTTTTCTCCCAGATGATGTCGGTCAGCCGCAAATATCAGTATTCGATCTTAGAGGAGCACGGCAGAGCCGTGAAGCTTGGGTTTGAACGTTTAGACAGCATTCCCATGGAGCATGTCCGTGTGGTGCACCAGGGTGTGGAGGGCGCTTACAGCCATGCAGCGGCCATCCAGTATTTTGGAGAAAACACAGAGATCTATCACGTGGCACGCTTTGAAGATGCCATGAAGGAGGTACAGCTTGGCAAGGCAGACTATGCAGTCATGCCAATCGAAAATTCCTCTGCAGGAGCCGTCATTGACATGTATGATCTGCTGACCCGGTATGACAACTATATCGTGGCTGAGACATTTCTTCCGGTCAATCATGCCCTGCTTGGCGTGCCGGGAACGAAGATCCAGGATGTGAAGACTGTATTTTCCCATCCGCAGGCTTTGATGCAGTGTTCCCTGTTTTTAAATAACAACGGATTAAAGCAGATCAGCGTAGAAAATACAGCAGTAGCTGCAAAGCGCGTGATCGAGGAAGGAGACCGGACGCAGGCGGCAGTGGCCAGCGAGATTGCCGGAAAGCTTTATGGACTTGAGCTTTTAAAGCCATCCATCCAGAATAATCAGGGCAATACGACCCGCTTTGTCATCCTCGCAAACCGCAAGGTCTATCAGAAGGATGCAAGCAAGATCAGCCTTTGCTTTGAACTTCCGCATACCAGTGGTTCCCTTTACAACATGCTGGGGAATTTCATTTACAACCATGTGAATATGATCATGATCCAGTCCCGTCCGGTACCGGGCAAGAACTGGGAATACCGCTTTTTTGTAGATATTGAGGGGAATCTTCAGGATGCCGGTGTCAAGAACGCCCTGCGCGGAATCGGCGAGGAAGCCCAGAATTTTAAGATCCTTGGAAACTATTAGGCTAACGGTTCGGTAAAAGCACAAAAACGTGCATTTTGCCGGACCGTTATGTGTACCGGAGGAAACTTTACGAAAATTTTACTTGGTAGCATCAGACACTTTACATACAATTGATATCATCACAGAATAAAATAGGGAGGGATTGCGTATGGTACGGACATTTGCGGCAATTGATGTTGGTTCCTTTGAACTGGAACTTGGTATATACGAAATTACGGACAAGGGTACGATCCGTTCCGTGGATCAGGTAAAGCACATGATCGCGCTGGGAAAGGATACTTACAACACCGGAAAGATCAGCTATCGCCTGGTGGAGGAGATGAGCGAGGTACTGCAGGATTTTGTGCGGATCATGAAGGGCTATCAGGTAAAAGAGTATCGGGCTTACGCCACCAGCGCCATGCGGGAGGCAAGAAACAGCCAGATCGTGCTAGAGCAGCTTCGTGTGCGGACCGGGATCGATGTCAGGGTGATCAGTAACTCCGAGCAGCGTTTTATCAGCTACAAGGCCATTGCTTCGAAGGATGCAGAATTTCAGAAGAACATCCAGAAGGGAACGGCCATTGTGGATGTGGGCTTTGGCAGTATGCAGGCCTCTTTGTTCGACAAAGATGCCCTCATTTCTACCCAGAACCTGCCGCTTGGCGTGCTGCGTCTTCGTGAGCTGATCGCACATGAGAAGCTGACGCAGCAGGGAGCGCAGAATCTGATCGCGGAACTGATCGACAATGAGCTTGTGACCTACCGGAAAATGTATTTGAAAGACCGGGAGATCAAGAACCTGATCGCCATTGGCGAGCCGATTTTGCTTCTGTATTCCAAAATGTTTGACAGGCAGCGCACGGAGCAGATCACGATCCAGGAATTTAACCGGTTTTATGACCGCTTAAAAGCCATGACCCTGGCTCAGGCTGAGGACTTTTTTGATGTCAACGAGGAGTATGCGAGCCTGCTTTTCCCGACCGCAGCCATCTATAAGCGGATGCTTGAGATCACGGGAGCAGAAATGATGTGGGTGCCGGGCATCCGCATCACGGACGGCATGGCAGCCGAATATGCCGAGGATGAGCACCTGATCCGCTTCAACCACAGCTTTGAAAATGATATCATCGTCACCTCACGCAATATGGCAAAGCGTTACAAATGCTATATGCCCCATGTCCAGAACGTGGAGACGGCAGCGTTAAAGATCTATGACAGCCTGAAAAAATACCACGGTCTGGGAGATCGGGAACGACTGCTTTTGCAGATTGCGGCAAACCTGCATTCCTGCGGCAAGTTCGTGAGCATGCGGGATTCCGTAGAGTGCGGATACAACATGATCATGGCAACGGAGATCATCGGCCTGTCCCATGTGGAGAGGGAGATCGTGGCAAATGTGGTAAAATATCACCAGCAGAAGTTCCGCTATAACGAAGTGGAAGTGTCCGAAAAACCGTCAAAGGACAGCCGTCTGGCATCCACGGAGGATCTTTCCATCGTCATTGCGAAGCTGACGGCCATTCTCCGTCTGGCCAATTCCATGGATCGCGGTCACACCGGTAAGCTGAAAGACTGCCGCATGAGTGTGAAAGACGGCGTGCTGCTGATCCAGACAGACTGCGGAGCCGATGTAACGTTAGAATCCATATCCATCGCGGATAAGGGAGATTTCTTTGAGGAGATCTTCGGGATCCGTCCGGTGTTAAGACAGAAGAGGAGGATTTAAGGGTATGCCAGAGATTGATGAGAAGTATCTGAAACCGGAAAATTATGTAAACCGCGAGATGAGCTGGCTGGAGTTCGATTTCCGGATTTTGGGGGAGGCTCGCGATAAGAGCATTCCGCTGTTTGAGCGTCTGAAATTTTTAAGCATTACGGCATCCAACCTGGATGAGTTCTTTATGGTGCGTGTGGCATCGTTAAAGGATATGGTGCATGCCAAGTACAAAAAAACGGATATTGCCGGATTGAAGGCAGAGCAGCAGTTAGAGCTGATCGGTGAGAAGACACATGAGCTGGTGGGACTTCAGTATTCCACCTATAACCGTTCCCTGCTTCCGGCTTTAAAGCAGCAGGGGCTGCAGCTGATCTGTGAGCATGAGGATCTTTCCGAGGAAGACGGAGCTTTCGTGGACAAGTACTTTCATGAGGATGTATATCCGGTACTGACCCCGATGGCAGTGGATTCCTCCCGTCCATTCCCGCTGGTTCACAATAAATCCTTAAACATTGCAGCTCTGGTACAGAAAAAGGATGAAACAGAAGAGGATCTGGAATTTGTCATGGTACAGGTTCCGTCTGTTCTCCCGCGAATCGTGGAGCTTCCGGCAGGTCCGGAGGGCGAGCGCAGAGTCATTCTTCTTGAGGAAGTTATTGAGCGCAACATGCCGCAGCTGTTCTTAAACTACAACATTGTCACCGCGCATCCGTTCCGTATCATGAGAAATGCGGACTTTACGCTGGATGAGGAAGAGGCAGAGGATCTGCTGGCGGAAATCCAGAAACAGTTAAAGAAGCGCCAGAGGGGTGAAGTCATCCGTCTGGAGGTGGAAGAGAAGGTAGATAAGCGTCTGCTTAAGATCCTGAAACGGGAATTGTCCGTAAACAGTGAGGATATTTACGAGATCAGCGGCCCGCTGGATCTGACCTTTTTGATGAAGATGTATGGCCTTGGCGGATTTGATCATTTGAAGGAGCCGCCTTACACTCCGCAGCCGATCCCGGCTCTGATGAATGATGACGATATCTTTACGAACATCCGAAAAGGTGACATTCTCCTGCATCATCCATACCAGACCTTCGATCCGGTTGTGAACCTGGTACAGAAGGCAGCAAAAGACCCGGATGTGCTGGCCATCAAGCAGACCCTGTACCGTGTCAGCGGACATTCCCCGATCGTGTCAGCCCTGGCTGAGGCAGCCGAGAATGGCAAGCAGGTATCGGTTCTTGTAGAGTTAAAGGCGCGGTTTGATGAGGAAAACAACATCAACTGGGCAAAGAAGCTTGAGAAGGCAGGCTGCCATGTAATCTACGGTCTGGTGGGATTAAAGACTCATTGCAAGATCACTCTGGTTGTGCGCCGTGAGGAAGACGGTATCCGTCGTTACGTGCACTTAGGAACCGGAAACTACAACGACTCCACAGCAAAGCTGTATACGGACTGTGGTCTCATGACCTGCCATCCGCTGATCGGTGAGGATGCGACCGCTGTGTTTAACATGCTGTCCGGATATTCAGAGCCGCCGACCTGGAACAGCCTGATTTTGGCTCCGCTGTGGCTGAGAAACCGCTGCGTTCGCATGATCCGCCGTGAGACCATGCGTGCACGGGAGGGAAAACCGGCTCATATCATGGCAAAGATGAACTCCCTGTGCGACCGTGAGATCATTGCCTGCCTGTATGAGGCCTCCTGCGCCGGAGTAAAGGTAGAATTGGTAGTGCGCGGCATCTGCTGTCTGAAGGCAGGCGTGCCGGGATTGAGCGAAAACATCAGTGTGCATTCCATCGTAGGCAACTTCCTGGAACATGCCCGCATCTTCTATTTCGAGAATGGCGGAAGCCCGGAGGTCTACATGGGAAGTGCAGACTGGATGCCGCGTAACCTGGACAAGCGCGTGGAGATCATGTTCCCGGTGGAAGACCCGGCCTTAAAAGAACAGGTTATCCACATCCTGAAGGTGCAGCTGGACGACAACGTGAAAGCCCATATCCTGCAGCCGGACGGCACCTACGAAAAGATCGACAAGCGCGGCAAGGTGCTTGTGACCGCTCAGAAGCAGTTCTGCGAGGAAGCCGTAGCCATGGCAAAAAAAGCCGGAAAGC
>CAVIHW010000060.1:0-14257 GCA_963642615.1 Oscillospiraceae bacterium | reverse complement strand
GTGCAAAATTCCACTTCGTGCCGCGTTTCTGTATGGTGTTCCCGGAACTTCGGACTCTATGAAACAAAAATATTTTTTTACTTCACGCGATATTTTTCTACCACATCCATATTCAGTTCTACGCCGAGTCCTGCCCCCTGTGGTACAAGGTAGTTCATCTCGCTGTCGCACTGGATTGGCTCTTTTAAGAGTTCTGTCCGTAACGGATTGTAATTTTCCTCCGACTCGATAAACGGTACATTCGGCAGGGAGGCTGCAAAATGAACATTGGCTGCTGTCAGGACTGCAGAAAAGAAGGTGTGCGGAGTAAACAGCTTGTCATAAGCCAGTGATAATGCTGCAATTCTGCGGCACTCGGTAAATCCACCGCTCCAACCCAAGTTTGCCTGCACCACATCCAGGGCGCCTCGTTCCAGCAGTTCCTTGTAGCGAGCCAGCCCCTGCTCAGACTCGCAGCCTGCAACCTTCGTGCGCTTTAATCCGGCTGCGATCTTGGCATAACCTTCCACATCATCCGACCGGGAGGGTTCCTCGATCCAGTAGATATTATAGGCATCGAAATATTTTTCAGCTGCAAGCACCTGATCCACATCCCAGGTGCAGTTCATATCAACCATCAAAACTCCATCCTTGCCGATTGTCTCGCGAACTGCTGCAACGCGAGCCATATCTTCCTCAAAGGAAACATTGAAATCGCCTTTCTTCACATAGCGGTGCGGCATTCCAATGTTGTTGCGGCTGCGGCCGATCTTCATCTTAAAGGCCGTATATCCCTTGGCCATGTAGCCTTCCATCTCACGTTTCAAATCATCCATGCTCTTCTCCGGAGCATAGAATCCTGCACTTGCATACCCCTTTACCTTGTCACTGTTTGCACCAAGCAGACGGTATAAGGGAAGTCCGGCAGCCTTACCTGCAATATCCCACAGCGCAATATCGATACCGCTGATCGCGCCCATCACAATGCCGCGGCGTCCATTGGCAAAATTGCTCCACACCATAGTTTCCCAGAGCCGCTCGATATCCAGCGGGTTCTGTCCGACCAAAAGGCCTTTTAACTGATTCTCAATGATGTCAGCCATAGCCGTCATGGATGCGCCAAAGGTTGCACATTCTCCAAGACCTGTAATCTTTGCGTCCGTCTCTACCTGGATCAGCAGCGCACCTCTTCCGAAGCACGCAGACTGACCGTCAGCAATAAAAGATTCATAGGGATATTTCAGGATGATTGTTTTGATATCTGTAATCTTCACGATGGGGTTCTCCTTATTTCAGCAATGTTGGGATCAGTAAAGACAGCGGCGGGAAGTAGGTAATGATCATAAGATCCACGATCAAAACTGCGAAATATCTCATCAGATACTTCATCATACCCTCGATCTTTACATTCGCGCTGTCACAGACAACGTACAGGTTTACACCTACCGGAGGTGTCATCATGCCGATCGCCAGGTTTGTCATCATGATGATACCGAAATGGATCAGGTCAATGCCAAGAGTCTGAGCAATCGGTGCTAAAAGCGGTGCCAGGATTACCATAGCAGCACCAGCCTCGCAGAACATACCAACAACCAGAAGCATAACATTGATCAGAAGCAGGAATACATACTTGCTGTTGGAAATTCCAAGGAATGTTTGAGCCAAAGCCTGCGGGATCTGCTGTTTTGCCAGGATCCAGCCAAAAATGGTGGATGCAGACATGATCAGAAGAACGGTAGACATGGTCAATACAGACTCATAGAAAATTTTCTTTAAATCTTTCAGTTTGATCTCTTTGTATACAAAAACACCAACAACCAGACCATAGAATACAGAAACAACGGCTGCCTCAGTCGGGGTAAAGAAACCGGTATAGATACCACCCAAGATGATGACCGGCATCAGGATGGCAAGGATCGCATCCTTAAATGCCTTGCCGCGCTCAGCCCAGCTTGCTTTTTCCACCGGAACAAAGCCCTGTTTCTTTGCAAGATGATGAGCCATTGCCATGATAGTACCGCAAATGAACAAACCCGGAAGGAAACCTGCCTTGAACAGATCACCAATGGACTGCTCTGCAGCAACACCGTACTGGATCAGACCGATACTTGGCGGAATGATAACACCAAGCTCTGCCGAAGAAGCAATGGTTCCGGCTGCAAAGTTACGGTCATATTTGTGTTTGAGCATCTCCGGAATGATGATGGCACCAACTGCTGCTGCGGTTGCTGCACTGGAACCGGAAATTGCTGCGAAGAAGGCGCAGGTTGCTACGGCAACCATAGCCAGACCTCCAGGGATATGTCCCAGAAAGCTATTGCATAAATTTACCAGACGGCGGGAAATACCACCGGAGCTCATCAGGTTTCCGGCCAGAACGAAGAACGGAATTGCTAACAACGTAAAACTTCCGGTACCGGAAAACATTCTCTGGATTACGATTGACATATTGGTGCCACCATCAGCGGCAAGTGCCAGCACGGAGGATCCGCTCAGCACAAAAGCGATCGGAACTCCTGCAAAAAGCAGGATTACCATACTTATAAACAATACTGCTGTCATTTTACGTCCTCCCCTGCGATCTGATAGTAAACTACGATAATGGTATTGATCAGCATGAACAGTGCACCGGTCGGAATGGATGCATACATCAGTCCCATGGACATTTTCAGTACCGGAGTCGTCTGGTTCCATACAAGACCGGCAGTCTTATATCCCATCACAATCAAAAATACCAGAATCGCCGCAGTCGCTGCCTGTACGATGAACGATACCGGCTTCACTGCCTTTTTCGGAAGCACCATGAACAGGATTTCCAGACCTACCAGAGAACCTTTTCTCACACAGAGCGCAGATCCTAAAAACGTAGTCCAGATCAACATATACTTTGATAATTCCTCGCTCCACGGAATGGTGGCATGGACAAGGCGGAAAACCACCTGTCCAAACACAACCACTGACATCACGGCAAGCATCAGTACAACGACCCATGTCAGAAATCCGTTTACCGCTTTATCGATTCCTTTAATCATTTTCGTCATAGCCTGACTGCCTCCTCTATTATTTTGCTGCATTGATCTTCTCGATCAGATCACCAAACTGGGAATTATATTTCTCATATACCGGCTGTACGGCCTCAATGAACGGAGCCTTGTCCACTTCATTGACCTCCATGCCCTTCTCTTTGCAGCCTTCCAGCATCTTATCTAATTCCTCGCCTGCCAGCTCACGCTCGTAATCAACCGATTTCTGCATAGCGTCTGCTACAATCTCCTGCTGCTCCGGGCTTAACTTGTTCCAGGTAATCTCGCTCATCATCAGCGGACATACCGGATAGAAATGCTCGGTCAGGGACAGATATTTCTGAACCTCATAGAAACGAGAGTTGTAAATGGTAAACAGCGGGTTCTCCTGACCATCTACAGCACCGGTCTGAAGTGCAGTGAACAGCTCACTGAAGCTCATGGAAACGGCATCCATGCCAAGTGCACCAAGCGCATCTACACAGACAGAACTCTCAAGGGTACGAACACGAAGTCCCTTGCAGTCATCCGGAGTTTCAATCGGTCTGCTAGAGTTCGTCATGCTGCGGAAGCCCAGATCATAGGTACCAAATACCTTAATACCCTGACTTTCCAGATTTCCAAACAGTTCCTGTCCTACATCACCGTCCAAAACCTTGAATGCTTCCTCTCGGCTATCAAACAGGTACGGCATGTTGAATACGTCCATGTTGGAATCGAATCCACTCAGTGCTGCTGCAACGGCTACGCTGATATCCATGGTGCCCATCTGCAAAGCCTCTACAGATTCACGCTCATCACCAAGGGTACCATTCGGAGCTACTGTAACCGTAATGGAACCGCCGGACTCTTTCTCTACCAGATCCTTAAAATAGAGAGCTGCCTGCTGGTACGGATGGCCTTCTGCCTGTCCATGTCCAAAGGTCAGTTCGATCGGATCTCCAACCGGAGCCTTTGCCTCGCTGCCATCTGCAGCAGCCTTATCAGCTGCTGCCTCTGCTGCGGTGGTTGCTGCAGCGGTGGTGGAACTGCTTGAGGAACTTCCTCCACATCCGGTCATGCTGGTAACTGCCATTGCGGCTGCTAATACTACGCCAAGTTTTTTGTTCATTTTTACTTTTCCCTCCTGGTTTTTACAACATCTTTTGTATGTTTTCATGTTAACATATTGACTTTTAAATGAAAAAGGATTTATCTTGTATACATCATAAATACGGCTTTGATTTTTAACCTGCTCTTTATGCGATTTTATGTTACAATGGAAAATACAAAGGAGAGAAGTTTCTATGAATACAAATCTGAAAAACAAAGCGTACCAGCTGATCAAGGAACGTATCATTTCCTGTTATTACATGCCCAATACCTTCTTAAATGAAACGGAACTGATAGAGGAGATCGATGCCAGCCGCACTCCGATTCGTGAAGCGCTCAACAAACTGGAACAAGAGGGTTTTGTTCAGATCATCCCGAAAAAAGGCGTTATGGTAACCGGACTTACGCTGGTTGAAATCAATCAGACCTTTGAAGCCCGCATCCTGCTAGAACCATTTATCATCACGAATTACATGAACCGAATCGACCGGGATGCATTAACCGATATCCAAAAAGCTTCCGAACAGCTTGTCCGAACAGAGCCATCGTCCAAAACACCGGAAGAATTCTGCTATCTGGACGATAAGCTGCACCGGCTTTTCAATAAAGCATGCCCAAACAAATTTTTCAACGATATGCTGGATCACATCTATGACCAGAATCAACGCATCCGCCTGTTTTCCGGCCAGGATATCTGGACCCGGCATATCGAAGCCGCACGCGAACATATCGAACTAATCCGCTACATCTTAAACGACCAGAAAGAAGAAGCATCCGCGGCCATCACGCTGCATCTGATCAAATCCAAAGAAGCCGCTGTCAATAGCCTGTTCCAGAAACAGATCTCCGCAGTGTGATCACACATAGCCCTTTTACCAGCTAAAAAAAGGAGCTCGTTGCCCCGGCAATAACTGCCAGGCAACAGCTCCTATTTTTTATCCACTATCACAAAGTTCGCACCTACGTGGCAATCTAAGAGCCCCCAAGCGCCTTCCATGATTTTATTACTCTATCTCCGCCAGTACAGTAGAAGTTCCGGGAACACCATGCAGAATTAGCGGCACATTGGAATTTACCTCGTGCGCGAGCATAGCGTCTCCCCGGAGACCTTGTCTGAGCGTGTGAAACACGCGAGTTTGGTCGCAGGGGAGACAATAGGCGGCGGAGCGCACGAGGTGCAAAATTCCACTTCGTGCCGCGTTTCTGTATGGCGTTCCCGGAACTTCGGACCTTATTTATTATTCATTTAATCTTTAATTTACATAAGCAATCAGCTTCTCGCCCTTCTCATCGGTATCTATGACGATGCTCTGTCCCTGGCTGATATTTCCTTCCAGAATGATCCTGGCCGCCAGAGTCTCCACATTTTTCTGGAGATACCTTCTCAGCGGACGTGCGCCGTAAGCCGGATCATATCCGTGGTCGGTGACAAAGGTCTTGGCATTGTCAGTCAGTTTCACTTTCAGCTCACGATCTTCCAGGCGGCGGTTCACATCGGCGATCATCAGATCCACGATGTGGCTGATGTTGTCCTTTGTTAACGGCTTAAAGAGGATGGTCTCGTCCAGACGGTTCAAAAACTCCGGACGGAAATGGGCACGCAGTTCCTGCATGACCATGGACTCGGCCTCCGGTTTAATGTTGCCGTTTTCATCGATGCCGTCCAGCAGATACTGGGAACCGATGTTGGATGTCATGATGAGGATGGTGTTCTTAAAGTCAACCGTCTTACCGGTAGAATCGGTGATCCGGCCATCGTCCAGTACCTGAAGCAGGACATTAAAGACATCCGGATGTGCCTTCTCCACCTCATCAAAGAGGACAACAGAGTATGGTTTCCGGCGTACTGCCTCGGTCAGCTGTCCGCCCTCATCGTAGCCGACATATCCCGGAGGTGCTCCGATCAGGCGGGCTACGGAGTGCTTCTCCATGTACTCACTCATATCGATACGAACCATGTTGTTCTCATCGTCAAACAATGCTTCTGCCAGGGCTTTTGCAAGCTCTGTCTTACCAACACCGGTCGGTCCAAGGAACAGGAAGGAGCCAATCGGCTTGGTCGGATCCTTGATTCCGGCTTTGGAACGGAGAATGGCTTCCGTTACCTTTTCTACACCTTCGTCCTGTCCTACCACACGTTTATGCAGAACCGTATCCAGATGCAGGGTCTTGCTGCGTTCGCTCTCATTTAACTTGCTGACCGGAATGCCCGTCCAGCGGGAAATGATCCTTGCGATCTCATCCTCCGTAACGCTCTCGTGTATCAGACTCAGATCCTGGTTCTTGACTTTTTCTTCCTCTGCTTCCAGTTCTTTTTGCAGCTGCGGCAGCTTGCCGTACTGCAGTTCTGCTGCCTTATTCAGGTCATACTGCTGCTGGGCAGTGGCAATGTCACGGTTTACCTGCTCAATCTCCTCACGCAGGGATGACAGATGAGAAACGGAATTCTTCTCATTTTCCCACTGTGCCTTCTTGCTTGCAAATTCATCATGCAGATCTGCCAGGTTTTTCTGCAGATCTGACAGGCGCTCCTGACTCAAATGGTCAGTCTCTTTCTTTAAGGCTGTCTCCTCGATCTCAAGCTGCATGATCCTTCTGGAAAGCTCATCCAGCTCTGTCGGCATGGAATCCAGCTCCGTCTTAATGAGGGCACAGGCCTCATCTACCAGATCAATGGCCTTATCCGGCAAGAACCGGTCCGTGATATAACGGTCGGAAAGCGTGGCTGCTGCCACCAGTGCGGAATCCGTGATCTTAACACCATGGAACACTTCGTAACGTTCCTTAATACCTCGCAGGATGGAAATGGTATCCTCCACCGTCGGCTGGTCTACCAAAACAGGCTGGAAACGACGTTCCAGAGCCGCATCCTTCTCAATGTATTTCCGGTATTCATCCAGGGTCGTTGCACCGATACAGTGCAGCTCGCCTCTGGCCAACATCGGCTTTAACAGGTTTCCGGCATCCATGGAGCCTTCGGTCTTTCCTGCGCCAACAATGGTATGCAGTTCATCGATAAACAGGATGATCTGTCCTTCACTCTTTTTTACTTCTTCCAGAACAGCTTTCAAGCGTTCCTCAAACTCACCGCGATACTTTGCACCTGCTACCAGGGAACCCATATCCAACGCAAAGAGTTTGCGGTTCTTTAATCCCTCCGGCACATCGCCCCGGACAATTCGCTGAGCCAGTCCTTCGACAACCGCTGTCTTACCAACACCGGGTTCACCGATCAGAACCGGATTGTTCTTGGTCTTTCTGGACAAAATCTGAATCACGTTTCGGATCTCGCTGTCACGGCCGATCACCGGATCGAGCTTCTGCTCCTTTGCTCTTTCTACCAGATCATAGCCGTATTTTTCCAGAGTGTCATAGGTAGCTTCCGGATTATCACTGACTACTCTCTGATTTCCGCGCACGGTGGATAATGCCTTCAAAAATGCATCCCGCGTAATGCCATACTGGCGAAACAGCTCCTTCATGGTGCGGTCTGCATGTTTCAACAGGGACAAAAAGATATGCTCTACAGAAACATATTCATCACCCATGGCTTTGGATTCATCCTCCGCGTTGATGAGGACTTTGTTTAAGTCATTGCTGATGTAAACCTGGCTGGAACCGCTCACCTTCGGCAGACCTGCCAGCTTCTGCTGGGCTTCATTGGTGATCAGCTCTTTGCTAATACCCATCTTTGTCAATAGCTTCAAAATCAGGCTGTCATCCAGAGTCAGCAGACTGTAAAACAGGTGTTCCTGCTCAATCTGTTGATTGCCATACTCATAGGCAAGCTTCTCGCAATTCTGAACGGCTTCCATGGATTTCTGCGTAAATTTGTTTATATTCATAAGTCACGCCTCCATTCAGTGCAACATTATTTTCCGTGTACAGTAACAACACTACTTTTATTAAGTCTGTTATACTACTTCTATAACATTAACTGTACTATAGCACGCATTGTTAGCACTGTCAAGTGGTGAGTGCTAATTTATTTGTAAAGAATTTATAACTGTTCAGCCATGGTGTTTTAATTGTCAACTGTTTTTCAATAATCAGTTGACATTCATCCATTCACGTGCTATCGTATTAACAATTGTTGTAACTGTTAAGTCAACAGAAAGAGAGGATATTCACCTTATGCATACTATTCCTGCTGCCCTTGGCTCTGCAGATGCCGCAGATCCACAGCTTTCACGAGAGGATGCACTTGCCATCTTAAATACTCCCGATGAGTCCTTAGAGGAGCTTGTCTCCTATGCCGAAACCTACCGCAGAAAATACAAGGGAAACCACGTGAGCATTCATATTCTGACCAATGCCCGCAGCGGAAACTGTTCCCAGGATTGCGCCTACTGCGCCCAGTCCTGCCGTTCCAAAGCAGACATTGACAAGTACAAATGGGTAGCCGACGAGAAACTTTACGAAGATAATGACTTTGTAAAGGAGCATCACCTGTCTCGCCACTGCATCGGTCTCAGCGGCATGAAATTCACCGATCAGGAAATTGAGGTTCTGGCGGAAAAGATCCGGAAAATGAAAGCCGACGGAACCCATCTGTGCTGCTCCATCGGCTTTTTAACGGAACATCAGGCCAAGGTGCTCAAAGAAGCCGGGCTTGACCGGATCAACCACAATCTAAACAGCAGCCGTTCCTACTATTCTAATATCTGCTCTACCCATACCTTCGACCAGCGCGTTGCAAATATCAAGATGCTTCAGGGACTTGGCTTTGAGATCTGCAGCGGCGGCATCATCGGCATGGGTGAGTCAAAGGAAGATGTTGTTGATATGCTGATGGAGCTTCGCGAGATCCAGCCGGAAGCACTTCCGATCAATTTCCTTCTGCCGATTCCGGGAACCCCGTTGGAACATGCCGATATGTCCGGCTTGTCCACCGCATACTGCATGAAGGTGCTCTGCCTGGCAAGACTCCTGGTGCCGAAAACCGATATCCGCTGCGCGGCCGGAAGGGAAGTCTACTTCAAGGGCGAAGAAAAAATGCTGCTTCGCGTGGTTGACTCCATCTTTGCTTCCGGTTACCTGACAGCAGGAGGCCAGGGCATCAAGGACACCATCAAGACCATTGAAGATGCCGGTTTTACTTATGAAATTGAATCTGCATAACAGAGAGGAGATTCCCCATATGAGTTATGAAAATACCAGAACTGCCAGAAGCAGTCAGACCTACACCATGGTTTCCACCGCCCTTATGACTGCGGTGATCTGTATCCTGGCACCCTTATCCGTTCCCATCGGACCGGTACCCATTTCATTTACAAACCTTGCCATTTATCTGGCACTTTATCTGCTTGGCTGGAAGCAGGGCACCATCAGCTATTTTCTCTATCTGCTGATCGGCTTTGCAGGTCTTCCCGTCTTTTCCGGTTTCACCGGCGGAGTTGCAAAGCTGGTCGGCCCAACCGGCGGCTATATCGTCGGCTTCATTCCCATGGCCATCCTGGCTGGTATCGTGATTGAACGCTGTCAGAAACGCTGGATCCAATTTCTTGGAATGATCGTGGGAACCGCCATCTGCTATGCCCTCGGAACCATATGGTTCTGCATTCAGGCGAATTATACCGTATCGGCCGCACTCGCCGTATGCGTGATCCCGTTTATCCCGGCCGACCTGATCAAAATGCTGATCGCCATGACCATCGGACCGGAGATCCGCAAACGCATGAAAGCTGCGATCCAGTAATCCGGCAGGTGAACATTTATTGATTTAATCTATATGAGTCCGAAGTTCCACGACGGTCATGCAGAGCCGCATACCCTGATGAAATTTTTTACTTCGTGCGCTCCGCCGCCTATTGTCTCCCCTGCGGGCTAAACTCGCGTGCATTGCACGCTCAGACAGGCCCTCCGTGGAGACGCTATGCTCGCGCACTCAGAAAATTCCAAAGGGTCTGCTTGTTCTGCATGACCGCCGTGGAACTTCTACTGTACTGGCTTTGCTATGATAAAAGCTTCACAGCTGTAATATATTAGCTTTGCCGGCAATAACTTGCCGACAGAACATCTTAGGATTGCTTGATTCGCTCATACCTGGAGAAAAAGGACACGTCAAGGTCGCGTTAGCGCTTGTTTAACCTTGACGTGTCCTTTTTGTTGCTAGCGCCAGTGACGTGTCCGCTGATTCAGATATCATTTCATAAGCAATCTAAGAATGCTGAAGGGATCTTGTCATTATGTTGTGCAGCCTGTCCATTAAAACTTAACCAGCATAGTTTTGCCAGCTAGACCATTTTGTAGCGCAGCCAGTACAGTAGAAGTGCCGGGGCGAGCATACAGAATTAGCAGACCCTTTGGAATTTTCCGAGTGTGCGAGCATAGCGTCTCCCCGTAGACCTTGTCTGAGCGTGCGAAGCATGCGAGTTTGGTCGCAGGGGAGACAATCGGCGGCGCAAGCACACGAGGTAAAAATTCCACCAGGGTATGCGGTTCTGTATGTCTGCCTCGGCACTTCGAACCTTACGAGATATCGTTACGATTCTGCCAGCAGATCTGTTCCCCCTGGATCAGCGGATAGCGAAAAAGTCCTACTCCATCCAGATCTTCTGCGTGCATGTCTACAGCCGTGATCTGGTGATTTTCGTAAGTGGTATAATAGTAGATTCCCTTGTCTGCGTTACAGCAGGATGTATAGATGGTGATCTCATACTTTTCGTCGTCCACATCGCAGCACCCCCTCTGCTGTTCCACAGAGTGAAGGATATGGAAGAACTGACTCACGCTCTCGGCCTCGGAATCTTTGGATCTGGAATTGCCACGCACAAAAGCCGCCCGTACAAAACGGGATGCAGAGGAAAGATCACCTGGGAGTCCAAGAGCCCCCATGCCCCGGCTGTAAGCCGTAAGAGGAAGTCCCGGAATAAACGTGTTCTCCGGCTGCCTCGGTGACAGGTTTCGATAATCATTTAAGCGGAACATCTGCTGCGGGAATGGAGGATTGTTGGTGAGCACTCCGACCGGATTGTCATAAATATGAAGTCCGTCTGCCACCGCTTCCATAACAATCGTCTCAGTCCGGTCTGCGATCATCCAGTGCAGCTGGGAAACCGGATACATTTCATTAAACGGTGTATTTGTGATATGGATCCGGGATAACAAAGTCCGAACTTCTTTTACAGAGGCACACTGTCCCAAAAGCCAAAGCGGAAGCTCAAACTGTGCCACATTGTCCATCACCGCTCCTTCTTTCTGTTCAAAAACAGGCTCCCCATATACTGCATTTCCTACAAAATTCAGTCCGGCGATCCCAAGTCCTTTCTCATTGACCGCATCATAGTAAAGCGGATAATCCTCCGCCACATGCGCCATGCCGATCATGGCATAATGCTGCCTTCTCTCTCCCAGAAAGCGAAATGAAAACGGATAATTCCTGGGCGTAATGGTGACTTCCTCCCCATATGGAAATTCATAGTCCAGATTTCTTCCGAAATAAAAATCCTTGGTTTGATAAACTGCTGCGGTACACATCCTAATTTCCTCCTGTCCTAAATCAATTTTTCTATAATTATAGTGCAAAAAGCATAAGAGAGCTATCCCCGTGTGTCCCTCGGTTTTATTAGGCATTATATGGAGATTGCTATAGTATAACCGGTACGGCAAAATGTAGCAATAACTCTCGTCGTACACAACATATATAACGCAGCCAGTACAGTAGAAGTGCCTGGGCGAGCATACAGAATTAGCAGACCCTTTGGAATTTTCCGAGTGTGCGAGCATAGCGTCTCCCCGTAGACCTTGTCTGAGCGTGCGAAGCATGCGAGTTTGGTCGCAGGGGAGACAATCGGCGGCGCAAGCACACGAGGTAAAAATTCCACCAGGGTATGCGGTTCTGTACGATTGTCCAGGCACTTCGAACCTTACGAGATAAAATTTTAAAATTACAGTAACTGTTCAGAGCCAATTTTTCTATAATTATAGTGCAATTTTGTTGTTTAAACAACATTCTTTCTGTGATTTTCATTGTATACTCCAAGCAGACGAAATCAATATTCACGATCATATCAGGAGGATTTTTTATGGGTCAGAACATGTTTTGCTATCAGTGTCAGGAAACAGCCGGATGCACCGGATGTACCAATTCCGGAGTTTGCGGAAAAACGCCGGATGTTGCTGCCATGCAGGATCTTTTAGTTTATGTAACCCGCGGCATTTCTGCAGTCACCACACAGCTGCGCACTCAGGGAAAGGAAATCAGTGCAAACATCAATCACCTCATTACCTTAAACCTGTTTACCACTATTACCAATGCAAACTTTGACAAAGCCATGATCGTGGCACGGATCAAGGAAACCCTGTCTGTCAAGGAAGAGCTCTTAAAGCAGTGCCCGGACACTTCTGTACTTCCGGCTGCTGCCCTCTGGAACGGAGAAGAGCCGGAATTTGCAGTCAAAGCTACCACCGTAGGAATTCTCTCAACAGAAAACGAGGATATCCGCAGCCTGCGTGAGATGATCACCTATGGCCTGAAGGGACTGTCTGCCTACAGCAAACATGCAAACGCCCTGTTACAGGATAATGCAGAGCTTGACGCTTTCTTGCAGCGTGCCCTGGCCGCTACCCTGGATGATTCCCTGACTGTGGAAGACTATGTAAACTTAACCCTGGAAACCGGAAAATACGGTGTAGACGGCATGGCCATGTTAGATGCTGCAAACACCGGTGCTTACGGGCATCCAGAAATGACCAGCGTCAAGATCGGTGTCGGCGATCGTCCCGGCATCCTGGTTTCCGGACACGACCTGCGTGACCTGGAAATGCTGCTTGAGCAGACGCAGGGAACCGGTGTTGATGTCTACACACACTCCGAGATGCTCCCGGCGCACTACTACCCGGCTTTCAAAAAATATCCGAACTTTGTCGGTAACTACGGTAACGCATGGTGGAAGCAGAAAGAAGAATTTGAAAGCTTCAACGGACCGATCCTGATGACCACCAACTGCATTGTTCCACCAAAGGACAGCTACAAAGACCGCCTCTACACTACCGGGGCTGCAGGATATCCGGGCTGCAGGCATATTGCCGGTGAGATTGGTGAAAAGAAAGATTTTTCCGAGATCATTGAACAGGCAAAGCACTGCGCTGCACCGACCGAGATCGAGCAGGGTGAAATCCTTGGCGGCTTCGCCCATAACCAGGTACTTGCCCTGGCCGATGCCGTTGTGGATGCTGTCAAATCCGGTGCCATCAAAAAGTTTGTGGTCATGGCAGGCTGTGACGGCCGTGCAAAATCCAGAAACTACTACACCGATTTTGCCAAGGCTCTGCCGAAGGATACCGTGATCTTAACTGCCGGCTGTGCAAAATACAAATACAATAAACTGGATCTGGGTAACATCGGCGGCATTCCGAGAGTTCTCGATGCCGGACAGTGCAACGATTCCTACTCTTTAGCTGTCATCGCACTGAAATTGAAGGAAGTCTTCGGATTAGACGACATCAATGACCTGCCGATCATCTACAATATCGCATGGTATGAGCAGAAGGCTGTCATTGTCCTGCTGGCGCTTTTATACCTTGGCGTAAAGAATATCCACTTAGGACCGACTCTTCCGGCCTTCTTATCCCCAAATGTGGCGAAGGTTCTGGTGGAAAACTTCGGCATTGCCGGAATTGGCACCGTGGAGGATGACTTGAAGCTGTTCTTCCAGTAAGATATCATAAATCAAAAGAGCCCTGTTCCCATGGATTTTCTTTCATCGGAACAGGGCTCTTTCTAACTATTCTGGATTAATCATTGATAAGTGATGCATAATCCTCCACTGACACATATGCGCTACTCCTTCCTCTGACTCTTTCAGATATTTTGACTTCTTTCTGATTAGATCATAACACATATCATCCGGATTCGAACACCGGAAATCGTACATCAGCCTACCGATATCAGAATCCCCTTCATATGCTTCCTATCGTTAAACAACTCGCCTGTAGTGATATCTGGCTCTCTCCGGTCTAGCTCCATCATTGGCTCTCTGCACTTCAATATCGTACGATTGCTATAGTATAACCGGTACGGCAAAATGTAGCAATAACTCTCGTCGTACACAACATATATAGCGCAGCCAGTACAGTAGAAGTGCCTGGGCGGTCGTGCAGAATAAGCAGACCCTTTGGAATTTTCCGAGTGTGCGAGCATAGCGTCTCCCCGTAGACCT
>CAVIHW010000059.1:0-14757 GCA_963642615.1 Oscillospiraceae bacterium | reverse complement strand
ACATTAATGTTACGCTTACAACAGCTGAAAAACATACATCTGCGCGCAATGATGTGTATTCTTTGTAGAATCTATCTGAGAAAGGAAAATGAACAATGGAAAAGGAGATAAGTAAATATGAGTTATACATGGAATCTTCCGACTAAAGTTTTATTTGGAGCAGGAAAAGCAAAGGAACTTGGGAAAGAAAATATGCCGGGAAAAAAGGCATTACTTGTGATTTCAAATGGAAAATCCGTAAAAGAAAATGGTGCACTTACATCAGTAGAGCAGGGACTGACAGCCGCAGGAGCAGACTATGTTATCTTTGATAAAATTCAGTCAAATCCATTGGAACCGACAATTATGGAGGGTGTATTATGTGCCCGCGAAAATGGCTGTGATTTTATCGTAGGCTTGGGTGGCGGTTCTGTATTAGATTCGGCTACGATTATTTCTGCCATTGTACCTCAGAAAGATGGCAGAGTGTGGGATTATGTTCAGGGAGGAACAGGTGGAGGAAAAACACTGACAGAACAGCCGCTGCCTTATATTGAAATCACAACCAGTGCCGGTACAGGAAGTGAAGTAGACTGCTGGGGTGTTGTAACAAATCCAGACACGCATGAAAAAATCGGATTTCAGGGAGGCTATCCTGAGCTGGCTATTGTTGATCCGGAATTAATGCTGTCTGTACCTCCAAAATTTACAGCATATCAGGGATTTGATGCACTGTTTCATAGTGTGGAAGGATTTTTGTCAAAGTTCTGTAATGAAGCAGCAGAAATGGTAGAACTTACAGCTATCAGAAATATAGCAGAGTATCTGCCTCATGCAGTGGAAGATGGACAGGATATAGAAGCAAGAACAAAGGTTGCATTTGCAAATACAATGAGTGGTTATTCTATGGAAGTATGTTCCTGTGTCAGCCAGCACGCTATGGAACATGCATTGTCCGGTTATCATCAGGAGCTGCCTCATGGAGCGGGACTTATTATGATTTCGGGGGCATATTTTACACGATGGATTGATGAACATATCTGTGATGAACGCTTTATAGAACTGGCAAAGGCTATGGGAATCGCAGATGCAAAGGAGCCTATGGACTTCATTACTGCGCTTAAAAAACTGATGGCAGAATGTGGGGTAGATGATTTGAAAATGAGTGATTATGGTATTCGTCAGGAAGAATTTCCACAGATGGCAAAAGATGCAAAGAATACAATGGGAGGACTGTTCTTCTGTGACCGAGTTGAATTGACAGATGAAGATGTGGTTCGTATTTATCAGAAGTCTTATCGCTAAGGAGGGGGAAAATGAAAAAAAGAGCAATGATATTGGCGTATTGTACGATGATGAGTGTGGCTGTTTTAAGTGGCTGTGGAAACACAAAACAAGCAGAGAATTCTACAGAAACATCTGCACAGGAAACCTTTGCAGTGGCAGACAATACCGTGGCGGAATCAGAAACTGATACCCAGGCGGAAGAAGCGCCGATGGGACCGCCTCCAGCGGTTGATACTGGAGTGAAAAAGAGAGACGGAAGCCCGGTTATGGACCGGTTCGCGTTCTTCGCATATCAGGGAGATGATGCGCTGCCCCATGAATTTCACAACGTGGAAGATGGACAGAAGGTTTATTTCACAAAGGATATCAGTCCGGAAGGTCTGGTAAACATTTATGAAGTACTTGGCGTGAATCTGGGTGGCAAAGTAGCAGTCAAGCTTTCTACCGGTGAAAATGGCAGTAACTATCTGGATCCGCAGCTGATCAAAGATCTGGTACAGTCCGTAAATGGAACGATCGTGGAGTGCAACACAGCCTACGGTGGAAATCGTTCAGAAACGGCTATGCATAAACAGTTGGTAAAAGATCATGGATTTACCGATATCGCAGAAGTAGATATTCTGGATGAGGACGGAGATATGGAGATCCCGGTAACGGGTGGAACTTACCTGAAAGAAGATTATGTGGGATCCCATTTGGAAAACTATGATTCCATGCTGGTATTATCCCATTTTAAGGGACACCCGCAGGGCGGTTTTGGCGGCGCGATCAAGAACATTTCCATTGGACTGGGTTCCGGCGCAAGAGGAAAGAGCAACATCCACAGCGGCGGAAAGTCCACGGATACCGGTTCCAGATCCGATGACATCAATGCATTTCAGTGTTCCATGGCAGAAGCCGGATCTGCTGTCAGAGATTATTTTGGCGAAGAAAATATGATCTACATCAGTGTAATGAACCATCTGTCCGTAGACTGCGACTGTGTGGAAAATCCTACGGAACCGGATATGCACGATATCGGTATTCTGGCATCTACGGATCCGGTTGCATTGGACCAGGCTTGTGTCGATCTGGTTTATTCCGCGGACGATGACAATGCGTCCCTGATTTACCGCATGGAGTCCAGAAACGGATTTATGTCATTGAAACACGCAGAAGAGATTGGTCTTGGAGCGCGCGATTATACGCTGATCGATATTGGCCAGTAGATCACTGGAGGTTATATATGCTGCAGGTTCTGCAAAGAGAATTGATTTATATCTGGTATTATTTTGATGTCCAGTTCCGGCAGATTGCGTTTTACTGGATTTTTGGCATGGCAGTAGGTTCCTTTGTATCCGTCTTTGCAAAAGACCGGATCCATGGAATGTTTTCTGCCATGCAGGGGAAGAAACTGGGAGTGCTTGGGGTGATTCCGGCCAGTATCCTGGGAATTTTATCGCCATTATGCATGTATGGAACAATTCCGATTGCCGCATCATTTTCAGAAAAAGGCATGCGTCATGACTGGCTGGCTGCATTCATGATGAGTTCCGTGCTCTTAAATCCCCAGCTTATGATGTACAGCCTTGCGCTTGGATCGGCTGCAAGCATGATCCGCCTGGTGTCCTGCACTGTCTGCGGAATCGTCGCTGGATTCCTTGTCTGGCTGTTTTATGAACGGAAGGGCAGCAGATCCTTTTTTAACTTTGATGGATTTGCACCGGGAAAGAGCCATGATACAGACCCCAACCTTCTGATGCGTTATCTGAAAAATCTGGGACGCAATATCAAGGCAACAGGTCTTTATTTTCTGATCGGTGTTTTACTTTCTGCATTATTTCAGAGATATGTTCCATCCGATCGGTTTGCAGAGCTGTTTGGAAACGCGAATAAAGGATTTGGTGTATTGATGGCAGCGACCATCGGTGTTCCTCTCTATGTCTGTGGAGGCGGCACGATCCCGCTTCTTCAGGAATGGCTCTGGTCGGGAATGAGCATGGGAAGTGCCGCGTCCTTTATGATCACAGGACCAGCCACGAAGATCACAAACCTTGGAGCGCTGAAGATCGTATTGGGTGTCCGACGTTTTCTTCTTTATCTTTTGTATGTGATGGTTTTCTCATTATTGACAGGGATTCTGGTAAATTCCCTTCAAATCCTGCAGATATAAGTGAAGATACTGGTAGAACAGATCAATTTCTTTTTTTATGCTTTCTGGTGCCATGCGGTTTGTCAGCATATAGCAGGTGCGCTGTGGTGCCGGTACTTCCAGGTCCAGAATTTTCAGATGGTGCTGTGTCTGGTAACCATTGGCCAGAGTGCGGGGAAGCAGCGTCCAGTAATCTACATCGTCCAGAAAATAAGATAAAATAGAAACACTGTTGACACGCACTCTGGGAGTGGAGTCAACATTAAACCATTCCCTGTGCCATGCGTTGAAGGCGGCGCCCCAGCCGACATTCTGGTTTTTATCAGAACCGATGAAATATTCTTTTGACGGATTCAGTGCGTTTGGATGAATGCTGGAGCCGGAGATGGGAGAGGACGCCGGAACCACCACAACAACATCATCGGAAAACAACGGGGTGACGGTTACATCGGTATAATTTACTTTGTATAATGCAAATCCGATGTGGGCGGCGAGGCGGCTGACCAGTGGATAGATCATGTCTGATGGATAAAGTTGAATGTCCAGAGGGAATAAGGACTGATTCTGGGCAATTCTGCGATAGAGTGGTACCAGATTGTGCTGAAGATAGCTGTCAGCGGTTGCAATCGTGAGAGGCACACTCATTTCATCATGGTGAAGGCGTTCACATGCATTCATAAGGGAAAGCATTTGTCTGGCCAGAACCAGAAAACGGGTTCCGCGGTCCGTCAGGGAAATGGTTTTTACTCCCTTTTTTCGTTCAATCAGTTCAACTCCCAGTTCCTGCTCCAGGGATTTTAAGCGGGAACCTACGGTAGTAGGTGACATATAAAGAAACTCGGCTGCTTTCTGAATGCTCTTTTCGTTTATGATTGCCTGAAAAATCTCAATATCCTGTTTATCCATAGAAAATCTCCTTGCTTCTAAAATGTCTACACGAAAATCCAACAATTGTATTATAACATAAAACACGGATTTTTTGCGATTTAATAGCATGAAAACGCGCTTTTTTCGTTACTTGAAATCTGCTATGATGAACCTGTCAGAAATGTGTTTGCAAACACCAGAAAAAGAACGAAAGCACTCTGAGGGCCCGGAGGCTGAATTACTGGGAGGTTACGAAAGTATGGAAGAACAGAAAAAACAGGTTTCCCTGTCACTTGCGGTTACGATTATGGCAGTCATTGTTGCCATGCTGCTGATCTGCATCAAAGGTGGGGTAGGCATTGTTGTTCCGCTATTTCTTGCCTGGGCAGTTGTCTACTGTTTCAGCAGGATCCTTGGATTTGATTACGATGAAGTTTTTGCGGCAGGACTGAATGCGCTCCGAAAGGCATCCGGCGCGCTGATGATCATGATTTCGGTTGGCATGCTGGTTGGCACTATGATTTCAGCGGGAACGATTCCGGCATTCATTTATTACGGCTTACGAATGATAAACCCGCGGATATTTTTGTTTTGCTGTTGCATCATTACCGCAATCATGGCACTGGCCACTGGAACTTCGTATGGTTCCGCAGCGTCCGCCGGAATTGCGCTGATGGGAATTGGTACTGCCATGGGAATGCCAATTGGCATGGTGGCAGCAGCTGTGTTATGTGGCGCATTGTTTGGTGATAAGATCTCACCTCTTTCTGATGTCCCGGTGTTATGTTCCGGACTGGTAGAGGGCGATTTGTTCAAGAGCATCCGGTACTCACTCTGGACATCAGTTCCACCTTACATCATCAGCTGTTTGGTATTTCTGGTTCTTGGTTTTAAATTCGGTGGTGCAAATTATGATCCTGGCGCAGTGAATGAGGTTTTGGAAGGATTATCTTCAAACTTTCATATTTCCGTGATCGCGCTTCTTCCGATCATTGCGGTTATCCTGCTCCTGATTTTAAAGGTTCCATCCGTTCCAGCCATCATGGGCGGCGCTGTTTTCGCTGCAGTCATTGCTGTTGCTTATCAGGGAATGGCGCCGGGAGCAGTTTTTGCTACGATGTACAAAGGTTTTTCTATTGATACCGGAGTAAAGGTAGTGGACAGCCTTTTGAACCGCGGCGGTATTTCCAGCATGGCACAGTCTTCCTTTATCCTGATCGGGGCAGTGGTACTGGGCGGAATGCTGGATGAAATGGGAGTGATCAATGCATTCCTGAAACCAATCATTCCAAGTCTGAATTCTGAATTTAAGATTATGGGAGCTACCTTATTAACGTCCTGTTTCATCAACGCAGTGGGATCCGCTGCATGGCTTTCCCATATCCTGACAGCAAAGCTGATGGGACCGGTATTTAAAAAGGCAGACATGGAACCGGAACTGCTTTCCAGAACCATGGAAGATGCGTATTGCTTTGGAACGATTGTTTTCCCATGGCACGCCATGACGATTTATTTTACCGGTGTGCTGGGCTGTACCTGGAGTGATTATATGCCTTACATCTTTTTCAGTTACCTCACACCGGTATTTACCGTACTCTGTGCAGTGACAGGAATCGGCATGTACCGCAAGGCACGAAATAAATAGTTGAAGAATCGATGGAGGAAACACTTATGAGACAGTATGATTTTGAAACCGTTACACCACGTTATGAGATTGGTGCTCCAAAATGGATGGCGATCAAAAAATATTTTCCGGAGGAGCCGGAAGGAATCATCCCGTTTTCGGTAGCTGATATGGAACTTCCCATGGCTCCGGAAATTGTAGAAGGACTTCAGAATTTTGTTGGAAAATATTCACTGGGGTATGGAAAGGCTACGGAAGAGTATGTAAATGCGATTTGTGACTGGATGAAAGAACGCCACAACTGGGAAATCAAACCGGAATGGCTGGTATACACCAGAGGCGTAATTAATGCGTTTTACGAGAGTGTACGCGCGTTTACTGAGCCGGGAGATGGCGTGATCATGTGTACGCCGATCTATTATCCGATGTATGATTCCATTTTGAAAAATGGGCGGAAGCTGGCAGAATGTCCAATGGTTAACAAAAAGACCCATTATGAGCTGGACTTTGACCTGATGGAAGAGCTGGCGAAAAAACCAGAAAATAAAATGCTGATCTTCTGTAATCCGCACAACCCGGGCGGCCGTGTCTGGACAAAGGAAGAACTGCAGAAAGTCGCAGATATTTGTATCGCCAATGATGTGATCATTGCTTCTGATGAGATTCATTTTGATCTTCTGGCTCCGGGGGTAGAACATACCGTGTTTGCCAATCTTTCACCGGAAGTGGCAGAACACTGTGTGATCATGACAGCACCGAGCAAGACGTTTAATCTGGCCGGACTGGAGACTTCAAACATCATCATTCCCAATGAGGATTTAAGAAAACGTTATGTGACACAGATCGAGCAGGGATTTATGGATCCGAGATGCTGCCTCCTGGGTTTTGAAGCATGCAAGATTGCTTACACAAAATGTGGAGCATGGCTGGATCAGCTCAATGAGCTGATTGCAGGAAACGCAAAACTGGTAGAAAACTTCCTGAAAAAAGAATTTCCGGAAACCCTGTGCATGAAAATGGAGGGAACGTATCTGCTCTGGATGGATTTCTCGGATCTTGGAATTGAAAGCCGGAAGATGGGCGAGGTACTCCGCGGGGAAGGAAAGCTGTTCTTCGATGACGGCTATATTTTTGGCGCGGCTGGCGAAGGTTATGAGCGCTGGAACCTTGCGTGCCCGAGAAAATATGTGGAAGAGGCGCTTCCGCGTCTGAAGGATGTCCTGAACAAGTATCGCACAAAATAGCAAATCGCAAAACAAATATTAACGAGAAAGAAGGAAATGAGCATGAACAACAATTTTACTATGATCGGAAGTCATTTATGCCCCAACACCCTTTATGCAATCGTAAAGTGCAAAGATGCTGGCTGCACCTTTACCTTTAAGGATATTTCCGCAAGCCTTGCTGATTTAAGAGAGCTGCTGGCAGTGCGGGAGTCAGCTCCGGCTCTTGCTGATTTTGTAAAAGAGGGAAAAATCGGAATTCCGTGCTTTGTGCTGGAGGATGGCACCGTGACCATGGACCTGGAAACCGTTTTAAAGTAAGGAGAGAGAATCTATGATAATGTCGCTGATCGTAATGCTGACGGCCATGACAGCCGGATTTGTTCAGGCAGTGTCCGGTTTTGGCGGTGCCCTGATCATGATGATGACGCTTCCATTCTTTTTCTCCATGGGAATTTCCACGGCGCTCGCAGGGTTGATCTGTGTGCCGATGTGCATCTCCATCGCCTGGAATTACCGGAAAAAGATCCGTCTGGAACTGGTACTGGTTCCTGCTGTAATCTACCTGATCGTCAGCGGCATCTGCATCAAACTGGCTGCAGCCATCAATCTGGACAGTCTGAAAGCAGTATTTGGAATCCTGTTGATCGGTCTTGCGGTGTATTTTAACTTTTTTGCTTCGAATCTCCATATTCGGGCGGATTTTAAGACAGCGCTGATCTGTGCAGGCATTTCCGGAATTACGGGAGGGCTGTTTGGAATCGGAGGACCGCTTCTGGTGCTGTACTATCTGGCAACGACCGATGATAAGGAATCTTATCTTGGCACCATCAATCTGGTATTCTCCATTACGGAAGGATACAGTGCTGTCATGCGCTACTGGAGCGGTCTGATCTCCATGGATCAGGCAGAACTGATCCTGTTGGGCTTTGCCACGATCCTGATTGGAAGATATCTTGGAAGCCGTGTTGTAAACCGGCTGGATGGCGAAAAAATGAAAAAATGTATTTACCTGCTTCTGGCTTTATCAGGACTTATCACCTTCCTGCGCGCCATGGGCTGGTTTTAAAAGAAGGAGTGTATGATTATGAAACGTGTAATTTACTCAGAAATGGCACCGGCAGCGATCGGTCCGTATTCCCAGGCAATTGAGACTGCCCACACGGTATATGTATCCGGCCAGCTTCCGATTGATCCGCTGACAGGCCAGTTCCCGTCTGATGACATCCGGGAGCAGACAGAAGCTTCTCTGAAGAATATCAAGGCAATTCTGGCAGCAGCAGGACTTGGATTTGAGCATGTCGTAAAGACAACCGTTTATCTCAGCGACATTGCGGATTTCGGAGCTATGAATGAAGTGTATGGAGCATACTTCGAGGCTCCTTATCCGGCCAGGGCTGCATTTGAAGTGGCAGCGCTGCCGAAGGGAGCAAAAGTAGAAATCGAAGTGATTGCGGAGAAATAAACGGAGGAAACAGACCTATGGCACGGTGGGGATTTTTATATGACCAGACGAGATGTATCGGCTGTAACGCGTGTCAGATTGCCTGCAAAGACCAGAACAATCTGGAAAATGGAATGGTGTTTCGCAGAGTTGTTACGGTTGAGGATCATGGATTTATGCATTATTCCGGGGCATGCAATCATTGCGGGGATGCTGCCTGCGTGAAAGCATGTCCCACCGGTGCCATGCATTACCGGGAGGATGGCACGGTAGGACATGACCGGGGAAAATGCATTGGCTGTGGAACCTGTACCTGGGCGTGTCCGTACGGGGCACCCATGTTAAGCCATAAATACGGCACCGCCATGAAATGTACCTCCTGTTATCCAAGAAGAAAAGACGGAAAGCAGCCGTTTTGTGTAGAAGCCTGTGTAACCCATTGCCTGGAATTTCGTGATCTGGATGCGCTGACACCGGAGGAAGAAAAGGAACTGGTACAGGAACTCCCCCTTCTTCCAGATGCATCCATCACAAAACCGTCACTGCGGATCAAAAAGAAAATACAGGAGACAGCCCATGAATAAATCATATGTCATCCTGGGAAATGGGATTGCGGCATTTTCCGCGGCGCAGGCGATTCGGGCCTGCGACCGGAACAGCCGTGTTACCATGATTTCTCAGGAAAATGAATTGCCTTATACAAGGCCACTCTTAAGCAAAACCTGGTTCCGGACATTGAAGCGGAGCGGAATGTTCATCCGGGAAGAAACATGGTATGACGAGAACAAAATTGACCGGATACAGGGAAAAATGATAGAATATGCCGACCTGGAAAATCATATGGCAGTGCTTCAGGATGGACAGAAATTATATTACGACAAAGGAATTTATGCGCTGGGAGCCTCCTGCTTTATGCCGCCTTTTACAGGAAGGGATAAGGCAGGGGTTTTTATGGTTCGGACCATTTCCGATTTTAACCGGATCCGGAGCAGACTGGCTTTAGCAGAAAAAGCCGTGGTGATCGGCGGCGGTGTGATCGGCCTGGAGATGGCCTGGGAAATCCGGCAGACCGGTTGTGATGTGACCATTCTGGAAGCTGGCCCGCGCCTTATGGGACGACTCCTGGATGCTGAAAGTGCACAGGTTCTCACGGAAAAAATACAAAATGCTGGAATCCCGGCTTATTCCGGGGTACAGATTTCAGAACTGACCGGAGATCATGATGTGGATGGAGTTTCACTTGCGGATGGAAGATGGTTTCCGGCCCAGCTGATAATCGTCTCTTGCGGCGTGCGCGCCAATACCGCCGTTGCAGTGAAAAGCAGCCTGGAATGTGATCGGGGTGTGCTGGTGGATGATTATCTTTGGACTTCCTCACCGGACTGGCTGGCCGCCGGAGACTGCATTCAGTGGAAGCAGCCTAACCCGGGACTTTGGAATTATGCAGCCAGATCCGGTGAAATTGCCGGATGGAATCTGATTCACGGAAAAGACCAGCGTTTCATTCCGGCTTCCGAACCGGTCATTTTAAGCGCAATGGGAACAAGCCTGTTCAGCATTGGCAATATTTCAGAAGATGGAGAGGTCCGGACGGAGATCAGACAGGGAACAACAGCTGGAAAAAGGAAACGGTTCCGGGTTAACCGCCACGATGGAGAAGCGGAATATTATGAGAAACGGTTCTACCGGGATGGTGCTCTTTGCGGTGCTGTGCTGATGGGAAATCTGGAGCCCATGATGGAAATCAGGCACGAACTGAATAAACAAAAAAGAGAGGAAGCGTAATATGGCAAATGTAATCGGTTCTTACCTGGAACAGTGGTTTCATTTCTTTGAATCCAGGAAAGAGGCCTTAAAAATCTGCAGAACATTTTCGGATTGGGACCAGCATGAGGCGCGGGACTGGAGTCTTTTGTATGATTATCTGTTTCGCGGGATGGATGCAGATCTGCAAATGCCGTTGTGGGCATCTGTGAGTCAGGAGGAGAGAGTGCTGCTCAACCAGACAACACTGGAAATCATCCGGATTTACCACAAGTGGGGCTATACTCCGGTGCGTATGGAAGGCAATCCGCCGGATTATATCGGCGAGCAGATGCGCTTTCTTTCCTATCTTCTGGCCGGAGTCCGGCATGAGCAGAACGGACAGCATCCGGAACATGCAAAAGAGATTGCGCTGGCAGCGGAAGACTTTGTTCAGGAATATACACTGGGAAACAGCAAAGTAATATGGAAAAACGCAGAATCCTATCCCGGATGTTTTGCCGGAATGAAAAAATACTTAAAAGAGATTGTAAAACAGCTTGCAGAGACAGACTGGATGGATGCAGCAGCGGGAGAAATACCGATATTTTCTGAAATCCTGGAAAATGGCCTGAATCCGGAAATCCCGGTTCAGGATCCGCAGATCATTCCCACCGGAGGAATTAACAACTGTGGCGGAATCTGTGTGATCCGTCCGGAAATACAGGAGGGCTGCATGCTGAATATCCAGTCAGACTGTTCTTCCAACGATCCGCAGATCCGTGCCTGTGTCAGGGGACGGGGATACCGGAAGACATTCTTAAATTCCGGGCGGCTGCGTTACCCCATGAAACGTGTGGGAGAGCGCGGCAGCGGAAAGTTTGAGCGGATCAGCTGGGAAGAAGCGCTGGAACTGATGACAGAAAACTGGATCCGGATCCGGGATACCTATGGCCCTTCTTCCAGATTTGTTGCCCACGGAACCGGCGTTACCGGAATCATGAGACCCGGAGTACTGATGCAGCGGCTGATGGCACTGGATGGCGGCTATCTTGGATTTTTCAACAATTACAGCGCGGCCTGCGTGAATTATACAACGCCTTATATTTTTGGAACAACGCAGTGTGGAAACAGTCCGGCAGATCTGCTGAACACAAAACTTCTGATCCTGTGGGGACACAATCCGGCAGAAACCATCTTCGGCCCGGAGCGGAATTATTATCTGTCACAGCTGAAAAGCCGCGGTGTCCGGATCATCCTGATCGATCCAAGAATGAGTCAGACTGGAGTATCCTACGCAGATGAATGGTTTGCCCTGAAACCTTCCACGGATGCGGCGCTGGCAGATGCCATGGCCTATGTGATCTGGTCAGAAGGTCTTCAGGATCAGGCGTTTATGGACCGCTGCTGCCTGGGATTTGATGAAGAACATATGCCGGAGGATATACCAGCGGGAGAAAGCTACCATGCATATCTGTTTGGTGAGCAGGATGGAATTGCAAAGACACCGGAATGGGCAGAGCCCATCACCGGGATTTCCGCAGAACGGATCCGCAGACTGGCGCGGGAATACGCGACAACAAAGCCGGCCTGTATTTCCACCGGGCTTGGAGCCCAGCGCCATGGAAATGGAGAGCAGGGTGTCCGTGGAATCTGTATGTTGTCCTGTCTGACAGGAAATGTCGGAATTCCAGGAGGCGGCACGGGTGGAAATGATATCCCGGCAGAGCATAACACGCCGGGCTTGTTTGTAAACCAGGTAAAAAACCCATATCCGGGACAGATACCGGTTTTCCTCTGGACGAAAGCGGTGGAACAGGGAACCTCCATGACACCGAAACAGGACCGCCTGAAAGGTGTGGATAAACTGGACAGCAATATTAAGATGATCTTTTCCCTGGCGGGCAATACCATGGTCAACCAGCATTCCAACATTAACGATACGATCCGGATCTTAAAAGATGATACAAAATGTGAATTTCTGGTCTGCTCTGATATTTTCATGACTCCCAGTGCCCGGTACTGTGATCTGGTGCTTCCGGCGGCGTCGGTATTTGAGACAGAAAATATGGTGGCGCCGTGGCGGGGCGGCAATTATCTTTTAAAGAACAACAAGGTTCTGGATCCGCTGTTTGAATGCCGTTTTGAGTGGGACTGGATGAAGCAGCTTGCAAAGAATCTGGGACTTTATGAGGCATTTGTAGATGGAAGACCGGAAGTTGGTGACTGGCTGGAGGACTGCTATGACCTGCTTCGGGAAAAAGAACCGGAACTTCCGGATTATGAAACATTCAGCCGGAAAGGCGGCTGGAAATATCGGGAACCGATCATTGGAATCGCCTTTGAGAAAGAAACGGCAGATCCAGTGAAGCATCCATTTCCAACACCGTCCGGAAAGATTGAAATTTTTTCCAGGCGTCTGTACGAGATGCAGGAACGGGAAGCGATACCGGCTATCCCCAAATACGTTCCCTGCCCAGAGGGCCCGGAAGATCCAAAACGCAGGGAATATCCTCTGCAGCTGATTGGATGGCATACTCGCAGAAGATGTCATTCCATTCATGATAACAATGAATGGCAGGATGAGGTGGAACTTCCGGGACTGTGGATTCACCCGGAAGATGCAGAAAAAAGAGAAATTCAGGATGGAGATACCGTAGAAATCTGGAATGACCGGGGCCGGGTACAGATTCCGGCCGTTGTGACAGCCAGAATCCGACCAGGAGTTGTGGCCATGTCTCAGGGCGGTTGGTATCAGCCAGACAAAGACGGAACAGACCACAGGGGTTCCATCAATGTACTGACATCGACGGCTTACCCGACACCGCTTGCAAAAGGAAATCCGCAGCATACGAATCTGGTGGAAGTCCGAGTGTATAAGAAAAAATCATTGACTCAGTAAAATAAAGGAGCGAAGGAAAATGGCAGGCAATCATACACTGGAACAGGCAGTGAATCTGTTGAAAAATCATACCCGGAAAATGCAGAGATCCGAATGGATCCCTATTTTAAGAGCACTGGGCAGAATCAGTGCGGACACAATCACTGCGCCGATGAATCAGCCTCCATTTCCCAGATCTCCGCTTGATGGATATGCGGTCCGGCATCAGGATCTGGAAACGGCAGAAAAAGATAATCCGGCAATACTGCAGGTGATTGGATGCGTATATGCCGGTGATCCTCCGCAATATACAGTAGCGCCCGGTCAGGCAGTGCGGATCATGACCGGAGCACCGATCCCGGAAGGGGCAGACTGTGTAGTGCGTCAGGAAGATACAATGGCAACCGGAGAACATACCGTTACTGTGTTTCAGACCCTGAAAGAATACCAGAATTACTGTTTTGCAGGGGAAGACGTCGCAAAGGGACAGATCATACTGAAAAAGGGTGAAAAAATCACAGCAGGCATGATCGGACTTCTGGCGAGTCAGGGAATCACACAGGTGAAGGTGCTGGAAAAAATCCGGATCACCATCATCTCCACAGGCAGTGAGCTGATTCAGCCAGGAGAAGAGCTGAGTGCCGGGAAAATTTATGACAGCAACCGGTTTTTACTGAATGTTTACGCAGAAGAAAAGGGTCTGGAAGTATGTGCAACCGAGTCCGTTTCAGACGATGCAGAAGCTATTTCCCGGCTATTGGTGAAATATTCAGAAACCGCAGATCTGGTCGTATGCACGGGCGGCGTATCAGTTGGTGAGAAAGATTATATGGAAGCTGCAGGAATCATAGCCGGAGCACAGATTTTATTTCATGGAGTAAAATTAAAGCCAGGCAGCCCGGTACTGGCCATGAAGCGGAATGAAACTTTGATACTGTGTCTGTCCGGAAATCCCTATGCAGCATTCGCAACCTTTGCTTTGCTGGTGCTTCCCATAGTGGAAGAAATGCTGGAAACACAGGAATGTCTGCTGCACCGCGGCAAGGGAATCATGAAAGCAGATTTTTGTAAAGCAAGTCCCGGAAGACGTTTTGTACGGGCAAGACAAAACTGTGGACAGGTGGATTTTGCCGGAGACAAGCATGCATCCGGGATGATTTCGTCTCTGGCCGGAAGTAATTGCCTGATCGATATTCCAGCCGGATCAGAAGGACTTCGCTGTGGGGATCAGGTAAATCTTGTAGTGTTTTAGAAATTTTATAGGCAATTGCGAAACTCAATCCTGTGATTAAATTGAAAAAATTACATCTCTAGCCCCGGTCTTTGCACCAAAATCATCAGATAAGTCGATTCTCCCGGTTTAAACTGCATCAGGAACTCTGCTTTCTCATCCGTATTCTTTGAAATAGAGAACCTTACAAAAAATTGACATTTATATGTAATAGTCGTTTGAATAAAATGTCGTTTTTACAAAAAGTCATTTGAAAAAGTTTATATTTCGCCTCTAAACTCACTTGAAAAAGTTGTGCATTCGAATTATAATAAAATAAACACGGAGGTGAAGTCATTATGTTAAAG
>CAVIHW010000058.1:0-15167 GCA_963642615.1 Oscillospiraceae bacterium | reverse complement strand
TATTGTATCATAAATATATTCGGAAATACAGACGGGAAATTTTAAGATTTCCTAAACTTTCCCAGGATTGACGAAAAAAACGTTCTGGTCTATAATAATTGCAATTTCGTTTTTCAGGAGGAACGAAGATTTAATAGCAAAGCTATAGCGCCATGCACCTGATGACTGTACGTGAAGGCCATAAGGCTGGTTTTTCAGGTTAACGAGGTGGAGAGATCATCGAAGGTTCGGCGGGTACTCTCCCATGCTTCTCCGGGCGTGTATATTCTGTGAAATATGCGGGCAACCGCAAAACAAACGCAGAATAACCGGAGAATCTTTTTGTTATACAATTTAATGAAGAAAGGGATTCTTATCTTATGTGTGGAATTATTGGATATTCAGGTCCGTTGAATGCGGAAAAAATTTTGTTAGACGGATTAAGTGGTCTGGAATACCGCGGTTATGACAGTGCCGGGATTGCTCTGTGTATGGAGGATACCAGCATCTCGATTGCAAAAAAAGTCGGAAAAGTGAAAAATTTAAGAGATTATTGCGATGCAAATCTGCATGGAAGTGCTCATAGCGGCATCGGACACACGCGCTGGGCTACGCATGGCGGAGTGACGGATGAAAATGCACACCCACACCGGGCAGGAAAGGTGACTCTGATCCATAATGGCATCATCGAAAACTATCATGAGCTGACAAACGAGTTTCATTTGGAGGGAAAACTGATTTCCCAGACAGACAGCGAGGTGGCTGCACGGGTGCTGGATGCGATCTATGAGGGTGATCCGTTAAAGGCAATCGAAAAATTACAAAGCCTGATCGTAGGTTCTTATGGTTTCTGTATCCTGTTTGATGACCAGCCCGGTTCTGTTTATGCGATCCGTAAGGTAAGTCCGCTTGTGGCTTCCTATACTCATGCAGGTGCTATTATCGCATCGGATCTGACGGCACTGATCCCCTATAGCAATCAGTATTTTGTTGTACCGGAAGACAAGATCGTTCGTCTGACGCCTTATAAGGTACACGTATATAATCTGGATGAGACCTTTTCCAAGTTTTATCCGGAAATTTTGACGGTCAACTGGAATATGGACGCTGCCATGAAAAATGGTTATCCGCATTTCATGATGAAAGAGATCCATGAGCAGCCGGAAGCCATGAAAAATACCATCCTTCCCCGGATCAGTAAGGGACTCCCGGATTTCTCCGATGATAAGATCCCGGATGAGATTTTTCAGGATTGTGATCAGATCCATATTGTAGCCTGTGGTACTGCTATGCACGCAGGCATGGTTGCGCGCGCACTTATGGAGCCGATCTTACGTATTCCGGTTACGGTAACGATTGCTTCAGAGTTTCGCTACGAACAGCCGCTCATTGATGAACATACACTGGTATTGATCATCTCCCAGTCTGGTGAGACCATCGATACCCTGGCTGCTCTGCGTCTGGCTCACGAATATGGATCTAAAACTCTGGCTATTGTCAATGTCAAGGGTTCCACGATCGCAAGGGAAAGCGACTATGTGCTTTATACCCACGCAGGACCGGAAATCGCTGTGGCCAGCACGAAGGCCTACTCCGTACAGCTTGCCGCTCTTTACATGATCGGATGCCGTATGGCATTGGTGCGCAGGAAATTTACAGAAAAAGAAGCCGGTGATTTCCTCTCCGATCTTTTAGATGCCATTCCTGCCATGGAAACCATGATCTCCCAGGAAGCGATGATCAAAGGCGTTGTAAACCATATCATTCAGAGTCCGGACGCTTTCTTTATCGGACGTGGCCTGGATTATGCATTTTCTCTGGAGGGTGCCCTGAAACTGAAGGAAATTTCCTACATCCATGCAGAGGCTTACGCCGCCGGAGAACTCAAACATGGAACCATTGCCTTGATCTCTGATCAGGTTCCGGTCATTGCCATTGCAACACAGGAACATGTGTTCTCAAAAACCATTTCCAATATCCGCGAAGTGAAAGCCCGCGGTGCCTTTGTGATCCTCCTGACCAAGGAAAGTGCTGTAGTCGATGAAAATCTGGCAGATGTCCGAATCCGAATTCCGGATGTAGATGACCGTTTTACGGTATTTCCCATCGCAGTTGTACTTCAGTTGATCGCCTACTATGCTTCACTCGGGAAAAATCTGGATGTAGATCAGCCAAGAAACCTGGCAAAATCGGTTACAGTGGAATAAAATGTCAGTTTTCTATAAAAAAATCGAGCGCAGATAAAAATCTGCGCTCTTTTGAATTGCCGGTAAATACCATGCTGTTATGACGCTACATCTGAGAGCTCAGGATCTAGCTCAGCTCCATCATCAAAGGCTTCTTCCAGTTTTTTATCATCCGTGACAGCGGTTTCACCGGTTTTTTTCAGCGATGAGAGATAGTCCAGCTTTTCTTTCAGCAGTGCAGAAAGCTCTGTGCGGATATCAATCTGTTTCTTCTGAACGGACTCAAGCTCCTCAAGCTTATCCTGTGCAGTGTCATAATCTTTGGACTGTCTTGCATCCTTGGCAGCAGAACGCAGGGTCTTATTGCTGCTCCTCTCACTGGTCAAAGACTGGCGAAGAGTCTTGATTTCCTTGGACAGCTCTGCCAGATGATCGCTACTGCTCTGGGTGATAAGTCCGTCCTGCTTTGCCTTTTTCTGTGCTTCCTTAATGGCTGTAGTGAGTTCCTTGCTTTCTGTGATCAGTTCCTTTAAGTCACTGCGCTGTGCAGACAGCTCTGCATTGTAGCTGCTGAGTACAGATTTACCACTTCCTGCCTCTCCCTTAGCAGCAAAGGCGCAAGTTCCCTGACTCAAAATCAACATACCTGTCATTGCCAACATACTTAAACTTTTTACTGTCTTTTTCATAATGACGCTCCTTTCGGTGTACAAATATCATAACGATTCCTGTGTCATAGGTGACAGTGTTATTATAAGGCAATTGTCATCTGAAAAAATACGGCAGGAATGTGGCAAAGTAGTGGCAGACGTTTACACTTTCATTACAAACTTATGACAGTTCGCAACCAATCACATCATATGGTAGTAACCCGCGTAAATCCCCTCTTTCTCAAGCAATGCATCATGAGTTCCACGCTCCGCAATTCCATTTTCCGTAAGCACAATGATCTCATCGGCATGTTTGATCGTTGACAGGCGATGGGCGATGGTGATCGTGGTCCGGTCTTTGGACAATTCTTCTAAACTGTGCTGGATCCAGCGTTCGCTTTCATTGTCCAGGGCGCTGGTGGCCTCATCTAGGATCAGGATCGGTGGATTCTTTAAGAAGACCCGTGCAATGGAGATCCGCTGCTTCTGTCCGCCAGAAAGTCTGGTGCCGCGTTCTCCTACAAAGGTATCGTATTGTTCCGGAAGTTCCATAATAAAATCATGGATATTGGCTCGTTTTGCCGCTTCAATGATTTCTTCTTCGGAAGCATCCGGCTTTCCATAAGCGATATTTTCACGAATAGAACCGGAGAACAGATAAACATCCTGCTGAACCACTCCGATCTGACTTCGCAGGCTTTTCAGCGTGAGGGAACGGATGTCATGGCCATCTACGGTGATTCTACCGCTGGTCACATCATAGAAACGTGGAAGCAGCGAGCAGATCGTCGTCTTGCCTCCGCCGGACGGGCCAACCAGAGCAACGGATCTTCCTGCCGGAATGTCAATGGATACATGAGAAAGCACCTCTGTCTCATCGTCGCTATAATGAAAAGATACGTCTTCATAGCAGACATGGCCTTTTACATTGGTCAATTCCACTGCATCCGGATTGTCCCGGATCTCCGGAATCGTTTCCATCACGTCGAGGAAACGGCGGAAACCAGAAAGGCCCTTCTGCATCATTTCCATCAGCTCCACCAGAATCTGGATCGGACTGATAAAAATTCCGATATACAGCGCGTACATGGCAAGATCAGAAGCCGACATCTCGTGATTTGCGATCAGGTATCCGCCATAAACCAATGTAACCAGGTACATCATACCCTGGAAGAACAGATTGGCACCCATAAATTCTCCCATACACCGGTAATTGTCCCTTTTAGAAACCAGGAATGCCTCGTTGCTCTTCTGAAATTTTCTTTTTTCAATCTCCTCTTTTGGAAACCAGAAACGCCTCGTTGCTCTTCTGAAATTTCTTCTTCTCGATTTCTTCATTGGTAAAAGACTGCACCACCCGGATTCCGGATAATGTATCCTGCAGACTCGCGTTGACGTCGCCGATCTTCCTTCTGTTTTCCATAAATGTTTTCTGCATCTTCCGGTTCTGGCTAAAAGATACAGCAAACATCAAGACCACCAGAAGAATCAGAGGCAGTGCCAGTTTTTTATTGATAAAAAACAGGAAAATAAACGCGCCCACAATTTTGATCAGGGAAATGAACAGATTCTCCGGTCCGTGATGGGCAAACTCAGAAATATCAAACAGGTCACTGACCAGCTTACTCATCATTTGTCCCGAATTATTCTGACTGTAATAGGAAAAGGATAATTCCTCGTAATGGTCAAACAGTTGCTGACGCATATCCCGCTCCATCTTGGCTCCCATCACATGACCCTGACAGCTGACATAATATTTACACAGGCTCTGGATCACATACATGAAAAACAGTCCGATCCCGATCCACGGAAGCACATGCAGGATCGCAGTTTTGTCCTGAATAAAAAGAGTCTTTGTGGCCGTCCGCAGAATCTGCGGATAAGCCAGATCCACAAGGCTTATGATCACTGCACAGAAAAGATCCATAAAAAAGACCGCTTTGTATGGTGCATAGTAGTGAATAAATTTTTTCAGTGTGTTCATATCAGATTTCCTCTCTTATTTTTTCTCTCAGCACTTCTCAATCGTTCTTTTCAACACTGTTCGAAACTGTAAAAACAGCCACGGAATCCTACATATATTTTAGATATAATGGAAAACGTGCTTTCCGATTTCATACCTCTTATTTAAGGTATAACGGAAAACACGTTCTTCATTTTTAAGACGCTTATTTACGATATAAAAGGAAGACAACATTTACTCCGTAAATTCCCCTGCATCCATGATCTTTCCATCTCTCCAGATGCGTTCCAGATCGTAAAACAGACGGTCTTCCTTATCAAAAACATGAACAATGATATCGCCATAATCCATCAGGATCCAATTGGCGCTCTGATAACCTTCTACCTGACGGCAGTCATATCCGGCTTTCCCGAGTTCCTCCTGTACGTTGTCGGCCATGGCCTGAACCTGATTGGCGTTTGAACCACTCGCAATGAGGAAGTAATCTGCCAGAACTGATACCTCGCGGATATCGATCACGCGGATATCTTCTCCTTTTTTATCTTCCAGGGCCGTGATGGCCAGCTGAACCATTTGCTTTGCCTGACTCATTTCTCTTCTCCTTTTTTCTGCTTCATAACATCCCTAAAATAATGAAATGCCTGTAAAGTCATCGGATCTATGCTATTTCCCTTTGCTTCAAGATATTCCAAAGTACCTTTCAGGATTTCGTACATGGTTTCATCCAGATCCTGAAAAGCAAGATAGCGCATCGCTGGCAGATTGTCGGCCTTATCCCGGCGCGGCTCAATGTAGTCCGCAATGTATAAGATTTTATCCAGTGTGGTCATGTCCGGCTTGCCGGTGGTGTGGCAGGCGATGGCAGAAAGGATTTCCTTATCGTCAATGCCATATTTATGTTCTGCCAGATAAGCACCATATTTTGCGTGGATCACAGCTGGTGCCTTGATCTCTGCTTCTGTCAGGGCAACCTCATGTTTCTGGCATTTCTGGATCAGCTCGCTGTCAGTAAAACGTTTTGCACAATCATGCATCAGGCCGGCAAGTTCTGCCTGAGCAATATCTGTGCCATAACGCATAGCAAGCGCCGTACAGGTAAAGGATACACTGATTGAATGTTCATACCGCATAGGGTCAAGTTTTGACTTTAACTGCTTGCGCAATGTAAGAATCTGTTCCGTTATCATTCCTAATTCTCCTTACAGTGAAGCTGCTGATACGGGGTTCCTGTCTGTACATCGCATGAAGGAGAATGATACAGGCCGTGTGCCCTGATATAGTGTTCCACACTTTCCGGCACCAGGTCGTGGATTTTTTCTCCCACACGAAGCCGATTTCGAAGCTCCTGAGAGGAAACATGCATGGGTGCGCTGTGCAACAGAAAAATCTCAGCCCCGTATTTTGTTTTCAGGTATTCTGCCTGGTTTTCCAGGGAGCATGGTGCATCGTCACATTCCCGTCCGGCGATCAAAAGAGGAATCTGGCCAAGGACCAGTTCCGGATGATACCAGCTTTCTATATGATAGAGGGAATCTGCCCCTGCAATAAAATAAAAAACATGTTCCGGGTATACTTCCCTTAAAAGTTTTAGTGTCTGGGCAGTATACGTGTTGCCGGTCCTTGAAATCTCAAAATCAGAAAACCGGAAATACGGATCGTTTGCAATGGCAAGTTTTACCATCTCGCATCGGTCTTTTGCATCCGTTACCAGATGATCTGACTTATGCGGAGGATTGTGAGACGGCATAAACCAGATCTCATCAAGTTCCTGCTCTTTCCTTGCCTGCCTGCCCAGCATCAGATGGGCATTGTGGATCGGATCAAACGTTCCGCCCATGATTCCAATTCTGGACAAAGCGCTCACTCCCTTCGCTTTGGTGCTTTTTATGAAGGCAGGACGATCTTACGTTTTGCCTCATCTTTAGCCGGTTTGTAAAGAACAATCTTCTTACCGATCACCTGAACCACTTCTGAACGGGTGCGTTCAGCCAGTACCTCTGCGATGGAACGTCCGTCATCCAGGCAGTTTTTTAACACTGTGATCTTGATCAGTTCCCGTGCCTCGAGCGCTTCTGCAATGGCAGCCGTCAGCTCCGGAGTCACGCTGGATTTGCCGATCTGAAAGATCGGATCCATTGTCATAGCCAGTCCCTTTAAATAGGATCTCTGCTTGCTTGTCATGATTTATCTCCCGTTATTTATAATAATCAAATGCAAGGCCGTACATGCGGACAGTGTCGCCCTCTTTGATGCCTGCGGCCTCAAGTTCGTCTAAAATGCCATTTTCTTTCAAGAATTTCTGGAAGAACTGGAATCCCTTCTCAGACTCTAAGTTGGTATAACCAAGCATCTTCTCGATACGTGGTCCCTCTACTACAAACTCGCCATCCTCGTTCTGCTCTACCGTATATGGCAGGTTGCGGTCGCCCGCGTACTCGATCTCAAATTCTTTTTCAAAGATAACCGGATCGAGGTTTACGGTCTTAAGAAGCTCATATACAGCGTACAACAGTTCTTTTACACCCTTTCCGCTGACTGCGGAGATCGGGAATACTTTAATTCCCTCCGGCTCAAATTCCTGCTTTAAGATCTCTACCGGATCTTCATCCTCGGAGTAGACAGCATCGATCTTATTGGCTGCAATGACCATCGGGCGTTTTAACAGTTCCGGATTATATGCTTCCAGCTCTGCGTTGATGGCACGGATATCTGCGATGGGATCACGTCCCTCAGTGCCGGCTGCATCTACCACATGCACCAGTACACGGCAGCGTTCGATATGGCGCAGGAAATCATGGCCAAGGCCGATTCCCTGGGATGCACCCTCAATGAGTCCCGGGATATCTGCCATAACAAAACCTGCTCCGCCGTCCAAGTCAACCACGCCAAGATGCGGATTTAAGGTTGTAAAATGATAATTTGCGATCTTCGGTCTTGCATTGGACACACGGGAAAGCAGGGTGGATTTTCCTACATTTGGAAATCCTACCAGACCAACGTCTGCGATCACCTTTAATTCCAGCTGTACCCAGAGCTCATGTCCCTGCTGGCCAGGCTGTGCATATTTCGGAGCCTGCATGGTCGGAGTTGCAAAGTTCATGTTTCCAAGACCGCCTTTGCCGCCCCGTAAAATGGTTAATCGTTTATTTTCACCGGACATATCTGCGATGACCTTGCCAGTCTCAAAATCCTTGATGACCGTTCCTTCCGGAACTTTGATCACCAGGTTGTCTGCATTGGCACCATGGCACCGTTTCTTGCCGCCTTGTTCTCCATCTCGTGCAACATATTTCCGGACATGCCGAAAATCTGTTAATGTATTTAAACCCGGATCCACCTCAAAGATAATGTCTCCGCCTTTTCCTCCATCACCACCGTCAGGACCTCCTGCCGGCACAAATAATTCCTTGCGGAAACTAACATGCCCGTCTCCGCCTTTTCCTGATTTGATAAAAATCTTTGCATTATCTGCAAACATGGATTCACCTAAATCCTTTCCAAAAAAAGGCTTCATACCAGTAATCAGTATGAAGCCCTGTCAGTATCATTATTCGTTGATTGTTCTCGGGTAAACAGAAACCTGCTTTTTGTCTCTGCCCTTTCTCTCAAATCTTACAACGCCGTCTACAGTAGCGAATAAGGTATCATCGCCGCCGCGTCCTACGTTCAGACCCGGATGGATCTTAGTACCACGCTGTCTGTAAAGAATGTTACCAGCTAATACGAACTGACCATCTGCTCTTTTAGCGCCAAGTCTCTTGGACTCGGAATCTCTACCGTTCTTGGTAGAACCTACACCTTTTTTATGAGCGAATAACTGAAGGTTCATCTTAAACATCTCTTACACCTCCTCAAAACGAATTTTTATATACGGTTCTCCGTACGACTCCTCAATGTCCTCCAAACCGAGCACAAGAGAATTCATAAGGAGTGCTGCTTCTGAACTGATCGTTCCGGTAAACCGGAAATGAAACATCCCGGACTCTTCATCCTCATCTGCCTCAAACCGGTCTTCTGTGAAGTGCTCCACAGAGTTCGCCATATTGATTGTCAGGGCAGACACAGCTGCACAAACCAGCTCTTGTCCCTCCTGATGATCATCTGAAAAACCAGCATGACCCAGAAAAGAAATCTCACGATAGCGGTGTTCAGAATCAACAGATATTGTCACGTTAATCATGATTAATTAAGCATTGATCTTTTCGATCTTGATCTCAGTAAAGAGCTGTCTGTGACCATTCTTTTTATGATAGCCAGATTTTCTCTTGTACTTATAAACGATCACTTTTTTTGCCTTTGCCTCTTTAACTACGGTTCCGGTAACAGTTGCACCTGCTACAGTCGGGCATCCGATGGATAACTCTCCGTTGTTAACTGCAAGAACCTGGTCAAACGTAACGGTTTCGCCAGCGTCTACACCAAGCTTTTCAACCTTAATGATATCGCCTTCTGCTACTTTGTACTGCTTACCACCTGTTGCAATAATCGCGTACATATGGCACCTCCTATTATCATTACTCGCCGGTTTTGGTGTCCGGATCCGATGGACTCGGAACTTTCTGACCTCACCGTGCGGCACATACTCGTATATACTAGCATGGGAGCATCCAGATGTCAATGCCATTTTTGCATTTTTTTCATTTTTTACAATTCGATCTCACCGGAAAATACTTCCACTGCCGGACCGGTCATGTAAACATGCCCGCTCTCCCGATTCCAGGAGATTTCTAGGTTTCCACCGGTCAGCTGTACCTCTACGGTATCATCGGTAAGACCCAGCATCATGCAGGCCACCGCACTGGCCGTTGATCCGGTTCCGCAGGCTAAGGTTTCCCCGCTTCCGCGCTCCCATACGCGCATCCGGATATGTTTCCGGTCGATCACGCGGATAAATTCACTGTTTACACGATCCGGGAAACGTTCATGGTTTTCAAACGACGGACCGATCTTTTCTAAATCCAGCTGATCTACATCATCCGTAAAATAGACTGCATGCGGGTTTCCGACATCGATTCCGGTAAACTCCAGTTCTTTTCCAAGAACCATAATCTTCTCTGGAAGTTCACTGGTCAGCTTCGGCACGCCCATATCTACCCTTGCCGATTTTACTTTTCCGTTTTCCAGCTCCATGTCCAGCTCTTTGATGCCGCCCAGGGTTTCTACGGAAATCCGGGTCTTCTTGATAAGGCCATGGTCATAAACATATTTTCCTACGCAGCGGATTCCATTTCCGCACATGCCGCCCTCGCTGCCGTCTTCGTTAAAGATCCGCATACGGCAGTCTGCCTTGTCAGATGGGCATATGAGGATCAGGCCATCCGAACCGATGCCAAAATGACGGTTACTTACCACTCTGGCTACGAAAGCCGGATCGTTCACTGTCTCCTCAAAACAGTTTACATACACATAATCATTTCCGGCTCCCTGCATCTTTGTAAATCGCATATTTTTCCTCCATCACATCAGGCTGATCACCATCTGGGCTGTCTCCAGCATATTCGTGCCGCTGTCCATGCTGCATTTTTGAATATACCGGTGAGCCTCTTCTTCTGTCATATTATTCCGTTCCATAAGAAGCGCCTTGGCCTGGCTGATCACAGCACGATCTTTCTCATCTCGTTGTTTTGGCTGCTGGCGCAGCTTCTTTTTTCTTCTTATCTGCGCCTGCACCATCATCTCCAGCGTGCCAACCAGGTCATGAACCTTTAATGGCATCGGCAGACAGACTACATGTTCCGGTACCCCTGCCGACCATTTGCTTGGAGAAGCGATCACCAGCATGCCGAACTCTGTATTCATACATTCATGAAGCTCCGAATACAGCATGTCCGTCAGGCGGTAACCGCTTACGACGATCCCACTGTTTAAATCTTCCAGCTGTGACAGCACCTGTGCTCCGGAGGTACAAACGGCGATAACCTGAAATCCATTTCTCATCAATATATTTTTTATACTTTTTGCATCTTCTGGCTTGGAAAATGCCACAATGATATTCGCCAAACGCTCACCTCCAGGATTAACAGTCAGGTAACTCTCAAACGCTTCTTTCTAGAACTTGTAAAGATATTCCTGTACTTCCCAGTCAGTGACCTCTGCACGGAATTTCTTCCATTCCGTAGTTTTTGCCTCCAGATATTTTGTATAAATATGTTCTCCGAGCAATTCTTTTGCGAAGGTGCTCTTTTCGAAAGCATCGATTGCCTCTCCAAGTGTCTGCGGAAGCTGCTCGATCCCAAGTGCGCGGATCTCGTCATCTGTCATGGCAAATACATTGCGGTCTACACTTGCCGGCGGCTCCATTTCCTTTTTGATGCCATCCAGTCCGGCTGCAAGACAGGCTGCAAGAGCCAGATACGGGTTTACAGCCGAATCCGGGCAGCGCAGCTCGATCCGTGTGCTGTCGCCCTTAGAACTAGGAATACGGATCAGAGCACTGCGGTTTGCAAGCGCTGACCACGCAATGCAGACCGGAGCATCATATCCAGGAACCAGACGCTTATAGGAATTGACAAGTGGATTGGTAAGAAGTGTGATTTCCTTCATATGCTTTAAAATCCCGGCCATAAACTGATAAGCGACCTTACTCAGCCCCAGGCTGTCTTTTTCGTCCACAAAGGCATTGTTTCCATGAACATCTGCAAGAGACATATTGATATGCATGCCGGAACCATTGACACCGGCTTTCGGTTTTGGCATAAAGGTCGCATGAAGGCCATGGCGTTTTGCGATAGTCTTTACTGCCATCTTCACGGTCATGATATTGTCCGCTGCAGCCAGACCTTCCGTATACTCCAGATCCACCTCATGCTGTGCAGGGGAAATCTCATGATGCGTTGCCTCCACCTCAATGTCCAGGTCTTCCAGATTTAAAACGATATCCCGGCGTACATTTTCAGCCAGATCGATCGGCCCTACATCAAAATATCCGGCATTTTCATGGGTATTGGTGGTCGGACGGCCCTCTTCATCTGTATGGAATAAGAAAAACTCGCATTCCGGCCCCACATGAAACTCATAGCCCATGTCTGCCGCTTCTTTTAAAACCTTCTTTAATACAAAACGAGGATCTCCCTCAAAAGGTTCCCCGTTCGGGCGGTATACATCACAGACGAGGCGTGCCACCTTGCCCTGCTGGGGTCTCCACGGGAAGATCTTGAAGGTATCGAGATCCGGATACAGATACATATCGGATTCCTCTATCCGGACAAAGCCTTCAATGGCTGACCCGTCAAACATGCAGCGGTTGCTTAACGCCTTTTCAAGCTGACTCGCTGTGATCGCCACATTTTTCAGCATTCCAAAAATATCTGTAAACTGAAGGCGGATAAATTCCACATCTTCCTCTTCTGCCATGCGAATGATATCTTTTTTCGTATATCTGCTCATAGTTTTCTCCTTAATCTTGCCATACGAAACAGGAAAACGAGGATATCAAGAAAGCCGTCTAAACGGCTTTCCTGAAACTTCCTCGTTTCATACTGGATCATGTTCATAAAATACATGCTTAAATCATAGCAGTTTCAACTTTTTTTGTCAACGTCGGCTTTTTATAGCTTAATGCGCGGATCGCATTCAGGATCGCCAGCACGGAAACGCCGACATCTCCAAACACAGCCGCCCACATGCTCGCACGCCCAAGTGCTACCAAAATCAGCACCAGAACCTTTATGGTAATGGCAAAGAGGATGTTCTGTTTTACAATGCCTACGGTTTTTCGTGCAATGCAGATCGCATCGACGATTTTGGAAGGTTCATCATCCATGATCACCACATCGGCTGCTTCTACCGCAGCATCCGAACCAATGCCGCCCATGGCAATCCCAACATCCGCACGGGCTAGAACCGGTGCATCATTGATGCCGTCACCCACAAAAGCAAGGGTCTTTCCTTCCGGCTTTTCTTTCAAAAGCTGTTCTACCTTTGCAACCTTATCTCCCGGAAGCAGATTTCCGAACACATGGGTAATGCCGATCGACTCTGCGACTTTCTTTCCAACTTCCTCCTTGTCGCCGGTCAGCATAACCAGCTTTCCAACACCCTGCTGTTTTAAGCCTGACAGCATGGCCGGAACATCCGGGCGTACACGGTCAGAAATAACGATCGATCCAAGATAGGTGGATCCTTCGGCAAGATACAGAGTAGTTCCAAACACGGCAGCGGGTGTACTCACAACAACACCCTGCTTATCCATCAGCTTCTGATTGCCAATATAAAGTTCCTTCCAGTTGCCATTCACCTGCACCTGTGCATGGATCCCGTGTCCGGAAATCTCCTCTACACGTCCAATGCAGCCGGGATCGATCTCGCTGCTGCAGGCCTTTTTTACAGATTGTGCGATCGGGTGGTTGGAATTGTACTCTCCAAGTGCAGCCAGTTTCAAAAGCTCTTCCTTACTGCCCTGTACCGGCGATACATCTGTGACCTCAAATTTACCGGTGGTCAGGGTTCCTGTTTTGTCAAATACAACCGTATCCAGGCTGCCCATTGCCTCCAGGTAGTTGCTTCCCTTCATGAGGATTCCCTGCCTGGATGCCGCACCAAGACCGCCAAAGAAGCTGAGTGGAACGGAAATCACCAGTGCACAGGGACAGGAAACAACCAAAAAGCTGCAGGCGCGATAGATCCAGGTGCTCCATCCACCAAGAACCAGTGGAAAAACAAAGGCAAGTATGGCAGCCAGGATTACGACCACCGGCGTATAGACACGGGCAAACCGGGTAATGAAGGCTTCTGCCTTTGCCTTTCTGGAACTGGCATTTTCCACCAGTTCCAGGATCTTTGCGACCGTGGAATCGTCGAACAGTTTGGTGGTCTGCACCTTCAAGACACCGGTCAGGTTGATGGAACCACTCACGATCGCCTGTCCGGCCTCTACCTCAGACGGCATGGATTCACCGGTAAGAGCCTTGGTATCCAGCGTGGAAACACCCTCCAGGACAATGCCATCTAACGGAACCTTTTCACCGGGGCGGATAACGATGGTGTCTCCGATCTCCACCTCATAGGGATCCACCTGTTCTTCTTCGCCATCCCGCAGCAGATTTGCATATTCCGGATTGATGTCCATCAGGTCTGTGATGGATTTTCTGGATTTGTTTACCGCATAATCGTTAAAGAGCTCGCCGATCTGGTAAAACAGCATAACCGCCACTGCTTCCTCTAAAGAACCTATGGCAAAAGCGCCAAGGGTCGCAATGGTCATGAGGAAATTTTCATCAAACACCTGACCGTTTTTTAAATTTCTGCAGGCTTTCAACGGAATATCATATCCGGCCGAAAGGTAGGACAGCACAAATGGGATGCATGCCCAGAATGTTTTCTTCTCAAGAAACAGGGCGAGGATAAAGAATACTGCGCTGACAACAAGGCGTGTCACCATTTTTTTCTGTTTTTTTGTCATACAAAGCTCCTTTGCATACGGTTCATATACCCGGCTTTCGGCACTTCCTGCTTAGCGCAGTACCTTAAATTCTGCTTCCGGCTCTACCTTTGCAGCCACAGCCCTTGCCGCCTCAACGAGTTCCTCTTCTCTGCCATCTACGATCTCCATAATGAGCCGCTGGGTCATAAAGCTTAAGCTTGCGCTGGTTACACCATCTAATTTTTTCACACCCTCTTCAATCTTAGCAGCACAGTTTGCACAGCATAAACCTTCTAATTTGATGATCTTCTTCATAATGGAATCTCCTTTTTGTGTTTGATTTTCACTTTAGCAGCCTCACGGCCTTTTCTACTCACTGATATGTTCCATGCCCTGAGCAAGGATTGTCTGGATGTGAGCATCTGCCAGTTTGTAAAAAACGGTTTTTCCTTCCCGCCGAAATGATACAAGGCGCATCTGTTTTAAAACCCGAAGCTGATGGGAAATTGCTGACTGTCCCATCTGCAAAAGGGTTGCAATATCGCAGACGCACATCTCCGACTGACTGAGCACATATAAAATTTTGATCCGTGTAGAATCTCCAAATACCTTAAAAAATTCCGACAGATCCAAAAGCTGTTGCTCATCCGGCATCACGCCCTCTACCCTTTTTACAATTTCCTCATGGACGTGCATAAATTCGCAGGAGCCATCTTCCACTTCCTGCTCGATCTGAACTTTTTCTGCTTCCGTCATGGCATTCCTCCATTTCTTTATATGAACATCTATTCATATGATTATATTACCACATCATCCATAATTGTCAAGCACATCTTGTAACAAAATACCAACTTAACGATTTAATTGATAGGAATCCGAAGTGCCGGAGCAGGCATACAGAACCGCATTCCCTGGTGGAATTTTTTACTTCGTGCGCTCCGCCGCCTATTGTCTCCCCTGCGGGCTAAACTCGCGTGCGCTGCACGCTCAGACAGGCCCTCCGGAGAGACGCTATGCTCGCGCACTCA
>CAVIHW010000057.1:0-15489 GCA_963642615.1 Oscillospiraceae bacterium | reverse complement strand
GCGAACCGTCTGCGAAGCAGACAATAAAGCGCGTTAGCGCGAGTTCGCGAGTGAGAACTCGCCAGCCCCCCCCGACCTAACTGTCTATAGAAGGCAGTTAAGTCGGGGGTTCTTTTTATACCTTCCCCTGTCTTTAACCCACACCCCAAATTCCTCATAATAGTATTTGACAAGCGGACAGAAATTTGCTACAATACACAATTAATAAGCAACATTGATTCTTTGTGGTTGAATTATTAGAAAAACTAATAAGATAACATCGATCACCACAGAATCATAATGAACATCAAAAACAAAGAAAGAGAGGAAACGAATAATGGGTACAATTATTGGTGAGGGCATTACGTTTGATGATGTGCTCCTGGTGCCGGCTTATTCCCAGGTTATTCCGAATCAGGTAGATCTTACCACTTACCTGACCAAGAAGATCAAACTGAACATTCCGCTTATGAGTGCGGGCATGGATACCGTTACAGAGCACCGCATGGCAATTGCCATGGCGCGTCAGGGCGGTATTGGTATCATTCACAAGAATATGTCAATTGAAGCGCAGGCAGAGGAAGTAGACAAGGTAAAACGTTCAGAGAATGGTGTCATCACAGATCCGTTTTTCCTCTCTCCGGAGCATACCTTAAAAGATGCAGATGAGCTCATGGCAAAGTTCCGCATTTCCGGTGTGCCGATCACAGAAGGCCGGAAACTGGTAGGTATCATCACAAACCGTGACCTGAAATTTGAAGAGGATTTCACCAAGAAGATCAAGGAATGCATGACTTCTGAAAACCTGGTTACCGCAAAAGAGGGAATCACCCTGACCGAGGCAAAACGCATCCTTGCAAAGGCCAGAGTGGAGAAGCTTCCGATCGTGGATGATGATTTCAACCTGAAGGGTCTTATCACCATCAAGGATATCGAAAAGCAGATCAAATATCCGCTGTCTGCGAAAGACGAACAGGGACGCCTGCTTTGTGGTGCGGCTGTGGGAATTACCGCAAACGTTTTGGATCGTGTAGAAGCACTGGTAAAAGCTCATGTGGATGTTGTGGTACTGGATTCTGCACATGGACATTCAGAAAACGTCCTGCGTTGTGTCAGAATGATCAAGGAAGCTTATCCGGAGGTACAGGTCATTGCAGGAAACGTGGCAACCGGTGAGGCAACAAAAGCTCTGATCGAAGCAGGAGTGGATGCCGTAAAGGTTGGTATCGGCCCGGGTTCCATCTGTACCACCCGTGTGGTTGCAGGTATCGGTGTTCCGCAGATCACTGCAGTTATGGATTGCTTTGCAGTTGCAAAAGAGTATGGTATTCCGATCATTGCCGATGGCGGTATCAAATATTCCGGAGACATCACCAAGGCCATCGCAGCAGGCGGCAATGTCTGCATGATGGGAAGCATGTTTGCAGGCTGTGACGAGAGCCCGGGAACTTTTGAGCTGTATCAGGGAAGAAAGTATAAAGTATACCGTGGCATGGGTTCCATTGCTGCCATGGAGAACGGAAGCAAAGACCGTTACTTCCAGTCTGATGCGAAAAAGCTGGTTCCGGAAGGCGTAGAAGGCCGTGTGGCATATAAGGGAATGGTAGAAGATACCGTATTCCAGATGCTTGGCGGACTCCGTTCCGGTATGGGTTATTGCGGTGCAAAGGATATTCCGACTTTACAGGCAACCGGCCGTTTTGTAAAGATCTCAGCAGCATCCTTAAAAGAAAGCCATCCGCATGACATTCATATCACCAAGGAAGCTCCAAACTACAGCGTTGACGAATAATGCTTGATCAGCGGATGCGCCACTGGCGCCTCCTCGATATACATAGCAACAAAAACCGCCGTGTTTTACACGGTGGTTTTTTTGTGTTATACTACAGTTACAGAAAATATAAAAAAGCCTTTTCAAAGGTAGCACAACCAAAATAAATATGGTACAATGGAACGAGTCTGAAAAAAATTGGAGAATGACTTTATGCTGAATGAAGACAAGATCAAACTTATGACAAGTATTGCCATGTTTGAGAAACGGGAAGGGAAGCATATTTTTCCGGCTAACCGCTATTTCCGCAACGATTACATCAGCGGTCGGATGCTTCGCTCTTTTTTTGCATATACAGTCTGCTTTATCTTATGTGCCCTGATGTGGGTGCTTTCCAATATGGAACAGCTTTTAAATATGATGGAACTCGACACGGTGATCCATACGGCAAAGACAGGCATGGTTCTTTATACGGCAGGTCTGGCTGCCTATCTGGTCATCACCTGGAACATCAGCAGCAGACGCTATGAATATGCGCAGCGTGGTATGCGTGTCTATATGGCGAAGCTGAGAAGGCTGGAAAAACGGTATGATGTTCAAAACCGTACCAGAGAACTGACAAAGGAGGGCAGCCGACATGATGATGTTTCTCGTACTTAAAGAAGGACTGAAATCATTTTACGCAAAGTACGCGACAGTAGTGAACGGTGTGATCAAATTCCTGTACAGCCTGACTGCCATGCTGCTTTTGAACAGCAATATTGGTTACCGCACAGAACTTACGGGAGGTATAGCTGTTATAGCTGTAGCGCTGGTATCTGCTTTTCTCCCCTATGGGGTGATCGGATGCATTCTGGGTGCGGTGATGCTGGCACATATCTATGCGGTATCCATGGAAACCGCCCTGATCGTGGCTGTCATTTTTATGATCCTGATCCTTTTATATTATGGATTTCAGCCGAAGGATAGTTTCTGGCTGGTACTGACCCCTGTGGCTTTTCTTCTAAAGATCCCGTTTGCGGTACCACTTCTGGCCGGACTTTCCGGAAATCTTCTGACCGTGATACCGGTTGGAAGCGGAGTGCTTGTTGCCTTTGTGATCTCCTATGTAAAGCAGAATGCAGGACTTTTAACCAATGACACATCGGTGGATATCACCCAGAAATTTATGCAGATCCTGCGCAATCTGTTCTCGAATCAGGAAATGTTTGTCATGCTCATGGTATGCGTGGTGGGGATCCTCTGTGTGTACCTGCTTCACAATATGTCCCTTGATTACGCCTGGGAGATTGCCATTGTGACCGGAACCATCGCGCAGCTTGCAGTTGTCTTCGTTGGAGATTTCCTGTTTCATGTTTCCATGCCGGTTCTGCAGCTTTTGGTTGGATCCCTTGTTTCTCTGGCACTGGCATTGTTATATCATTTTTTTGTATTTACCGTAGATTATACGCGCACGGAGTATGTCCAATATGAGGATGACGACTATGTATACTATGTCAAGGCAGTGCCGAAGGTAGCGGTTGCCAAGACTGATGTTAAGGTGCAGCGGATCAACAATCCGGCACGGAGCAGACACACCAGAAATATGTAAAGGTTTAAGACCTTAAAGAAAGAGAGGTTCAGGTATGACTGGCATGTTCCAGGATTGGAAGATGGTTTTTCAGGGTATGCGCTCCTGGATTTCCTTTTTGCCCAGAATTACATTTTCAAATATAACCGAGATCATCATACTGACGATCCTGGTTTATTATGCGCTTTTATGGTTTAAGAACACCAAGGCCTGGTACCTTTTACGGGGCATTGCCATGATCATGGCATTTGCATTGGCTGCTGCTGTGTTTCACTGGGATACCATTTTGTGGATCCTTGGAAGAACCGGTGGTATTGCGGTAACAGCGCTGGTGATCATATTTCAGCCGGAGCTTCGAAAGGCACTTGAACAGCTTGGCAGCCAGAATTTGATCTCTACTTTGTTTTCCATCGATGACAGCCGCGAAAAACAGGGCTTTTCCGACCGCACGGTCAATGAGATCGTAAAGGCAACGTTTGAGATGGCAAAGGTGAAAACGGGAGCCTTGATCGTGATCGAGCGCAATGTTTCCTTAAAGGAGATTGAGCGAACCGGAATCGAGATCAATGGCTTAGTCAGCAGCCAGCTTCTGATCAACATTTTTGAACATAACACCCCACTTCATGATGGTGCAGTGGTGATCCGTGACAACCGTGTGACCGCGGCAACCTGTTATCTTCCTTTATCGGACAACATGTCGATCAGCAAGGATCTGGGAACCAGACACCGCGCGGCAGTAGGAATCAGCGAAGTAACGGACAGTCTTACCGTGGTGGTTTCAGAAGAGACCGGAGGCGTATCCGTGGTGGAAAACGGCAGACTGAGAAAAGTTGCCACGGCAGATGAATTGCGAAAGATTCTGGCTGTAGCAAAAACCCAGGAAGAAACCAATGGAGCACTGTTAAAGATCTGGAAGGGAAAGCGCAGAAATGAAAGAAAAACTGATAAATAATCTTGGACTTAAGATTCTTTCCTGCTTTCTGGCTTTTTGTATGTGGCTTGTGGTTGTAAACGTCTCAAATCCGGAAATGACGGGAAGCAAAGAAGTTCCGCTTGAGATCGTGAATGAACAGGTACTGACCAAAGCAGGAAGAACCTATGAGCTGGGTGGAAAGGATACGGTAACCGTATATTTTGATGTACGGACGAAGGATGCTTACAAGATCCACGCTTCCGATTTCCGCGCCTATATAGACCTGGCTGAGCTTTACGATGTAACCGGATCGGTACAGGTCAACATTGAAGTACTTAATAATAAAGAATTAGTCTCCAATACGGAGAGTCGTCCAGGCGTTGTGCGCGTCCAGACGGAGGAACTGCAAAGCAAGCAGTTCTCACTGATCATGAATACTTATGGAACCCTGGCAGAGGATTATGCCATCAGCAAGGCGGTTCTGACACCGGATCATGTGACTGTGGAGGGTCCGACATCCCAGGTGGGTCTGATCAATCATGTCGGCATTGAAGTGGATGTCAACAGCCTGGAAAGCGGTGCGGAAGGGACTGTAAAACCGGTATTTTATGATGCCAACGGCAATGCGATCACGGTCAGTGACCGCGTGAGCGTAAGTCCGGCAGAAATCCAATATGCCTTGGAGGTAAGCAAGGTGAAATCCCTGCCGCTGGATTTTGAAGTTACCGGATCGGCCGCCTCCGGTTACCAATATACCGGTGTGGAGTGCAGCACCAAAAATGTATCCGTGCTGGGGCTGAAAAACAGTCTTGCATCGGTCAATAAGATCACCATTCCGTCTTCGGTACTGAATGTAGCCGGAGCAACGCAGGATAAGGTTGTCACGGTGGATTTAAATGATTATCTGCCGGAAGATGTAACCCTGGCCAATGCAGACGATGCAAAGGTGACGATTCGCCTGAAAGTGGAACAGCTGACGACAAGAACCATCACACTGAGTGAATCCGATATTTCCATGGAAAACGGAGCGGATTATTATCATTATCACCTGTCGCCGGCAAGAATCGAAGTGAAGCTTCAGGGACTCAAGGAGGATCTGGATACCTTAAAGGCAGAAAACTTAAAGGCATCGGTGAATGTGTCCGGAATGCAGCCGGGCAGTCACGCAGGTACACTGACCATGGATGGCATTGGCAATCATTTTAAGCTTTTGTCGGTATCGGCCTTTAACGTGGAAGTGACTGCCGCAGGCCCTGCAGCTGCGCTGCAGGAATCCGCAGGTTCAGAAGAGACAACACAGGCGGATCCCGCTTCACAAAAGGATGATTCAGAAAACAATACGGAAACAACAGAGACTGGCAGTACAGCTGTCGTCGTACAGAAAGAGGGATAACATGGTTAGCAGAAAAATTGTTATCAAAAATGTATCAGGACTTCATCTTCGCCCGACGGGGGTGCTTTGCAACGAAGCCATTAAGTACAAGTCATCGATCAAATTTCACTTTGGCAACACAACATCCAATGCAAAAAGTGTACTGAGTGTCCTGGGTGCCTGTATCAAATGCGGGGACGAGGTGGAATTTATCTGTGAAGGCCCGGATGAACAAGAAGCACTCGACGGGGTCATCGGAGTGATCGAAAGCGGACTCGGGGAGTGATCAAGCGCTTTTTTGTGTGATTTTCGCATAGATCCTATGCGGATTCATATAGATATTTAATAAGGAGGATATATCATGCTGAAAGGTACAAATGCTTCTTCCGGTATCGGCATTGGGAACGCCGTGATCGTGGAAGAAAAGGAACTGGTGATCAAAAGGGAGACGGTTGCAGATGCAGCAGCCGAGGTGGAGCGTTTTAAGGGAGCGCTTGACGCCACATTGAAGAAAACGGAAGAACTTGCAGCAGATCTTGCAACCAGAGTAGGGGAGAAGGAAGCAGAGATCATGCAGGGACATATGATGCTTTTGATGGATCCGATGCTGACCGGAGAGATTGAAACAGCGATCACCGGCGAGGGGATCTGTGCAGAGTATGCCATTGAGCAGGTCTGCACGACCTATGCAGATATGTTTGCATCTATGGATGATGAACTGATGCAGCAGAGAGCAACGGATATGCGTGATATCAAGACACGTATGCAGCGGGAACTGCTTGGTGTGGAGAGTGTTGACATTGCATCTCTTCCGGCAGGAACGATCCTGGTAGCAAAGGATCTGACCCCGTCCATGACGGCAGGCATCAAACCGGAAAATGTAACCGGTATCCTTACGGAACTGGGCGGTAAGACTTCTCATAGTGCGATCCTTGCCAGGGCACTGGAGATTCCTGCTGTGGTGGCAGTGCCGGATCTGATGAATCAGGTGAAGGATGGTTATGTGATCGTTTTGGACGGCAGCGAAGGCAGCGTCTATATCAATCCGGATCAGGCTGTAGTAGATGAATTTTGCGCAAAACGGGAAAAATTCCTGAAAGAGAAAAAAGAACTGGAACAGTACATCGGAAAGCCAACCATAACAAAAGATGGCATTTCGGTAGAGCTTGTTGCAAATATCGGAAAACCGGAAGACTTAGAAAAAGTTCTCCAGTATGACGGAGAGGGAGTCGGTCTGTTCCGCACCGAGTTTCTGTTCATGGATCGAACAGCCATGCCGACAGAGGATGAGCAGTTTGAGGCATATAAGTCTGTAGCAGAAGGCTTAAAAGGCAAACCGGTCATCATCCGTACACTGGATATCGGTGGAGATAAAGAGATTCCGTATATGGGTCTTACAAAAGATGAAAACCCGTTTTTGGGTTATCGTGCGATCCGTTTCTGCCTGGATCGGAAAGATGATGTATACAGACCGCAGCTTCGTGCCCTCCTGCGTGCCAGTGCCTATGGCAATATCAAGATCATGGTTCCGATGGTGACCTGCATCGAGGAGCTGCGTGAGGCGAAGGCACTGATCGAGGAGATCAAGGCAGAGCTGGATGAAAAGAATATTCCATACAAGAAGGATATCGAGGTCGGCATTATGGTGGAGACCGCAGCTGCATCCCTGATGGCAGACGTATTTGCAAAAGAAGCAGCATTCTTCAGTATCGGCACCAACGACCTGACACAGTATACCATGTCTGTGGATCGTGGAAATGATAAGGTGTCTTACCTGTATTCCACCTTTAATCCGGCAGTTCTGCGCAGCATTAAGCGGATCATTACCTGCGGCCGTGAGGCTGGCATCATGGTAGGTATGTGTGGCGAGGCGGCAAGTGACCCGCTCATGATTCCGCTGCTCCTTGCTTTTGGATTAAATGAATTCAGCATGAGTGCATCTGCAATTCTCTATTCCAGAAAGCTGATCACCGAATTTAGCACCAAAGAACTTCAGGCAGTTGCAGACAAAGCCATGAGCTTTGCAACCGCAGCAGAAGTGGAAGCTTACATGAAGGAATTCATGGCAGATCAGGTATAAAGAAAGACGAAGGCTGTCACCTGCAATGCAGGTGGCAGCCCTTTATAAAAAGAGGAGAAAGATTCATGGCAGTTTATCTTATCGCTTATCTGGCATCTTTTATACTGGCACATTTTAAGCATTATCTGATATCCGGTGTTCTGCTTCTTGCAGCGGCATGCTGGCTTTATATGGAAGATTACCGGAAGTATAAGAATCTGATCCATCTGCGCGGCCTCTTTTCCTTGTTCTGGGTAGGCGGTGAGGGAATGGCCTGTCTGAAGCTTAGCAGCCTGCAGACGGACTGGTCTTATATGACCTGGTTTTGTCTGTTTCTGGCATATGCAGGCTTCTGGCTGGTTTTTGAACTGTTAGTCCGTCTTTATGGATCCGGTTATGACGGCTATGGAAGATGGAGAAGCTTCTCCGGAGATCCAAGACCGGTATTTGTCCTGATCGTGGGTCTTACGGTTCTTTCCCTGGGCTGTTTTGTCACAGAGGCGGTCGTACTTGGCTATGTGCCGCTCTTATTACGGGGAGTTCCCCATGCCTATTCGGAGTTTCATTTGACGGGGATCCACTATGTCACGGTATCCTGTGTGCTGGTTCCGTCACTGACAGTCCTCTATATCCATATGAGAAATGGCAGAGGAAGCGAACGGCTTTTGATCGCAGCACTGGTCATGACAGCCATCTCCCTCATGATCCCGATTTTGTGTGTATCACGTTTCCAGCTGATATTTGCAGTTTTGCTGGCCGCATTTACCTATATTTCCCTGCAGAAACTGTTTCATCCTGCCTGGCTTTTGGGTCTGTTTGTGGTACTGATCCCATTTTATCTGATCCTGACTGTTGCAAGAAGCCACAACATTGAATATTTGAATGGGATTTTTGAGATGAAGCGCGCATCCATGCCAATCTTCATCAGCCAGCCCTATATCTATATCGCAAATAACTACGACAATTTTAACTGCATGGTAGAGGCACTGCCCGGACATAGCTTTGGTCTGAAGGGATTGTTTCCGCTCTGGGCTTTGTCCGGCCTCAAGTTTTTCTTTCCGCAGCTGATCGATTTTCCGCTTTATGTGGATAAGACAGAACTGACAACCCTGACTTTGTTTTACGATGCTTACTATGATTTTGGCTGGATCGGTGTCCTTATTTTTTCCTGTCTGCTGGGTGCGGCAGCCTACATCCTGGTGGTGAAGCTTCGTGAAATGAGAAATCCGCTGGGATATCTTTTATATGCCCAGTTTGCGGCATACATGATGCTGTCCTTTTTTACAACCTGGTTTTCCAATACGACAACCTGGTTTTATCTGATCCTGACAGGGATCATGGCATTGTTTTATCACCTGCGAGCCAGCAGATGGTGAGGGTTGATAACAAGATAGATGACAATAACAAAAAGAAGACCGTGAGGAGGACTTGAAGATGAGAGCATGGGAGAAAAATATCCGTAAGGTAGTTCCTTATGTACCGGGAGAGCAGCCAAAGGGAGACAGGCTGATCAAATTAAATACCAATGAAAATCCGTATCCGCCGGCTTCCGGAGTGGCAGAGGCGTTAAGAAACATGGATGTGGAGCAGTTTCGCAAGTATCCGGATCCAACGGCATCTACACTTGTTCATGCATTGGCCGGATATTATGGCGTGGGTGATGACCAGGTATTTGTGGGAGTCGGATCGGACGATGTCATTGCCATGAGCTTTTTAACCTTCTTTCATTCAAAAAAGCCGATCCTGTTTCCGGATGTGAGTTATTCCTTCTACAAGGTATGGGCAGAATTATTTAACATTCCTTACGAAACACCGTCTCTGGATGAGAATTTTTGCATCCGCATAGAGGATTACTGTAAGGAGAACGGCGGCATCATTTTTCCAAACCCGAACGCGCCGACCGGACTTTTACTGCCGCTTGAAAAGGTAGAAGAGATCGTTCGGAACAATCAGGAATCAGTTGTGATCGTGGATGAAGCCTATATTGATTTTGGCGGAACCTCAGCTTTGGAGCTGACAGCGAAATATGAGAACCTTCTCGTGGTGCAGACATTCAGCAAATCGCGCTCCATGGCAGGCATGCGCATTGGCTTTGCTATCGGACACCCGGATCTGATTCGGGCGTTAAATGATGTCAAGTATTCCTATAATTCCTATACCATGAATATGCCGTCCCTGATCCTTGGAACCGAGGTGTTGAAGGATGATGCATATTTTAAAGAAACCGTTCATAAGATCATGGATACCAGAGAATGGGCAAAGGAGCGTCTGACAGATCTTGGATTTACTTTTCCGGATTCCATGTCCAACTTTATCTTTGCTTCTCACAACCGGGTTCCTGCAAAGGAGTTGTTTGAGGCTTTGAAAGAACAGCAGATTTATGTGCGTTACTTTGATCAGCCAAGACTTTCAAACTATCTGCGGATCACCGTTGGTACGCGCGAGGAAATGGAGACCTTATTTGCATTTCTTGAAAATTACCTGGCACAGTAATCCTGCCAGTGCGTTTTCTGTTTGATGGAGATGATTGTATGCACCGATACTATGTTCGTTTAGTTTTAAATATCCTGATCCCTGCGGTTGAGATTCTTTTGGTTTGCCTGTTAGGTCCCAGATTATTACGATTCTTTCTGCCCTTTGTGATCGGATGGATCCTGGCCATGATCGCAAATCCGTTGGTACGTTTTCTGGAAAGCCGCGTAAAACTGGTGCGCAAACACAGTTCCGTACTGATCGTGGTAGCGGTACTTGCCTTGATTATAGGACTCGGATATTTCCTGGTATCCAGACTGGTGATCCAGGCTCTGGGGCTGGTCAAAGATCTGCCGGTGCTGTACGGTGCAGTATCAGAAGATCTGCAGGATATTTCCCTCCGCTTTGCAAGCCTTTTTTCCAGGCTGCCGCAACAGGTGCAGGAGAACTGGCAGGAACTAACAGGAAATATCAGCCATGCGGCAAGTCTCATTGTACAGAGAATTGCATCTCCTACGGTAGAGGTTGCTGGAAATGTTGCAAAGGGAATCCCAAATGCACTGGTCAACGTGATCGTAACCATCCTTTCTTCCTATTTCTTTATTGCGGAGCAGGATAAGATCTTGGAATTCTGGAAAAAACATCTTCCGGACAGCGTAAAAAGATATGGCATTTATCTGAAAGGAGATTTAAAGAAGCTGATCGGCGGATATTTTCTGGCGCAGTTTCGGATCATGTTCGTGGTAGCCGTGATCCTCATCATGGGATTTTTGATCATGCGGATCAAATATGCATTCCTGCTTGGCGTGCTGGTCGCGGTTCTCGATTTTCTGCCACTGTTTGGTACAGGAACCATTCTGATCCCATGGGCTGTATTAAAACTGCTGTCGGCAGATTATGCCATGGCTGCCGGTATGGCTATCCTTTATGTACTTACCCAGGTCACACGTCAGGTCATTCAGCCAAAGATCGTGGGCGACACCATGGGACTTCCACCGCTCTGGTCACTGGTATTTTTGTATCTGGGCTTCAAGCTTCATGGAATATCCGGAATGATCCTTGCGGTTCCGATCGGGATTTTTATACTGAACGTGTACCGTTATGGGGCATTTGACGGAATGATAGAAAGTGCCAGAGAATTGCAAAAAGCCATTTGGAAACTGCGTCAGTAACTTTTTTAGAACCTACTTGTATCATGAGGGGATTTTAGGTATAATAGCGTGAGATATATCAAGATGAAACGATACACTAGATTTTGAGTTATATCATACGAAATAGGAGGACGACTCGTGAACAGAGAGAAGATTGTTGTAATCGACTTTGGCGGTCAGTACAACCAGCTGGTTGCTCGCCGCGTGCGTGAGTGCAATGTTTATTGTGAGATTTATTCTTACAAGACAGATATCGAAAAAATCAAAGAAATGAATCCGAAGGGCATCATTTTGACCGGTGGTCCGAACAGCGTTTATGAAGAAGGTGCCGCTACATGCAGCAAAGAACTGTTCGAACTTGGCATTCCGGTACTTGGTCTGTGCTATGGTGCACAGCTTATGAGCCATGTGCTGGGCGGCCATGTCTGCAAGGCTCCTGTTCGAGAGTACGGAAAGATTGAGGTAACCGTAGACAAAACCAGCAAGCTGTTTGGCAATGTTTCTGAGAAAACCATCTGCTGGATGAGCCATAATGACTACATTGAAAAGGAAGCACCTGGATTTAAGATCATTGCACATACTCCGGACTGTCCGGTGGCAGCTGCAGAGTGTGCAGAGAAAAATCTTTATGCGATCCAGTTCCATCCGGAAGTACTGCATACCGTAGAGGGAACCAAGATGCTTTCTAACTTCGTATATGAGGTATGCGGATGCGCCGGTGACTGGAAGATGGATGCATTTGTTGAGAATACCATTAAAGCACTCCGCGAGAAAGTCGGCAAAGGAAAGGTGCTTTGCGCATTGTCCGGCGGTGTGGATTCTTCTGTGGCAGCGGTAATGTTAGCCAAGGCAGTTGGCGATCAGCTGACCTGCGTGTTTGTAGATCACGGCCTGCTTCGTAAGAATGAAGGCGATGAGGTGGAAGAAGTATTCGGACCAAACGGCCCGTACAACTTAAACTTTATTCGTGTCAATGCACAGGAACGCTTCTACAGCAAATTAGCAGGAGTAGAAGAGCCGGAGAGAAAACGTAAGATCATCGGCGAAGAGTTCATCCGTGTCTTTGAGGAAGAAGCAAAGAAGATCGGTGCTGTGGATTTTTTGGTACAGGGAACCATTTATCCGGACGTCGTAGAAAGCGGTCTGGGCGGTGAGTCTGCTGTCATCAAATCCCATCACAACGTAGGCGGACTTCCTGACTATGTAGACTTTAAGGAGATCATTGAGCCGCTTCGTGACCTCTTCAAGGACGAGGTTCGCAAGGCCGGACTCGAACTTGGCATTCCAGAAAAACTGGTATACCGTCAGCCGTTCCCGGGACCGGGTCTTGGAATCCGTATCATCGGTGAAGTGACCGCTGAAAAAGTAAAAATGGTACAGGAGGCAGATGCCATCTATCGTGAAGAGATTGCCAATGCAGGCCTTGACCGCGGCATCGGCCAGTACTTTGCAGCCCTCACAAACATGCGCTCCGTAGGTGTTATGGGTGATGAGAGAACCTATGACTACGCCATTGCATTAAGAGCAGTCAATACCATCGACTTCATGACAGCAGAAGCAGCTGAGATTCCGTGGGAGGTGCTGGGAAAAGTATCCAGCAGAATTGTCAATGAGGTGAAACATGTAAACAGAGTACTCTATGACTGCACGGGAAAACCACCGGCAACCATTGAGTTTGAATAGTAAACAGAGCTTCATAAATGGCGTAAACAAGCCATTTATGGGGCTTTTTCTTTTATCGTGATACCTATATGATACCTGTTTTGATAGTACCACAGATATTAATGAGTACTAAACAGAAGTGTCTTAGGTATTATCTATTATCACATTTCTTTTTATTTTTAAAAATTATCCCAATTATATGAAGCACCAAAAACTGGTGCAAATTAGTGAAAATACACCAGTGGTGTCACTTCCGTAAAAATATGGTTTGCGGTAGACTTTATAACACAAAAATAAAAAGTCCGTCAGAGAATATGTTTTGACGAAAAAAGTCCATGAGAGAATATTTAGCAAATTCATGCTTTGAATTAGAATGAGTGATGTAATCAAGAGACAGGGATGCTGCTATATTTGTAAAAAATCCGCTATTGTACCCTTATCTGAGAAAAAGGACCGGGTTAGTCCCTTTTAAAATTTAGGATAAGCAAATACAATAGTTGCAACATGTTATATAGAAGCTGTAGCAGGCAATACAAGTGTTTGATACAAACCGGCAATTGCCGGGGAGAGGAGGTGAATGCACCATGGAAAAGTTATATTACACAGCAAAAGAGGTTGCTGAGATGCTTGATGTATCGGTATCTCATGCATACAAAGTAATAAGAGAAGCTAACAGGGAATTATCTTCTAAAGGCTTCTATGTCAGAGCCGGCAGAGTCAGCCGTAAGTATCTTGACAGTAAAGTGTATGACTTATGTGATAAGACAGCATAAGGGAAAGGAGCAGCTGTATGGCAGCATACAAGGATGAGGCGAGGGGGACATGGTATGTCTCCTTCCACTACAACGATTGGACAGGTAAAAACAAAAGAAAGCTAAAGCGTGGCTTTCGGACGAGAAAGGAGGCATTGGAATACGAGCAGAAGTTTCTGCTGCAGCAGGCAACAAATCTGGATATGAGGTTTGCGGACTTTTACAAGCTGTATGAGGAAGATTTAAAGCCTAAGCTGAAGCTTAACACATGGCGTACAAAGGATGTCATTTTTCAGAAGAAGCTGATTCCATATTTCAAGGATAAGAAGATGAATGAAATCAGTCCTGCGGATATTATCAAATGGCAGAATGAGATGATCAAGAAGAGACAGGCAGACGGTAAGCTCTATAAGCCGACTTATCTGAAAACAATGCAGTCAGAGCTGTCAGCCATATTTAATCATGCGGTACGCTTTTACAATCTGAGAGAAAATCCCGTAAAGAAGGCTGGGACGATTGGTAAAGGCAAAGCTGATGAGATGGATTTCTGGACAAAAGAAGAATATCTCAAGTTCATAGAATGTGTAAAAGACAAGCCAATATCTTATTATGCATTCCAGATTCTTTACTGGTGTGGAATAAGGGAAGGTGAACTGCTTGCTCTGACACCGACAGATATTGATTTTGAGAATAAGAAACTTCATATCACAAAGTCTTATCAGTATATCAATGGTGAAGATATCATCACAGATCCTAAGACGGAAAAGAGCAGAAGGGATGTTGTAATTCCTGATTTTCTGGTAGAAGAGTTAAGACAGTTTATCGGAATGCTGTATGGATATGGAAGAGATGACAGAATATTTCAGATTACAAAATCTTATCTGCATCACGAGATGAGCAGGGGAGCTAAAGCGGCTGGAGTAAAGAGAATAAGAATTCATGATCTTAGGCATTCGCACATTTCTTTACTTATTCGCCTGGGTTTTTCAGCGGTAGCCATTGGAAACAGGGTTGGACATGAGAGCCAGACAATCACATTTCACTATGCACATATGTTTCCGACAGAGCAGATTGAAATGGCTGATAAACTTAATGAGGAATTTATGCCTGGTACAGGGAATGGAGGTGATATTTAGTGAGCGGAGTTCATAAGAATCCGACAATCAGTTTTCGCATATCAGACTATGAAAGGCATGAAATTGAAGCAAGAATCAAGGCAAGTGGAATGATGAAGAAAACATTTTTTACAAGATGCTGTATCTATGGTCGAATCTGTGTTGTAGGTAAGAAAGAAACAGTATATATGCTTGTGCAGACACTTGAGAAGATGCAGGCAGATATTCACAAAATGTATGATGAAATCATAGAAACAGGACAGATAAAAGAAAAAGAATCACCGGTTGATGGTGAAGCTTATACAGATATTGAAGAACTGCAGCATGACTATCTTGCTATGATAAAAGCGGTTGTAGATATGCTGGATGGTGCCAAATACCTCTGGCAGAAATAGTGGCTTTCCTGACGGCAATCGGGAAAGCCACGGCAGATAACAAAAGCGGGCTTCTGTTACCAAAACACCAATTAAAGTATAACAGCAGCCCAATTTTGAGACAATGATTATTTACGAAAGTGAGGCAGACAGTGGAAACAAATACAGAATTAAAAATGATACACCTCTCTGAGGTTGAATCACAGCAGATTAAATGGCTTTGGTATCCATTTATTCCTTATGGAAAGTTGTCAATAGTGCAGGGAGACCCAGGTGATGGGAAATCTACGCTGATACTT
>CAVIHW010000056.1:0-15586 GCA_963642615.1 Oscillospiraceae bacterium | reverse complement strand
AGTATATCGAGAAATTGTGAAAGAAGTTTTTCCTGGATATGGAATGTTTGTAACGAATTTATGAACAGTCCATGAACGGAGGAAGGACTTATCAGAAGATCCAAAGTGGCGACTCTAGTGAGTTCGGACAGTTGCTTTACAAATGCTATCATAAGCAGCAATGGTTCATCCAGTAATTTTTGCACAGCTCCAGAAAATACTGTTCGCCCTGGCTTAAGTAAGCTCCTTTCCGGCAGCACATGGTGACTTCCCAGCTTGGTTTTCCGTCCAGGCGAAAGTAGCGAAGACCGGAATCTGGTTTCGCAAAGAAACCGGGCAGCAGGGCGCAGCCTACTTCTGCCAGAACCATGCGGTATTTGCTGACATTGCTGCTGGTGGAAAAGAGCACCTCAGGCTGAAAACCTGCTGCAGCAAAGAGGGCTTCCTCCAACTGGAACATGGTGGAGCGGCGGGTGATGAGGATGAAGGGATCTTCTGAAAAACGAGAAAGACTGATCCTGGGGGCAGTATCAGCCTGTTCGCTTCCGGAACCTGCCAGTGGATGGTGGGCAGAAACTGCCAGAAAAATTTCTTCATCTTCCATGTGAATGTACGTATTCTCGTCCTTTTGTGCGGGTAACAGCGTGATCAGGCCTAAATCAAGCTCGTTGCGCGTGATGAGATTTTGCATGGTACGGACGTTACACTCCACCGGTTCAATCCGGATATCCGGAAATTTCTTGTGAAATTCCGGATAGATGGCGGTGAACATATTTACGCCGCGCTCCGGGATGAGCCCAAGGCTGATGCGCCGTTTCCCACTTTCTTTTAGATCCTGGATCTGGCTGTAGGCGTCTTTTTTCAGATTCAGGATCTGCCTTGCAGTATTGACATAAATTTCCCCGGCTGGTGTTAGCTGCCAGTCGGAGCGAGTGCGGATAAAAAGAGCAATCCCCAGCTCTTTTTCCAGTTTTTGCAGCTGCTGGTTTAAAGCAGACTGGGTAATGAAAAGTTTCTCTGCAGCTTTTGTGATGCTGCGTTCTTCACTGATCTTTATGATATATTCCATCTGTCTGGTATCCAAATTGAAATCCTCTCCTGGTAAGATTGCGTACAGTGCGAGACTGACGTGAAAATATAAATATTAGAAAAACTAACACAAATGTCATTTATATAAATTTGACTGACATACAGAGCCATTATACAATGTGATTATCAATAAGACAAGCTGTGAGCAGAGTAGAAAGTGAGGAAGGATCAGTATGATGTCCTATGATGTGATCGTGATCGGTGCCGGTGTTGTCGGTTCGGCCGTGGCGCGAGAGTTATCCCGTTATCAGTTAAAGGCTGCGGTGCTGGAAAAGGAATTGGATGTGGCGTGCGGAAACAGCAGCCGCAACACAGGTATGCTTCATGCCGGATTTACCTATAAACCGGGAAGCTTAAAGGCAGAGTGTGCTGTAGAGGGAAATCGGGAGTTTGATCAGGTTGCAAAGGAACTTGGTGTTCCATTTAAACGTACCGGAAAACTTGTGGTTGGTTTTACCGATCATGACCGGGAAAATATTCTGAAGTATAAAGCCATTGGTGAACAAAATGGTGTCAAGGGCATGCGTATGATCGATAAAGACGAGATTCACCGCATTGATCCGAATGCGGGCGGTGAATTTGCCATGTATGTACCGTCTTCCGGTATTCTGGATCCGATGCAGTACACCATCGGACTTGCGGAGAATGCCTGCCAAAATGGCGTAAAGTTTTACTTTGGCCAGAAGGTGACGAGCATTACCCGGGATGAAGGGAAAGATGTCTGGGTGTTAAAAACAGAACAAGATACCTTTGAGAGTAAATGGGTCATCAATTGTGCCGGTATGTATGCGTCCGAGATTTCTAATATGCTGGGCTATGCAAATTACCTGGTAAAGGGATTTAAGGGGGAATATTATGTGCTGGATAAAAAGGCTGGAAAATTCCTTTCTATCCCTGTTTATCCGGCTCCGAATGATAAAGGCGGTTTCTCCACTCATGCGACCCCGACTGTGGACGGGAATGTGCTGGTTGGTCCGGATTCCTATGTGACGGAGGAACGCGAGGACTATGTGGTGACCAAGGAACATATGGACGGATTGTTTCGCGATGGAAGCAAGATGTTTAAGCAGATGAAGAGGGAGTACTTTATCCGCAACTTTGCCGGAATCCGCTGGAAGCGTTATAATCCGGAGACCGGAGAAATCCTGGATTTCCTGTTAGAGTCCGATGACGCGCATCCGCATACCGTAAACCTGGTGGGCATCGAGTCTCCGGGTGTGACCTGCGCCCTGCCGTTGGCACGCCGTGCGGTAGCACTTCTGGTTCAGAAGGAACAGCCGCAGAAAAATGAGGATTTTGATCCGGTTCGCCCGGTAAAGAAACGCTTTCATGCGATGAACCATGAGGAACAGATGGCAGCAATCCGGGAGAATCCGCTGTATGGTGAGGTGGTCTGCCGTTGCGAGACCGTGACCAAGGCCGAGATTCTGGATGCGATCCGCAACCCGCTTGGCGTCTGCACCGTAACAGGCATCAAGAACCGCACCCGTGCGACCATGGGACGCTGCCAGGGCGGTTACTGCGAGACCCGGATCACCGAGATGATCGAGCAGGAAAAGCATCTTGCACCGGAAGAGGTGCGCTACTCCAAACGGGATTCTTATATTTTTACAGGAAAGGTCAGGGACATAAAATGAGAAATGTAGATGTAGTGATCATTGGCGGCGGCCCGGCCGGACTGGCAGCTGCGTTAGAGCTCTGGAAAAAGGGCATTCATGATATTCTGATTCTGGAGCGGGAAAAAGGACTGGGCGGAATCCTGCGCCAGTGCATTCACGACGGCTTTGGCCTGACACGTTTTGGAGAGACCTTAAGTGGTCCGGAGTACGCTTCCCGCTTTGCAAAGCAGGTAAAAGAACTGGGCATTCCGTATATGACGGACACCACCGTGCTGGAGCTTACACCGGAAAAACAGGTATTTGCGGCATCCCCGGAGGGACTGTTAGAGATCCAGGCAAAGGCTGTCATTCTGGCTATGGGCTGCCGAGAGAGAACACGCGGCGCCATCAGTACGCCTGGAACCCGTCCGTCCGGTGTATACACCGCAGGCGTGGCACAGGCTTATATCAATCTGAAGAACCGTATGCCGGGCAAAAATGTGGTCATTCTTGGCTCTGGTGATATCGGCATGATCATGGCAAGACGCATGACTTTGGAGGGAGCAAAGGTACTTGGCGTATTCGAGATCCAGCCGTATGCCAGCGGACTCCCAAGAAACATTGAGCAGTGCTTAAATGACTATCAGATTCCGCTGTATTTAAGCCATTCCGTAACCGAGATCCGCGGCGTAGATCGTCTGACGAGTGTGGTGATTTCCAAAGTAGATGAGAAGCTGCAGCCGATTCCGGGAACGGAGAAGGAGTATCCGTGCGATACCCTGATCCTTTCTGTGGGTCTGATCCCGGAAAATGAACTGACCTGGATGGCAGGAGCAAAACAGGATGAGGGAACCAAAGGTGCATCCGTAGATGAAAATTTCCAGACAACCGTTCCCGGCATTTTTGCCGCAGGTAACGTACTTCATGTGCATGACCTGGTAGATTTTGTTTCCCTGGAGGCAGAAAAACTGGCAGACGGAGCAGCCCGTTACATCAAAGAGGGAAGCCTTCGGGAGTGCCCCCTTGCCATCACCGGAGATAACATGGTAGGACAGCTGACCCCCGCTCGTTTCAGCGGCACCGGAAATGTAACCGTATCTTTCCGTATGAGAAAACCGGTGAGAAACTGCACGGTAGAGCTGTGGCAGGGTGACCATTTGATAAAACAGAAAAAATTTCCGAAGGCTCTTCCGGCTGAGATGATCCAGATTGCCCTGAAACCAGAGGAACTAAATGAAAAGGATAAGCTGGAGGTGAGAGTGGTATGTTAAGAACCTTTACCTGTATTATGTGTCCGCAGGGATGTGAGATCACCGCAGACGTCAGTAAAGCACCTTATTCCATCACCGGAAACAAGTGCAAACGCGGCCACGAATATGTAGAGCAGGAACTGGTAAATCCGATGCGAAATATCGCAACCTCTATTCTGGTGGAGGGCGGCAAACTGCCGTTAGCCAGTGTCCGTTTAAGTGCACCGATCCCGAAAGCGAAGATCTTCGATGTCATGAATGAGATTCGCAAGGTAAAACGTACCGCACCGGTTTATGAGGGCGACGTTGTGATCGAGAATGTACTGGGACTGGGAAGCAATGTCATTGTGACCAGAACTGTGGAAGCAGAATAACAGAATATATCGTAAGATCCGAAGTGCCAGGACTGTCATACAGAACCGCAGGCGCTAAGTGGAATTTTGTACCTCGTGCGCTCCGCCGCCTATTGTCTCCCCTGTGAGCTAAACTCGCGTGCTTCGCACGCTCAGACAGGCTCTCCGGTGAGACGCTATGCTCGCGCACTCGGAAAATTCCAATGCGCCTGCTTGTTCTATATGGCAGTCCTGGCACTTCTACTGTACCGGCTGCGTTACCATACTTAAGCGTGGTTAATGTTGCTGGCACATTTGAAAATACTGGCTGCCAGAATCCAAAACACCTTTGTAAAAAGGAAACTGGCGTCATAGATGGTTTTATTAAAGTAGCATAGCCAATAACGTAGAAGTTCCGGGAATACCATGCAGAATTAGCGGCACATTGGAATTTTCTGAGTGCGCGAGCATAGCGTCAGGACGGAGTGAGTTGTTTGAGCGTGCAAAGCACGCGAGTTTCGAACGCAGTCCTGACAATAGGCGGCGGAGCGCACGAGGTACAAAATTCCACTTAGTGCCGCGTTTCTGTATGGTGTTCCCGGAACTTCGGACTATCTGAGATACATTATATGCATCTTTATTCGTGATAATGGTAGCTGTCGAGCAACTCGTGTTTCATATCCCACAGCGGCTTTGACAGATCCACATGCACTCTGTGCGGATATTCCAGTCTTAAGGACTCTTCCCAAAGCGTTGCAAGCTCGCTCTTGCAGTACTTCTGGATGTCCATTACCTTCGGAGACTCATAGACACATTCCCCTTTCAAGAAGACCGGGATCATCATCTCACGCATGGTATAAGTGCCGGGTGCGAGGTGGGTCTTTTTCCAGGTTTCAGCCGGATCAAAGAGCAGGAGCGCTTTGTCGGTGTCATATTCTTCGTCCACCAGGCAGATCAGGTCAGCGATGATCTTTCCGTTTTCCTTATCATAGATACGGCGGATGGTCTTGTTTCCCGGATTGGTGATCTTTTCTGCATTCTCAGACAGCTTGATCTTCGGGATGAATTTGCCGGTCGTCTTATCCTGGATGGCAGCCAGCTTGTAGACGCCGCCAAAGGACGGGCAGTCTTTGGATGTGATCAGGTTGGTGCCGACACCCCAGGAATTGATGGTGGCGCCCTGCAGCTTTAAGGAGGAGATCAGGGTCTCATCCAGGTCGTTGGAGGCGGAGATGACAGCATCGGAAAATCCAGCAGCATCTAACATTTTCTTGGCCTTCTTTGACAGGTAAGCCAGGTCACCGCTGTCTAAGCGGATACCATAGAAGGTAAGCGGGATACCGGCATCGCGCATCTCCTGAAAGACCTGGATGGCGTGCGGGATACCTGAATTTAAGGTATCATAGGTATCCACCAGCAGGATGCACGCGTTTGGATAAAGCTTTGCGTAGGTACGGAACGCAGTCAGTTCATCTGGAAAACTCATGATCCAACTGTGAGCGTGGGTGCCTTTGACCGGAACGTCAAACATTTTTCCGCAGAGTACGTTGGAGGTGCCGACACATCCGGCGATCATGGCAGCACGCGCACCGTAGATCCCGGCATCGGGGCCCTGGGCGCGGCGCAGGCCAAATTCCATGACGCCGTCTCCCTGTGCTGCGTAAACGACGCGGGAGGCCTTTGTGGCGATCAGGGACTGGTGGTTGATGATATTTAAGAGGGCAGTCTCAATGAGCTGTGCCTCCATGATCGGGGCAATGATCTTGACAAGGGGTTCTCTCGGAAAGACTACGCTGCCTTCCGGGACGGCATAAATATCACCGCTGAAATGAAAATTGCGCAGATAGTTAAGGAAATCCTCCTCAAACATGCCGGTGGTGCGCAGATAGTCAATATCATCTTCGTGGAAGTGCAGGTTTTTTACATAGTCGATCACCTGATCTAGGCCTGCACAGATCGAGTAGCCGGATCCTACCGGGTTGTTTCTGTAAAATGCGTCAAAAATGACTGTTTCATTAGCATCTTTTTCTTTAAAATATCCCTGCATCATGGTCAGCTCATAAAAGTCTGTGAGCAGGGTCAGGTTGCGTTCGCCCATACCGGTTCTCCTCCTGGTTATGAAAAGTTTGGATTCTTGTTAAATTCGCGTAAAACAGTTGTAGTATAACATTACTTTTTGTAAAATACAATGAGATTGACAAAAAGATAACGAGCTGGTACCCCGCAGAGACCTTGACAATTTTCAGTCAGATTAATATAATGAATGGGAATGTAATATCAAAAAGCTATGACGGAGACAGTAGCGCTGTATCAAACGCAGATGCAGCCCGCAAACGGTGCGGGGCAGGAGCGAGCCGGGGATGGTGAAAGCCCGGAGCAAGTAGGACAGCAGTCGAAGATCACTCCCGAGCTGCAGGCTGAACAAACCATCCTGGTTTTCAGTAAGCTTTGCCGGTATTCCGCCGTTAACCGGAACTCATATGTTGGTATGCAGTAATAGGTGGTCAATTGTGGCAGAAAGTGTCGTTCCCTATTTGCAGGGAACGGCTTTTTTTGTCCCATAAGGAAACAGATTCCCATAGATTCCCGCTGCATGCGTCAAAGAATGGAGGCAAAGAAAAGCATGTATGAGAAAGTACCTACAAATTTAAATTTTGTAGAGCGAGAGAAAAACGTTGAAAAATTCTGGAATGAGGAACACATCTTCCAGAAGAGCATGGATTCCCGCAAAGAGGGACCAACCTACACATTCTACGATGGTCCGCCTACCGCAAACGGAAAGCCTCATATCGGTCATGTTCTGACCCGTGTCATCAAGGACATGATCCCGCGTTACCGCACCATGAAGGGCTATATGGTTCCGCGTAAGGCCGGATGGGATACCCACGGACTTCCGGTAGAGCTGGAAGTAGAGAAGATGCTTGGCTTAGACGGTAAGGAACAGATCGAACAGTATGGTCTGGAACCCTTCATCGAGCATTGTAAGGAAAGCGTCTGGAAATACAAAGGCATGTGGGAGCAGTTTTCCGGTACCGTTGGTTTCTGGGCTGACATGGAACATCCTTATGTTACCTATCACAATGACTTCATTGAGTCCGAGTGGTGGGCATTAAAGCAGATCTGGGAAAAGGGACTCTTATACAAAGGCTTCAAGATTGTTCCTTACTGCCCGCGCTGCGGCACTCCGCTTTCTTCCCATGAGGTAGCTCAGGGATACAAAGACGTCAAGGAGCGTTCCGCGATCGCACGTTTCAAGGTAAAGGGAGAAGATGCCTATATCCTGGCATGGACGACCACTCCGTGGACGCTGCCGTCCAACGTGGCACTCTGCGTAAATCCGAACGAGACCTATGTGAAGGTGCAAAACGGTGACTATACCTACTATCTGGCAGAAGCACTCTGTGATACGGTTCTGGAGGGTGAGTATACCGTACTGGAAAGCTACAAAGGAAAAGATCTGGAGTACAAAGAATACGAACCGCTGTTTGACTGTGCAGTTTCTATCTGCGAGAAACAGAAAAAGAAGGCATTTTACGTAGTCTGCGATACCTATGTAACTCTGACCGATGGTACCGGCGTGGTACATATCGCACCGGCATTTGGTGAAGACGACTCCAAGGTCGGCAGAAAATATGATCTGCCGTTCGTCCAGCTGGTAGATGCAAAGGGCGAGATGACAAAGGAAACCCCGTGGGAAGGCGTGTTCGTTAAGAAAGCCGATCCGCTGGTATTAAAGGCACTGGAAGAGAAGGGACTGTTATTCTCTGCACCGAATTTTGAGCACAGCTATCCGCACTGCTGGAGATGCGACACTCCGCTCATCTATTATGCAAGAGAATCCTGGTTCATCAAGATGACAGCTGTGAAGGATGACCTCATCCGCAACAACAATACCATTAACTGGATCCCGGAAAGCATCGGCAAAGGCCGTTTTGGAGACTGGCTGGAGAATGTTCAGGACTGGGGCGTAAGCCGTAACCGTTATTGGGGCACTCCGCTTAACATCTGGGAATGCGAGTGCGGCTGCCAGCATTCTATCGGAAGTCAGGCAGAGTTAAAATCCATGAGTCCGAACTATGCGGAAGTGGTAAAGAAGTACGCAAAAGAGATGGACAAGGAGGCCAATAACGAGGTAGAGCTGCATCGCCCGTTTATCGATGATGTCACCATCACCTGTCCGCAGTGTGGAAAGCAGATGCATCGCGTGCCGGAGGTGATCGACTGCTGGTTCGATTCCGGATCCATGCCGTTTGCACAGCATCATTATCCGTTTGAAAATAAGGAATTATTTGAGAAGCAGTTCCCGGCAGATTTCATCTCCGAGGCAGTAGACCAGACCCGCGGATGGTTCTATTCCCTGCTTGCAATCTCTACCCTGATCTTTAACAAGGCTCCGTATAAGAATGTCATTGTTCTGGGACATGTTCAGGATGAAAACGGCCAGAAGATGAGTAAGTCGAAAGGAAACGCAGTCGATCCGTTTGATGCCTTAGAGACTTACGGTGCCGATGCGATCCGCTGGTACTTCTATATCAACAGCGCACCGTGGCTGCCGAACCGTTTCCATGGCAAGGCAGTGCAGGAAGGACAGAGAAAGTTCATGGGTACCCTGTGGAACACTTATGCTTTCTTTGTACTGTATGCAAATATCGATAACTTCGATGCGACCAAGTATACTCTGGATTACGCAAAACTTCCGGTTATGGATAAATGGCTGCTTTCCAAGCTCAATTCCATGGTCAAGGATGTGGATGACAACCTTGCAAATTACCGTATCCCGGAGGCAGCAAGAGCCCTTCAGGATTTTGTAGATGATATGAGTAACTGGTATGTCAGAAGAAGCCGTGAGCGTTTCTGGGCAAAGGGCATGGAGCAGGACAAGATCAATGCATACATGACACTTTATACGGCCCTGGTTACCGTATGCAAGGCAGCAGCTCCGATGATCCCGTTTATGACGGAGGACATCTACCAGAATCTGGTAAGAAGCATTGATAAGACCGCTCCGGAAAGCATCCATCTGTGTGATTTCCCGACTGTAGAAGAAGCAAGCATCGACAAACAGCTCGAAGCGGATATGGATGAAGTCTTAAAGATCGTTGTATTTGGCCGTGCAGCCAGAAATGCCGCCAATATCAAGAACCGTCAGCCGATCGGAAAGATGTATGTAAAGGCAGACAATAAGCTGTCCGACTTCTATGTGGAGATCATTGAAGATGAGCTGAATGTTAAGGATGTCGAGTTTGTAGACGATGTCAGAAACTTTACTTCCTATAGCTTTAAGCCGCAGCTGAAGACGGTAGGTCCTAAATATGGCAAACAGCTTGGCAATATCCGTAAGGCACTGTCTGAGATCGACGGCAATGCTGCCATGGATACCTTAAAGGCAGAAGGCGCATTAAAGTTTGATTTTGGCGCGGAACCGGTAGTCCTGACAGAAGAAGATCTTCTGATCGAAATGGCTCAGACCGAAGGCTATGTATCCGAAGGAGACAACTATATCACCGTAGCCCTTGATACCAACCTGACTCCGGAACTTTTAGAGGAAGGCTTTGTGCGCGAGGTGGTAAGCAAGATCCAGACCATGCGAAAGGAAGCTGGTTTTGAGGTTACTGACCATATTCATGTATATCAGGACAACAATGAAAAACTTGCTGACATTATCACAAGATATGCAGATACCATCAAGAGTGAGGTACTTGCCGATCACATTTTCCTTGGACAGATGAGCGGATACGCAAAAGAATGGAATATCAACGGCGAGACCGGAATGCTGGGTGTCGAGAAGGCAACCGAGACCAACCTGTAAGCAGTAGAAATCCCCGGACAGATCCCACAGGATGGATCTGTCCGGAAAAATGTAACTTTGGAGAGGAGATCCAGAATGAAAGCCATTGCAAACAAAGGATTTGACAAAGAGGTGTTTAAAAAGAGTGTCGTTGACAACGTAAAAAACCTGTACCGTCGTACCATCGATGAGGCTACACCAAACCAGGTATTCCAGGCTGTTGCCTATGCAGTCAAGGATGTTATCATTGATGAGTGGATCGCAACCCACAAGGAATATGAAAAGAAGGATGTAAAGACTGTTTACTATCTTTCCATGGAGTTTTTAATGGGTCGTGCACTGGGCAACAACATCATCAGCATCATGGCAAGACAGGACGTAAAAGAGGCTCTGGACGAACTTGGATTTGATTTAAACGTGATCGAAGATCAGGAACCGGATGCAGCCCTTGGAAACGGTGGTCTTGGACGTCTTGCGGCATGCTTTTTGGATTCCCTTGCAACCCTTGGATATCCGGCATACGGCTGCGGAATCCGTTACCACTATGGCATGTTCAAACAGAAAATTGAAAATGGTTATCAGGTCGAGGTGCCGGATAACTGGTTAAAAGATGGTAACCCGTTTGAGGTACGCCGTTCTGAGTATGCAACAGAGGTAAAGTTCGGTGGTTATGTGCGCACCGAGTGGGAGAATGGCAGGGAGCATTTTGTTCAGGAAGGTTATCAGTCCGTTATGGCAGTTCCGTACGATCTGCCGGTAGTGGGCTATGGCAACAATGTAGTCAATACTCTCCGCATCTGGGATGCCCAGCCGATCAACACCTTCAACCTGGATTCCTTCGATAAGGGTGATTACCAGAAGGCCGTAGAGCAGGAAAATCTTGCAAAGACCATCTGTGACGTGCTTTATCCGAATGACAACCACTATGCAGGAAAAGAGCTTCGTTTAAAGCAGCAGTACTTCTTCATTTCCGCAAGCGTACAGCGTGCTGTAAGCAAATATATGGAGAAGCATGATGACATCCGCAAGTTCTATGAAAAGAACGTATTCCAGTTAAATGATACCCATCCGACCGTTGCAGTGGCAGAGCTGATGCGTATCCTTTTGGATGATTATGGTTTAACCTGGGAGGAGGCATGGGAAGTAACCACAAAGACCTGTGCTTATACCAACCATACCATCATGGCTGAGGCACTGGAAAAATGGCCGATCGAGCTGTTCTCCAGACTGCTTCCGCGTATTTACCAGATCGTAGAAGAGATCAACCGCCGTTTCATCCAGGAGATCCAGCAGAAATATCCGGGCAACCAGGAGAAGATCGCTAAGATGGCGATCATCTATGACGGACAGGTCAAGATGGCTCATATGGCGATCGCAGGAAGCTTCTCCGTAAATGGTGTAGCAAGACTGCATACCGAGATCCTGGAAAAACAGGAGTTAAAAGACTTCTATGAGATGATGCCGCAGAAATTCAACAACAAGACCAACGGTATTACCCAGAGGCGTTTCCTGCTCCACGCAAACCCGCTTCTTGCAGACTGGATCACAGATAAGATCGGCGATGAGTGGATCACGGATCTTTCTGCCATCAGTAAGTTAAAGCTGTATGTGGACGATGAAAAATGCCAGCATGAGTTCATGAACATCAAGTATCAGAACAAGGTTCGCCTGGCAAAATATATCAAGGAGCACAATGGCATTGATGTAGATCCGCGATCCATCTTCGATGTCCAGGTTAAGAGACTGCATGAGTACAAACGTCAGCTCATGAATATCCTGCATGTGATGTATCTGTACAACCAGCTGAAGGATAACCCGAACCTGGATATGGTTCCGAGAACCTTCATTTTCGGTGCAAAGGCAGCAGCAGGCTACAAGCGTGCGAAACTGACCATCAAGCTGATCAACTCTGTTGCAGATGTTATCAACAACGATAAGTCCATCAATGGCAAGATCAAAGTCGTATTCATTGAAGATTACCGCGTATCCAATGCAGAGATCATTTTTGCGGCAGCTGATGTCAGTGAGCAGATTTCTACCGCAAGTAAAGAAGCATCCGGTACCGGCAACATGAAGTTCATGTTAAACGGTGCTCTGACGGTAGGAACCATGGATGGTGCAAACGTGGAGATCGTGGAAGAAGTCGGTGCTGAGAATGCATTTATCTTTGGTACTTCTTCTGATGATATCATCCGCATGGAGCATGACCACAGCTATGATCCGATGCAGATTTTCAACAATGATCAGGATATCCGCCGTGTGCTGATGCAGCTGATCAACGGCTACTATGCACCGTATGATCCGGAGCTGTTCCGTGATATCTACAACTCCCTGCTCAATACCTTAAGCAGTGACCGTGCGGATACCTACTTCATTCTGAAAGATTTCAGAATGTATGCGGAGGCACAGAAGCATGTGGATGAAGCTTACCGTGATGAGCAGTGGTGGGCAAAGGCAGCTATGCTCAATACTGCATGCAGCGGCAAGTTTAGTTCAGATCGTACCATTGAAGAGTACGTAAAAGATATCTGGCATCTGGATAAGGTAAAAGTAGAGCTGTAAAAATCGAGGTGAATTATGAATATCCTGTTTTTTCTGACTCCAAAGAGCAGCGTGGCGCACATTTTTGAAGAAGATACTGTGCGTCAGGCATTAAATAAGATGGAAGGCTTCCGCTATTCGACCATTCCGCTGCTTTCCAAGGATGGCACGTATATCGGAACGATTACGGAGGGTGATCTGCTCTGGGGCATCCGCACGACCTATCAGATGGACTTTATGGAAGCAGGGAAAGCACCGATCGCATCCATTCCGAGACGGGCGGATTATAAGCCGGTCACGGCAGAATCGAAAATGGAAGACATGATCGATTGTGCGCTGAACCAGAACTTTGTGCCGGTGGTAGATGACAGGGGATTCTTTATCGGGATCATCACAAGAAAAGATATCATCAAATATTTCTATTCAAAGCTGTCAAAACTGGAACAAGAAAGCTGACACAGGCCGGGCAGATCTTCTGATCTGCCCGGAAAAATGTTATAAGAAAAAACACTTTGCAAAACACAAAAATTCTGCTATAATAATGTGGTTCAATGTGTTATCGGGGTATGGCGTAGCTTGGTAGCGCGCTCGGCTGGGGGCCGAGAGGTCGCAGGTTCAAATCCTGTTGCCCCGATTATCTGACAAAAAAGAGCACGGATTCCTGCTGCTGTATGGAGGATCCGTGCTCTTTTCGTTATGGTTGATGCACTAAAACAGAACAGGGAGAGAAGCAATGAAGGGAATCGTCAGTTTTGATATGGATATGACGCTTTTAAATCATGCAGATTATAAAATTCCGGACAGTGCGAAAAAAGCACTCGACCTGCTTCGGAAGCAGTATTATATAGTGATCGCTACCGGCCGGGACATGGATGCCAAATTCAGTGAAGGCCTGGCAGACCAGGTAAGGCCAGATGCCATCATTCATTTAAATGGCAATAAGATCACCATTGGTTCAAAGCTGATCTATGAGCACTGCATGGAGAAGGAACTGGTAAAACAGCTTCTTCATTTTGCGGAAGAGAAGGATTATGCCATTGGCCTGACTGCAGGGGATACGGATTATTTTATCAATCCGTGGTGTGTGACGCGCCACGATATGGTGCGCTGGAAAATGTCAGACCGGAAATTTCGTGACCCATGGAAGCTTCTTGACATGCCGGTGCGAACACTTGCCTATATTGGTCATGAACCCGGTGCAAGGGAGATCGAGAGAGCATTTCCAATGTTGAAGCTTCCAATGTTTTCCAGCATGGAGGGTGCCGATATCATTGAAAAAGAGGCATCCAAGGCAGAAGGCTTAAAGCGTCTGTGCAGGGAGTGGGATATCCCGTTAAACCAGACCATAGCCTTTGGAGACAGTATGAATGATTATGAAATCGTGACTGCGGCGGGCATTGGCGTGGCAATGGGAAATGCACATGAACAGTTAAAACAAGCAGCAGATTATGTTACGGCAGCGATTGGAGAAGACGGCATTTACAAGGCATGTGAGGCCTTAAACCTGTTTTAGAAAGGAATGGTTGTATGGCAGCATATTATGATCTGGTTGTGATTGGCGCAGGTCCCGGTGGTTATACGGCAGCCATCCGGGGCGCAACGTTTGGCATGAAGGTAGCGGTGGTGGATGAGGATAAGCTTGGCGGAACCTGTATCAACCGGGGCTGTATTCCCACAAAGGCACTCCTGCATGCGTCAAGCATGTTCTCCATGATGCAGCATGTGGATGAGTTTGGTATTTTTACCGATTCGGTATCCTTTGATTTTGCAAAAATGCAGGAATATAAAAAACGTGCGGTGTACCGCTATCGGGGAGAGATCCAGAAGCTGTTTGATAAAAATAACATCACGTTTATCCACGGAAAGGCCATCATCCGCCGGGAAAAGACCGTGGAGGTCGTAGGAGAGGATGGAAGAGAATATCTGCGGGCAAAGAAGATCATCCTGGCTACCGGTGCAAAACCTCTGATGCCGGATATTCCGGGAATTGATCTTCCCGGTGTTATCAACAGTGACCGCCTGTTAGCAGTCCCTACCTGGAATTACGATCATATCGTGATCATGGGAGGCGGCGTGATCGGTGTGGAGTTCGCTACCCTGTTTCGCGCTCTTGGCTCTCAGGTGACGATCGTGGAAAAAGGATCCCATCTGTTAGGGCCTATGGATGAGGAAGTGTCAGAGGCTTTAAAAGAACAGCTTACAAAAAAGGGCATTACCATATACTGCAATTCCTTTGTGGAAGAGATTCATCGAAAAGAGAGTCTTGTTTGTACGGTAAGGCATCAAAAAACGGACGAAACGATACAGATTCCGGCAAATCAGGTGGTGGTGGCCATCGGACGTATTCCTTACACGGAAGGCTTGTTTGGGGAAGATATGGCGCTTGAGATGGATCATGGGCGTCTTGTAGTCAATGCGGATTTTGAGACCAGTGAGAAAGGGATTTTTGCCATTGGTGATGTTTCTGCCCAGACGCAGCTTGCACATGTGGCTATGGCACAGGCAGCCTATGTTATGGAAAGCCTGGCCGGAAAGCCGCATACGATCCGGCTGGAAGCAGTGCCAAACGGCATGTATGTATCCCTCCCGATCGTACCAAGCTGCATTTATACGGATCCCGAGATTGCTACCGTGGGCATCACCGCAGCGCGTGCACGGGAACTTGGCATGAAGGTGCGCTGTGGCGTCTATGATATGGGAGAAAATGGAAAATCCATCATTGCCAGAGAAGAGGATGGTTTTATCCGTCTAATCTTTGAGGCCTATTCCAATACGATCGTGGGTGCGCAGATGATGTGTCCGCGTGCCACAGATATGATCGGAGAGATGGCCACAGCTATAGCAAACGGCCTGACTGCCGAGCAGCTTTCCAGAGCCATGCGTGCCCATCCAACCTACAGCGAAGGCATTGCAGTGGCCATTGAGGATGCTATGCAGCATGGTTGAGCTTTGAAAGTTACCGATTAAGAAATGATGAAACAGAGGAAAAAATCATGAATGAAATTATAG
>CAVIHW010000055.1:0-16007 GCA_963642615.1 Oscillospiraceae bacterium | reverse complement strand
AAGGAAGATGAGATGGGACGATTTCTAAACCCGGACAACAGCGCTTTTCAAAACGCGATAAATTCCAAAATATATATTGATAAGACTGGCCTTCTTGAGTATATCAACAGTGTGATCGATACTACAGAAAAATATATCTGCAACAGCCGACCGAGAAGATTTGGAAAGTCGATCACAGCGGACATGCTGACAGCATATTACAGCAAAGGCTGCAATTCTAAAGAGATGTTTTCTGATCTGAATATTGGAAAACAGGAGGATTTTGAAAAGCATTTGAATCAATATGATGTCATTCATATTGATATTCAATGGTTCTTATCGAATGTGGATGATGTGAACCGGATTGTGGCATATATTACGGAAAGCGTGCTGGCAGAGCTGCGCGAACATTATTCGAAGATCTGTTTAGAGCAGAGTACAACTTTGCCAGAAGCATTGTCCATGATTCGAGCTGAAACAGGGCAACAGTTTGTTGTGATCGTTGATGAGTGGGACGTATTGGTCCGAGATGAAGCGGCAAATCAAACGGTTCAGGCAGCGTATATCAATTTCCTGCGAGGTATGTTTAAAGGAACTGAGCTGACCAGATTTTTGCATTTGGCATATCTAACTGGAATTTTGCCGATCAAAAAATTAAAAACCCAGTCAGCACTGAACAATTTTGAAGAGTTCACAATGCTGGATCCCAGCGTATTTGCACCGTATATTGGTTTTACAGAAGAAGAGGTAAAATATTTATGCGAGCAGTATGGGCGGGATTTTGATGAAGTAAAACGCTGGTATGATGGATATCAGCTGGGGGATTATCAGGTCTATAATCCAAGAGCTGTGGTGAGTATTATGCAGAGAGGAATATTTCAGAGTTACTGGTCAAAAACGGGAACTTATGAGGCAATTATCCCGCTCATCAGCATGGATTTTGATGGATTGAAAGCGTCTCTGCTGACAATGCTGTCAGGAGATAAAATTCCGGTAAAAACAAAAACATATCAGAATGATATGGTGAGCTTCAAGAATAAGGATGATGTGATGACAGCCTTGATTCATCTTGGTTATCTTGCATATGATCAGAAGGAGCGTACGGCATTTATTCCGAACGAGGAGATTCGCAGTGAGTTTGCAGAAGCAATCGAGGAAAATAGTTGGGATGAATTTCTGGAATTCAAGCGAGAATCCGATAAACTTCTTGATGCAACACTGAATCTGGATGCGGAAGCTGTTGCAGCAGCGATCGAAAAAATCCATACGGAATATGCGGCGAATATTTCATACAACGATGAAAATTCTTTGAGCAGTGTTTTGACGATCGCTTATTTAAGTGCAATGAAATATTATTTCAAACCAATCAGGGAATTACCGGCTGGCCGTGGATTTGCAGATTTTGTATATATTCCGAAACGGGAACGAGCAGAACAGTATCCGGCACTGCTTGTGGAATTAAAATGGGATAAAAGCGCAAAGACAGCACTTATGCAAATTTATGATAAACATTATCCGGATGCACTTGCAGCATACTCTGGAAAAATTTTACTGGTTGGCATCAACTATGACAAGAAAAATAAAAAACACCAGTGTCAGATAGAATGGTATGAAAACTGATGGAAAAATGGAGCGTTCGCGAATAATTGCAAACGCTCCATTTTGATTAGTTACTGAATGGTAACAACGTCACTGATCTTGAATGCGTATTCGGAAATTTCATTTCCAAGGCCAGGAAGATCCGGTACAATAAAGTTGCCATCAACGGGCTGGTAGTCGTGAGTACATAATTCACGATTGTAAGGACTTAAATTGTAGGTGTGGTGTTCGTGAATGACGAAGTTAGGAATTACGGCTTCTACATGAAGGGCAGCAGTGGTGGAAATAGGGCTGCCGCAGGAGTGAACCTGTACTCCGACATCATAAACATAAGCCATGTCGCATACTTTTTTTACTTCTGTGATACCACCGCATGTTCCAATATCAGGCTGGATAATCTGAATGGCATCCTGCTTGAAATAGTCTGCGAACTGCCAGCGGGTGTAAATACGTTCGCCATTTGCAACCGGAAGTCCGGTTTCAGTATGTACAAATTTACTAAGCTGAGGAGATGGTGTGGTTGGCTCTTCAAAGTAGAAGATATTATATTTCTTTAATACATGCCCAATCTGAACCGCAGAAGATGCATCGGTAAAGGAATGATTTTCTACAATAATATCTACATCAGGACCAACTGCTTCACGCACTGCTTTGACACGCGCCTCCAGCATGTGGAGATAATTTTGACGAATCAGTCCCACACGATCTTCTGTGGTAAATACACCTTCATCCGGTTTAAAGGTGAAAAAGTCATATTTCACACAATCATATCCATCATCTACGGCACGTTTGGCCTCTCTGGCATATTCTTCAGGCGTGCGCTGTGGAATAATATCTGGTCCCCAGCCAAATTGCAGCTGGCTTGCATAGGTGCGGAGTTTGCTGCGCTTTTTGCCGCCGAGTAGCTGGTGTATTGGTGTATTGTAATATTTTCCGCGAATATCCCAAAGGGCAATATCGATGGCGCTGATTCCGGCAAAAACGATTGGACCGCCATTCTGGCCCCAGAATGTGGTGCGATACAGCTTATCCCAGATTACTTCATTATCGAGGGGATTCATGCCGATGATCAGTTTGGCGAAGCTTTGTACAATACCAAAAGCAGCATCCTGACATTCACCATATGCCAGTGCAGCTTCACCATCACCGTAGATGCCTTCATCTGTGTAGATTCGGCAAAGTGTGGGACGCCAGTGCCCATTTTTTAATTTGGTGTGAACATGTAATACATCTACTTTTGTGATTTTCATAATGAATCCTCCTTATGGATGTTATTCTTTTTTAATTCGCGATGGATTGAGATTGGTCCGAGAATCATAATTGGAACAAACCAGAGCGGAATTCTCAGAGATGCATTGAATGCATTGGCTTTTGTAAGGACACCATCTAGTCCTAAACGGGATACCAGGGATCCACCTCCTAAGACGATTACGATAATGATCATACGGCATAAGAACGGTGATTTTAATTTCTTTTCGAGAAGCGGCGTATAGCGTGCTACATTTCCGACAACCAGAGCGCCTGCGGTAGTGATATATGCAAGCACCAATACCAGATTATAAGCAATCAGCATCAACGATCCGAGGGTTCCAGGGATATCCTGAATAATACTGATCATTGGCAGCGTGGATTCACCAATCTGTGGATAGTAAGTCATGATGCAGAGAAAAGAAACGATCATAGCGCCACAGTTTAAAAGCATGCCGGTTAATACAAATTTTGTGGTCTCTTTTCGGCTTTCAAATTTACCTGCCATAACGCAGGCTGCCTGAAGGAAGCTGATCTGAACGATACCATAGGTAAAACCGGAGCGTATAATGGTCCATAAAGAAGCATTTTCTTCTACAGGAGAACCGAGGCTGGTAGTTAGAACAGCTGCCAGATGTCCGGTGTTTCGGAGTATTCCAGTTATGCATACCAGAAAAAAGACTGTGATCAGGGCAATTCCAACATTACCAAGGCGCTCCAAAACGTTTTTTCCGCAACCGGTAATGAGTATCATGCCTGTCACAAAGATTAAACATCCGAGCATATAGGGCATGCCGCTTAAGTTATGGAAAAGGGTGCCGCTTCCAGCAACACAGGATCCGCAGCCGACAATTGCAGCCAGGGCAACCATAATATCCCAACAAAACAGGGCGATGCGGGAAATAGTAGAATTTTCGACATAAATACCGTTGCTCAGATCACGATAGTTTTTTGCATGTGTTACTCTGGCATATTCAGATGTGACAAAAATGAAAGAACCACAGACGATCCAGGCAATCAGACAGGCAAGAATTCCCTTTGTACCATATCGGTTTGCATAAAGCCAGACTTGACGGCCAGAAGCAAAACCAGCTCCACAGTGGTAGCCAAACCAAGCCATGGCAGCTGTTAAGAATAATGGAATTTTACGTGTGTGTTTCATAATCCCACCTTTACATTTGCATGTTTTTGTTATAAAAAAGATGATAGTAACAAATAATTTGTACAAATTATCTAAACGCAAGTTCATTATATAAAAACTGTTTCTATTCGTAAATTACAGGATTGTTTAAGTGTATGTTAGATTGTAATTTAACATTTTTTATGATACGTTATAAGTATGATGAACAATTGGGGGGAGAAAATGGAACTTTTACAATTGCGGTATTTTGCAGCGCTGGCTCGAAATGGGCATTTGGGGAATACAGCAAAGGATCTGCTGATTTCTCCACCGTCGTTAAGTATGACAATTGCGAAACTGGAAGATGAATTGGGTGTAAAATTGTTTGACCGGGTGAACCGGAGAATTTATCTAAATGAAAAAGGAAAGCTTTTTCTGGAAAAAGTAGAACCAGCATTGGCTTTGTTAGATTCTGGAATTGATGAAATGAAAATGATCGCAGGAAGGGAAGAACACACAATAAAGATTGCCATGACAAGCCCGCTGCTTTGGGAAGAATTTTTTGATTATGTAAGAGAAAAACATCGAAATCTTCATTTGGAAGCTGTTTTGGCAGATCCTAAGATGATAAACAGCGGGAAATTTGAAACGGACTTTTTTATGGGAAATGGATGGGATATTGCAGAAAATGGATGGGAAACACATCAGATTCTTCCTGCCGAGCAAACACTGCTTGTGGTATCGAAAAGGCACGCATTGGCCGAACGGAAAACGATTGATTTGACTGATTTGAAAGATGAGACATTTCTTGTTCTGGGAAAAACGAATCCTACCACTCAGTTATTTGTACAGGATATGTGTGGACTTTGCGGTTATCAGCCCAAAACGATCGAGGTGGATTATTTTATGCGAATCAAGATGTTAGAACAAAATAGAGGGGTTGTCCTTACGTCAGAACTGGGATTTAATACCAATTTTGTGAAAAATGAAAATATTGTGCAGATTCCGGTTGTGAAGCCGGATAGAAAACGATATCAAGTCATAGCCTGGAAAGAGGGGAAAAAACTGACGGATCCGCAACAGGATTTTTTGCAGGATGTTTTTGTGTATTTCAAATTTGATGAATAAAAGAATGGATAAGTGGAAAAAGGCTGTCTTGAAATGAAAACCGATACCTGTTGAACGTGATGAGAATCATTTCAAGGCAGCTCTTTTAAAATTAAAATTTTATTCGTATAAAAATCCCGGCTCATTATAAATCAGTGCCATGAACTCTACATCCTCATCGGAATTGTTCTCCAGACTGTGGAACTGGCCTACCTGAATGATGCAGCAATCGCCAGGGCCTACCTTAGTGACGGATTTGTCATTATCGATGAAGTCTGCCTGACCTTTTAAAATGTAATACGGCTCTGTGTCATGTACATGCTGGTGCCAGCCAACGCTTGCACCCGGAGGAAGTACTACTTTCGCGTACATTCTGCCGTGACCTAAAAATTCTTCTTTGGAAATGATATGGTGAACGTATGCGGTGCCCTTGCCTCCGCCCAGGTTCTCAACTACAGTGGTATTTTCTCTGCGAACCATAAATTCAGCCTCCTTTGTATGTCTTAGTGTGACTGTTCAAAGTATATCCCAAATTGAGAAAAAATCCAATATAAAACTACTCTTGGCTGTCAGCTTTTTTTGCGCCTTCTGTTGTTCTCTTTTTTTTATCCAGTTCAAAGATTTTCCGATCCTCCTGAATGACATCTTCAAATAATTCGCAGCGGTAGTGGGAAACCTTATAGAAACCGTTGATCTCTTCCGGAGTGCAGTGCTTTAACAGCTCCATGATGTAGTTATAGGTTGTCTTACGGTCATACTCCCGGTGGCGGCGGCAGACTTCTTCTCCGGCCGATGTCAGATACAGGTTGCGCTCGGATTTTTTATCCGGATTGATGCGCTGCTCTAAAAATCCCTGTTCTTCCAGTTTGGAGAGGGAGAGGGACACCGTTCCTTTGGAGCGGTAGGTCATCTCAGCAATCTGTTTTGCCAGAATTCCGGGATGTTCCTGAATATATCCCAGTGTATGCACGTCAACCTCACTCATCAGAACGCCCATGCCGTAATCACGGGGGATGGAACGATAGAGGGAAAACAGCATCTGATGCCGGAAAACAATGTCTATTTTTTTGTCCAGACTATCCAGAATCTCACTGATGTCGGAAACGTCAAATTCTTTTTCCATATTGATCTTAATCCTTTTTACTCCCAATTATATAGTTTGATGTCTTAACTGTTATATGGGGTTATTTTATCATTTTGCTGTATTTCAGTCAAGAAAACGTGCAATTTTTGAAGAAATGAGTTTGAATATCAAACAAATATTTCTGGACAAAATTGTGCAGTGTGATGAAAAAGAAGTGAAGAAAAAGAAAACAATTGACACGACTTGACTGGTGATGTAAGATGCAGACATAAAGAGTTTGGACGTCAAACTATTTAGAGACAAAGAATGCATTGGCCATGCGGTCTGACTCTCATCTGTATTGCAAATTTTATGTATTGGAGGAGAATCTATGAAACCTGCAGCAACAGAACCTGTTCGAAAAAAGCCATCGTTAGCTTACGCGCTGTTTGCTTTATTTGGTGTTCTCGGCATTATTCTTGGTGCAACCAAAGTGGTCAATGCTCCCATTCACCTGATGTTTTTTGTGATCTGGCTGTTTGTCCTTCCGGTAAGTATGCATCTGGGCTACTCGTATAACGAGATCAACGACGCCATGATGGAAAACTGTAAAAAGGGCCTTGGCCCAATACTGCTTCTGATGGCGGTCGGCGCAGTCATTGCAACCTGGATCGCCTGCGGAGCAGTACCAGCCATCATTTACATCGGTCTGAAACTGATCCGTCCGAATATCTTCCTGCTGGCTGCGTTTTTACTCTGTGTGATGGTGTCACTGGCCTGCGGAACTTCCTGGGCAACTGCCGGTACCGCTGGTCTGGCTATGTTCGCCATTGGTGAGAGCATGGGTGTTCCATCCGGCATGACCGTTGGCGCGATCATCAGCGGATCGTTCCTGGGCGATATGCTTTCCCCGATGTCAGACAGTACCAATGTGGCAGCGGCAGCAGTTGAGACGGATCTCATCACCCACTGCAAACAGTTAAGCTACGTGGTGCTTCCGTCCTTCCTGATTACTGGTGCTATTTACTATGTGCTGGGCCTGCGGTTTGCCAACGATGCGTTCGATGACAGTTATCTTCAGTCCATCTGTACTTCCTTAAGCAGTTACTTCCACATCAGTTTTGTGGCATTCATTCCGGTTATCGTCCTGCTGGCGCTTTTGGTCTTAAAGAAGCCGGCGGTTCCGTCTATGCTGATTTCCTCTCTGGTGGCCTGCGTGGTAGCAGTGCTTTATCAGGGCGTGGAGCTCAATAACATCCTGCCGTATATGTGGAGCGGTTATTCCATCACCACCGGTCAGGAATTTCTGGACAAGCTTTTAAATCGAGGCGGTGTGACCAGTATGTTCAACACCGGTATGCTCATGCTTTATGCGTTTGGCATGGTGGGGGCTTACAATCTTACCGGAATTCTGGATGCGATCATCAGCCCGGTAGCGGCCTGGGCAGATACCGTCCTCAAGCTGACCTTTGCCAGTGAGGCCATTGCGCTGATCGGCAACATCATGGGAACCAATACCTTCTCTCTGCTGATGAGCGGAAGCCTGATGATCCCAGCTTACAGAAAGTTCCATCTGCATCCGACCAACTGTTCCAAGGCCATCAACGCGACGTCAACCGTCATTGCACCGCTGATCCCGTGGAATATTGCAGGCATGTATATTGATGGCCTGTTTGGTGTCAGCACTCTGGCCTTTGCGCCGTATTCGTTCCTTTGCTATATCACCCCAGTGGTAGCATTCTTAATGGTTCTCTTTAATTACCGTGTTATTCCAGATTCTGTAGATCTGGAGCATGGTGAGAAGTACGTGAGCCCGCGCAAGGCGAAAAAAGCAGCAGTATAAAAGAAACAGAACAATTATTTTCAGGAGGGTTATACATTATGGAATACACAAAGGAATATTTTGATTACGATCTGGACCGCAGAAATACACGCAGCATGAAATGGGACGGCTGCAATGCCAAGTTTGGCGTGGATCCGTCTGTAGAGATGGTTCCGATGTGGATTGCGGATATGGATTTTCGCGCTCCCAGGGAAGTAGTGGAAGTGTTAAAGCAGAGAGTGGAGTGCCAGGCGTATGGCTATACCACCAAGCCGGACAGCTTCTATGATGCCATCATAAGCTGGGTAGATCGTCATTATCACTGGAAAATCCAGAAGGACTGGATTGTGTTCACACCGGGCGTGATCCCGGGTTATACCATTGTGATCCAGAGCTTTACCAAGCCTGGAGATGGTATCATTGTGCAGACTCCGGTCTACTATCCATTCATGGATGGTGTCAACAACAACGGACGTAAGCTGGTCTTAAATCCGTTAAAGGAGGAGAATGGCCACTGGACCATGGATTTTGAGGATCTGGAAGCGAAAGTGAAGGATCCGGCAAACAAGCTTTTGATCCTTTCCAATCCGCACAATCCGGTTGGACGCGCCTGGACGAAGGAGGAGCTGGAGACCCTTGGAAACCTTTGTGCCGACAACAATGTGATCCTGATCTCCGATGAGATCCATGCGGATCTGATGATGGGTGGACACAAGCATCAGGCTGTCAGCGCACTGTCAGAGAAGATCCGCCAGAATACTATTACCCATTATGCACCGAGTAAAACCTTCAACCTGGCCGGCCTGCAGACCGCTTATGCTATCATTCCAAACGACGAGATGCGTGCACAGTACGTGAAAGGTCTGAATGCAAACCGTATTTTTAACATGAATTGGTTCGGCTCTGCTGCGCTGGAAGCAGCATACAATCACTGCGATGGTTATGTAACTGCTCTGTGCGATTATGTAACTGCTAACATTGATTACATGGCAGATTTTCTGAAGGAAAAGCTTCCGATGCTGAAAATGGAAAAGGCAGAAGCAACCTATATGGTATGGGTTGATTTTCGCGGAACCGGCATGAGCACGGAAGAGATTGAAGCGTTTATTGCGCAGAAGGCTCACATCGGAACCGATATGGGTTCCTGGTTCGGACCTGGCGGAGAAGGATACCTGCGGTTTAACCTGGCCTGTCCGCGCAAGCTGCTGGAGAAAGCGTTAAATCAGCTGGAAACAGCGCTGAAAGCGTAAGCGGTTATGGTGTTTGCGCCTTTGCGAACCCAACATTTTTACATAAGGAGTAGTTTTTATGAGTCTCATCGGTGTATTTGCGGCAATCCTGCTGCTGATCATTCTGATTTACAAGCGGGTTCATCTGATCCTGGCATCCCTGATCTGTGTGCTGGTACTGGCGTTTAGCAGTGGTTTTTCCTTTATGGATCTGACTATGAACCACTATGCCATCTCGCTGGCCAACTTTATCGCCAAATATGTTCTGGTGTTTGTGACCAACGCTCTGTTTGGCAAAGTGATGGAAGAAACCCTGCTGGTTTCGGCCTTCTCCAGAATGATCGGGAAATGGTTTGGTGATAAGAATGCGGCATATGGCGCACTGGTGGTAACTGCAATTCTGTCTTACGGTGGAATCAGCGCTTTTGTGATTGTATTTACCGTGTATCCCATCTTTCTGGCCACCTTCAAAAAGGCAGATCTTCCGCGCAAACTGATCCCGGCCTGCATCATGGCAGCATCCTGTACCTTCCCGCTGTCCATGGTGCCCGGGGGCGCACAGTTAAACAATATCATTCCGACCCAGTATATCGGAACATCCCCCATGGCGGCTCCGCTTGTTAGTATGATCGCTTCCGTGGTCACCGCAGCCCTGATGTTTTTGTACTTTGGCTACGAATTTGGCAAAGCCCGCAGACGTGGGGAGCACTTCGAGGCGGAAGGAGATATTCTTCGCCGCATTGAGCAGTTTGAAAAGGACCCGGGCCTGCGCCCGTGGACTTCGGTTCTTCCGATGGTACTCATTATCCTGCTGATCAATCTCTTTGGCATGGATCTGTCTTATGCAGTTTTAGCAGGTACTGTGATGGCCCTGCTTCTTGGCTGGAAAAACCTGCCGGATAAGCTTAGAACCTTCAACGAGGGTGTTGCAAAGGTGGGGCCTGCTATGGTCACAACGGCAGCATCGGTTGGTTTTGGCGGTGCAGTTCTGGCTTGCAGCGGAGCACAGATTATCCTTGAAACCATTGCTTCCCTTCCGGTCAACCCGACCATTTCCTTAAGCCTCGCTGCTTCCTTTGCTGGGATTCTGACCGGAAACGGGGGCGGTGGCGCGGATGTGGCCATGAACATTCTTTCCGGACAGTACCTTGGCATGGGGGTACAGCCGGAAATCCTGCACCGCGTGGTGGCCATCGCAACAGCCGGATTCAGCTGCCTCCCCCACAATGGCATGCTGATCACGGTTTCTGACACTTGCGGATTTGACGCAAAGGATTGTTACCGTTACATTTTTATTTCAACAGTTCTGGTTTCGCTGGCCGGACTGCTTGTCACCGTCGGGTTGGGCTGTGTGCTCTACCCGGTCGGTTAAACATTTACTTTACAGGAGGATATTATCATGAACGTAATTGATACGAAAAACGCGCCTGGAGCAATTGGGCCGTACTCCCAGGCTTATGAGCACAATGGTCTTGTGATCACTTCCGGACAGATTCCGGTAAACCCTGCAGATGGCAGCGTGCCGGAGGGAATTGCGGCTCAGGCTGAGCAGAGCTGTAAAAATGTCGGTGCGATTCTGGCAGAAGCCGGAACCGGATTTAAAAAAGTCTTAAAGACAACCTGCTTTCTGGCAGATATGGGTGATTTTGCGGCATTTAATGGGGTGTACGCAAAGTACTTTGTTTCCAAACCAGCCCGCAGCTGCGTAGCTGTGAAAGACCTTCCAAAGGGTGTTTTGTGTGAGATTGAAGCTACCGCTGCCAAATAGCTGATGTATTTCTCACAGATTACATAATTTGCATGTCATGATTCAAATGACAGAATTTCTCCGAAAAACAGCTCCATCTCCTGGACAATTTCCAGAGGGATGGAGCTGTTTTATTTTTTCTGTATTGCGGTAGAAAATAGTAAAACTAAATAGTAAACTATAGTAAAAATGTGCTATAATAGTAAAAGAAAATAGTAAATCAAAACAGTAAATTCAATGGAGGAAAGGTCATGCAGAATCCATATACATTAACATTCGGAAAGGAACCCATCGAATATATCAAACGAATTGCAGAAGAACGGCAGATTTTAGAGGATTTTTTGTCACCCAATCCTCCACAGCAGGTGTATATGATTTCCGGAGTCCGGGGATGCGGAAAGACTGTGTTTATGACAGACATTTCTCAGGAGATAGGAAGAGACAAGGACTGGATTGTTGTGGATTTGAATCCATACAAGTCAGATCTTATGCAGGAGGCCGCAGCATATCTTAGCAGTATTCAGGGACTGGCACAGATATTTCAGAAGGCAAAACTCAATTTTTCTTTATTTGGATTTGGTTTGGAGGTGTCAGACGCGGCACCGATTGCGGATATTCAGGTTGCTTTGGAGCGGATGATTGAAAACCTTTCACAGCATCATAAAAAAATCTTATTTACTATTGATGAGGTAACTGCTTCTCATCAGATAAAGACGTTTACATTTGCCATTCAGCAGATGCTGCGCAAAAACGCCCCGGTATTTTTACTAATGACGGGTCTGTATCAGAATATTTCGGATCTTCAAAATGAGAAAAATCTGACATTTCTGTACCGTGCGCCCAAAATCATACTCTCTCCGCTGAATATCGGTGCCATGGCGGATAATTACAGACAGAATATAAAGCTTACAGCAGATGATGCCAGAGAGATGGCAAAGCTCACAAAGGGGTATCCTTTCGCGTTTCAGGTTGTGGGTTATTTCCTGTGGAGGGATCCGGGAAATTTCACAAAAGTGATCAGCCAGTCCAGGCAATATTTGGAAGAGCAGTCCTATGAAAAAATCTGGTCAGAATTATCAGCAAAAGACCGCGAGCTTGCAGGTGCTATTGCGCAATGTCCAGGCGGAAGCATTCGTGAAATCAAAGAACTGCTTCATATAGAACAAAATGAATTAAATCCATACCGGAAAAGACTGATCCGGAAAGGGATTGCAGATGGTTCGGTGCGCGGCTATCTCACGTTTTTACTGCCATTTTTTAATGATTTTGTATTGGATAATATTTGAGATACATCATTTTAGGAGAGATTCATGAAAAGAAATAAGCAACATGGCAGTCAGTATCTTATGGCAGCAGGAATTTCCCTGCTGGTGTTAACAGCCGTACTTCAGATGTGTGCCCGGACGGTACCTGGTTTTGGCACCTGGTATGCCCACCATATTTACCCATGGATCGTGGGCAGTGTGGGGCGGGTGACAGGCCTGGTGCCGTTTTCTGTAGTTGAGATGGGGCTTTATGGGCTGATCTTGCTGTTGGGGTGGGATGTATGGCATTTGCTGCGGAAAAAGTGGCACGGCATATTCAGCCGGTGGATCTTTATTGTTGGCGCGCTGTTGTTTCTGTACACCGCCAACTGTGGCATCAACTACTACGCATCCGCCTTTTCTTCCTATGCCGGTCTGGAAGACGGCACTTACACGGCAGAGGAACTGGATGCCTTGTGCAGCGAACTGGTGGAGTTGGTGAATGAAGCAGCCAAAAACGGCAGGCAGTCTTACCGGGAGAACCGCAGCGCCTGGAGGGAAGAGAGCGTGAAGGCTATGCAGGCTGCGGGGGAGACATTTTCCTGCCTGTCTGGCTTTTATCCGAAGCCGAAGGAAGTTCTGGTTTCCCAGATCCTTTCCGTGCAGCAGCTTTGTGGTGTTTATTCTCCCTTTACCGTGGAGGCAAATTTTAATGGTGATATGCCGGATTACAATGTGCCCCATACTCTCTGTCATGAGCTTTCCCATTTAAAAGGCTTCATGCGGGAGGATGAGGCCAACTTTATCGGCTATCTGGCCTGCATTTCATCGGAAAACAAAGCGTTTTGCTACAGCGGTTACCTGACCGGCTGGGTTTATGCCGGAAATGCGCTGGCACGGGTGGACATGGAGCGTTACATAGAACTGACAAACCAGCTCTGCAACGAAGCAAGACAGGATCTGGATGAAAATTCAGAATTCTGGGATCGGTATGAGAGCAAGGTTTCAGAGGTGGCAAATCAGGTAAACGACACCTACCTGAAAATGAATTCCCAGAGTGAGGGTGTGAAAAGCTATGGAAGGATGGTGGATCTGATGTTATCTTACCGGAGAATGCGGCAGCAGGAAATGGAAAGGTAACCCGGAAAACTGTCTTGGGAAATGCGAAATTTCTTAACGAAAACTTGATAAATTTGGGCTAAACCAGTGGAAAACATGGGCAAAATCGGATATAATCAAATTCAGAATTAATGATTAAAAACACGGAAATGTCGCAATTTTTGTCGAATTTCCGTAACCATATCTTTGGGGAGGGCTATGCATGGATCAGGTATTATACGATTTGATGGACTGGGCTGGAATTGAAGAGATTGTTTACTCGGAGGCGGCAAATCCGGAGCACCTTTTGGGAGCACATGAGGTAGAAGAGGGATTGCTGATCCAGGTTTTTATGCCGCACGCAATCTCCATTGAGGTGAAGGTGGGAAGCAGCAAATATCCCATGGAACTGCAGGATGATGCCGGATATTACGCAGTGCTTTTACACGGAAAAAAGATGACCCGGTATCTTTTAGAGGTGACCTATGACAATGGTACGGTGGAAGAACTGCAGGATCCGTATACCTTTCCGTCTCAGTATACCGACGCGGAGCTGAAAAAATTCGGTGCGGGGATCTATTACGATGTATACCGCAAGATGGGTGCACATCCCATGACCATTGACGGGGTGAAGGGCGTATACTTTTCTGTCTGGGCACCCTGTGCTATGCGTGTCAGCGTCGTTGGCGACTTTAACATGTGGGACGGCAGACGTCATCAGATGAAACGCCTTGGTGATTCCGGAGTATTTGAGCTGTTCCTTCCGGGAGTGGAGGCAGGTGCCCTTTATAAGTATGAGATCAAAAATCATCGGGGAGAGCCGATGTTAAAGGCAGATCCATATGGCAATTATTCTGAACTGCGCCCGGATAATGCGTCGATCGTGTGGGATCTGGAACAGTTTTCCTGGAATGACGAGGTCTGGATGAAAAACCGGGAGCTGGAGGCAGCAAAGGATCAGCCAATGTCGATCTATGAGCTTCATCTGGGCTCGTGGATGCGCCATGAATTAAAGATGGATATGGATGGGGAACCGGTGCTGGGATCGGAATTTTACAATTACCGGGAGATTGCCCCAAAGCTGGCGGAATATGTAAAACAGATGGGCTACACCCATGTGGAGCTGATGCCGGTGATGGAGCATCCGTTAGATGAATCCTGGGGCTATCAGGTGACCGGTTATTATGCACCAACCAGCCGTTATGGCACGCCGGATGACTTTATGTATTTTATGAACTACATGCATGAGCAGGGCATTGGCGTGATCCTGGACTGGGTACCGGCTCATTTCCCGCGTGATGCTCACGGCCTTGCCTGCTTTGACGGCACCTGTGTATATGAACACCAGGATCCGCGCCAGGGCTCCCATCCGCACTGGGGCACTCTGATCTACAATTATGGACGGCCGCAGGTTACCAACTTCCTGATCGCCAATGCGCTGTTCTGGGCAAAGCAGTATCACGCAGACGGAATCCGCATGGATGCAGTGGCTTCCATGCTCTATCTGGATTATGGCAAGAATGACGGTGAGTGGGTGGCCAATATCTACGGCGGCCATGAAAATCTGGAGGCTGTAGAATTTTTAAAACATTTAAATAGTATTTTCAAAAAAGAGATCAAAGGCGGCCTGCTGATCGCAGAAGAATCCACCGCATGGCCGCAGATCACGGGTTCTGTGAAGGAGAACGGACTGGGCTTTGATTACAAATGGAACATGGGCTGGATGAATGACTTTACCGGGTACATGCAGTGTGATCCGTATTTCCGCAACCAGCATTACGGTGAGCTGACCTTCAGCATGCTTTACGCCTACAGTGAGGACTTTGTTCTGGTATTCTCTCACGATGAGGTGGTACACGGAAAGTCTTCCATGCTCTTAAAGATGCCGGGTGAGACCTATGAAGATAAGGCAGCAAACCTGCGTACCGCATATGGTTTTATGTATGGACATCCGGGCAAGAAGCTGCTGTTCATGGGACAGGAATTTGCGCAGATCTCAGAGTGGAATGAAAATGAGGAACTCCCGTGGAATATCCTGGAGTATCCGCTCCATAAGAACATGCAGGATTATGTAAAGGCTTTAAATGAGCTGTACTGCACGCATCCGGCTCTGTATCAGAAGGATTTTGAACCGGAAGGTTTTGAGTGGATCAACTGTACTTCTGCTGCAGACAATCTGGTCGTCTTTATGAGAAAGACTGACAAGGCGGAAGAAACGCTGCTCTTTGTCTGCAACTTTGCTCCGGTGCTTCACGAGAAATACCAGATCGGACTTCCGTTTGCAGGCAGATACAAGGAAATCTTTAACAGTGATGCAAAGCAGTTTGGAGGAAGCGGCAAGGGCAATTCCCGTGTAAGGGCTGCAAAGAAGGAAGAATACGATGGCCGCGAATATTCCATGCAGATCACGGTGCCGCCCATGGCCATGATCGTGTTCAGCTGCGAGCCGGCGGCACCGAAGAAAGCGGCAGCAAAGAAGACTGCAGCGGCAAAGAAACCGGCAGAAGCAAAGAGCTCAGAAACCAAGAAAGAGACGGCAAAGAAAGCTGCGACAAAAGAGACTGCAAAAGCGAAAATAGCACAGACAAAGACAAGCGATGCAGACAAAACAGCCAAAGCTAAGAAAACAGAAGCAAAATCAGCAGAAGTCGGAAGAAAAACGGCGGAAGAAGCGGTAAAGGCGGCGAAAGTGGCTAAGGACACTGCCGCTGCCGCGGTGAAGGATGTAGTACAGAAAGCAAAAGATACCGC
>CAVIHW010000054.1:0-16030 GCA_963642615.1 Oscillospiraceae bacterium | reverse complement strand
TCAGCACTGCGCTATATATTGCGTTTTATTTATCCAAGGACTTCATCGTCGGGAATAATAAAACATCCCTAATTGCCGGACTATTTGTAAACAACATAACCAGTCTGTCGATACCGTAACCAATACCACCTGTCGGAGGCATTCCGATTTCCAATGCGTTCATGAAATCTTCATCGGTGGTATTCGCTTCATCGTCACCTGCTGCCAGCGCAGCTTCCTGTGCCTTGAAACGTTCTCTCTGGTCGATCGGATCGTTTAACTCGGAATATGCGTTACACATCTCACGGCCATAGATGTACATCTCAAAACGCTCTACATACTCTGGCTTATCCGGTTTTCTCTTGGTAAGCGGAGAAATCTCGACTGGATGATCCATGATGAAGGTCGGCTGGATCAGATTCTCTTCCACAAATTCCTCGAAGAAAAGGTTGATGATATCACCACGAACATGTCGATCCTCGTAGTGTACACCCTTTTCATCTGCAAGTTTCTTCGCTTCCTCAGTGGTCTTGATCTCCTCGAAGTCAATGCCGGTATATTTCTTAATGGCATCAACCATGGTCAGGCGCTCAAACGGCTTTCCTAAGTCGATCTCTACCTCTGCATACGGAATGGTTGTGGTTCCGAGAACCTCGGTTGCGATATGACGGAACATATTCTCAGTCAGATCCATCATGCCGTAGTAGTCGGTATAAGCCTGATACAGCTCCATCAGGGTGAATTCCGGATTATGACGGGTGTCAAGACCCTCGTTACGGAATACACGGCCGATCTCATAAACACGCTCCATGCCGCCTACGATCAGTCGCTTTAAGTACAGTTCCAGGGAGATGCGGAGCTTGACGTCCTCATCCAGTGCATTATAATGCGTCTCAAATGGTCTTGCAGCGGCACCGCCTGCATTTGCAACCAGCATCGGAGTCTCTACCTCTAAGAAGCCCTGTCCGTCCAGATAACGGCGGATGCAGCTGATGATGCGGGAGCGCATCACGAACGTTTTCTTAACGTCCTCGTTCATGATCAGGTCGGTGTAGCGCTGACGGTAACGCATATCGGTATTGGTCAAACCGTGATACTTCTCCGGGAGGATCTGCAGGCTCTTGGAGAGCAGGATCATGGATGTGGCATGAATTGAGATCTCTCCCATCTTGGTGGTGAACACGATACCCTTGACACCCACGATATCACCGATATCCATACGTTTGAAATCTTTATATGCTTCCTCGCCCAGGTCATCACGTGCCACATAGCACTGGATGTTGCCCTTCAGATCCTGAATGTTGCAGAAGGAGGCTTTTCCCATTACACGTTTGGACATCATACGTCCTGCGATGGAAACTTCCTTTCCCTCATACTCTGCATAGTTTTCCTTTACGTCTGCACTATGTGCTGTCACGTCATATTTGGTGATCTGGAAAGGATCTTTGCCTGCTGCCTGAAGCTCTGCCAGCTTTTCGCGGCGAACTTTCAGAAGCTGGTTGAGATCCGGCTCCTTTGTATTCTGCTGCTTTGCATTCTGCTGCTCTGCCATGTTCCCCTTACTCCTTCACTTATCTTCTATCGTAACTATCCTTATGATACTCTCTGGATCTCCAGAACCTTATACTGAAGTACACCAGCCTGGGTCTCTACGTCTACCACGTCTCCCACGCACTTGCCGATCAGGGCTGCGCCTACCGGAGACTCGTTGGAAATCTTGTTCTGAAGGCTGTTTGCCTCGGTAGATCCAACGATCTTAAACTGCATTTCCTCATCAAAGTCTACATCATATACCTTTACCTGGCAGCCAATGCTGACTTTGTCGAGATCGATCTCGTCTTCATCTACTACCTCTGCATTTTTCAGAAGCTTTTCCAGTTCTTCGATACGAAGCTCGATGTCTCTCTGCTCATCTTTTGCTGCATCGTACTCAGCATTCTCGGACAGATCTCCCTGCTCACGGGCTTCTTTGATCTTCTGTGCGATCTCCTGTCTGCGGTTGATCTTTAAGTCCTGCAGCTCATCCTCGTATTTTTTTAATCCTGCATAGGTTAAAATGTGTTTCTTGCTATCTGCCATAACGCTCATTTCCTTCCTTATATATATTGCCCACACTCAGTTGTGCAGCGCAGTTATTTTTCATTATTATTTCTGCCCCATGGTCATACATTCTGAATATTATACTTGAAAGCATTTCCCTTGTCAAGCAGTGCATTGATTCGTGTAACCCAGCAACCATTTTACAGCATTCCATGCCGTCTGAGCAGTTCTTCCAGCTCTGCCTGGGTCTCAAGCAGATTGCATTCTCTCCGGATGGAGGCGGAATGGGGAAGTCCTGCGGTATACCAGGCGATGTGCTTGCGCATTTCCTTCATCCCGATATATTCTCCCTTTAATGCAACATGCATCCGGGTATGGCGAAGGATCATCTTTCCCACCTCCACAGGTCCCGGCGGCGGCAGCACTTCGCCCGTTTCCAGATAATGCCGGATCCGCGCAAAAAGCCATGGGTTTCCCCTGGCTCCCCGTCCGATCATCAGACCGTCACAGCCGGTCTGCTCTAACATCCGTTTTGCATCCTCCGGCTCAAAGATATCTCCGTTTCCGATCACCGGGATCTTCACAGCTTCTTTGACCTTGCGGATGATCTCCCAGTCTGCCTTGCCGGAATAGTACTGTTCCCTTGTCCGTCCATGCACAGCCACGGCCGAAATTCCACAGCTTTCCGCGATCTTGGCAATTTCCACTGCATTCACATGGTCATCATCAAACCCTTTTCGAAATTTGACCGTAACCGGCTTATGCACCTTTCGCACCAGAGCGGATAACAGTTCTTCCACCAGTTTTGGATCTTTCATCAGAGCTGATCCTTCCCCGTTTCCTACAATTTTCGGTACCGGACAGCCCATATTCAGATCGATGATGTCATAGGGACCGTCTTCGACCTGGTGTGCGATATCACTGACAATCTCCGGATCAGAACCAAACAGCTGCAGTGATACCGGCCGTTCTCCCTCTCCGATCGCCATCAAGTCTTTCGTATTGCGGTTTTTATAAAGGATGGCTTTCGCGCTCACCATCTCCGTAACCAGAAGTCCGCATCCCTGTTCCCTGCACAGCCGGCGAAAGGACATGTCGGTCACACCAGCCATGGGCGCCAGAATCAGGTTATTGTCCAGTTCTACATTTCCGATTCGAAGCTTCATTGTTCTGCTTCCTCTCCCAGATAAAAGACCCTGAAATACAATTCCAGAGCCTTTAAAAATTCCTGGCCTTCCTGGCGGTACTGCTTGATCTTTAAATCAGCTCCGATCTCATCACAGTAGCCATCATATTCCGAAACCTGATGTTTAAATTCCAGGGTGCCGTCCGGCTCAAATTCCATGGTCAGGATGCCTCCGCATTCCTCCGTAAACCAGACGCACATCACATGAAGCTGTTTTTTGACATCTTCCGGCAGGCTGTCAAACTCTTTATTAAAATAATATTTTTTTTCGTAGCTGTTCGAACCGCAAAGAACGATATTTCCGTCCTGTCCTGTCATCTGCGTTCTCCTCCTGAATCGTTACTGTTGTATTTTCACACATGATCCAGAACCACGGCTTGATTTTTCATGGTTCTGGATCGTATCCATAAACACGAAACACGCCCGGCGGATATGCTGCCGGGCGGATCTGTCTCATTGCTCTTACGTCTTTTCTTATCTTGCCAGCATCTTGGCAATCTCAAACTGTTCCTCGGAAATGTCCTTCGTCATCTGGAGTGCTTCCTGGATATCGAAGTCTACATACTCACCATGTTTATAAGCTACCAGGCGGTTGCTCTTTCCGTCACACAGAAGCTCTGCTGCCCGTGCACCCATGATGGAAGCATAAACACGATCCTTACAGGTCGGGGTGCCGCCACGCTGCATGTGACCCAGGATGGTTGCTCTGGTCTCAATACCGGTAGCTGCTTCAATGCGGCGAGCCATGGATGTAGAATGGCCGATGCCTTCTGCGTTGATGATGATATTATGCTTTTTGCCGCGTTTCCGGTTTTCAATGATCCGGTCAATGAGTGCCTGTTCATTGCCATCATAACGCTCCGGAAGCAGGATATCCTCTGCACCGTTTGCGATGCCGCACCATAATGCAATATAACCGGCATTACGACCCATAACCTCAATGATGCTGCAGCGCTCATGAGATGTGGATGTATCACGCACCTTGTCGATGGCTTCCATAGCGGTGTTAACTGCTGTATCGAATCCAATGGTATAATCCGTGCAGGCAATATCCAGGTCGATGGTTCCCGGAACGCCAATGGTGTTCACACCGAGAGCTGCCAGCTTTCCTGCTCCGCGGAAGGAACCGTCACCACCAATGACCACGATGCCGTCGATTCCGTGTTTACGGCAGATATCTGCGCCCTGCTGCTGACCTTCCGGAGTTACGAATTCCATACATCTTGCTGTATACAGGATGGTTCCTCCACGGTAAATAATGTTGGACACGTCGGTGCTGCTCATGTCGACGATCTCTTCCTGCAGCAGCCCCGCATAACCACGCATGATTCCCTTTACCTTCATTCCTTTGCTGATAGCAGTACGAACCACCGCGCGGATAGCCGCGTTCATGCCCGGAGCATCTCCTCCGCTCGTCAGGACACCGATTGTCTTTACTTGCTTAGCCATAGTTGTCTCCTCCTGTACCATTTATTGTTGTACCGTATTGTTTCTTTTTTCATACAGAGCCTATTCTAAAACATTTCGGTCATCTTTTCAATCCTTTTTCCACAACTTTGACATTCTTTTCACCAATTATTTTTCCAAGCTTTACGATGACCTCAAAAGAAGCTGCCACCTGAAAGCTGGCCGGAAGGATCTTTTTGGCCCGTTCTTTTTCCAGATAAATGATCACCTTATCCTGTCCCTCTGACAGTTTCAATGCGTTTGCAACCTCCTGCCACAATGCATCATACTGAGATTTATCGGAAAACTTCAGCCACAGTTCCTTTGGGATCTTATCAAACGGGATCACATCTTCGCAGATCAGCCTTCCCACCGGATCATCCCCGATCGAGGTCCTTCCGCTTATAAATACCTTCGCGTCTTCATTCAGCAGATGCTTTTTGTTCTCATAATCCCGCGGAAATACGATCACTTCTACGGAACCGACCAGATCCTCCAGTGTTACAAACGCCATCTGCTGTCCATTCTTGGTAAGCTTTACGGTTTTTGCCGTGATCATACCGCCAATGACTGCCGAAGTTCCATCTGAAACGATCGCTTTTCCGCTGTCCTCGTCCACGATAAAATCCGTAGTCTTTGCGGTAATGCTGTTTTCCCAGAGTGTCAGATATTCATCCAGAGGATGGCCGCTTACATAAATGCCAAGCGTTTCCTTCTCATATGCCAGCAGCTCTTCCTTTGGAAATTCCGGCATATTCGGCATAGTGATCTGATACTGTTTTTTGTCATCCTCACTGGCAAAATCAAAGAGGCTGAGCTGACCTTCCATCACATTTTTGCGGTCTTTGTTTTTCTGATCCAGAAGATCCGGGGCGATGATAATCTTCTGTCTTCGATTGCCCGGAAGGGAATCCATGGCTCCTGCCTTGATAAAGTTTTCTATAGTACGCTTGTTTACCTCGCGTCCGCCCATCCGCTCTACAAAATCATCAAGAGACGTAAACAGCCCGTTCTCCTTTCGTTCCCGGATGATCTCATCCACCACGCTTCGCCCGATGCTCTTGATCGCGGAAAGCCCATACCGGATCGCATCCTGCGAAACCGAAAATCCGCTCTGGCCTTCATTGATGTCAGGCGGCAAGATCTGAATGCCCATCTGTCTGCAGGTCAGGATATACTCCGACACTTTGCTGACATTGTCCATGACCGAGGTCATCAGTGCTGCAAAGAATTCTTTCGGATAATAATATTTCAGGTAGGCCGTCTGATATGCCACAACCGCATAGCAGGCCGCATGCGACTTGTTAAATGCGTACTTGGCAAAATCGATCATCTCATCATAAATATGATGTGCTGTTTTCTCATCAATTCCGTTGGCAACACAACCCTTTACATTTTCATCCGGATTGCCGTAGACAAAGTTCTGGCGTTCCTTTTCCATGACGGCTGTCTTCTTTTTGGACATAGCACGGCGCACCAGGTCGCTTCGTCCCATGGTATAGCCAGCCAGATCGCGCACGATCTGCATAACCTGCTCCTGATAGACGATACAGCCATAGGTCGGGCTGAGGATATGCTCTAGCTGAGGGCATTCATAGACAATGGACGCCTTATCATTTTTTCCTTTTAAATAACGCGGGATGAAATCCATGGGACCCGGGCGGTACAGAGAAATACCGGCGATGATGTCCTCTAGGTTTTCCGGACGCAGTTCCTTCATGAAGCTCTTCATGCCGGAACTTTCCAGCTGGAAGATCCCATCACACTTTCCGGTGCCAATGGATGCCAGAACCTCTTTGTCATTGTAATCAATCTCTTCCATGACAAGATGAACTCCATGATTTTCCTCTGCCTGACGTACGGCGTTCTGGATCACCGTCAGTGTGCGAAGCCCAAGGAAATCCATCTTCAAAAGTCCCAGTTCCTCCAGTGTCGTCATGGTAAACTGTGTGGTAATGGTTCCGTCGGAGGCACGGGAAAGCGGGACAAATTCATCCATGGCTCTCTGACCGATCACTACACCGGCAGCATGCATCGATGTATGCCTTGGGAGTCCCTCCAGACGCTTTGCCATGTCAATGAGATAACGGACTTCCTCATCCTTCTGGTAGATTTCCTTAAGATCCGGACTGACCTTTAAGGCTTTATCCAGGGTCATGCCAAGATCTCCCGGAATCATCTTTGCGATGGCATCACAACGGGCATAGGGAATATCCAGAACGCGGCCTACATCACGCACCACACCCTTGGCTGCCAGCGTTCCAAAGGTGACGATCTGGACCACCTGTTCCTTGCCGTACTTTTCTACCACATAATCAATGACTTCCTGCCGTCTTTCGTAACAGAAGTCAATATCGATATCCGGCATGGAGACACGCTCCGGGTTTAAGAAACGCTCAAACAAGAGGTCATAGCGGATCGGGTCAATGTTGGTGATCTCCAGGCAATAGGAGACAATGCTTCCGGCCGCAGACCCTCGTCCGGGTCCTACCATAATGTCATGGGATCTTGCAAAATGGATAAAATCCCACACAATGAGGAAATAATCGACATATCCCATGCGATGGATGACTCCAAGCTCGTAGGAAAGCCGTTCCTGCAAGGTTCCGTCATCCTGCGGATAACGTTTTGCCATGCCGTCCCGACACAGCTTGTTTAGATAGCTCCAGGAATCATAGCCCTCCGGCACCTCGTATTTTGGAAGCTTGGTAACACCAAACTCAATTTCAACATTGCACCGCTTTGCGATCTTGTGGGTATTGTCGATCGCCTCCTGTGCATATGGAAAAAGCTCGCGCATTTCCTGTTCAGACTTTACATAATACTGTCCGCCCTCATAACGCATCCTGTTTTCGTCCGATACTTTCTTTCCGGTCTGGATGCACAAAAGAATATCATGAGCTGCAGCATCCTCTGCCAGGATATAGTGGATATCATTGGTCGCCACCAGATCCATGGAAAGCTCCCGGCTCATGCGCATCAGTCCCTGGTTTACCGTTTTCTGGGTGGGGATCCCATGATCCTGCAGCTCCAGAAAGAAATTTCCCTTGCCGAATATCTCTTCATAATGCCTTGCCGATCTGCAGGCTTCCTCGTACATGCCCCGCGCCAGATAGCGCTGTACTTCTCCTGCCAGGCAGGCACTCAGCGCTATGACACCCTCATGATAAGTTTCAAGCACCTCGTAATCCACCCGTGGTTTATAATAAAAGCCGTCCACAAAACCTTTCGAGACAATCTTCATCAGGTTGTGATATCCGGTATCATTTTCCGCAAGCAGAACCAGATGGTAATATCGATCCTCGCCGTTTGTTTTTTCCCTGTCAAACCGGGATCCCGGTGCCACATAAACCTCACAGCCAATGATCGGCTTGATTCCCACATCCCTGGCTGCGCGGTAAAAATCGATCACACCGTACATCACGCCATGATCGGTGATGGCCATACTGTCCATGCCAAGCTCTTTTGCCCGCGCTGCCAGTTCCTTGATCTTACAGGAACCGTCTAACAGGCTGTACTCTGTATGGACGTGTAAATGTGTAAACGCCACTGTTTTTCTCCTATAATTTAAAAACAGGGTGGAAAGCTATCTCCACCCTGTAGTTACCAAGCATCTTTTTTATAGATCAACTCTTGGGGAAATGACCCTTATGATCTTATTTTTCTCCCTTTAAGTACTTTTCAATATTGTCCAGTGCCTCTTGTTCATCTCCGCCGTCAGCAGATACGGTAATATTCTCACCAGCACCCATGCCAAGCGTCATCATGCCCATAATGCTCTTTGCATTCACTCGGGAATTCATGTTCTCCACATAGATCTGACTGTCAAACTGACTTGCAATCTGAACCAGCATTGCGACTGGTCTTGCCTCAAGACCGGATGAAAGTCCAATGGTGATCGTCTTCTTAATCATAATCTTCCTCCTCGTTTACGGACATGACAAAACCTGGTGCATACAATGCACGAGCTGCCATGTCACTGCGACCGGACAAATACCGGTTCCTACACGAAACTTTTGGCTGTAACCTCACCCCGGCCGTTCCTGCTTCAGCATTTCTGCCATGTTTCCCAGCTTTCTGAGACGGTGGTTTACACCCGATTTGCCAACCGGCGGATCTAAGGCTTCTCCTAGTTCCTTTAATGTAGCCTCCGGTCTTGCCAGCCTTAACTCTGCAATCTCCCTCAGGTTTTCCGGCAGACTGTCAAATCCGACCGTATCCCTGACGTATATGATATCTTCCATCTGTTTGACTGCCGCCGATACCGTTTTGTTGATATTGGCTGTCTCACAGTTTACCTGCCGGTTTACACTCCCGCGCATTTCCTTAAGAATGCGGATGTTTTCCAGCTCCATAAGCGCTACCGGTGCTTCCATAACATTCAGAATATCCACGATCTGGCTTCCTTCTTTGATATAGACCACGAAATATTTCTTTCGCAGCACGATCTTGGCCTCAATCCCCATAGAAAGAATGAGTCCCTGGATCTGTTTCGCCTTTGCTTCGGTAGCACAGGCGATCTCAAAGTGATAAAAGCGTTCCGGATCACTGATCGAACCCGCTGCAAGAAACGCTCCGCGGATAAAGGCGCGTTTGCAGCAGTTCTGCATAAGAACCACATTCTGGGCAAGAGACAGATTCTCCTCAATCTCCCCGTAAGGATCAATGAGTTTGACCGCCTGGAGCACACGTATGGCATCCTCATGATGGGTTACCGCCACGGTGCATGTCCGGTTTTTGTGATTCCCGATGCTCTGCCGTATGGAGACATCAATCCTTATATTAAATGTTTTTTTCAATAATGTAAAGTACTTTCTTGCAACAGCCTCATTTTCCGTATGGATCTTTACCCGGTACCGTTCATTCTCGGAAATCTGGATGCGGCCGCAAAGACTTAAGATTGCCGCGATCTCTGCGAGCTGACAATGCCTTGCCGGGGAAAGCTGTCTGGAAAGTTCTTCCTTCACTTTCGAAGAAAATGACATATCCTGAACCTCTACTTTTCAATATCCCGGTGTTCTATTTTGAGACCATATTCCTCAAAGCCACTCAGGTGCTGATATAGTGCATTTGCCACAGTCACAGAGCGATGTTTTCCGCCGGTGCAGCCAACGGCAATGACCAGTTGGTTCTTTCCTTCCTGCACGTAATTGGGAATGAGAAAATCAATCATCTCATAAAGCATGGAAAGAAAACGGTCTGCCGTGCCGCCCTGGCGCACATAGGCCTGAACCTCTGCCTCCTGACCCGTATGACTGCGCAGCGCCTCCACATAATAGGGGTTTGGCAGGAACCGCACATCAAAGACCAGGTCTGCATCACTTGGGATCCCATATTTAAAACCAAAGGACAAAACCGTGATAAACAGGTTCTGATACCTGCGATCCTGTACAAAAATCTTTTCCAGTTCCTTCTTAAGCTCCCTAGTCAGCAGTCCGCTGGTATCTAAGATCAGATTGGCCTGCTGCTTGAGAAATGCAAGCTTTTTCCGTTCCAGTATGATCCCGCTCTCCACACGTCCCTGTCCGGCTAACGGATGGGAACGTCTGGTCTCCTTATAGCGCTTCACCAGGGTTGCATCACTGCTGTCCAGAAATAAGATCTCATACGGAACCTGCTGCTGTTTCCAGGCTTCTATGACCTGTTCCAGCTGCGGAAGCTCCTCCCCGCTGCGGATATCGATTCCGAGCGCCACCTCCTCGTGAGCTGCCGGCTTTTGCATGACCAGTTCTACGAATGCCTCCATAAGAGGGATCGGAAGATTGTCCACACAGTAAAATCCAAGATCCTCGAGCATTTTCAGAGCCGATGTTTTTCCGGCTCCTGACATTCCAGTCACAATAACAAGTCTCATCTGTTTTCTCCCTCAGACGGAAAGTGTTCGTACAACACATGAACGGTAACGTTACAGCAGTGAAAAATCCCCCAGAAGTTTGACCTCCAGTTCCAGTTCCACACCGGAATCTTCCCTTACCTTTTCTTTTACCTGTCTGCACAGAGAAAGGATGTCTGCCGATGTCGCATGATCCCGGTTGATCACAAACCCACAGTGTTTCTCGGAAACCTGAGCACCTCCCACCGTAAAGCCGCGAAGTCCTGCATCCTGGATCAATTTTCCGGCAAAGTGTCCTTGCGGACGTTTAAAGGTACTGCCTGCACTGGGATACTCTAACGGCTGCTTTTCTCTGCGTTTTGCTGCCAGATCCTCCATAACCGTCCGGATCTCTGCTTCGTTTCCAGGCTTAAGACGGATTATGGCCTCCAAGACGATATATCCGTTTTTTTTGATACAGCTGGTGCGATACCCCAGTTCCAGTTCACTTGCCGGAAGTGTTTTTATCTCCCCTTCCGGAGTGAAAACCGTAACGTTTTGTAAAACCTGGCACATCTCCCCGCCATATGCACCTGCATTCATAACAACAGCTCCACCGATGGTGCCCGGGATCCCTGCTGCAAACTCAAATCCGGTAAGGGAATTGTTCAATGCCTGCCTTGCAACTGCCGAAAGCAGTGCACCGGCTCCCACCCGGATGATATCCCCCTCCGCAATGATCTGGCCAAATGGTTTTCCAAAGGAGATCACAGCTCCGCGGTATCCCAGGTCTCCCACCAGCAGATTGCTGCCATTCCCAATGATGGTATAAGGCACGTTCTCCTGCCGGCAGATCTCAAGTACCCGGCGTAATTCCTCTGCCGTGGACGGCTCTATATAGAAGTCTGCGAGCCCTCCCGTCCGGAAGGTGGTATGGCGGCTCATGGGTTCTGCCTCCCGGAATATGCCCGTGGATACCGCCTGTTTTAACTTTTCTGCTGCCTGTTTCATGATCTTTGTTCTGCTTTCCGTTTACTGATTTCCAAGATTTGCCTGTACACGGTTGTACAGTTCCTGGGCTGCATTGTAACCCATCTTCTTCTGTCGGTAGTTGACTGCTGCGGTCTCTACGATGATCGCAAGATTACGGCCCGGACGGATCGGGAGGTTATGGCAGACTACCTGGTTGCCCAAAAACTCGGTATAGCGGTCTTCCAGACCGAGACGGTCATATTCTTTGTCTTTATCCCAGTCTTCCAGTTTGATGACCATATCAATATTCTGGGTATCCTTTACACTCTCAACACCATATAGGGATTTGACATCAATGATGCCGATGCCGCGCAGCTCGATGAAATGCTTCGTGATATCCGGTGCGCTTCCTACCAGGGTTTCGTCGCTGACCTTGCGGATCTCTACCACATCATCCGATACCAGACGGTGTCCGCGCTTGATCAGCTCCAGGGCAGCCTCGCTCTTTCCGATACCGCTCTCACCCATGATCAGCACGCCCTCACCGAATACATCCACAAGAACGCCATGGATACTGATGCAGGGAGCCAGTTTTACCTTCAGCCAGCGGATCACCTCTGCCATAAGATCCGAGGTACTCTGTTCCGATACCATAAGCGGAACCTGGTAATGACGGCACAGATCCTGCATATCCTCATCCGGCTCCTGGCCGCGGCTGTATACCACGCACGGGATCTCGCTGGAAACCAGTTTGTCGTAGCGTTCCTTACGCACATCCCGCGGCAGCGTATTGATATAGGCCTGTTCCACATAACCGATGATCTGGACACGTTCCCGGTCAAAATGGTCAAAAAAACCGGTTAACTGCAATGCCGGACGGTTCACATCCGGGTGGCTTAATACCACCTTGTCCGTGTCAATTTCCGGAAGCACATTTTTCATTTTCATCTTTGTGATCATTTCTGTAATGGTTACACCGTACATAGAAACCCCGCTCCTTTGCTTTTCTGTTATAATCATCATCATACCATAATTTTCCCTACTTGTCATCCTCGTTCACCGTCTGAGCCGGGTGGAAAAAGCGAAAGACATTCTCCGCTGCTGCACGGTTCATGCCGGGGACTTCTGACAGTTCTTCGACATCCGCTGCCTGCACAGCCTCAATGGATTTGAAATGCTTCATAAGTGCCTTTCTTCTGGTATCTCCGATGCCGGAAATATCATTCAGGATCGAGCGCACCTGGCTTTTGCTTCTCAGGCTGCGGTGGTATTCAATGGCAAAGCGGTGTGCCTCATCCTGGATACGCGTGATCAGCTTAAAGCCTTCGGAATGCCGGTCAATGGGGATCTCCACGTTTTGATAATAGAGCCCCCTGGTCCTGTGATTATCATCCTTTACCATACCGCAGACCGGAATGTGAAGCCCAAGCGCAGTCAGCACCTCTTCTGCTATATTCACCTGGCCACGTCCGCCATCCATCATCAACAGGTCCGGAAAACGGGCAAAGCTCCCGAAGCCCTGCTCCTCCAGTCCATGCGTAAAACGTCGTGTTAAAACCTCACGCATGGAAGCATAATCGTTTGGTCCGATCACGGTTCGTATCCGGAATTTGCGGTAGTCGCTGCGTTTCGGGCGGCCGTCCTCATATACTACCATGGAGCCCACTGACTCACAGCCGGAGATATTGGAGATATCATATGCCTCCACCCGACGCACCGTTTCAAGTCCGAGCAAAGAAGCTACCTCATTCATAGCTCCGGTGGTGCGAAGTTCCTCTCTCTGGTTCCGTTCCAGATCCTGCCTAAGCACCATGGATGCATTTTTTGCTGCCAGTTCCACCAGGCGCTCCTTTTCCCCTTTCTTTGGAACAACCAGGCGAACCTTCTGCCCCTTTCTAGAGCTAAGCCATTGTTCAATGACTTCCATGTCTTCCATTTCCTGCTGCAGCCATAATTCCTTCGGCAAAAACGGAGTTCCCGCATAAAACTGCTTCACAAAACTGGTCAGGATCTGACCGCTGTCCTTTTCTGCCCCAATGCGAATGCCAAAATGCTCCCGGCCGATCAGCTTGCCTTCCCGCACAAAAAAAACCTGGACCACGGCATCCGAATCATTCATAGCCATGGCAATGATATCACGGTCTTTTAAGCTGTTGCTGGTGATCTTCTGTTTCTGAGCTACCTTTTTTACACTGGCAAGAAGATCCCGGTATTCTGCTGCCTTCTCATATTCCATCTGTTCAGCCGCTTCCATCATCTGCTTTTCCAGTTTTTTCAGCAAGATGTCATAATGTCCGTTTAAAAATTCAAGAACCTGGCGGATATTCTCCTCATATGCTTCCTTGCTGATATATCCCTGGCAGGGCGCATCGCACTGTTTGATGTGGTAGTTCAGGCAGGGACGATCTTTTCCGGTATCTCTTGGAAGAATGCGGTTGCAGGTTCGCACCCTGTAAAGCTTGTGGATCAGGTCGATGGTATCTTTCACTGCACCTGCACTGGTATAGGGGCCGAAATAACGGCTTTTATCCTTTTTCATGGTATGGGCAAACTGCACCCTTGGAAAATCTTCTCCCACGGTAACACGGATGTAGGGATAAGCCTTATCGTCCTTTAACATCGTATTGTAGCGCGGCTGATGCTCCTTGATCAGGTTGCATTCCAGTACCAGAGCCTCCAGCTCGGAATCGGTCACGATATACTCAAACCTGGCAATGTGGGATACCATCTGCTGGATCTTGGCGGTCTTTTTGCGGCTGTCCTGAAAATACTGGCGCACCCGGTTTTTCAGACTGATCGCCTTGCCAACGTAAATGATCTCATCTTTTGCATCGTGCATGATATAGACACCGGGCTGGGAAGGAAGTTTTTTTAATTCTTCTTCAATATCAAATAACATGCATCCTCCATTCAGCGCAGCCGGCTTCCGTCAAAACGTTTTTGCATGGCAAGAAAGCGGCGTACCGCATAAAGCTGCTCCTGCAAGGATCCGCCCTCCGGTTTCATATCCAGCACCAGGTACATGCTGTCGAGCTCCTGCTGCGTGATGCGATCCTCAAGCTGTTTTAAGCATTCCATGCGGATCGCAAAATCTTCCGTGTCCAGAAACCGGACAAAGGAAGGATCCGGCTTTCGCTCCTCCTCATATCGGTCTGTCGCTGCAGAAGTGAAAGTCTCCCGAAACCGGTCGTTCCGATGCATTGTCACGCTTTTCGGATGAATCGGAGCAGATTCATTCCGATTCTGTCCTGTTTTCTGCTCCGTTTCCGGTTGTACCTGCTCAAATCTCCACTTTTGCGTCACCTCCGGATATTTTTCGTGATCTACCTCACTTACAAACATGTCATAGGGGCGCACATAGATTCCATAATCTCCATATAAGGCCTGATAAACCACCATGCGTTCGCCCGTCTCCGAGTGTCGTGCAATGGCTATGACCTGATATAACTTATTTTTAAAATGCCGGTAAAATTCTCCCGGTCTTATCATTCGTTCTGTCATCTTACCTTCCTCTTTTCTTCTCAGTATAGCACAGCTCCTGTTTCTTTGACAAATCTGTCTTTGATATGATATATCTACTCAAAGCATGAAAAAGCGAGGATACCGTTTACGTAAACGGTACCCTCGCTTTTTATCTGATCCGGCTATTCTTCCAGAAACAGTTCCGGATGCGCCTTGACATAGCCTGCAGCATATTCTTTATCTTTCCCGATCCGCTCTTTTAAAGCCTCCATAGACTCAAATTTCTGTTCCGGACGCTCAAAGTTTAGAAGCTGAACCTGGATGTCTTTTCCGTATAAGTCCTCTTTAAGTCCCATGACATAGGTTTCCACACCAACCGGATTTTCCTCCCGGATCGTCGGTTTCCGTCCAATGTTTGTGACTCCTCCGTAAAACGTTCCATCGATCAGCACACGGGAAACATAGACCCCGAACGGCGGCAGATGTTTCTCCGGCGGCGGAATGATGTTGGCAGTCGGAAATCCCAAAACAGATCCGCCAATATGATTTCCATGCTCGACCCGGCCGTGAATGGCATAAGGCTCTCCCAAAAGTTCATTGGCTTTCTCGATATTTCCCTGATCCAGTTCTTCCCTTACATAGGTGCTGCTGATATCGCGGTGATCATCCTGTTTTTTCTCGATGATGATGGTTTCAAAGCCATATTCCGCCCCGAGCTCCTGCAAAAGCCTGGCATTACCGGCTCCTTTATGTCCAAAGCTGCAGTCAGGCCCGGCTACTACTGCCCTGGCATGCATCTGTCCGACCAGGATATCCGTAACAAAGTTCTCCGGTGACATTGCTGCCACTTCCTTATTGAACGGATACTCGATCAGATAATCCATACCCATGGCGCGCATGTTGTTGCGCCGTTCCTCGTTGGTGGTAATGACCGTTGCCCGCTTTCCGGACATAACACCCATGGGAGCCATGTCAAACGTGAAGACTGCCGTCTTCCATCCGTGGTTTTCCTTCTGACGCAGCATCTCCTTTAACAGCTTCTGATGACCCTTATGCCGTCCGTCAAATTTTCCAATGGTTACCACAGTCGGTTCTTCTATACGAAACTCCCTGGTTCCGGTAATTACCTTCAT
>CAVIHW010000053.1:0-16316 GCA_963642615.1 Oscillospiraceae bacterium | reverse complement strand
CGTTTTGAAAAGCGCTGTTGTCCGGGTTTAGAAATCGTCCCATCTCATCTTCCTTTCACATATAACTCTTTTTCCGTCACGCATGTTCCTATTTGCATTATAGGAGATTTCCAACAGATTAGCAAGAAATGCGTAATGGGAAAAATCTTCCTATCCCCGATGATCGCATTTCTGACACTGCACCATCTCATTTCCCCTGTCTTCTTTGAAAAACACCCCCGACCACTGGCAAATGCTCTGCAGGATCGGAACGACTGAGCTTCCCTTCTGCGTCAGGGAATATTCAACGCGGGGCGGGATCTCATCATAGGATTTCCGGTCAACAATTCCATCTTCCATCAGATCCTTCAGCGTGGAGGCCAGCACCGCATCCGTGATGTTATGCATCTCCTTACGCAGTTCACTATAGCGCAGCTTTTCCTGGGCAGACAGCACACAGATAATGCGTGATTTCCATTTGCCACCGAATATGGTCAGGCCATATTCCAGTGGGCAGCGGATATCGTCTTCTAATTTTTTCTTATATTTTGCCATAAAAAATCACCCCCAAGCTAATTTTCGTCCCTATGACTTTGTCATTGGTTCCATTATAGCCTGAAGGTGATCATTTTTGAAGTTACTATGAATTTTATTAGCAGCTCTTAGATTTCTTTTTTGTTGTCAGCACCCGGTGTGGTAACGATTACTTTTGCAGGTGTAATGACAAGCGCTCCCTTTGCCGTAGCCGCGCCGTTGAACATCTTTTCTACCATAGCCTTAAAGGTCTCAACAACAGCTCCCTCGGTCACATACTCTGCAGTTCCTTTGACCTGATATCCTTCCAGATTCTGCGCATCATATACAGAAATTGCAATCTTTCCATCATTTGCCTGAAGGTTTTTTAATGTGGTGTCAAGGAACACGTCTCCTACCACCAGTTTTCCATCTTCCGTGACATCCTTAAAAGCAACCGGCACTACATTCGGCTCACCATTTGCACAGGTAGCAAGATCCCACATTCCATTTTTTAATACTCTGATTACAGCTTCGTTTAACATTGCATATCCCTCCATCATTCTTCTTTGTTATTGGATCGGTATACTCATGTTAACGAATTTGCTGTCATTTTGAAAGATATTAGCAAATTTATAAGCCACTACGAAATTTCATAGCATAAAAATCCCACAAAAACCAACCCTTGCATGCCGGTCTCTGTGGGATTTTTTCATTTAATGTTTTAAATTCAACCGCACCATCGCGCGCTTGAGCGCTGCCTCTGCACGCGCCACATCAAGATCTGCAGCACCGGATGCCAGATTACGCTGTGCACGGTCTTTCGCTGCCTGGGCACGTTCAAAGTCAATCTCATCCGGCCATTCCACAACTTCCGCCAGGATCGTTACCTGTTCTGGCAGGATCGTAAGGAATCCGGACATCAGCGCTGCCTCTTTTACACCGCCATCCTCATGGATCTTAAGAACGCCCGGTGCTGCTACAGCAGTCAGCGGAATGTGGTTCGGGTAAATACCGATCTCACCCTCAGTGGTGGTCAGCTCTACCATGGAAACATCTCCGTCATAAAAGCCGCCCATCGGAGTGACAACCTTTAATTTCATTCCATCAGCCATAGACGTACCTCCCCCTATTTCACACGGGCAAGAACGTCGTCGATATTACCTGCATTCAGGAAATACTGCTCCGGAATGTCGTCATGCTTGCCTTCGAGGATCTCTTTGAAGCCCTGAATGGTCTCGCTAAGCGGTACATAACGACCTTCCAAACCAGTAAACTGTCCTGCCACGAAGAACGGCTGAGATAAGAATCTCTGGATCTTACGTGCACGGGATACGGTCAGCTTATCTTCCTCGGAAAGCTCATCCATACCTAACATGGCGATGATATCCTGCAGCTCTTTATACTTCTGCAGAACCTCCTGCACGCCGCGGGCTACCTTGTAATGCTCCTCACCCACCACGCGCGGGTCAAGGATACGGGAGGTAGACTCAAGCGGATCTACTGCCGGATAAATACCCTGCTCAACGATGGCACGGCTAAGTACCGTGGTTGCATCCAGATGTGCAAACGTATTTGCCGGAGCTGGGTCCGTTAAGTCATCGGCCGGCACATAAACTGCCTGTACGGAAGTGATGGAACCGTTCTTAGTGGAGGTAATGCGCTCCTGAAGGGCACCCATCTCGGTCTGCAGAGTCGGCTGGTAACCTACTGCGGACGGCATACGTCCAAGCAGCGCGGACACCTCAGAACCGGCCTGCGTGAAACGGAAGATGTTGTCAATGAATAACAGGACATCTTTGCCGCCTTTATCACGGAAGTACTCTGCCATGGTAAGACCTGTCAGGCCTACTCTCATACGTGCTCCCGGCGGCTCGTTCATCTGACCAAACACCATGGTGGTCTTGTTGATAACACCAGACTCGGTCATCTCATAATAAAGGTCATTTCCCTCTCGGGTACGCTCACCTACACCGGTGAATACGGAATATCCGCCGTGCTCGGTAGCGATGTTACGAATCAGCTCCTGGATCAGGACGGTCTTGCCTACACCGGCACCGCCGAACAGACCGATCTTACCACCCTTCTGATAAGGGCAGAGCAGGTCTACGACTTTGATACCGGTCTCAAGGATCTCAGTCTGAGTAGACTGCTCCTCGAAGGTAGGAGCTTTTCTGTGGATCGGAAGGTACTCTTCCACCTGTGGCTTCTCTTTGTTATCGATCGGCTCACCAAGTACATTGAAGATACGTCCCAGTGTATTTTCACCAACCGGAACGGAAATCGGTGCACCGGTTGCAATGGCATCCATACCACGTCTCAGACCATCGGTGGTTCCCATTGCGATACATCTTACGGTATCGTCGCCAAGATCCTGCGCAACCTCAACGGTCAGGCTGCCGCCGTCTTCCAACGGTACCCTGATCGCCTCGTTGATTTCCGGAATCTTGCCCTGGGAGAACTTGATATCCATGACCGCACCGATGATCTGTGTGATCTTGCCAGTATTTTGTTCTGCCATCTTGCTTCTCCTCTTACTTTCTCTAATTGATCGCATTTGCGCCTGCAATGATCTCCGTAAGCTCCTGGGTAATGGAACCCTGACGCGCACGGTTATACTGCAGCTCTAACTTGCCCAGCATCTCGTCTGCATTGTTGGTTGCCGAATCCATGGCGGTCATACGCGCACCATTTTCACTGGCAACTGCCTCCTGCAGCGCACCAAAGATCAGACTGCTCATATATTTCGGGATGATCATATCCAGCACTTTTTCTTCACTCGGCTCGTAATTCATGAGGGCTTCGGCTTTTGCCTCGCCGTCCTCACCGCCCTCCCCCATGGTAAACGGAAGGAGCTTGATGAGCTTTGGAATATGAACCACGGTATTTTTGAACGAAGTGTATGCCAGATAGATCTCTCCGATCTCCCCACGGCCAAATGCGGCCAGCAGCTCCTTTGTGAGATCTGCCGCATCCTGGTAGGCCGGCTCATCGATGACCTCGGAGTAATCCTCGGTAATCGTATAGCCCTTTTTTGCCAGTCCGTCACGACCCTTGCGGCCAATGGCATAGATCCGGGTCTTCTCCGGAGTCAATGCCTCATTTCCTGCGATGAGCTTGACAATGTTGTTGTTGTAGCCTCCGGCAAGGCCGCGGTTGGATGTGATCGCGATGACCGCTTTTCCATCCGCGGTACCTGCCCGCAGGTATTTGTGGTCGATGGTTCCTGATTTTTTCAGCATGGAAGAGATCGTCTCATACATCAAGTCGAAATAAGGCTTGGAGCCTTCTGCTTTCTGTCTGGATTTCTGCAGCTTGACTGTAGAAACCAGCTTCATGGCTTTGGTAATCTGGCCGGTGCTCTGGATACTTGCTTTTCTGCGTTTAATATCTCTCATCGATGCCATGATCGTTCACCTGCCTTATCTAACGCTGCTCTTTGCACTCTTTGATCGCTTTTACAAGCAGAGCCTCGGTCTCCTCGGACAGGACCTTGGTGTCGCGGATCGCTGCCGGGATCTCCGGGTACTTGCTGTCAATGTATTTGAATAAGTCTTTCTCAAATGCCAGCACATCTGCTACCGGAATATCAAGAAGATGCTTTCTGGTTGCTGCGTAAATGATGATCACCTGGTACTCAACCGGCATCGGCTGGTACTGAGGCTGTTTTAAGACTTCACGGATGCGCTCACCCTGTGCCAGCTGCTCGGTGGTTGCGGCATCCAGCTCGGAGCCGAACTGAGCAAAGCTTGCCAGCTCGCGGTACTGTGCCAGTTCCACACGGATCGGCGCTGCGATCTTCTTGATCGCCTTGATCTGTGCCGCACCACCTACTCGGGATACGGACAGACCAGCATTGATTGCCGGGCGGAAACCAGCGTTGAACATCTCGGTCTCAAGGTAGATCTGACCATCGGTAATGGAGATTACGTTGGTCGGAATGTATGCAGATACATCGCCCGCCTGAGTCTCAATGATCGGCAGTGCGGTTAAGGAACCGCCGCCTAAATCGTCAGACAGACGGGATGCACGCTCCAGCAGTCTGGAGTGCAGGTAGAATACGTCGCCCGGATAAGCCTCACGTCCCGGCGGTCTCTTCAGAAGAAGGGACAGGGTACGGTAAGCGGCAGCGTGCTTGGTCAAGTCATCATAAACCACCAGTACGTCCTCTCCGTTTTCCATCCACTCCTCACCGATCGCACATCCGGAATATGGTGCGATGTACTGTAACGGAGCTAAGTCGGATGCCGTGGAAACCACGATGGTGGTATAATCCATGGCGCCAAACTCCTCTAAGGTTCTTACAATGTTTGCAACGGTAGATGCTTTCTGGCCGATTGCCACGTAGATACAGTGAACGCCCTGACCCTTCTGATTGATGATGGTATCGATCGCAATAGCGGTCTTACCGGTCTGACGGTCACCGATGATCAGCTCTCGCTGTCCGCGTCCGATCGGAACCATGGCGTCGATTGCCTTGATACCGGTCTGTAACGGGGTATCTACTGATTTTCTTTCGATTACGCCGTGAGCAACGCGCTCAACGCGGCGGAATTTGTCAGTCTCGATCGGGCCTTTGCCATCGATCGGCATACCTAATGCATTGACAACTCGTCCGGTCATGGCATCGCCTACCGGAACCTCAACCACGCGGCCGGTTGTCTTTACGATATCTCCCTCACTGATGTTCCTGGTGTCACCTAAGAGAACGACACCTACGTTGTCTTCCTCCAGGTTCTGGACCATGCCGTATACCTCTCCCGGGAATTCCAGAAGCTCACCCTGCATGGCGTTTTCCAGTCCATGAACTCGAGCGATACCGTCCGCAACCGTGATCACGGTGCCGACATCAGAGACTTCCAGTTTGGTAGAATACTTCGCAATCTGTTCTTTGATCACCGAACTGATTTCTTCTGGTCTCAAATTCATTGTCTGTTCCTTTCCGGCTTCTTATGCAAGCTGAAGTGCGGATAACTCTCTCTTCAGGTTGTAAAGCCTTGTCTTGATACTGCTGTCTACCACGCGGTCACCGATGCGGATGACCATGCCTCCGAGGAGGGATGCGTCCACATCGTAGTGCATCTCAAACTGCACATAGCCGGTCGTCTCAAGCAGTCTTTTTTCCAAAGCGGCCTTCTGCCCTGCATCCAGCTCTGCTGCGCTGGTCACATAGGCAGCTCCGATCTTTTTAAATTCTTTCACCCGCTGGATGAAATAGTTCAGAATCGAGATCATCTCGTTCTGTCTGTCTTTCTCAACAATGATGCTCAAGAAGCCCATCAGCTCCTCCGCAATCTTTCCGGAAAAGACCTGATGTAATAAGGCAACCTTCTCTTCTTTTACGATCTGTGGATTTCCAAGAACGGCAAAGAGTTCCGGGTTGTCCTGTAAAATGGGGATCAGCGCGGATACCTCTTCATAGAGAGTGTCCACGTTTTCATTTTCCATGGCTGTCTCAAACAATGCATCGCCGTACACCTTTGAAACTAGCTTTGCCATGTATGTTCACCCATTTCCTTCAAAGTCTCATCGATCAAAGCATCCTGAATCTTTACATCGATGGAGTTTCCGACTACCTTCTCTGCCATGAATGCAGCGATATCTACAATCTCCTGCTTCATGTCATCGAGGGCTTTCTTCTTCTCCAGCTCAACCTCACGGTTTGCGCGGTCAATGATCCTGGCTGCTTCGGCCTTGGCTTCATCGAGCATTTCCTCCTCACGGGCTTTGGCTTTACGCCGTGCAGTCTCCAGAATGCTCTCCGCTTCTTTGTTCACGTCTCTTAATTTTGCCTCGTACTCAGCTTTCATAGCCTCCGCAGAAGATTTGTCTTCCGCAGCAGCTGCCAGTTCTCCGGCAATCTTCTGTTTTCTCTTTTCCAGCACTTCGCGCACCGGATTGAAAAGCAGATAGGACAATGCAAAGAATAAAATAAAGATATTGATACCGGTCAGCACCGCGTCATGCAGAAGCTGCGGATCAAATCCTATCAGTCTGTCCAAGTCTTACGCCTCCTTTCGTTCATAATCGTTACGATTCGCAGACAACCTGATCTTGGGTCACTGCTCTTTCCCGTAACGTTCCGTTCTTCTTATGCGCCGAACGGCTTAACGAACATCAGGATGATGGCTACAACCAGACCATACAGACCGGTGGTCTCTGCTACTGCCTGACCAAGAAGCATGGTGGAAGTGATGTCAGATTTTGCACCCGGGTTACGTCCTACTGCTGCTGCACCGTGACCGGCTGCAATACCCTGTCCTACACCAGGTCCGATACCGGCGATCATTGCCAGACCAGCGCCGATTGCGGAACAACCAAAGATAAAGTCCTGTCCTGAGATACCATTCATAGTTAAGTCCTCCTAAATATAAATTAAATTGAATCCTGTTGGAACGTGATGATTCTGCTTCGGCGTGTGAATGCAAGCATTCTCAGCCTACGCTGTCTGTTTCATCGGAGCATGGCTTGGCTTATTCCATTTTGTCATTGATATAAACCATGGTCAGCATACAGAATACGTATGTCTGGATCGCACCGGAGAATACATCACAGTAAACATGAAGTGCCGCCGGAATACCGATGTTGGTAAAGATCGGCATCATGCCATACCATAATCCCATAATGATAACGCCTGACAACAGGTTTGCAAACAGACGCAGGGAAATGGAGATCGGGTTGGCGATCTCTCCGATCAGGTTGATCGGAAATAAGATCGGGGTCGGCTCTAACAGACTGGTAAAATGTCTCACGCCCCGGTTCTTGATGCCCTGGTAGTTTACAATGAAGAAGGTAAACATACCAAGCAGGAACGTAACGCCATAGTCGGCTGTCGGAGCGCGAAGTCCCAAAAGACCGCTTAAATTACAGAAGAGGATGAATACAAAGATCGTTCCGATATAATTGATGAAACGTCTTGCATTGCCTCCCAGGATGCCTGCCGTCATGCTCTGCAGTGCCTCGTAGGCCATCTCCAGCACATTCTGAAAGCTTCCGGGCTGATCCGTAGCTTTTTTGAGAGTACGGTTTGCCAGCACTGCAAGGATCAGGATCAGCACTGTGATGATCCACATGCCTATGGTCGTTGTTGTGATCCAAAATTCCTGACCGAACAGCTGATACTTGGCTACGCCGTGTATCATAAAGTCAGGCTCATTGGAAATCAGCATTCCCATTCACGGTTCCTCCTTTCTCTTATGATTGCTCCGGCCGGTCATCTTCGGAAGTATCTGATAAAGCAGGCACCTCCGGTTCCTTTCCACCGGAAATTCTGTGAACCAATGGCTGCAGGTATGCACCTGCCTTCATGCCCATGGCTCCGATCACCGCTGCCAGAAGATTGATCTTGAGGATCCTCCAGCAAATCAGAAGTGCTGCCACAAAGGTCAGTTTGCGCAGAATACTCTGCGCCACCGTGAATTTGTTGGCATAACTTTCATTTCCGCTTTCCAGCACCCTCTCGGTCATGACCGCAATGTGGATCAGCATACAGATTGCACCAATGGCTCCCGCCACCAGTCCAAGTACTACCGGAATGACCGGATAGGAAACCTTCGGAAGCAGGACACATGCGAGGATCACCAGGATCAGGTTGTAGAAAACAACCCCCACTGACACCTCCGCAAGCAGTCTCTTTGTTGACTTACTAAGCCATTCCATCGTGATCTGCCTCCTTTACTGTTTGCTGTTTTTTTCACGATCTCTCGTCGAGTCCTGTGAAAAAACAACTCCGGATGTGGATGTTTCGTGAAAAATGCGGCTTGGCTGTTTCGGTTTGCTGATTCCGCTTCGCGCCTGTCCGGCATTCTGCTGCTGTCGTAGGCGTTCGTCCTCTTTTTGCTCCTGCAAAAGCGCATTCTTCGCCATGACAAACCCGCAGCGTCCGCCTGCCAGTACACCCAGAATCAGCAGTGGCACCATGAGCTTCGTCCCAAAATGGGAATCCACCAGATAACCCGTGTAAACACAGAGAAAGATCGGCGTCAGCACAGAAAATCCAAGCTGCGTTACCATGGCAAGACTGCGAAATACGCTTCTTTTATAATGCACCAAGCCCACCTCTTTCCGTATTTTTGCATGTAATTGTTATTATAACCAAATTTTTCTACATTGTCCATTATGAATAGATGTTTCGTCAAAAAATGGGCAATTTTGCACATTGCAAATATTTCCGTCATTTTTTTATCGAACATTTTCACAAAAACAACCGATAATTTTTATCACTACTGCCAGTTTTATACACATTTGTAACAAAAAAACCGCCACAAGAGGAAAATGTGACGGTTTTAACGATATTTTAACGAAATAAGTTTCTTCTTATCTAATATATAGGTTTCAGGTTCCCCTATTTGATCTCCTCATACGGAACGCGGTTGATCCCTTCCTCCACGGCTGCCTTTGCCACAGCATTGGCCACAGCCAGGGCAACACGCTTGTCAAAGGAGGACGGAATGACGTATTCCTTGGTCAGCTCTTCTTCCGGGATGACTTCCGCAATAGCATGAGCTGCCGCGATCTTCATGTGCTCCGTGATATCCTTTGCACGAACCGCTAAGACACCCTTAAAAAGTCCCGGGAACACCAGCACGTTGTTGATCTGATTCGGATAATCGGAACGTCCGGTACCGACTACGGCTGCACCGCCTGCCTTTGCCTCATCCGGCATGATCTCCGGAACCGGGTTTGCCATAGCAAAAACGATACCATTATTCATGGTAGCTACCATCTCCTTGGTAACCAGGTTCGGTCTGGAAACACCGACAAAGATGTCCGCTCCCTTCAAGGCATCTGCCAGGGTTCCGTGCTCTTTGCCCTGATTGCTGACATGGGAGATCTCCTCCTGGCCGGAATTTAAATTCTCATCCCCCTCACAGATGATGCCGTGGATGTCACACATGATGATATTGCCAAAGCCCATGGCAATGAGCTGTTTTCCAATGGCAACACCTGCAGCACCTGCACCGTTTATGACAACGCGAAGCTCTCCCATCTTCTTTCCGGTCACCTTTACTGCATTCAGGAGTGCCGCGCCAACCACGATAGCGGTTCCATGCTGGTCATCATGAAAGACCGGAATGTCACAGCGTTCTTTCAGCTTTTTCTCAATCTCAAAACATCTCGGAGCTGCAATATCCTCCAGATTGATGCCGCCAAAGCTCTTGGAGATCAGTGCAATGGTATTGACGATCGTGTCTACATCCTTGGAATCTACGCAAAGCGGGAACGCGTCGACACCGGCAAATTCCTTAAACAGGGCACATTTACCTTCCATAACCGGCATGCCTGCAGACGGGCCGATATCGCCAAGACCCAGGACTGCCGTTCCGTCCGTGATCACAGCTACCAGGTTTCCTTTGCGGGTGTAGTCATAAGCCAGCGACTCATCCTCTGCGATCAGCAGACACGGTTCTGCGACGCCCGGGGTATAAGCGATAGAAAGCTCCTCCGGTGTTGTCACCTTCGCACGGGAGATCACCTCGATCTTACCCTTCCACTCTTTGTGTTTTTCAATAGCAAGCTGTTTTTTATCCACCAGTTCATCCTCCTGAATACATAAAATATTTATTGTGTTCATTGTAATATAAACCGTGGATCGCGTCAATTTTTTCGTAAACTACTCCGTTATTGTTTTTTCCCTAAACCATCATCTTCGGTGTATCCCAGAGATTCAGTTTTGTGCCGATTCCCTGTTTTAAGGCATTGCGGTATACCATAGTTCCCCATGCCACATCCTCTGTCGGCATGCCTCCTACCGAGTAGATCACAATCTCATCCTCTTTACGGTGTACCGGAATATTGCCAAGGAGGACATCACCAAGATCATCAATCTGCTCCGGTTTCATCCGGCCTTCTGCGATCAGATCCTCCACGCGCACAGCCGGGATCGGGATCGTGTGATAAGCATTTGGCTTCATTTCCTCTTCCCAGGCCTCATAGAGCATGATGTTGTCTGTTACCGTGCGGGCACGGTTGATGAGGAAGTCATCGTCAAAACGAAGTGCTGCGGTAGATTCAATGATAGCTCCCGGTTTGATCCATTCTTCCGCGATATACGGATAGAGGGACGGATCTCCGGTCGGAGAAGATGTAGAAACGGAAACAATATCGGAATCTCGTACCGCCTCCTCGATGCTGTCTACTGCATAAATATCCAGTCCCGGGTAATCCTGCTTTGCGTGCTCAATAAATTTCTGGAGGGAAGCCTGACCACGTCCCTTTACCTTCACTGTTTTGAGGCTTGGACGGACTGCGATCGCTGCTGCCAGCGCAGTCTTACTCATAACACCAGGTCCTATGATGCCAATGGTTTTTGCATTCTGTCTCGCAAAATATTTAAATCCGACTCCAGGTACCGCACCGGTACGATATGCAGAAAGAATATTTGCTGACATGAAGGCCAGCGGTGCTCCGGTGTCTTTGTCATTTAAAATCAGCATCAGGATCGATCGCGGAAGACCTTTCTCTTTATTGGCTGCGTTTGAGCCGTACCATTTCACTCCTGCCATGTCAAATTTTCCGCCAAGATATGCCGGCATAGCCATAAAGCGGCGATCCGGTCCATCCACCGGCATTTCCGGGAACGGTGATTTTTCCGGAAACATGACCATGCTGCCATGAGAATTGCCGTTGGCTCCGCCCATCCGGTAATCTCCGACTTTCATAAGCCGGAACATCTCCTCCATGGCCTCAACACAGCCCTTCATATCACGAACTCCTGCTTCAATCATATCATCCTCATTTAAATACAGTAAATCAACCTTCGGATATCCCATGTTTTCATTCTCCTTTTTTTTATGTTTCCGATGTGCGCTCAGGTAAAGAATATTTTCCATTGCCATGACCTCATGAATACGAAGAGGCCGAAACATCGGTTTTTTTAATTTATATTTGCACCATACTGCCGCATACACAGAAAGCAGTAAAAAGATCATGCCATCGATCAGAAAGATCCTGGTTCTGGTTGCCGGATTTCCGTCAATGTTCCAGATCATAAACAGATTTCCTATGATCCCAAGGATCGGGATCACCGGACCAAAGGGCACTTGAAACGTGCGCGGTGCCTTTGGAAGTCGTTTTCGAAAGATCAGGACGTTGCAGTTTTCAATGACATACGAGACCATCCAGAACACAATGGCCAGCGTGATCATGAAGGAAAGGGAATCGCTGGTAGAAAGCCCTGTTGCATTTACCAGCACCATGATCGAACCGATCAGCAAAACCCCAACGTAATATGCACCTCTCCGGTTCTTTTTCAAAAAAAGCTCCGGCATCAGCCCAATCTTTGCCATGCCTGCACACATATAGGACAAAAAGCTGATCGCTGAATTGACTGTGCTGATGACTGCAAAAACAGAAACCATTATCATCCAGATCGATCCGGCATAGCCTAAAAGGGAAGAACCATACAAAATATGGGGAGAGGCACTTGCCGAAAGCTCTGACCAACTGCAGTAGCGTCCCATACCACATACCACCAGGATCTGCATCAGAAGGATGATCAGAAGACTTAAAACCATGCCAAGCGGAATATTTCTTCGCTCATTTTTCACATTGACCGAAATAGGAATGACAAATTCACTGCCGATAAAGAGGAAAAATGCCAATCCCAGCATTGAGCAGGTGTCGGAAAATGATCCGGCCAGATTCGATGGCTGCTCAACGATTTCTCCGCTTCCAAGTCCCAGGATTCCCAAAAGTCCCATGATCGTAAGCGAAAGAACAAGACCATATACCACCACATTCTGGATCTTTGCAAACATGTCGATCCCCATCAGATTTGCCGTGATCAGGATCAACAGCAGGGCAATGCAAAGAATATTAGACGGAATTCCTGTATGGAACACCGAGTTTACCGCATTGCCAAACATCGCACATTCCACGGATCCGGCAATTGACTGACATACCAGGTAACCGCCTACCATGGTCACGATCGTGACAAAAGGTCCAAAGCCGGCCAATGTATACTGAGCAAGGCCACCGGTCAGGTTCGGCATCAGAGCATTCAGCTCTGCCATAGAAAGTGCCGTGCAAATATTGATCATACAGGCCATCACCATGGCCGCGATAAATCCGGTTCCCAAAGCTCCCGCGCCCTGCCCAAGGGACATCAGGCAGCTGGTTGCCACGATCAGCCCGACGCCGGTTGCGATCACACTCACTAAGCCAAGTTTCTTCTCCATCTGGTCACCTCCTGATTACAATGCGTCTTCTCCCTCTTCTCCGGTACGGACACGAATCACATTTGTAAGAGGGGTGATGAAGATTTTTCCATCTCCGATATGTCCGGTATACAATTCCTTTTTTATGGTATCCACCACCTTGTCAATCAGCTCGTCTTTTACCACAACGAAGATCAGCTGCTTCGGAAGAAGCTCCATCTCCTTATTCAGCTCTTCCTCATATTCAAACGTTCCCTTCTGAACACCACAGCCAATGGCCTGTACTACCGTCATGCCGCTGACTCCAAGACGGCTGAATGCCTTCTTTAAGTTACTGAGGCGGTTCATGGAGGTGACAACTTCAATTTTTGAAAATCCCATCGCGTTCTCCTTCCTATAATCGTTAAAATATAAACAACGAGGGCGCCCAGATTTTGCATCTGACACCCTCGTCTTAATTGATTTCTGTAATCCTGTTTTTGTACTGCTGGCTTTCCACCATTTTCAAATACTTCTTTGGAGTGATCCCGGCATATTTTGAAAAATCATGGATGAACTGTGCCTGATCGTAATATCCCAGAAACATAGCCGCATCCGTCATCTTATCCGGTGCTCCGTAGTTCAAAAATTCCAGTGCTCTCTGGAACTGAATGATCTTGCAAAAGACCTTCGGAGAAAATCCCATCTCCTCAATAAATACGCGGTTCATATAGCGTTCGGAATATCCGGTTGCCTCCCCGAGCATGGAAACCCGTATTTTCCCATCCGAACGATATACCAGCTGCTTTACCGATTCCACCAGCTCTGCTTTTCCGAATGGCGGGATCTTCCGTTTTTCAGCCTTTGTATAGACCTCCAGAAAAATCCGGATACGCTGATAAAAGTCCGTCTCCTGCTCAAGCACCTCAAGCCATCCCGTGTCCCCGGTCAGCACTTCTTCGATCGGTATCTTTTTTTTCAATACATCCCGCATACTGCAGCCGATGAGCTCCGGCCGGTTTCCCGGCATAAAACGTATCCCGAAAACTTCTCTCATCCCTTTGCGTTCCTGAAGCTCATAAGTCAGCGGTGTCCCACATACATATCCCCGCATGTTCTGTTTGTCATCATATTCAAAGAACAGATCAATGCAGCCATCCGGCACCACTCTGAGAGGTTGGTTTTCTATAAACCTGCAGCTGTAAAAATGTGAGATTCCCTGCCGCAGATAGACCTCCTGATAGAAGTTTTGGGTATCAAATACCAGATACGGCTGTGTAGGGCGAAGACGGTCTTTTTTCCAAAGCATATCCTGTGTTCTCCATCCTGGCAGATTCCGGGGTTCTAATTAGATTTTAGCCTTAAAACGGTCATATCTCAGTGCACTTAAGTCCACTGCTGTATGGCCTGTCGTGATCAGCTCTGCCAACTGGTCTGCTGCACCCGGAGCAATGCCAAAGCCGTGACCGGAGAATCCACAGGCAAGCACCAGTCCCGGAACCTCCGCCACATTTCCAAGAACCGGGACACCATCCGCACAGCGATCCATCCAGCCTGCCCAGGTTCGGACAATCTTTGCATTTGCCAGATCCGGAAAATATTTCATGATGCCGCGGCAGATACATGGAGCGGTTTTGGAATAACAGATCGGTGTCCCATTATCCTTGGTATATCCCTCAAGACCGGAGGAACCTCCAAATACGAAGGAGCCATGTTTGGTCTGATGTCCGTAGAAATCAGCCTCTGCCGTGCCGAGCATCTGATCAAACATAGGCGGCTCTGCCTCCGTTACCAATGCCTCCAGCATGGCCTTCTGCATGGGAATATCAATTCCGACCGTGCCTGCGATCGCCCTGGATTCATAACCGGCAGCCAACACTACCGTTTCCGCCTCGAATACATCTCCGGATGCACAAACTACTTTTCTCAGCTTTCCCTTTATCATCTTTAATTCTGTAACTTCCTCACCGGAGATAAAGTGAACGCCAAGTTTTCTGGCCATTTTATAATATCCCAATGTCGTTGTCAATGGATTGGCATGACCATCTGTCGGGCACCAGCTCGCACAGGTTACTTCTTCGGAAAGATAAGGATTGATACGGCGCACCTCGTCTCCATCGATCATTTTTACATCCAGGCCGACATTTCTTGCACGCTCTGTAAGACCAGTCAGAATCTGCCTGTGCTTTTCCGTTTTTCCAAGACGAAGGTTTCCGTCCTGATGATACTCACAGTCCACTTCCAACTCTTCTGAAAGAGTCGGCCAGAAATTTTTGATCCCGTACATGACAAGGGGCAGTTCCCGCGGATCACGTCCGGACTGTCTTACGCCGCCTCCGTTCCTGCTGGAACCACCGTTTCCGAAATGATCCGAGCCTTCCAGACAGATGACCTTTGCACCGCGTTTTGCAAGGTAATAGCTGACTGCACAACCTATGATACCTCCACCGATCACTACTACTTCTGCTGTATTATTCATGCGCTCCATCCTCCATCGCCTCATTTGCAAAAATATGCATCTCGATCGGACGCATAGGAACCCTGGATGTTGCAGGCTCTAATTCTGCCGGAGATATGCCAAGCTCCCTGGCTACGATCCCCTTCACCAGCTTTGCGCAGGTCTGTCCCTGACAAAGTCCCATGCCGGTGCGAAGATATCGGCGGATCTCTGTCATCGTCCACATCCCGTCATGAACCGCCCGGCGGATCTCTCCTTTCGTAATTTCCTCACACCGGCAGATCAGCATATCGTCATCCGGACCCGGAACAAAAGGTCCAATCTCTCTTGATCTATCATTTACTGCATTCATCCTTTTCTTCCCCCTTCTGGTCAGCCTGAAAGAATCTTGCCTTCATAGCGTATGCCTTCGGCACACGCATGGTCAGCAGGTTCGTCTTATCATAAGCCTTACTGTTTTTGACGGAAACCACCTCAGCCTCACATACCCTCTGACCGTTTCTTCCAAGGGCAATTCCCTTCGTTCCCGCTTCCGGAAGCGGAAGGAATTCGTAAGGAATCGTGACGGTTGCTGTTTCATCCCCGCAATCCTCATCCACCAGGAAGATGGCCTGTCCGGAGCAGCTTGCCACGCACATGCCGCAGTTGATACACTGTACCCCATCCACCACGATCGGAAGGGAGGTAATGTTGGATCCGATGGAAATGCATTTTTTCGGGCAGGCATCCTGACAGGGATTGCACGGAATATTCTGCGTGCACTCCATCACCGGATGAATTCCGACTCTGTGGGTAACACCCGGAAACCGCTCAATCTCGTCATCGGCAACAAAACCGTGTTTTAAGAGACTCTCTGAAACCGGAATGCCCTCCTCGGTCAATTCTACCTTTTTGCCCCGGTTTTCCGGTGCAAACATGCCTTTTCGCAGGCCTTCCAAAGCATGTTCTAAGTTGTCAAATTCCTTATCCAGCTCCTCTTTTTCGATATATCCCAGATATTCTGCTGCAGCAATGCCTGCCATACGTCCCTCGATCATCGCAGAAGAGGCTTCCTCGATTCCGGATACATCACCAGCGACAAAGACACCCGGCAGGGAGGTTCTTCCATACTGATCGCAAATCGGGACTTGTCCGCCGCGTTTTGGATTGTCTTCCATCTCACAGCCTGCCATTTTTAAGAGCTGAGACATCGGAGAAAGCCCGACAGCCAGACAGATCGTATCCACATC
>CAVIHW010000052.1:15360-16804 GCA_963642615.1 Oscillospiraceae bacterium | reverse complement strand
CCTGTATCCATTATATAAAACTTCACATACATTCTCAAGTTATGCTTATCAGAACTTTTTAGAAAATGGTAACTGTGTTACTGTTCATGCGTTGCATGAACAGTAACAGAATTTGTCGAACGCTTTTTCTTGCAAAGCAACCAGACCTGTGTTATCCTGAAGGCATAGGATTCCTCTGTATTACGGGGGAATGTGTATGATCAAAAAGACGTTAGAAGAACTGGTATTTCATGATGACTTTATGTTCACAGCCGTCATGACGGATCCTGAAAATTGCCGCTTGTTTTTGGAGCGTGTCTTGGAAGTCCCGATCGATCGGGTGGTTCTGAACAACCAGGAACACGGACTTGTTTTCCATCCGGAATCTAAGGGAATCCGGATGGATGTCTATGTCAAAGATGACAACAACACGCATTATGATATCGAGATGCAGCTAACAAAAAAAGACAACCTGGAAAAGCGGAGCCGCTACTATCACAGTCAAATGGATATGGATCTGCTTGCCAAGGGAAAGCCGTACCGCGAACTTCCGGATACCTATGTTATCTTTGTTTGCAATTTTGATCCACTGGGACTTGGAAAGTGCCGCTATACCATACGTCGGCATTGCACGGAAACAGGCAGGACGGTAGACGATGGCGTTTGTACGGTATATCTGAACACTCGAGGCGAAAATCGTAATGAGGTACCAAAAGAACTGGTGGCATTGCTTGACTTTGTAAAAGCTGATCTGACAGAATGTGAAGCCGACTATGAAGATCCCTTTATCAAACAGCTTCAGGATTCCGTTCGCCAGATCAAAGCTAACCGGAAAATGGGGGAACGCTATATGATGTTTGAACAGTACATGCAGGAATATATGCAGGAACATGCGGATGAAATTCGAGAAGAAGCATGGGCGGAAGGCATGGAAAAAGGCATGGAAAAAGGCATGGAAAAGGGCATGGAAAAGGGCATGGCGCAAGGTATAGCTACAGCCACTGCCAGATTAAACAAGCTAAATACCTTTTTGCTGTCATCGAACCGTTTGTCAGATTTACAGCGTGCTTTACAGGATCCAGACTATCAAAATCAGCTTTTTCAGGAATTTGGACTATAACAAAAGTTTCTAAGGGTTAATTACAAAATCGTTGCGTATCTAAACATTAAGGGTTCAGAGCCAACCTCTAAAATGCTTGGCTCTGAACAGTTACCAATCACGGTCGAATCGACCGAATTTCAAAATCAATACAGAGGAATTCTATATAATACCATCATATATCAAAATCTGTTGCCAGAACTGCATTGCTTTCTGTCAAACTGTCAATACTGCAGAAGCTTTGAGACTGCCATGCAAAATACGCAATCCCTTTAAAATTTTCAGAATATGCGTTTCTGTATGGCAGTCACAAGTGTATCGTTTCATAAATAACTGGCCGAATCACGCAGGATGCAGATTCGAGTG
>CAVIHW010000052.1:0-15350 GCA_963642615.1 Oscillospiraceae bacterium | reverse complement strand
CTGTGCAATCGGATTTGCAGGCAAGCGAGTAGGCTAGTTATTTTGTAAACGATGTACTAGGCTTCAAATCCTATATCATTAGTGTCTGTGCATTGCCACCTGATCTACACCCAGATTCTTGATGTTGGCATGTACCTCGCGCTCTTCTGCCTGTCCAAGCAGCAAATCTCTGGCTTTCTTTGATTCCATCTCAGTGATATGCTTGCTCGGTCCTCCTACGCAGCCGCCTACGCAGACCATACCCTCTACAAAATCTGCCGGAAGTCTTCCAACCTTCATCAGGAGCAGTGCCTTCTTACACTCGGCTGCGCCATTGCACTTCATTACATTCGGAGCAATATCCTCATTCATCTCCTTGAAGCACTCTACAACCGCTGCCGTTACACCGCCGGAATTTGCAAAACGTTTGCCGAATACAGAACCTTCCTGATAGGTATTCTCTTCCGGCTCAAGCTCTACGCCCTTTGCACGCATCATGGCACGGATCTCACCAAAGGTCATGGCATAATCTGCATTATCCTGGATATTTAAGTCCAACGTCTCGCTCTTCTTTGCGATGCACGGTCCGATAAATACGGTAACGGTTTCCGGATCCTTTTCCTTCAGCATTCTGGAGATCGCACACATCGGGGAAACAGTGGTGGACATATTGTCTAAAAGCTGCGGAAAATGCTGCTTGATCATGTTGACAAAGGCCGGACAGCAGGATGTGGTCATCTTTTTGCCCTCTTTGTATGCCTCAGCCCATTCCGCGGCCTCCGCTGCGGCAGTCATATCGCCTCCTAAGGCAACCTCGATCATATCCGCAAAGCCAACCTTCTTTAATGCACTCTTCCAGCTTGCCATGGTGATATTGGCACCAAACTGACCTTCTGCTGCCGGAGCAACCATAGCAACAACCTTCTTGCCAGCGTTGATCATATTGATGACATCCACCATAAAGGTCTTAGATCCGATTGCACCGAACGGGCAACTGTGGATGCAGGCACCACACTGAATGCACTTGTTCTCATCAATCTCGCAGACACCGTACTCATCATAGGTGATTGCATCTACCGGGCAAACCTTCTTGCATGGGCGCTCCAGATGCGCGATCGCATTGTACGGGCAGGCATTTGCGCACTTTCCGCACTCTTTACATTTATTCGGATCGATATGAGCGCGGTTCTCTCCCATGCTGATGGCACCAAAATTACAGGAATTCTGGCAGGCCTTGCCCATACATTTCCGGCAGTTGTCGGTTACAGTGTAGGATGCGATCGGACACTCCTCGCAGGCTGCACCGATGACCTGAACCACGTTTCTTGTATCTTTCCCGCTGGTCGGGCACTTGCCTTCTGCCAGACGGACACGCTGACGGATGATCTCTCGTTCTTTATAAATACAGCAGCGGAACTGTGCCTGCGGTCCCGGGATCATGATATACGGAACCTGATCCTTGTGCTCCTCATCCAGTTCACCATTCCAGGCCAGTTTTGCTACTTCGTACAATACTTCATGTTTGATACGTAAGATGGTTGCGTCATTTGTTACCATAATATTCCTCCTCATTTCCGAAAATCCACTCCGCAAAGATTTTGCAGTGTCTCACTGCAATGGATTTCCCACTCAACTTTTCTTTTTTTATCCCTAATAATACGTTACGATTACCTGTTTTCCCATTTCCTCTGCCACATTTTTTAACTGTTCTACCAGGTTCTGCCGGATACCCAGATCAAAGGAAAGTCCCGGATTTTGATAAGCACTGTTTTCCGCCTTTCCGACATACAGATGCAGCACCGTGCACTCCTCGATCAGCATTTTTGCTACCATGGATGCTCCGTTTGGCTTGTCAAGCTCCTGGAAAAAATCTCCCGAAACGCCTTCCGGTTTTGCATAACGCCTCAGCAGCTGCACCACGCGATTTAAGGTTAAAACACCCTCTGTCACCAGTTCCATTCCTTCCATATAGGCGATCGGCGGGATATCCGGATCCGTGTAATCCATGGATACTTCCAGCCTGCGCTTTAAGACCCGGGAGACAATGGTCGCACTGGTTCCTCCGCAGACAATCCGTTTTGTGGACTCATCTCCGGACATAAATGCCTGCACCATGCCTTCATCCATGGAAGGATCCGTGGCAGGACCGGTCAAAAGATGTACCGTCTTGGCATCCAGGATGCGCATGCAGGCTACCGTGGTGTCATCACCCGGCTTGTGCTTGTAAAGTTCATCGCAGGCCTTACAGATGGATGCTGCGAGGCTCATGGCCGATGCGGTCTGCGTGTACTGTTTGGCCGCATAATCAGCGATATCCGCCCATGGCCAGCCAAAATTCAGGAGCTGACCGACCCCCGCATGCACGGTCCCGTCACTCATCAGGATCAGGGCATCGCCCCTTTGAACCTGGAAACGGCATTCATTGATCTTTTTTCCCTGTACCTCCCGGAGATTTTTCGGAATCGGTACCAGCTTGCCATCCCGGATGAAGATACAGCCCGGATTGTCAAACTCCACCAGGTAGGCATCTCCGTTGTGAAAAACCTGAAGGATGCTGAAGGTAGAATATGCAACCTGCCGCACCTTGCAGATGGGCAGCGTCTCCACGATGGTTTCCACGCACTCCTCCAGCGTAGCGCCATTCAAAAACATGGTCCCCAGGATCTTGGAAGTCAGCGTAGACAGAATGTTGGCCTTGACCCCGCTTCCCATGCCGTCTGCCAGGATCACGATGTTGGAATCTTCGGTTTTTAGAAGTTCCACCTTATCCCCGCATAAAACTTCCGAAAATTTATTCAGGCTCCTGTAAGCAACATCTACGGTAATTGCCATTTACATACCTCCGTTGTCGCTTCCGTCCTCCAGAAGAGATTTGCAAAGCTTGGTCAATGTTGTTTTCGTCTCTGCCGTTGTCTCTCCGAGAAGTCCTGCAATCTCCTGGGCAACCATCATCTGTTTGTGGATCACCTTCTGAGCCAGGTCGATCGTCTCTAACTTGCGCTGATATTCCACCCTGGCCTGCTCTTCTTCCCTGGTTATGTCAATGAAGGTGGCAAGCACCACATTGTGCTCCGGTATGTATACAATGTTCTGAAGGGTATCCAGCTTATACTCCTCATAATGAACCTTTTTTCCATGGATATTCTGATGCGTCTCAAATACCCACTTGAAATCTGCCGGATCGATGAAGTCCTGCAGATGCAGCTGAAGTGCCTCTGCCCTGGTCTTTCCAAAATATTTTTCTCCGACCGCCGAATATTCCAAAAGCTTCATATCCGGGTCTACGATCAGGACAATGTTCGGGGATGTTTCCATGACCAGGTTTGCAAAAGATCTGGATTTCTCATACATAAACGGAATGCACATATCCAGCTCAGCTTTTCTCTGATAAACCGCAATGGCCTTTTCTCTGCAGGTAGAATATCCGCAGGCGCCACAGTTTAATTCATCATCCGGACGAACCTTGCCGATCTTTGCAAGAATATCCCGGATTTCCGTTTTCGATGGAAGCGGTGCATACGGTGTATGGCTGCAAAACTCCTTCTTGAGCGGCAGCGTTTCCAGAAACGGTGCGATTTCTGTCTCCGGTACGGGCTCACGGCTGATCTTCTCTTCCATGTCCAGTTTTACCTTGAATCTGGATATGGACGGATCGAATACGGTTGGTCCCTTGATACAGCTTCCGGAACACATGTGCATTTCGATAAAGCATCCTTTGATCTCGCCCCGTACCATGCTCTGACACAGATCCATGCAGTTTTTCTCCCCATGGACATAAAATTTCCGGTAACGATCCGATTCTGACTGCGTGGCTGTAACCGCATGGATGATGCCGTTTGTGACGGGATACAGGCGGTTGACACGCGGATCGATCCCCTCAAACGGTGTATCCTCGCAGTCCTCGATCACAATATCCTCTTCCTGCAGCCATCGGTTGATATCGTTGAAATTTAAAACGGCATCGATGCAGTCTGCGTGACGTGCATCCACCGCCTCCTGTTTTTTTGCGATGCAGGTTCCCAAATATACCACCCTGGTATCTTCTCCCATCTGCTGCCGGATCATGCGTCCGTGCGCGATCATGGGAGACACCACCGGTGCCAGATACGGGATCAGTTGCGGAAAATATTTCTCGATCAGGGCATTGACACTTGGACAGCCCGTGCTGATGATATTTTCCATGGTACCTTCAGAAAGCAGCCTTACATACTCTGCAGTGACCAGGGCAGCTCCCTCTGCACTCTCGCGCACATCGGCAAATCCCAGGCGCATCAGGGCACAGCGAACCTGCCCGATAGTATGATACTTTAAGAGTCCCATATAGGACGGGGAAAGGGAGATCACAACCTTGTCTCCTGCTGCAACCATGTCCTTGACCTTTTTTAAGTCGCTTGCCAGAGTCTTGGCTGACTGAGGACAGATCTGCAGACAGCGCCCGCATAAGATACAGTGATTCGGCATGATCGATGCATGCCCATCTTTTACCATGATGGCCTTGACTTCGCAGTTGCGCACACACTTGTAACAGTGACGGCATTTCGTTGCTTTAAAGTCAATGATCGCCATGCTTAAAGCCTCCCTAAAATTTCCTTTGTAAAGAATTCATCTGTGGTTTCCGGCTTTAAGGAGAACAGCTCTCCGTCCACCGTCACGCAGACACCATTGACGCAGTCTCCGCTGCAAAATGATCCGTTTAAATCTACCTTATCTGAAACTCCATGTTCCTTTACCAGTTCCTGAAGTCGCTGGATGATCTCCCTGGATCCCTTTAAGTGACATGCGCTTCCGATACAAATCGTAACTCTCATAACTCCATCCTCCAAATTTGTTAAGGTGTAACTGTTTTGACCCAAACTAGTGTATCGTTTCATAAATAACTGGCCGATCCGCTAGCTGCACGGCATTTTCTGTTTCGAAAATGCCTGCCTGTGTATTATTTTCTCATATTGATACATCCTTATCAATAAGAAATTTAAAATTTTCGCCTGAAATCGTTTTTTTATTCCGTGCAAAAAAAATTCATATTTTTTCAAAAAAGTGCTTGCATTATTTTTCGAATAGTGCTATATTATTGGAGTCGCTTCGAGGCGTGGCTCAGTTTGGTAGAGCGCTGCGTTCGGGACGCAGAGGTCGCAAGTTCGAATCTTGTCGCCTCGATTCTGGCCTCATGGTCAAGCGGTTAAGACGACGCCCTCTCACGGCGTAAACTCGGGTTCGATTCCCGATGAGGTCATAGAATCCAGAATCAAAGCGAGAAAAACCAGAGCAAGAGCTCTGGTTTTTTGTTTTATCCCATATCGTCCGTATGAAAAAGAGACAGGAAAATTTTTCGCAAAAAGTTTTCCTGTCTCTTTTCAGCTGGGCCAGCGGGATTCGAACCCTCGAGTGCAGCAGTCAAAGTGCTGTGCCTTACCGCTTGGCGATGGCCCAATGGTTTGTATCAATCAAACGCCAGATTATTATATCTGATTTCAGATAAAAAAGCAATAGAAAACTCGAGGACTACGAATAAAATCCATAGTCCTCGAGAAAATCCGATCCATTGTGTTTTTACTGTTTGAGATTGGCCTTCTGTTCTTTATTCTTTGCCGGCTGATATTTTTTTGCTATCTGCAATTCGTTTTTGTAAACCTTATCCAGCATAGAACGCACTCCGCGGGGTGTGATTGTTTCCTTATGATCAAGCATATCCTGGATCAGCTCTTTCAGTTTCGTGTCCTGAGCCAAAAGTTCCTCTGCTGCCTGTTTCTTCTCCGTAAGCTTTTGGGCATTTCTCGGCTTAGACAGAAGTTTGACCTCGATCTCCTCGATCCGGTCAGTTCCTTTTTGCATTCTCGCCCCGATATAGTCACGGACAGTTTCCATATCCGCATAAAGCTGCTGCAGATCTGGCTTTTCTGCATTTTTCTGGCGGATCTTATACTGCATAAGTTTGAACGAGGTGCGCTCTTTCTGCGCTTTTTCGTCATTGCCCTCAATTCGTTTCATGGATAACATATTGTCCGAGACTACACTCTGACTGTAGTTCCACAGGCGCTCCTGTGCCTTTAATGTACGGATACCCTTTACCCGTACCGGATCACTCTCGATCAGCTGATTCAGGTTATTGCGCAGCGCAAGCTTCATCTGACTGCCGATCTGTTCCGACATAAACGCGGCTAACTGGAAATCCGTCTTAGAATCCATCATTTTCTTGTGCTGTTCCTGAAGCTTCATGCTGCTTTGATAAAATTTCGCGCTATCCGATGGATCTTTAAGGGTCTTTTGCAGTTTTTTTGCAATGTCATATCGCTCTCTGTTGTCGCCTTTTAAAAAAGAGGCATATTTTTTTCTGCAATACCGATCCACCGACTGTCCTAAATTCTTTCTAGCCTCCTCCAAAGCGTTCATGCATTCCTTCAGCTTTTTGTCCTTGCTTTCTTTCGCATTCTTGGCATTCGGTTCCGGATTTATGATGTTATCCTCCTCGCCCCTTAAAATGCCATCCAGCCGCTCAAACGTTCTGATATAACGGTTCAGACTGCGGCTCATGGTTGTAAATTCCGCAGTACGGTTTGCCGTATCCAGTCCGCCATGCGCATCAAAAAGCTCTCTGACATTACTCAGAATTGCTTTGTCGCTCACCTGAAGCTCCTGCAGCTTTTCATAGTCAAACTTTTTGATGCCATGATCATTATAGGACATTGGTTTCTCCACCGCTCCGTCATACAGAGCGGATACCCTCGGTCTCAAACCAGGAGATCCCTTCATTGCAGCTTGATACTCCAGGAGATCATCCCTGTGTGAATCCATCGAGTAAAAAATATTATTCGGAATCTCTTTTTTACCCGCCTCCGTCTCAATCCCTTCCGGAATCAGCGTATCAAGACTTATGTGTTTCCACATATCTTCATTAGAAGCGATATAGATCGCTCCCTTCTGATTTACCAATTTTCCATCACTGATCACGGTTCGTCCTTGTTTGAGCTGCTTATCGATCATTTTCTGCAGATTAAGCAGACGCACCTGGGCAGCGATCACCTGATCCTCACTAAACGCATAAGGCTTCAAGATCTCTTCCAATTTTTCCGGTCTCATTTCCGCGATCGCCTGTGACATTTCACTCGTGATGAGCTTTAGGTTTTCCTTCTTTGCTAACTGTATCACGCCGCCGTCTTCAATGGATCCGAAGGAGTCATCATTATCAATGCCCTGAACTCCCAAAAGCTTTGGCTTTTTCGGATCGGAAAAGTCCATTTTCAGGAAATAGTTGTGGGAATGGCGGTCTGTATTTCCGCACAGATAATCCAGGATCTGAAGATCCGCAAGGGATTTCAATACCTCTTTTTTATCAAATTCGGATGCATCCATATTATAAAACGGATGTCTCCTACCGATGTTCGATGGATCCACAGTATCCGGTCCTGCGATATCCATCATGGTTCCCGGCACTTCCTTATCGCCACGTTTCACCGTAACCTGGCGGCTTTTTACCAGCAGATCCGGAAAGCCAAGAGCATCTGCCACATCGCTCATGGCACTGGAACGCTTGGCTGTAAGATCGTTTACTTGGATCTGCGTTTCCGCATAGATGGCACTGGTATTGCGTATTTTTTCAATTCCAGCTGCAAGCTCCCGAAAAATCTTATAAAATTCTTCTGTTTTGTCTTTTCTATCGATCCATTTAGCTCTGCTAAAATAATACTGCAGAAGTTCTGATTCCGGATTTTTCCGTTCCCAATGGGCAACCGACCGAAGTTTGCTATAAAGCTTCGGATCATCCTTCAGCTTTTTAAAATAATGCGCATACTGCGGATGTTCCTCACTCAAACGGTTTAAAAACTCTTTTGCTTCCTTTTTCCATGATGTAACCGGTTTCTCTGGTGTAAAGAGTCCCTGGCGCAGCTTACCATGTTCATCGATATATTCCACCGTCTCACGGCTGCTCATCGCCTTGCCTACGGTATTGTTTTCCGTATCCTGTAAATGAATGACCGATCCCTTCGCTCCATGAATGGCCTCCGCCAGAGGAGGCAGTTCTCCGGATGAAAGGCTTTGCAATTCCCTGAGGTTCTGATCCAGCAGAGAATGCAGTACTTTATATTCCGACTTCTTTTTCTCTGATTTTGGAAATTGATCTAAATCCTCCATGCACTTCTTATACAGACCGGTAACTTCTTTGTATTCATCTCCGGTCATAGGAAGCACGTTTCCGTTTGCACCACGTCTTATATAGTGAAGCTGCAGAGCAGATAACAGCTTTTTCGCATCATCACTAAAAGTTGGTGCCGATGGCTGTTTTTCTATTTTTCCGAAGCTTTCCTGCAATTCCATATAGGCAGTACCGGAAACAAAAGGATAATAAGGAGAATTCGAGTTGATACGGACAAATGTGCTTGTCTCCAGATTCTGATGTGGTGCTCGCCGCTCTCTTTGCTCTTCTTGCCGGAGCCTGTCATCACAGTATTCCGTTTCTTCCTGATATTGCCGATAGGTATCAGACAGATTCGGCTCCTGCAACAGAGAATGAAGCTCTAAAACTCTCCACAGCTTTTCAAGCTCAGCCTGAAAATTATCCTTACTGCGGTCTTTCTCCGGAAACATCTCATCAACCGAAGCATTTTCTCCTAATTCAAGCTCTGTATAGATCTCATGCAAGGCACGATAGCTCTCTTGAGGAGAGGCCTCATAACGCTCGCCGTTTCCGGCATAGTCTGCCACAAACATCAATGCTTTCTGGATCCTGGCCGCTTCGTGATCTCCTGCTGCGAGAACCATGCTGCGCTGTTCCTGCTCCAGTATGTTTTTCTCTTTCGGAATCTGATATCTCATAATAACTTCCCCTCTCCCAGCGTTACTGTTCATGCGTTGCATGACCATCAACGGAATTTCCCGACGTTTCGTTTATATTTGCAGTATACCACAGCCCGCAGGACAAATGTAGGACAAAAAAAGATCAGAAGCTTCCAAAAAGGAAATTTCTGATCTTTCATATCCTACTTCGTCAGGGTTCCGTTCTCAAAATAATCGATCTTCATGGAATGACGCACATCCGCCAGGGTCTTTGCTGCGGTTGCTTCTGCACGCTTGCTGCCCTCCGCTAAGATGTCATAAACATCCGGAAGATGCTGCTCCCATTCTTTTCTGCGCTCGCGGATCGGTGTCAGTTCTGACTGGATCACACTGTTTAAGAATTTCTTGACCTTGACATCGCCAAGACCACCGCGGCGGTAGTGGTCTTTTAACTCATCCAGATTGCTGTAATCCGGCCAGAATTCTGTAAAATGTTCCGGACGACAGAATGCATCCAGGTAGATAAATACCGGATTACCCTCTACCTTACCCGGATCTTCCACGCGCAGATGGTTCGGATCCGTAAACATGGACATCACCTTCTTGCGGATATCCTCCGGCTCATCAGACAGATAAATGCAGTTTCCAAGGGATTTGCTCATCTTTGCCTTGCCATCAATACCCGGAAGTCTTAAGCATGCCTGATTCTGCGGCAGGATGATCTGCGGCTCAACCAGAGTCTCGCCATAGACGGAATTAAACTTATGCACGATCTCACGGCACTGCTCGATCATCGGCATCTGATCCTCTCCTGCAGGTACGCTGGTTGCCTTAAATGCTGTGATATCAGCAGCCTGGCTGATCGGGTAGCAGAAGAATCCAACCGGAATGCTCGCCTCGAAATTGCGCATCTGGATTTCCGATTTTACAGTCGGATTTCTCTGAAGTCTGGAAACCGTAACCAGGTTCATATAGTAGAAGCTGAGCTCCGTCAGCTGCGGAACCATGGACTGGATAAAGATGGTAGACTTTTCCGGATCCAGCCCACAGGCAAGATAATCCAAAGCTACCTGGATGATGTTGTCACGTACCTTTTCCGGATGTTCCGCATTGTCGGTCAAAGCCTGCGCATCCGCGATCATGATGTAGATCTCATCAAATTTGCCGGAATTCTGCAGTCTGACACGTTCTTTTAATGAGCCAACATAGTGGCCTACATGAAGACGGCCGGTAGGACGGTCGCCAGTCAGAATGATCTGTTTCATAAATATAAGGACTCCTTTGTTCTTTGTGCGGCACAGCCGCTGATTCTTCTATTATAGTTGTTTCCGCAGAGTGCGTCAACTGAACCTTTTATTGCAATGAAAAAAGCCCTGAATACTCAGAGCTCGATCCGTGCGGGCAACAGGACTTGAACCTGCACGTCAAAGACACCAGAACCTAAATCTGGCGCGTCTGCCAATTCCGCCATGCCCGCAAATATGAAATCATACAGATTGTAAAAAATCCTTACGCATATCTGCATAAGGATCAACAACCAGGGTGGATAGAGGGATTCGAACCCTCGGCCTCCAGAGCCACAATCTGGCGCGCTAACCAACTGCGCTATACCCACCATAAAACAAAAGCTTTATTTATACTTTGAGCGGAGTAAAATACTCCGCTCAAAGCAGGTGATGGGAATCGAACCCACGTATTCAGCTTGGAAGGCTGATGTTCTACCATTGAACCACACCCGCATGCACATCCAAAAGGATGTCACAAATAATATTTTCAAAAGTCGGGGTGACAGGATTCGAACCTGCGACCCCCTGGTCCCAAACCAGGTGCTCTAGCCAAGCTGAGCCACACCCCGGAATACTGAAAACCTGTATGTTCATTCGCTTTTTGAAGTGCTACTGAACAACGCGAGAGTAATTATATAATACAGGCTTTCATTTGTCAACAGCTTTTTTTATTTTTTTTAAAGTTTTTTCTAATCTCCCAGATACATCATGTGGTATTTTACGGTTCCATCTTCATCCAGATCCATCACGATATAGGACGGAAGTCTGCCTTCCTGACGCGGGTAGGAAAGGCTGCCCGGATTCAGAAGGGTGATGCCTTCATATTCCTCCAGATACGGCCGGTGCGTATGTCCGAACATGGCAATGTCGCATCCCCGGTCGTTTGCCTCCTCCCAGAGGCGATCCACATCGAGAGATACATTATAATAATGGCCATGAGTCAGCAGGGCGCGATGCGGCCCGAGATCCAGCTCAATCTCCCGATCCAGCTTGGAAAAGAAATCATTGTTGCCCTGCACCATGACCAGTTCGCAGTCTTCATCGATCCAGTCTGCGATCACGTGCTCACTTCCCTCTGCATCCCCAAGATGGATCAGCATGTCAAACGGTTTTTCCTTTTCGATCACGTCATAAAGATTTCCGTCTTTTCTGTGCGTATCACTCACGATCAGGATCTTCATCCGATTTCCTCCTCAAAAAATTTCTCTAACTCCTTCTTCATCGCCTCCAAGGCCTTTCCCCTGTGGCTGACTGCGTTTTTCTGCTCCATCGTAAGCTCTGCAGAGGTCTTTTGAAACTCCTCCAGCCAAAGGATCGGATCGTAGCCAAAGCCGCCGCATCCGGCCGGTTCCATGGCAATATATCCTTCCATGGTACCCTGGGTATGCAGAATGCGTCCGTTTGGAAGGATCGCTGCAATATTGCATACAAAACGTGCGCTGCGCTCCTCTCCCTTTGCATTTGCCAGCCGGTCAATGATGTTGTGATTTTTTATCTCATAGGATGTGTCTTCTCCCATATAGCGTGCGGAATAAATGCCCGGCTCACCGCCAATATAATCCACTACCAGACCGGAATCGTCTGCCAGCACAATGTCACCGGTACAGTTCCAGACTGCCTGCGCCTTGATCTGGGCATTTTCTGCAAAAGAGCTGCCATTTTCTTCAATCTCCGGATTTACTCCGGCCTCTTTCATGGACACCACTTCGCAGCCAAGGTCGGCCATGATCGCACGGATTTCCTTCATTTTTCCGGCATTGCCGGTTGCAAATACAATTCTGTGTTTCGCCATAATTTCTCCCTTGGCATGTCAAATGCCTGTATTGGTTTTGTTTTTAGTTCTGTACTGCATACGCCTTCAAACAAAGGTTACACGTCTGTTCTGTCTCTGCACGTTCCCAGTTTTCACCGTCTGCGCTCAGATAGCCTTCTCCGTCCGTAAGGTCGATACGGCAGCGTCCATCTCCGGAATCATATTCGATCGCCATTGGATGGATGGCTCCCGGTGTATCCAGTTTCACAAAAACAGCAAACCGTTCTCCTTCGTTCACATTCACCGGCTCCGAAAATGGAATGGTATAATATCCGGCATGGGTAAGCGTACCAGATACTATTCCTGTCTTTTCCTGTTTCAGGTGCTGCCAGTCTGCATCCGTCGGGTGATCCGGCACATTCCGGATCAGGCTGACCTCATATCTTGTGCCGGCATCCACCGCATAAAATCCTGCTGCCAAAATCTGCTGACCATCCTGCGTGGCCTGATAGACATTGGCACCCCACACAGTTTCACTGTCATAGCCGATCTGTCCGATCCATCCGCACTGGTCGCTCTGATAAATGCAGTCGTAATGATCTGCAGGCTCTACACCGGAATATACAAGGCTTGTCCCGCCCAGATTGGTATCATAATAGGAAACATAGAAAAAACCATCTTTCCCAAATTCTGTCCCCCAGCTGTTTTCACAGAGAAAAGCTCCGTTATCCGGCGGAAGTTCGGAGAAATTTTCTGCCGGATAGTCATCATCCCAACCCACGATCACCACATCATGATTGGGAGAAAGCGTTCCGGAATAATAATAAGCTCCGGTTTCCTCATTATAATAACGGCTGTCCTGCTCCTGCTGCAGGCTTGTATACAACGCACTCTGAACACCGCCCGTCTGATAAACAGCCCGCTTGATCTCCTCCCGGTCAAAGGAAGGCAGGATCTGGATCTCCTGTACATGTTTGACTGCGGTCAGGCCATCCGGGGAAATACCATCTCCGTACGGATCGTCGGTCTCCAGAACCGGTCCACGCCAGGAAAGAAGGTACGCCATAGACATGATATAATCGCCGCCGCTCTTCTGATCCAGCAAAAAATAGGGATCATGCGACATATGATCCTCAGAAAAATCATACGATTCTTCCGGCAAAAGGCTGCTTTCCAGTGCAAGCAGTGAGGCAAATGCCCAACACGTTCCAAGGTCTCCCTGATTTTTCACCGGTGCGGTGCGTCCATCCTCTCTGGCATCATACTGAGACGGAAGCAGCAGCTGATCCAGCTTTGAATTTTCTGCATCTTCCTGTTTTGTTTCAGCCTCCGCATCCGGCATGCTCATACGCTCTCCTGCGGTTGTCCCGAGTTCCAGATGCTCTTTTTGTCCGGGAATGGACGCCGCATGACATCCGCCCGTTAAGAATACTGCCACGATCAAGGCTGCTGCCATACCGATCCGTGCATATTGTTTTTCCAATCCAGCGTCTCCCTGTCTGCTCTGTTCCCGGTTCTGAATGGTTGCATCACTGTTCCCGAGAAGAATGATCTGTTTTTCTTCTTGGCGGCTTTGGTCCGAGGAACTGATAGAAATAGGTTTTCATCATGCCGTTGTAGATCTTTCGGTTTTTGTCTGCCTTACGTCCCATATATTTTTCCACATCCTCGTATGAGGTGATGATAAACGCAGACCAGCTGTCCAACGCTTTAAATCGCTCGCCGATCTGTGTATACAAGGCCGGAAGATTCTTTTTATCCTCAATTCGTTCGCCGTAAGGCGGATTGGTGATCAGAAAACCATATTTTTTCGGATGGCTTAAATCTGCCACCGGTCTCTGCTGAAAATGGATCATATGGGCAACACCGGCAAGCTCCGCATTGGCTCTGGCTGCCTTGATGACCTCCGGATCCAGATCATACCCCTGAATGTCTACCGAAACGGTATCATCTACCAGCTCATGCGCCTCATCCATCGCCTCATACCAGCATTTGCGCGGAATGATCTGCTTCCAGTTTTCCGACAAAAAGGAACGGTTCATGCCCGGTGCCATGTTTGCTGCCATCATGGCAGCCTCGATCGGAAAGGTACCGCTGCCGCAAAATGGATCCACCAGAATGCGATCCTTATTCCATGGTGTCAGCATGATAAGAGCTGCTGCCAGGGTTTCCTCAATGGGTGCCTTGCTGGTCAGTTTTCGATAACCACGTTTGTGAAGAGATTCCCCTGTGGTATCCAGAGCAACCGTAACGACATCCTTATACAGTGACACGCGCACCGGATAGTCTGCTCCCGTCTCCGGGATCACCGATACGCCATAGCCCTGCTTCATACGGTCTACCATAGCCTTTTTCATGATGGACTGAATATCGGACGGGCTAAAGAGCTTACTCTTGATGGAGTTGGCTTTCTTGACCCAGAAACGGCCATCCTGCGGGATAAATTCTTCCCACGGCAATGCCTTGGTTCCCTGAAACAATTCCTCAAAGGAAGTGGCCTTGAAGCTTCCAACCTTCAAAAGGATCCTCTCGGTTGTGCGCAGGAAAATATTGGCACGGCAGATTGCCTCTGCATCTCCGAGAAAGGTTACTTTTCCATCTTCCACCTGGGAAATCTCGTAGCCGAGATCCAGGATTTCTTTTTTCAGGACTGCCTCCAGACCAAAATGACAGGGTGCAATCAATTCGTATACTTTTGTCGCCATACCGTTCCTTTCCTGTTGCCGTTCATGCATTGCACGAACCTTTTCTATCCGAGTTTTGCTTCTTTGACCAGATTTCCGTCAAAGTCGTAAATCTTAAAATCCTGCTCATCGAGGATTGCATAGGTTGCCGGATTTCCTCCCTTTGGGATAGAGGTGGAACCCGGATTTAAGATATAATGTCCATTCACCTGCTCTGCCTTGAGAAGATGCGTATGTCCGTGCACCAGAATGTCGCCCATCTTCATCGGCGGCATCTGATCCTGATTGAACAGATGGCCATGTGTCGCAAAAAAGGTCAGGCCGTTCAACACCAGGATGGCATAATCCGCCATGACCGGAAACTCCAGAACCATCTGGTCAACCTCTGCCTCACAATTTCCACGCACGGCAATGATCTCATTTTTATATTCATTTAACATAGCGATCACCTGCTTCGGCGCATACTCCTTCGGAAGATCATTGCGTGGTCCGTGATATAAAAGATCGCCCAGCAAAATCAGGCGTTCTGCACCGGATCTGCGATATTCCTCAAGCATCTTCTGGCAGTAATAAGCGGATCCGTGGATATCAGACGCAAACATATATTTCATTATGCATTTCCTCAACTTTCCTAAATGATAACTGTTCAGAGCGTTTCCATTTTATTTGGCTCTAAACAGTTATCATTGTATTCCCGGCCTATTAAGTTGTCAACATTTTCAGGGAAAACCTACGGAACCTGGCCACCGGAAGCCTCTTACAGATGCAGAGCAACAAAAAACCCGGAACACTCTGCCTTAACAGAGAATTTCCGGGCATACAAAAAGCGGGTGATGGGAATCGAACCCACGTATCCAGCTTGGAAGGCTGGTGTTC
>CAVIHW010000051.1:0-16886 GCA_963642615.1 Oscillospiraceae bacterium | reverse complement strand
CCAATTTATACAGCTTTCTTCTCACTGTAACACCGTTTACCTATCCTCCTTTCACATAACCATGTTTTCCTCGGTTCAAGAAGTTTTAGCTTCTTGTAACTGAGACTACCTTTGTTAACTTTCTCTCCAGACAGATTACGGATGTCAAAGAATCCACTTTCTCTTCGTCCGAAGATAAAATATTCTTTGCCTTTATAAGAAACCTTGTCGAACAAACGAAATCCCTTGACCATATATCTTGCCTGGTTGAGTTTCCTCTTACCACCCTTTAGAATAGTCAGTTTATGGATCTGTCTGTTATGGCATCTGATTTTCTTATAAAAGAATACTTCTTCGTGAGATGTTGCTTTCGGATTACCACTTATACACCTAGCATCTACAAAATGCTCTTTAGGGAGCTTATTTTCGATACGAGTGTTTTTAGTGATATACCCGTATGTGTTGTGTACCAGGATACCCTTTGGTATATAAACTTCCCTTAGCTTATTGTAGAAAGCCCATCGCATGATGCCTATAAATGCAGCATCTCGAAATCGCATTCCGCGTTTAATGCTTTTTGGGAGATTTACAGCCCCCTTGTGATATCCGGTGTGGCATGTCTCACAAAGAGTAATCAGGTTGTTTGGTGCATCTCCTCCAACCTTGCGGCTTTCGATGTGATGCACGTTAAGGATCTTATCCTTTGACTTACCCTTGCAACACTGACACTGGTGTCCATCACGGAACAATACATATTCCCTGATATTCCAGAAACCAAGTTGTTCGCCTTTCTGGTAATCATCTCCTTCGATATCTGGATTTTTGATCTTCTGGATATCGAAAGATGCCGGTCCGGAGATCTCTGCCACATCTCCCTCGATCACACGCCAGTTCGGACGGTTCTTTCGTAAGGATGCACAGGCATCTGCGTCAAACTCATTTAAGGCCAGGGTTGTAAACCCGGCCTTCTCAATCCCAAGCGCCATGCACCAAAAATCCGGCAGACATATAATGATATCATAGCACATTTGTTCTCTTTTCACAAGAAAACAAAAGAGGATGTGTAAAGATAACTTCCGTCTTCACACATCCTCTTTCTATTTTACAGGATCAGTATGTCTTATGTTTTTTTGCAGGATTACTGCTCTACGCTGTCAGCGATCTCTTTGATGGTGTTGTAGATCTGCTCGTCGTTCTTAGCAGAATCCTCTGCGTTTAAGTAGTACGGCATCATATCTACGTTTGCAACTGCCTCAGCTGCTGCCGGATCTGCCAGGATGTTCTGTACAAGATCCTCATAGTAAGTGATGATATCATCAGAGGTATCTGCCGGGAAGTAGAAGGAGAAATCGCAGTCCGGATATACCAGGTCTACGCCCTGCTCTTTTAAGGTCGGGATATCTTTGATGAGGTCATATCTCTCCTCGGTCGGCGCACCGATGCAGGTGAACTGGCCAGCGGTCAGATAGTCTTTGCAGTTGATGTATGCGCCCGGCATTAAGTCAACCTGACCGGAAAGCATAGCTGCGATCTTATCGGAGTTGGATCCTACGTCAACCAGGTCAAGGTCGATGTCTGCTGCTTTCTCGAATGCCAGCAGCTCGTAGTAGGTGTAAGCACCAACCTCGGTACAAGCCTTTAACTGACCCGGAGCTGCCTTTGCTGCTGCAATGAACTCGTCCAGATCTTTGTATTTCTCAGAGTTTACATATAACTGCTGTGCCGGATCCTTTGCGAAGGTCGGGCCAAGCTTGAATGCGGTGTAGTTGTAATCGGTAACGCCTGCGATGTTTGCAACGTTTACAAGGTTGTGGCCATACAGGAAGGTGTGACCGTCTGCTGCTGCTGCCAGTACCTGGTTTGCTGCTACGGAACCTGCTGCACCGTTTGCGTTTACAACGATGAAGTCATGGCCGGTCAGTTCTTTTGCGTACTGTGCAAATACACGTGCAGAAAGGTCGGTATTTCCGCCTGCGCCTGCCGGAACTACGATAGAAACAGTGGTGCTCGGCTCCCAGGAAGATGTGCTTGCTGCACCCTCTGCCTTGCTCTCGCCCTCTGCTGCTGCCTCGGTCTTGTCTGCTGCTGCAGCTGCGGTTGTCTCAGAGCTGCTGCTGCCGCCGCATGCGGAAAGGCTCAGTACCATGGTTCCTGCTACAACTGCTGCAAAAATCTGTTTTTTCATAATATTCCTTCTCCTTTTCTTTGTGGGTATCTCCATACCCTGATTTTCCCTTTATATATATTTCCCGCCCACCCAGAGCGGGATATATATCGTTTTTAAGCTGCCTGTTTTTTTGCTTTGTAAGCCTTTAATTCCTTGGTTACAGTCCATACCAGAACGCCGATCGCAATGAAGAAGAACACATCAAAGATCGGTCTGGTGAAGAATGCGCTGAAGGATTTGTACTGCATGATACCACGTCTAAGGTAAGTCTCTAACATCTCACCGATGAGGAAGCAGAGAACGAACGGAGTGGTCGGCAGGCTGAATTTGTGATAAACATAACCTACAATACCGAAGATCAGGATGGACTGTACATCGAAGATACGGTTGTTGGTCGCATATGCACCAACACAGCACAGAACCAGGATCAGCGGAAGCAGGATGTGCTTCGGAACCTTCAGTACCTGTACGAAGCCCTTGATACAGGTCCACTCAACAACCAGCATGATCAGCGTACAGAAAATGCAGGCTGCAAAGATTCCGTATACAACGTCTGCGTTTTTCACAAACAGCAGAGGACCAGCGGACAGACCGTGGATCAGGAAACCACCTAACATCATAGCGGTAACGCCGTCACCCGGGATACCAAGTACTAAAAGCGGGATCATTGCACCACCGATGGTTGCGTTGTTTGCAGTCTCAGTTGCTACGATACCTTCCGGATTACCCTTACCAAACTCCTCCGGATGTTTGGACATGTTCTTTGCAGTTACATAGGAAAGCATACCGGAAGTGGAACCACCAATACCAGGAAGGATACCGATACCGGTACCGATCAAAGCAGAACGGAATGCGTTCGGCAGCCAGGATACAAACTCCTGCATGGTAAAGCCAAAGCCTTTTACCTTCTTGATCGGAATAGTTTCCAGCTTGCCGCCATTCATGCTCTCTGCGGTGCAGAGGATATCAGCGATTGCGAAGATACCGATCAGGGTCGGCAGGGTATCAAAACCAGCCATCAAGCTTGCGTTGCCAAAGGTGAAACGCGGAGTACCATCAATCGGAGCCATGCCGACTAAGGTAAACATCAGGCCGAACAGACCGGCCAGAAGACCGCGGATCATGTTTCCGGAGGAAAGGATCGCTACCATCGTTAAAGCGAAGAAGCAGATACCAAAGTTCTCAGCCGGAGTGAATTTCAGTGCGATATCCGCAAGGAGCGGTGCACAGAAGGTTAAAACGATGAAGGAGAAAATGGAACCAATGGCGGAGAATACAATACCTACGCCAAGAGCCTTCATAGCCTCACCATTTTTTGCCATCGGGTGTCCATCGAAACAGGTTGCGATGGAAGAAGCGGTACCCGGCATGTTTAAGAGGATCGCGGAGATCAGACCTCCGGAAATACCACCGATATAAACAGCTACCAGGGTGTTCATACCCAGGGAAGGTGTCATGCTGAAGGTAAGCGGCAGCATCAGCGCTACTGCCATGGAAGCAGACAGTCCCGGGATGGAACCGAATACAATACCAATTGCCACGCCGGCGATCATCAGAAGGATGGACGCCGGATTTAAAATGCCTACAAATGCACTGCCTAAAAGTCCTAATGCCTGCATATTCTTACGTCCTCCTTATAATGTAATGGTAAAGATACCAGCCGGCAGCACGATCTTGAATCCGTAACGGAACAGGAAGAATACTACCATGGTGAAAATGATGTCGATCACTGCAAGGATAATGATATGCTTTTTGTCGCGCTCATCGTCCGGAGACAGAACTAACATCTGCAGAAGTAAAAATACCAGGGTGGAAAGAATAAATCCAACCGGCTGCAGTGCAAATACGTAAACCAGCACCAGGATGACACTGGAGAACACACGCTTGTAGTCGCAGGACGGAATCTCTACCCCTTCCAGCTCCTTTGCACGCATCTTGAAGTTTTTGATGTTTAAAAATGTCAGGATCGCAGCCAGGATAAAGGTTACAGAACCAATTACCATCGGCATGAAATCCGGTCCGATATCCATGACCTTGGATTTCGGAAGCATCTGTGCCATTGCCATAAGAATCACGGATAATACCATGAAAAATACTCCTACGACAATGTCCCCATACTTTTTGAAGAACATACCCTTCATCTCCTTTTCTTTTTGTTTATAGCCTACCGCCAAACCCTTTCGGGATTAAGCCAATCTCATATCCGGCATCATGACCCGGATGGTGCCGGAGCATAAATCCCGAAACCAGTCTGACTAAAAGTTCTTACCGCACCAGTGCCGGTTTCTTGGAATCGAACTTCCAGTTCGGGATCAGATACTGCATTGCCATAGCATCATCACGGTCATGCGTCGGCAGGGAGTTGTAAAGCTTGTTTGCCTCCATGACACGATCCATGTTGATGGTAACGCCAAGACCCGGCTTCTTCGGAACCTGCAGATATCCGTCTACGATCTGCGGAGTATCATTTAAGAGGTTCTGACCATCCTGCCAGATCCAGTGGGTATCCAGTGCAGTCGGATTGCCCGGTGCTGCTGCTGCAACATGTGCAAATGCAGTCAATGTAATGTCGAAGTGGTTGTTGGAGTGGCTGCCCCAGGTCAGTCCCCAGTCATTTAAGATCTGAGCCATGCGCACGCTTCCGCCAAATCCCCAGAAATGCGGATCTGCAAGCACGATGTCTACGGACTTCAGTGCTGCTGCATGATAGAACTGTCTCCAGTCGGTTGCGATCATGTTGGTAGCTACCGGCAGGTTGACCTTGTTCTTGAACTCTGCCATGATCTCACGGCTGCTGAATCCGGATTCCGGTCCGCACGGATCTTCGATATAGGTCAGGATGCCCTCCATAGGTTTGCAAAGCTCAATGGCCTCTGCAAGGCTCCATGCACCGTTCGGATCGATGTTGATGCGTCCGTTCGGGAATGCTTTCTTCAGTGCACGTACTGCTTCCATCTCCTCAGAGCCTTTTAAGACACCGCCCTTTAACTTGAAGTTGCGGAAGCCGTATTTCTCATGAAGAACCTGTGCCTGTTCTACGATGCGCTCCGGAGTCAGCATCTCCTGGCGGCGAAGCTTAAACCACGGATCGGAGCTGTCGCTCTCATCTAAGTAATTCAGCTCTTTTGCCTTTTCCTTGTCGGAGACATAGAACAGATAACCAAGGGTTTCTACCTGATCTCTCTGCTTGCCGTCGCCAAGCAGCTCGCACATCGGCAGGTCTAAGTACTGTCCAAGTAAGTCAAGCAGTGCACACTCAATTGCCCACTCTGCCTTTACCACGAATTTCAGCTTGCTGATATCCAGGCTCTGGATCCCCTCACCGTCATCCTCTTTTGCTCTTGTGGAAGCTTTGTGGATGCTGTCTAAGATCGCACGGTATTTGCCGACCGGCTGTCCTACCACCAGCGGGATGCAGCTCTTTAATGCATCACAGGTGTAATCGCCGCCATGGATCTCACCGATACCGGTATGGCCTGCACTGTCCTTTAAGATCACCAGGTTTCTGGTGAAGTACGGTGCGTGGCATCCGCTTAAAGTCATCAGCATGCTGTCATAGCCTGCTACCGGAATAACCTGCATCTCAGTTACTGTAGGGGTTCCCTTATTCATATCTCTTCCTCCTTTTGCCCGGTTAACACTTTTCTTGTACCCGTGTACTGCTTCCATTCACTTTCTTAACATCGTGATGAAAAAAAAGAAGTTTCGGACAAATTGCTTTGTTTAATGTTGATAGGTATATCTTAAAATATCCGGATGAATATGTCCAATATGAATAAATGATTGCCTCTATTATTTTTTCTTATAGCTTGCAGAAAAATAATTTATACCACTCGCTATTGAGATTGTATCTCATTAAATACGATTAGTAAAATTAATATTTTTTTGAATATCCTTATAAAATTTAAGTCAAAAATCCAGCTCTTTCCGTTTAAATATCGCTACGGTCACCAGATATCCAATCAGCAGATAAACGATGATTCCAAGGAGCGCCGGGAAGTTGAACTGGCCTAAGATCAGGTGAGACTTGAAGCGCTCGCAGATATTCGAAAAGCACAGATCCTGCAGATGTAAGGACACCACAAGCTTGACCTTATCGCTGAGCAGACGATATACGTACAACATCGGATCCACGCTGACTGCCACATAAACAAGGGCGGATACTCCTGCATTTTGAAACAGGAACAAAAAGATCGCAACCAGGCCTGTGACGATCAGCTCCGAAAAGATGTCGGTCACAAAGACCACAGCCATCTCAAAGCCCTGCGTCGGGCTGAGGCGGATCCCCGTTGCCGCACCGTAGATCAAAATCAGCGCCCACAAAATCCCAAGACTGATCACATCCATGATGGCAACCTCAATAAATTTTGACAGCACCACCTGCGGACGGCTCAATCCTCTTCCAATAGCAACCTGCATGATCCGTGCCTTAAAATCCGAAGCATAGACAAACAGAAATTCCAGCAGGCACACCGCGATACCGGCAATCCCGAAAACCACATCATAGCTGGCGATAAAGGCAACTGAGTTCCAGGTCACTTGTCCTTTTGCAAAATTCATGCCGAACAGCGTACCGATATAGATGAGGATCAGCAGAATGATCCGCGGACGACGTTTCATCAGACGATAAACATCAGCTAAGACAAAGTTTTTCATGCGTTTTCTCCTCCCACCAGGCTAAAGTAGAAATCTTCCAAGCTGCGGCTTTCCTGCACCGTATCCAGGATCCGAATGCCGGCATTACGAAGCACCTCGCGTGCCCGTTCCAAATCGTCCACATGGATGCGCACCGCATTCTGCGCAGACAACAGATCTTCCTGTGTGATCACCTTTGCCACGGTTCCGTTGTTGACAATGCCAAAACGGTCTGCGGTATGCTGCAGCTCACCCAGGATATGAGAAGAGATGATGACGGTCATGCCAAGCTCCTGATTCAGGCGCTTCACCAGGGTGCGCACATCCGCAATACCCTGAGGATCCAGGCCATTAGTCGGCTCGTCTAGGATCAAAAGATCCGGATTTCCGAGCATGGCATTGGCAATCCCAAGCCGCTGTTTCATACCCATGGAGAAATTACGCACCGGCTTTTTGTTTCCTGCCAGCTCCACGATCTCAAGTACCCGGTCGATCTCACCTTTATCCGAAATGCCCTTCATTCTGCGGAAATAGTCCAGATTTTCGTAAACGTTCATATAATCAAAATAATTGGCACCAATTAAAAAACCGATCCTTTGCCGTCCTGCCGAGAGATCCTTACTGCCAAAAAGCTCCACGCTTCCGGCCTGATACTGCGTCAGTCCCAAGATCACCTTAAACAGCGTTGTCTTTCCTGCACCATTTTTTCCGATCAGACCAAACAGGTCACCTTTGTTTACTTCCAAGGAAACGTCCGTCAGGATCTTTGATTTCCCATATGCTTTTTCAATCCCCTTCAGGGAAATTACTGCTTCACTCATATACTCCTCCTTACCAAACCGCAATGCGCTGATCTTCTTCCAGATACATGCCATCCCCCGGGACAATGCCAAAGGCCTCCAAAAACTCTTCAAACTGCTGCAGTGTTACATTGACACGCAAAAAGGCCAGCGGATGCTCATCCTGAGTCATAGTCATAAATTCCATATGATAATTCTGCTGGATGAACCAAAGCCTTGCATAATTACAGAAGAATTCCTCATAATCAAAGTCCGGGATCTTGGTGGCTGCAAGAAGTGCTGCCTTTATGCCTCCCATATCAGCGATCGCCTCTCCGGACAGCTTTTTGCCTTCACAGGTTGCTTCTCCGCCCGGGAGCGGTGCAAGGGCGTTGTAATACTTGATGAGGTTCTGGGAACGGATGTCAAAGGCCTCCCGATCCTCAGCTGTCCACCAATCCTCCCTCAGACCGTTGCGGTCAAAGGAATAGCCTGTGGTATCAAAACCATGGCTGATCTCGTGCCCGATGATGGCTCCCATCCGTCCAAAGTTATATTCCGTACTCGCATCCGGATCGTAAACATCCTTGGTGCCCAAAAATCCGGCACAGAGATTGATCGAATTGTTCAGCACATCATAGGCCGCATTGGGAACGGAGGTCGGCATGGTCTGCAGATCCCAGTTCTGGGTATCCAGCGGCTGATTGACATAGGCGCTCATCTGCTGCATGCGAAATGTCTTTATCCTTCCCATAAGCTCCGGCAAAGAGTCACAGTCTTCAAAGCTCAGTGTACTAAAATCCGTCATCTGATCCGGATACAGCACATGTATACCCATGTGATCCAGCTTGTCGAGAGCTTTCTCTCTGGTCTCCTCACTCATCCAGTCTGCCTGCAAAAGCACCTCGCGAAAGCCCTCTGCCATCTGATCGGCAAGCTTTGTCAGCTCCTTTTTGGTATCTGCATCACAGTAATGACCAATGTAGATCTCCTCAAATGCATCCCGCATGTACGGATAGATATAGGTGCCGATCATGGTCTCGGCCAGGGTATCTTCTTTGTCTTCTTTGTCTTCTTCTGTATCTACCTGGTCTCCGGTTAAAGTAGTCTGGTTCTTTTTCCATTTCAGGGATTGCGCCTTCTCATGCAGAGTCTCATCTAAAAACTCCGCATTCGCCCGGACAAGCTGAACAATCAGATAATCTTTGATATCCGAAAGGTTTTCTTCTATATAAAGATCCCCCACATTTTCCACCTGATCCGGTTCTTCCACCAGATAAGTTTTTGAAGTCTCAAGCCCCGCAGCACCTAGCAGTGTCTCCACCGGATAATGGCCTGCCAGTTCCTTTAATCCTTCCAGATCATAGGTCTGATACTGCTTTGCAACATTGATCTCATCCCGGTCAGACTTCCCGTCACTTTCAGACACCGTCGGGATATGCTTTGCCAGCTTGATCTCAAAACGGTAGCAGCCATTTAGGATGCTGCGAATCTTCGTTTTCTCATACCCAAGCTGTTCCATGGCATAGAATACAAGATCCTCTGACAGATCCTTAGAGGAGAGCATCAGCGACCGGTAGCTTACTGCCTTATCATCTAAGGACAGCGGCGCCGCAGCCGCCACAAGTACGGTATAGCATTCTTCCTCCTCGGCACTCTGCGGCCGCGAAATAGAGAGCGGAAGCAGGGAAATGCCGGATACATTGGCACCACCCACATCTGCCAGGTAAGCCGTCAGCATATCCATGGAAGAAAGCTCCTCGATCTGTTTGATATACGGCCGAAGTGGTTCCGCTCCCTTCTCATTTCGTTCATCCATATTGGATGCCCGGTCATACAGCGTTTTTACAAGCGTCTGCAAATGCCGCAGATCCTCTGCACTCATGACCGCTTCATCCAGTCCCTCTACATCGTCCACCGGACGATCCAGAAGTGACATGATCCTCTCATACTGCACCGCAGTGCTTTCATATAAGGTTCCAACCGGCTCTCCATCCTTCACCTTTTCCTGATCTACGTTTAAGATCGCATCCCGGTTGACCGCCGTAAAAAAATCATCCTGCTCCCGCACCGGAGTGTTCTCATCAATGGCACCGACGATATCTGAGTTGATCCATTTGGAATCTGCAGAGATGGTTGTGCCGGGGACAATCTCTACCTCCTTGTCGATAAAGCCGTTTAGCGCTTCCTGCGCCGAGTCACAGCCACTCAGCCCCAGAACAGCCACGCATAAAAATGCCGCCAGCCGTCGGGCTTGTTTTCCCTGTTTCATACCTTTCCCTCTTTCTATATCTGCGTTGTCACATTGCCATTTTCGTCAAACTCCAACGGCTGCGGCTCATCTAAGGCCACCACGCCCGGATATTTTCCATTCTTTACATCCTCATAGTAGGACTCCGACAGCATGATCGTTCCAATATGAAGGCTGTTCGGGATGCGCACCATCCGCACATGATCCTGGTCGATCTTGTTGCAGGTGCGGATGCAGATCTGCATGGCTTCCTTGTCATTGGCCACTACACAGGGGATCCTGGCTGATGCCAGCACTGTGCTGGTGATGCAGTTCGGATACATTTTTTCCACATCCATCTCATCAAAGATCTTCTTTGTGATGGCAGAGGCCAGGCCACAGCCCAGGGCATTGCCGTGAGACTCCTCACTCAGGTTTAGAAAACAGGTGCGCTGCACTCTTATGCCGCCGGTGGCATAGGGAGTCGAAAAGGTGCCGGTGATATTCGGATCCACACCGGTTCCGCTGTAATTTTTCCCCACCTCGTCTACCACCAGCACATCCGTCTCATTGACCAGAAGCTTTGGCATATTGCCAAAGGCAAAGTTTAAAAGCTCCGGTTCCCGTGTCAGGATATCCTGGGCAAGGATTGCTTCTATCTTACAGGTTTCATCGTAGGCATTCTCAATACAGGGGATCGCAAAGAGGATCTTGGCCTTCTCAAGTACTACCTTTGCCATGGTCGGGATGTTTTTTGCGATCACGTCCATGCCGTCGGAATGCACCAGGGATGCGCCCTTTTGCTTTCCGAGCCCCACCGTCATCATCTTACAGGGACCGCTCTCATAGGGTCCACGGAATGCATTGTGCGGCTTTAAGCGGCAGGAAACGATGATGCCGTCAGCCTCGTAGGCATTCTTGTCCAGATAAACGGTCTTTCCACGCTCAGAAATGCCAAGCTCCACCACTTCCATGGAAGAGCGGATCTCACAGCCCATGCTCTCCGGCGTGATATGATAACCGGCAAGGATCTCAAGCTGTCCCTCTGCCGTAGCTCCTCCATGACTTCCCATGGCCGGTACGATAAAGGGCTTTGCTCCCTTTTCCTTTACAAAATCCACGATCGCCTTCGTGATGATATCAACATTGCGGATGCCGCGGCTTCCGGCTGTGATGGCAATCTCCATACCGGGTTTTATAAGAGAAGCAAACTGCTCTTTAGAAAGCTCTCCCCTTACCACCTTTGGAATATCCGCGGGCTCAATGACCTTTCTTGGAAATGTCTGGCTTGCCCGAAACATCCTGGGAATCGGGATACCCTGCAATAGCTCGGAAACCTTTCCGCCTTCTGTAATCTTCATATTTTTTCGCTCCTTTGTAAGTGATCCATGCCTATGAAACAATGCACTGAATTTATTTTAACGGTTATGAAGGCAAATTGCAAATATTCCAAAAACTTTTCTAACCACCTGAAATTTGTCCTACATTTGTCCAGTTCAATGTACTATAATCAAGATACAAAAACAAACAAAGACAACCACCGTTCACCATTTAAGGAGGATATCATATGGGATACTTAGTACCGGAATTAGAAAAACAAATGGAGCAGGTATTTGAACAGGACATCGCCGGAGCATTCGCTTCTCCAAAATCTGCCGAGATTATGAAAGGGCTGGCCAATGCTTATCATGAAGATCCTGCTGAGTTTAACAAAAACGCTGACAAATATTTTGAGCAGCTTTCCAAAATGTTCCGTGAATTTAAGATCCAGCCGGAAAACCTGGAAAGAACGCAGGAAAACTTCAAAGAGACCTTCCACAAATTATGGAAGTCCATTTCCCTTGCTGAGGATTTTAAAAACAGCAAAAACGTATATGTCTCACCAAAGGCAGATGTTGCCAAGATCTATCAGAATTACCAGCCGGTTTATGACCGTATCCTCTTAGAAAAGGATATGCACAGAGGTCTTCAGCAAACGAACATCCTGGGTACCGGCTTAGACCACCAGAAGGCACTCCTGGCTCTGCATGTAGTCCTCCTCGACCACAAGACCAACGAACCATTCAACCGTGGTGAGCAGGCCCTGATCAAGGAAGCGGCACATGAATTAAACAAAGGATTCACCATCTACGACAATAATGGATTTACAATAAAGAATCCAGGACTCTTTTCCGGGGAATCCGTTAAAACCCCTGCAGACTTAAAGAAATACATGGATAACTATGATACCATGCTGCGTGACGCAATGAAATTGAATGCAAAAGAGTTCCACCTCTTCGCACAGGGATATCAGATTGACGAGGAAGGCGAGACTGTCACAAAGCTGACCGAAGACGATGTCAAGGCCATCAACCGAAAGTTTTATGATGCACAGCCGGATGCGGAACTCGAATTCCTTTTGCAGGAATTTCATGATCTTTATGATGCTGACAAGGTCAATGCCTATGCAAAGGAAATCTTAAGTGCATTTGATAACGAGATCAAGAAGGCAGCACCCCAGGATGTCATGGACGATCCGCAGGTAAAAGAGGCACAGGCGGCTTATGATCAGACACTGGAAACTGCCCAGAATGATCTGGAAAAGATCAACGACTTCTCACACGGAAAAAACTTACCAAAAGATGTCGAGTATCGTTATAACGATCAGTATGCTCTGAAAAAAATCTACGACGACTTTGCTCCACAGGTAAAATATGGCGTAGATGTCTTTGATCCAATACAGAACGATGAGCTCAAAGATTTCAACGACAAGATCGATGCAGAAAAAGCTTCTTACACGGCATACAAAGATGATGCCAAAAATGAGTTCAAAAAAGTGATCGTGAATCAGGTAAAAAAAGAAATCCCGAAATCTAACGAATATGTCCAGGGCAAATTAAAAGAGATCAAAGAGCTCCGCAATCAGATGTTAAATGATCCGTATCATCCGGAATATCAGAAAACAAAGGATGAAATGAACCAGCAGATCGAATTTTTGAAGGCTCATTTAAAAAGCGATCTGACTTCCTACACGCTGGACAGACTCGAGGCAAAGGGCAAGCTGAAACAGGCGGTCGCACCGTATCAGAAAAAGGTGCAGGACACCTATGAAAAGGAAAAAGCCGGAAGAATCAAAGATTTTAACAGAGCTGCCTATTATCTGAACGACATTCGTGAAAGCATCCAGCAAAATTACGAGAATACTGAGCAGGGCAAGCGCTTTGCAGCAGCAACCGAAAGAAGGAATGCCGCAGCACGCGAGAATCTTTGCAGCCAGCTAAGCGATATCTGCGAGGCTATGAACAGCGTGACGAAATACAGTCTTCGCGGCAATTCCTCACAGTACAATGAGATGCTTACCGCGATCAAGGATTATCGTGAGAACAGAATCAATGCAAATCAGGCACACAAAGCGTGCCAGGACTACCTGAACTTAAGCCTCAATGACAATGGCACTCTGAGAAATATGAACTCCGCTGCCGGCAAGATCCGCAAACAGTCCTGTGTCCGTATGATGGAACTGTTAGAAAAGGCTCCGGACTTCAAACAGCCGCAGAAAGATGAAGAAAAGATTGAACTTTTTGTCGACAATGGCAAAAAGAACGCCAAAAATGTTCACAAAGAAAAGCTGAATTATGAAACCTTAAAGACTTCCCTGGCCGGAAAATCCGGCGAAGTTGCCGCAAATGACAACTCCAAGGATGCAAAGGCATATTCCAACCTGAATGCAAAGCTGAAGGAGATCAAAGAAGCCAAAAAGGCAGCTGCACCAAAGGCTGCAGAGCCGGTAAAAAAAGAGGCAGGACCTGCTAAACGCTGAGGATATTCAGGAATTGCTTCACAACTCCCGATCAGCTATATCTAGGAAATGTACAGAAAAAAGGCAGGCACTTTCGAAATCGGAAGTGCCTGCCTTTTTTTAAAAGCTGGTAGAAGAAATAGAATATTTCTCCGCCAGATAGGGCTGTTCGGTATTGTTTTTGAAGTAATTCAGGATCAGATCCAAAAAAGCCTGCTCCGGTTCATTGAGCACCCAGTCTTTCTGACGAACAACAAGATTTAAGCGCTTCATGGAAGGAGAAAGCGGATAGTAAGCAATGTTGTTGCGGTTGACTGAACAGGATTCCGAGATAAAAGCAACACCGGCATTCTGGGCAACCATACTGCGGGTAGCAGAGATGTTATTGGTCTCACATACGGTAACGGGTTCAAAGCCGCAGGATTCAAAAAACTGATCTCCGATCATGCGCAGAGAAGAGCCTTTCTTGGACAAGAGCAGGCTGTCTTTCGAAAAATGTTCTTTGACGTCTTCCGCTGTGATGGGAGTGCCGGATGGATGTGCAAGTGCATACGGATGGAAGATGGATATGGCCAGGAATACTTCTTCCTCCCGCAAAACACGAACCAGACTTCCATAGGGGACGGTACTGACATCCGAAGCCAGTCCGAGATCCAGCCCGCCATCGGCTAAGAGTTTTTTGAAGGCAGGAAGATTGCTCTCGGTAATCTCAATGATGATCCCCGGATACTGTTCCCGAAACAGAGGGATGATCTCAGAAAGCAGGCGCAGACCCCAGTTGGAGGTGACGCCGACCCGGATACGCCCCTTCTGGCTTAAGGATGCAATGTTCTGATACAGCTCCTTCTGGATTTTCACTACCTTTTTTGCAGCCTCGACATACAGGACACCAGCCGGAGTCAGGCTCAGCTCCCCTTTCGAGCGGACAAAGAGCGGTGTTCCCAGCTCCTGCTCAAGTCTTGAAAGATACTGGCTGAGAGAGGACTGGGAGACAAAAAGATCCTCCGCAGCTTTTGTCATGTTGTGCCGGTTTGCTATAGCAAGAACATAGTTTAAATATTTCACATCCACGATACTACCTCCACAGAAAATCCACTGGATCGTTCATCAGTTCATCCCTGTATTATAGCAAAATTATCAAAAAAAGTAAACGCAGGAGCAGATTCTGCAACCACAACTGTTAATGTACGGCGTTTTCGTTTTAAAAGCGCCTACCCATGTGCAGTAACCTCAATCCTGCACTGATGCACTTTGCTTTTTTTATCATAATTGATGCCAACCAACAAAATCTTGCCCGTATAATGGAGGATAGATTCCGGATATTTCTTATCTTTTATTTGTTGAAGTGCTGTTGATACATCTTTATTCCACTTCAGTTCAATCACCAATGCCGGATAGTCCGCCTTATATTCCGGTTTCGGAATAAATACAAAATCAGCAAATCCTCGGCCTGTAGGCAATTCTCGAACCGGTTTAAAATAATATTGCATGGAGCTCAGATAAGCTACAGTTAATACGCTGCTGAAAGAGTTTTCATCATGATACTGGATCGTTGAAGCATATTCATTATGAATTTTCTCAATCATTTCTGCAACTGCTTCTCCATCCATATCAAGCGTTGCATCCAATAAATTTTGTGACTCTTGTTGAAATGCCAACAACTCATTCCATTTTTTTCGCCTGACAGCACGAGTCAGTTCCTGTCGGATTTCTTCATTCGGCACAAATGCAGTCCTGAAATGATTCAGATAAGCCAAATATCCCAGATGAATCAAATATGTAAGCACATCATCTTTATTATCAATACTGACAATATCATTCTGGAAAGAACCGACATCTATTTCCACATTGCTGCCGGACAACATTTCAACAATCGCTGTTTTCAGTCCATCAAAATCCATATTGATCAGAGGAACAATTCCATCATAAGAGGCCGTTCCAGACCAATAACTCTGAAATTCTCCATCCGTCATCAAGTTTACCACTGCATTTGGATTATATACATGATATTGCCCCAACTGATAACCATCATACCAACGCTTCACTTCTTCAAAGTCTCTATGATATTGTCGGCATAAACTTTGCACTTCCTGTTCCGTAAAACCAATATAGCTGGCAAGTGGTCCCGCTCCTACCATGGAATATAATTTGAAATTATTCAGAGCAGACTGTGATATTTCTTTTTTTACAGGCAATATTCCTGTCAGAAAAGCAAGCTGGATATATTTTGTCGGTTCTGTTCCTTTAAATATTCCCCGTAAAAAATTGATATATTCTTCCTGCACACTTTTATTTGCAGACGCATCACGGATCAAAACATCCCATTCATCTACAATGATGATAAACTTCTGATCTGTTGTATTTTTAATGCGTGAAAGTGCATCCGGCAAAGTCTCAACTTCTAAGGGCAACACGTCTGCATATATCTCTCGAAGTTCATCCAGAATCGATTTCGTGATAAACGAGACAAGACATTCTGTCGTCTTGCTATTTGTCAGAAACCATTGAATATCAATATGGATCACGTCATACCGATTCAAATGCGTTTTAAATTTTTTTGTTTTGCTGATATGTAAACCAGAAAACATTGATTCTGAATCGCATCCCTTGCTATAATAAGCAGCAAGCATATTCGCTGTATAGGATTTACCAAATCTGCGCGGACGGCTATTGCAAATATACGCATCTGTAGTATCAAGGACTTCATTGGTATATTCCAGCAAACCAGTTTTATCCACGTAAATTCTTGAATTCAAAGCAACTTGAAATGCACTATTGTCCGGATTCACAAATCTGCCCATGGTTCTCGCCTCCCTTTCTGGCACGGTTCCTCATACGCACGAAAACAGTCCATCTAGCTGCTCCGATGCGTTCTATTGCCTTATTATAGAATTGTTATAACTGTTTTGTATAGAATTCCTCTGTATTGATTTTGAAATTCAGTCGATTCGACCTTGATATATCAGTGTTCAGATACGCCACACCAACGAAATGCAAAGCATTTTGGGTGTGGATAGATACGCAACGATTAGCCTATAGAATCATCCCGCTACAGTCCAAATTCACGGAACAGCTCGTTCTGATAATCCGGATCCTGTAAAGCACGCTGTAAATCCGACAAACGGTTTGATGAAAGCAACAAAGCATTCAGTTTGTTTATTCTGGACATGCCTTCTGCTACACCTTCCGCTCTGCCTTCCGCTATACCTTCTGCCTTACCTGTAGCCATGCCGTCAGCCCATGCTTCTTCCCGAATCTCGTCCGCATGTTCCTGCATATATTCCTGCATGTACTGTTCAAACATCATATAGCGTTCCC
>CAVIHW010000050.1:0-17023 GCA_963642615.1 Oscillospiraceae bacterium | reverse complement strand
CAGAAGTTCCGGGAACACCATGCAGAATTAGCGGCACATTGGAATTTACCTTGGGTGCGAGCATAGCGTCTCCCCGGAGGGCCTGTCTGAGCGTGCAGTGCACGCGAGTTTAGCCCGCAGGGGAGACAATAGGCGGCGGAGCGCACGAGGTACAAAATTCCACTTAGTGCCGCGTTTCTGTATGGTGTTCCCGGAACTTCGGACCCCATAGACTCTATAGACCCCATAGACTCTATAGGCTCTATAAATCTGCCATGAATCTGTTACCGGTTTTCGATATCCAGCACCATATCCACGCGTCTCTGGTGGCGTCCACCCTCGTATTCATTGTCGAGCCACTCATCCACGATCATCTTTGCCATCTCAACACCCACCACGCGGGCGCCGAAGGTCAAAACATTGGTATTGTTGTGCTTACGGGACATTTTTGCGCTGTACGGCTCGCTGCAGGTGCATACTAAAACGCCCTTGACCTTGCCTGCTGCCAGACCGATGCCAATACCGGTACCGCAGATGGCGATACCATAATCTGCCTCACCGGATGCCACTGCACGGCCTACCTTTTCCCCATATACCGGGTAATCGCAGCTCTCTGCGGAGTTGGTTCCAAAGTCGATGACCTCATAGCCCTTCTGCTCTACATATGCCTTGATTGCCTCTTTCATCTCCACTGCGGAGTGGTCATTTCCCATAGCGATCTTTTTCATAATTTTCCTGTTTCCTGCCTTTCGCAATTTTCTTTTTATCTTTTCCTTTTGATTCTTCCTTTACCTTTTATCTTTGCAGCAACACTAATCCAGCCTTGCATGCTTTCCCATCAGCAAAAGGTCCACGATCGTAAGCGCCGTCATGGCTTCCACCACAACCACGGCTCTTGGCACAACCACCGGGTCGTGGCGGCCTTTGATGGCGATCTCTACGTTTTCCCCGTGATTGTTGGCGGTCTTCTGAGGCTGTGCAATGGAGGGGGTCGGTTTGAACGCTGCCCGCAGCACGATCTGGCTGCCATCGCTCATGCCGCCCAAAATACCGCCGGCATGATTGGTCTTCTTTTTCACCTTTCCCTCGTCATCGACATAAAACTCATCATTATTCTTGGATCCAAGTGCCCTTGCAGCGGCAAATCCATCTCCGATCTCAAAGCCTTTTACCGCACCGATGGACATGATCGCCCGCGCAAGGCTTGCATCCAGTTTATCAAAAACCGGCTCTCCGACTCCCACAGGCATGCCATCTGCAACGCACTCTACCACGCCGCCCACGGAATCCTGGGCAGCGATCATGCGCTCCAGAAACTCTGCAGTTTCTGCTGCTGCCACCGGATCCGGCATATTCAGACTGTTTCGGTCGCGCTCAGAAAGGTCGAATCTCTTTGGATCGATCTCAAATTCGCCGATACTCTTTACGTAGGCATTGACCGTGATGCCATACTGCGCCAAAAGCTTGCAGGCTACTGCTCCTGCTGCCACCCGGGCAATGGTCTCACGGGCAGAGGAGCGACCGCCTCCCCGGTAATCCCGGAAGCCATACTTTTGCTCAAAGCAGTAATCCGCATGTCCAGGACGATACACATCCATGATTGCGCTGTAATCTTTCGAACGCTGATCGGTATTGCGCACCATCATGGCAATGGGCGTTCCTGTGGTTTTCCCCTCAAACACGCCGGAAAGGATCTCTACCTGATCTCCCTCGTTTCTCTGAGTGGCAAACTTGCTCTGTCCCGGTTTTCTTCTGTCTAAATAAATCTGAACATCTTCCTCACAAAGCGGAAGTCCCGCCGGACAGCCGTCAATGGTGACACCGACGCCTTTTCCGTGGGACTCCCCCCATGTCATAATGCGGAAGATGGTTCCATATGTGGATCCTGCCATATCTTCCTCCGTTTATTTAACCCATCCTGTAACTGTTGCGTATCCTCGCAGTTACACCATCTTTACAATGATGCAGCTGTTCGGTTCGTTGCATTTGATCGCATTTGAGCTCATGATCAACAGCTTTTTGTCATAATCGATCTTAAAGAAGGTAATGCTGTTGCTCTCGTGATTGATGACTGCCAGATGCTTATCATCCGGGAATACCGAAATATCCTTCGGATACTCTCCGCTGATCGGCAGGCAGCAGAGCATGGTCAAAAGTCCGGTCTTCTCATCGCGGCTGTAAACGGCTACGCTCTCATCTCCCGCATTGCTGCAGAACATGTGCTTTTCATCCGGAGAGAAACGTAAGGAACAGGCTGCTGCCATAGAGCTGTGCTTCTCGCCCATGGTAGAAATCGTCTGGATCTTTTCAATTTCCGGTACTCGCTCACCGGTCTTGTAGGTAAATACATCGATCACATTCTTCTGCTCATACATGAGGTAGAAGAATTTTCCGTCTGAACTGAAGCGCAGATTGCGCGGTGCGGATTCCATCTCACACGGGATCGTATCTACCTGAACCAGATGCTCGTCTTTCTCGCTGAAACGATAGATCTTCACCTGATCCAGTCCGGAATCCACAATCAGGACAAACCGATTGTCCGGAGTACGTCTGCAGCAGGTAACATGCGGGCGGAAATTACGCTCTGCCACGCTTCCGAGTCCCTTGTGGAATACGCCGTCCACGATCTCACCGACAGCACCGTCTTCTTTGAGGCGCAGCACTGTAGCCTTGCCGTCATGGAAGCCGGACACGAAAACGTAACGGTCTTCCTTGTCCATGGAAAGATGGCAGGCTCTCATGCCCTTGGTCTTTGCACTGTTTAAGCGGGACAGGCTTCCGTTCTCCAGGATACGGAAGGCTACCACGCCCTCATCTGCTACGGAATAGAGGGTTTTATTATCATTGGAGGCTGTGACGTAGGAGGAGTTGTCCACATCCACTTCACAGCGTTCTTTAAAGGTACCCTTTTCTACATCGACATCATATACCGTGATTCCCCGGGCCTTGCCATTGTAAGAATAGGAACCGACATATGCCATATACTTTTCTTCTGAAGCCATCTTTCTTCCTCCTGTTGCATCTTTTGTAACTGTTTCATGCCTTTCCAGTTACGATTTTAACACTATACACAGCATACCACATATTTCCAAAAAAATCCATTCTCAATCTATTGACATACGGATATTTTCCAGTATAATTGAGCTTGCTTTTTGTTTACTAAAACTAAACTTTGAAGCACATTTTACATTCATTTAATATTTCTAAACTTTTCGGATAGTATGATCATGGAGGACTGCTATGGATATCGGATCAAAGTTAAAGGAATTACGGACTTTAAAGGGTCTGACGCAGGAGGAGCTCGCAGACCGGGCAGAGCTTTCCAAGGGATTCATTTCCCAGCTGGAACGCAACCTGACTTCTCCATCGATCGCAACTCTGACCGACATCCTGCAGTGCCTTGGCACTACCCTCGGTGAGTTTTTCAATGAAACCCCCGAAGAGCAGGTTGTCTTCGGCAAAGCCGATTATTTTGAAAAATACGATGCCGAACTGAAAAATGAGATCCGCTGGATCATCCCGAACGCACAAAAAAACATGATGGAACCGATCCTCATTACCCTGGAGGCCGGCGGCTCCACCTACCCGGACAACCCTCACGAGGGGGAGGAATTCGGCTATGTGCTGCAGGGCAGCATAAACATCCACATCGGAAACAAAACCTACCGGGCAAAAAAGGGAGAATCCTTCTACTTCACCCCGGACAAGAAACACTACCTCACAAGCCGCCACGGTGCATCGCTGATCTGGGTCAGCACACCGCCAAGCTTCTAATGAATATTCACATGTACTTTACTTTTAGGAGGATACTGCGATGGGACAGCCCCTGATCGATCTGGTCAACATTTCAAAAAGCTTTGACAACACCCTGGTCTTAGACGACCTGAACCTTTCCGTAAAGGAAAACTCCTTTGTAACTCTGTTGGGGCCTAGCGGCTGCGGCAAGACCACGACCCTGCGTATCATTGGCGGCTTTGAGACGGCTGACACCGGCAAGGTCATCTTTGACGGCACGGATATCAGCAAGCTTCCGCCGAATAAGCGCCAGTTAAATACCGTATTCCAGAAATATGCCTTATTCACCCATATGAATATTGCGGAAAACATTGCCTTTGGCTTAAAGATCAAGGGAAAATCCAAGGCTTACATCGACGATAAGATCAAATATGCCTTGAAACTCGTAAACCTGGACGGCTATGAGAAACGTACCGTAGACTCCTTAAGCGGCGGCCAGCAGCAGCGTATCGCCATTGCACGCGCCATCGTAAATGAGCCCCGTCTCCTGCTTCTTGACGAGCCGCTTGGCGCTCTGGATCTGAAGCTCCGCCAGGACATGCAGTACGAGCTGATCCGCTTAAAAAATGAGCTTGGCATCACCTTCATCTACGTCACCCATGACCAGGAGGAGGCGCTGACCATGTCCGACACCATCGTGGTCATGAACCAGGGCTACATCCAGCAGATGGGCACTCCGGAGCAGATCTACAACGAGCCAGAAAATGCCTTCGTGGCCGATTTTATCGGTGAGAGCAATATTGTTCCGGGCATCATGCTCCACGATGAGCTGGTAGAGATCTTCGGTGCCAAGTTTGCCTGCGTCGACAAGGGCTTCGGCAACAACAAGCCAGTCGATGTTGTGATCCGCCCGGAGGATATCGACCTGGTTGATCCATCAGAAGGCACCCTGGTTGGCACCTGCACGCACCTGATCTTCAAGGGCGTTCACTATGAGATGGAGGTTACCACCCCGGACGGCTTCGAGTGGCTGGTTCACAGCACCGATATGTGCCCGGTCGGCAAAAAGGTCGGCATCAAGGTTGACCCATTTGACATCCAGATCATGAACAAACCTGCATCAGAGGATGAGGAGGCCGTTGGAGTCAATGAATAAAAAATGGTTAGCCGGACCTTATCTGGTCTGGATGGTTGGTTTCATCCTCATTCCGCTGTTTCTGATCGTTTATTACGGGCTGACAGACAAATCCGGAGCCTTCACCCTCTCAAATGTGCTCTCCATCTCCACTCCGGAGCACATGAAGGCCTTATGGCTTTCCCTGGGACTTTCCCTGGTAAGCACCATGCTCTGCCTTGTCCTTGCATATCCGCTTGCCATGATCCTCAGAAACCGCGGCATCGGCCAGGGCAGCTTCATCGTCTTCATCTTCATCCTTCCGATGTGGATGAACTTTTTGCTGCGCACCCTGGCATGGCAGACCCTTCTAGAAAAAAGCGGTGTTATCAACGGCATCTTAACTGCCCTGCACCTGCCGACCCAGAGCCTGATCAATACACCGGGCGCCATCATCCTGGGTATGGTTTACAACTTCCTGCCCTTTATGGTGCTTCCGATCTACAACGTGCTGTGCAAGATTGATGACAACACCATCAACGCAGCCAGAGACTTAGGTGCCAGCTTCACCCAGACCCTTTTGTGGGTATGGTTTCCGTTGAGCGTGCCGGGTGTCATCAGCGGCATCACCATGGTATTTGTGCCATCGCTTACCACCTTCGTAATTTCCAGCCTGCTTGGCGGCAGCAAGATCCTTTTGATCGGCAACGTCATTGAGCAGGAATTCACCAAGGGCAGCAACTGGAACTTGGGTTCCGGCCTCTCCCTGGTCCTCATGGTCTTCATCCTGATCAGTATGGCACTGATCGCAAAATATGATAAAAACGGCGAAGGGAGTACATTCTAAATGAACAAGATCCGACAGAATTTCAGACGGCTCCTGCAGGATTTCTACCTAGTGCTCATCATGCTGTTTTTGTATGCACCGATCGTGACCATGGTGGTATTATCCTTTAACAAATCCAAATCCCGTACCCAGTGGGGCGGATTTACCCTGCAGTGGTATACCCAGATGTTTGCGAGCCGCAACATCATGGATGCACTGCAAAATACCCTGCTGATCGCATTTTTGTCCGCCCTGATCGCTACCATCATCGGAACGGCGGCTTCCATTGCCATCAGCAGCATGAAACAGGTTCCCCAGACCATTGTCATGGGGATCACCAACATCCCGATGTTAAACGCCGACATCGTGACCGGTATCTCCCTGATGCTGGCCTTCATTGCCTTCGGTATTTCCCTTGGCTTTAAGACGGTGCTGATTGCTCATATCACCTTCAATATTCCTTACGTGATCCTAAGCGTCATGCCAAAGCTAAAGCAGACCAACCGCTACACCTATGAGGCAGCCCTGGATCTGGGTGCAAGCCCGCTTCGGGCATTTTTCAAGGTCGTATTCCCGGACATTCTTCCGGGTGTCCTGTCCGGATTTTTACTGGCCTTTACCATGTCCCTGGATGATTTCATTATCACTCACTTTACAAGGGGAGCCGGCATCAATACCCTGTCCACCTTGATCTACAGTGAGGTGCGCCGCGGCATCAAGCCTTCCATGTATGCGCTGTCCACCGTGATCTTTGTCGTTGTCCTGGCTCTGCTTTTGGCCAGCAATTTTGCTCCGAAGAAAAACAAGAACAACTAACCGCTACACCCATTTACACTTAAGAGGAGACGTATTATGAAAAGAAGAGTATTTGCAATTTCCATGGCAGGCCTTACTGCCGCTTCCACCCTGCTGTCCGGCTGCGGTGCTTCCGGCAGTGCATCCACATCCGACACTTCCGATGCCGGTGAGCTTTATGTTTACAACTGGGGCGAATACATTGATGAGGATGTGATCAACCAGTTCGAAGAAGAAACCGGGATCAAGGTTGTTTATGACATGTTTGAGACCAACGAAGAGATGTATCCGGTCATCGAGGCCGGCGGGGTCAATTATGATGTGGTATGTCCGTCTGACTACATGATCCAGAAGATGCGTGAAAATGACCTTCTGGCAGAATTGAACTTTGACAACATCCCAAATGTGGATCAGATCGATCCGGCTTACATGGAAATGTCCAAGGCTTTCGACCCGGAAAACAAATATTCCGTACCTTACTGCTGGGGAACCGTTGGCATTCTCTACAATACCAAACGTCTGGAAGAGCTTGGCGTTCCGGCTCCGACCAAATGGGCGGATCTGTGGGATGAGCGCTTGAGCGGTGAGATCCTTATGCAGGACAGCGTCCGCGATGCCTTCATGGTAGCATTAAAGAAAGATGGCTATTCCATGAATTCCGAAAACGAAGAGGAGCTTCAGCAGGCAAAGCAGGATCTGATCGACCAGAAGCCGTTAGTTCAGGCCTATGTCATTGACCAGGTCCGCGACAAGATGATCGGCGGTGAGGCTGCTGTTGGTGTCATCTACTCCGGAGAGATGCTTTACATCCAGAATGAAGTAGAAAACCTGGGTCTGGATTACAAGCTGGAATATGTGATCCCGGAAGAGGGAACCAACCTCTGGTTAGATTCCTGGGTCATCCCGAAAAATGCAAAGAACAAAGAAAATGCAGAGAAATGGATCGACTTCATGTGCCGTCCGGAGATTGCAAAGGCAAACTTTGAATACATTACCTACCCGACTCCGAACAAGGGCGCCTTTGATCTGTTAGACGAAGACCTGCAGAACAACAAGGCTGTTTTCCCGGATACTGATTCCTTAAAGAATTCTGAGGTTTACAAGTATCTGGGTGATGAAACGGATAGCGTTTATAATGAGCTTTGGAAAGAAGTAAAATCCAATTAAATCTGATTTTATTTAACACAAAGGGTCAGACGGTGTACATGCCGTCTGACCCTTTGCTGTATTTCTATTTCATCAATCGCTCCAAAATATCCTGATACGTCACCAGATGTACATTTCCCATCTGCTCTGCCTGTTCCCGGCAGCCAACTGTAAACCCAGTCTTTGCAAACAAATACAATTCCACTTTACTATAATGGAACAGTCGGCTCCGGTTCACCAGTGTCTCCAGCATCCCTGCATCCACCGGCTCCTGTCTCCATTTGCATTCGCCAAACACTGCTGTGCTACTGTCCTGCTCTCCCATAATATCAATCTCTTCCTGTCTCCGGGTTGCCGGATCGGTTCCCCACCATCTGCCCAGAGAAGAAAATTCTACAGGAGAAGTTCCATCTAACAGCAGCCTCCAGAGATATTCCCGACAAATATCTTCAAACACTTTCCCCATAAAGTCCGGCAGGTTCGGTGCGATTCTGCGATACGCCAGGTCTGCTGCCCCACGTCCGATCACGGAACTGTTTTCCGGGATGAACCGGTACCAGAACCGGAACATATGATCCGCGATTGTATAGACGGATTTTCTGGATTCTTTCTCACCATAAGGTGTTTCTTTCTTTACCAGCCCCAGTGCCATCAGGTTTTTGATGTAGCTGGAACATACACTGGTATTCTCCCCCGCTTTACCAGAAATCTCTGACATCCGGGATGCTCCGCCCGCAATGGCTGTAATGATGGCGTTGTAGAGTGCCGGTTCCCGCACCTCCTGTTTCAGCAGATTTTCCGGTTCTTCGTAAATCGAAGATGTAGGATTTAAAAAGGTATTTTTGATATTCTCTTCGATGCTCAGGCTCTCATTCATCTGCAGCAGATACTGCGGTGTTCCACCTGTGATTCCGTAAATCAGCGCTTTCTCTTCCGCTCCGAAATCCGGAAAATACCGGCAGGTGTCCGCAAAATCAAAGGGCTGAATTTTCATCTGCGCCGTGCGCCTTCCGTACAGCGGTGCCTTATAAGCAAGGACCTGATCCTCCATATAAGACATGGAAGAACCACAAAGAATCAGCATGAGTCTCGAATGATCCTTATGCTGGTCGATCAGCATCTGCAAGGTGGAAGCAAAACTCTTTGACGCCCGCGCCACATACGGGTATTCATCAATGATCAGAACAATCCGCTCTTTTTCCGCCAGTGCAAACACATACTCCAGTGCTGCCTGAAATGACAAAAACGCAGTATCCATCTGCATTCCCGTTCCATACTCCAGAATGCTCCTGCTGAAGTTTTCGAGATTCTGCTTTTCACTGCTCTCTACTCCCATCAGATAAATTGCCTTTTTCTCTTCTATAAAATGACTGATCAGCGCGGTTTTTCCCACACGCCTGCGTCCATAAACAACCGCAAATTCAAACTTATCTGATTTGTATAACCGTTCCAGGGAAGCCAGTTCCCGCTCTCTTCCAATAAACATAAATGGCTGCACCTCCATTAATTATAATGTAGCATGCAGCCATATTTTAGTCAATTATGTTTTAGTTATTTATACTTTACTAATTTGTACCTTAGCAATTTGCAATCCCTATTATCACGGACAATCTGCTGACTCTAGATCAGCGCCAGCGATTTCATCACAAACAGCCAGAAGGTCAGGGAAAAAGCGCTTCCAAGCGTGGTGATGGCCACGATACTGGAGCTTAAGACACCCGCGTGTCCCATGCTCCGCGCCATAACATAACTGCTGACCGTGGTGCTGGATCCAAGCATAACCAGAATTGCGATCAGCTCTGCTTCGCGAAATCCCAAAAGTACAGCCGCCGGAAGAAAGAGGATACACAGGCCAAACAGCTTGATAAAGCTTGCCGCAAATGCAGAACCCACGCCCTTTTTCGCCTCACTCCAGTTAAAGGCTGCTCCCATGGCCATGATTCCAAGCGGAGTCGTCAGTCCACCAAGGCTGGATACCGTTTTTGCCAGGATGGGCGGCATTGGTAAGCGAAGCATCGACCACAGGGCACCGGAAAAGATTCCAAGGATAATCGGGTTCGTGATAATGCCCTTGAACGTCTTTTTTAAAAGTTCCGGGCTCATGCCGCTCTGTCCCGGTTTGGTAAAGGAAAGTACGATCACTGCCATGATGTTGTACAGCGGCACGCTGCCGATGATCATGAGCGGTGCCATGCCGGAATTTCCGTAGATATTGGTAATAAAAGCAATGCCAAGGATAGCCGCGCTGCTGCGGTAGCAGCCCTGGATAAATTCACCGCGCTGTGTTTTTTCCTTTAACGTCATGGACAAAAGCGTCACAAGCGTAATGCTTACAAGCGTTACTACAAAACAGAAGGCCACAAATTTTCCGTTCCATGCTTTTGCAAAATCCTGCTGTGCCAGATCTCCAAACAATAAGACCGGCAGGGTGGCCTTAAACACAAACTGGTTTAATCCATTGACCAGGTCTTCTTTTAAAAGTCCCGTTTTTTTGAAAAACATGCCAAGTACCATCAGCAAAAAGATAGGAATGGTTGCATTCAGGCTGAATATCAGATTTTCCATAAATATGATCCCTCGATTCTTCAAATTACACAAGCGGCCAGTGACTGTTACTCACTAATCACAGTCCAATAGCCACTATACACTTAAGGATCTGATCTTGTCAACTGATTCCGCTCCGTCAGCGAACGCGCCACTAACGCCTCATCGTTATGCATAACAAAAACAACAGACACCATGGGATTTGATTCCCACGGTGCCTGCTGTTTTTTGGCAGTGTAATTGGACATTACTTTTTGTGATTGAAATGAATTCTAACAGGATAAAACTTATTTGATGAAGCTTACATGCTTGCAGATCTCTTCGATCGCTTTTTCTTTTCTTTCGTTGAAGATCACTTTGTTCTCTTCAAACAGGTTACGGCCTTCGGTATCGATGGATACGATCAGCGGACCGAACTCTTTTACGCGGCAGTTCCACAGAGTCTCCGGCATACCTAAGTCTCTCCACTCAGCGCGGACGATCTCTTCTACCTCGGTAGCTGCGACTACGGCATTTCCGGCCGGGAATACGCAGTGGATTGCCTTGTAGTTCTTGCAGGCATACTCAGTGTTCGGGCCCATGCCGCCCTTACCGATGATGACCTTAACGCCGGTCTTCTCTACGAATTCCTTCTCAAACTTCTCCATACGCATGGAGGTGGTCGGTCCTACAGAAACCATCTCAAACTTATCATTCTCAAGCGGGCGGATGATCGGGCCTGCATGGAAGATCGCTGCATCACGAACATCAACCGGCAGCTCACGTCCACCCTCTACCAGGCGGCGGTGTGCCACGTCACGGCAGGTTGTCATGCTTCCGTTTAAGTATACAATATCACCAATGTGAATGTCTTTTAAATCCTCCTCAGAAACCGGAGTCGTCAGAATTTTCTTTCCATCTTTCATTTCCAGCATTATAAAGTCACCCCCGAATGTGTAGTAATGGTATAGTTCAGATCCTTATCAAAGATAATGTGGCCGCGGCGATGAGACCAGCATCCTACGTTTACGGCTACGCCAATGGTGGATGGATGTCTTGCCGTATTTTCGATATGTACGCCCATTACGGAGTACTTACCGCCCATACCCTGCGGTCCAAGGCCGATTGCGTTGATACCGTCTTCCAGAAGTTTCTCCATGGAAGCTGCGCGCTCGTTCTCGTTGTGGCTTCCCAGCGGACGCATCAGGGCTTTCTTGGAAAGCAGAGCTGCAGTCTCTACGGAAGTTGCAACACCAACACCAACTAAGAGCGGCGGGCATGCATTTAAGCCGTAGGAAGTCATAACATCCATAACGAAACGGGTAACACCCTCGTAGCCTGCGCCTGGCATCAGAACCATAGCCTTACCCGGAAGGGTGCAGCCGCCGCCTGCCATGTAGGAGTAAATCTCACACTTGTCGCTGTTCGGAACGATATCCCAGAATACGGTCGGGGTTCCTTTTCCGACGTTCTTTCCGGTGTTGTACTCATCGAAGGTCTCGACACTGTTGTGACGAAGCGGAGCCTCGAAGGTTGCCTTTACGACTGCATCCTTTAACAGTCCCTCTAATTCGTTGATCAGCGGGAAATTGGTGCCGCATTTTACCCAGAACTGTAACACTCCGGTGTCCTGACAGCTCGGACGGTTTAAGGTCTTTGCCAGCACCTGGTTCTTTTTCATGGTCTCGTAAATTACCTTGGACAGCGGGCTGTCCTCCTTCTCGCCCAGTTCATCTAACTTGGCAATGATGTCATCCGGCAGTACCTTACCGATATGGGATACGAAGTTCGCCATATAAGTGGTAAGCTGCTCAACCTGTTTTTCTTTGCTGCTCATCTTCTCAATCTCCTTTCATAAGTGAAACAAAATAATTCATGTGAATGATTTGTTTTTGTTGTAATGTATAACAATTCCGCCTACGGGAAGAACGGAAATGCAATCGGTAAAATAACCATGCTGACGATCGTTGCGATCACGATCAGCGGAAAACCAGCCTTGACATAATCCATAAAGGTATATCCGCCGGCGCCTACAACCATGGTGTTTGCAGGCATTCCGATCGGGGTTGCATATGCGCAGGAACCGCCGATGACACAGGCCATCAAAACTGCTCTCGGATCAGCGCCCATTCCCTGCGCAATGGAGAGGCAGATCGGAACCATCAGGGCCGTGGTTGCCGTATTGGACATGAAGTTTGTCATGATACAGCAGAGGATAAAGACCACGAAAGTCAGCACATACGGGGACGGGTTTGCTCCCAGCGCACCCATCACAGTTTCTGCGATCATGGCACCTGCGCCTGTCTCGGATAAGGCAGCTGCCAGAGATAAGGTACCGCCAAACAGGAAGATGGTCTTTAAGTCGATGGACTTGAGCGCATCTTTCTCAGAGATGACTCCGGTCAGGATCAGGGCAAGGGCACCTACGCATCCGGAGATGCAAAGCTTGACGCCGATCTTTTTCTCAAAGATCATGGCAAGCAGGGTCAGCACCAGGATCACAAGGGATAAGATCTGTTTCCACTGCGGTACATCATCAAAGCTCTTAGCATCGTCAAAGGTTCCGCCATCTCCGCTGGTCTTCTTATCCGGAAGAAACCGGTAACCGATGGTTGCATAAAAGAGGATTCCGCAGATCAGGATCGGCAGGCCAACAATGGCATACTCGAAAAATCCGAAGCCTAAATCCATCTCCTCAAGAGCACTCTGTGCGATCAGGTTGCCCGGTGCACCGATCAGGGATAGGTTTCCGCCCATCGCTGCGGCAAACACCAGAGGCATCAAAAGTCTGGATCTGGAATAGCCGGATTTTGCTGCGATTCCGATGACAACCGGGATCAGTACTGCGGCTGTTCCTGTATTGGAAAGAACTCCGCTCATCAGTCCGACAATGACCATGATGGCAATGATCAGCATCCGCTCTGTCTTGGCGAACTTTGTTACGATTCCGCCGATCTTGTTTGCCATACCAGTTTCGAAGAACGCGCCTCCGACGATAAACATTGCAACGAAGAGGATCACGTTGCTGTCGATGAATCCGGCAAATGCCGTCTTAACATCTAAAACACCAGTCACGACCAGTCCACAGCAGACGATCATGGATGTCACTCCCAGCGGAATCTTTTCAAAGACGAACATGACTACCGCAAAGAGCAAGAACAATAATGTGATTGTTGTTGGATTCATTTTTCCCTCCCATACTCCTAAAACATTGTTTGAACCTTCTTGTTTCTGAAACATAAGAGTAATAAGGCGGCCGTGTTTATTACCTGTTGTTTATGGCATCATTATATCGTTTGTATGGATTCCTGTACATTTACTAAAAATGATACCCCTATAAAAAAAGCTTAAAGTGATTCTCATTTTTTCGGCACAATATCCTAATTTCATGGTATAATTTTGACCAGAAAACCCGGCTTTTTCGTATATTTTTCCCAATAAGCCGTGAAATAAAACAGAAGCAAGGAGAAGGTGCTTTTATGAAAATTGTCCAATTAGAATACTTCTGCATGGTGAGCCAGTACCACAGTATTACCCAGGCTGCACAAAAACTCTATGTCACACAGCCTGCGATCTCTAACGCCATCAAGGAGCTGGAAAAGGAGTTTTCCGTCAGTCTCTTTGTCCGGTCAAAAAACCATCTGACCCTGACAAGGGAAGGCGAGCTGTTTTACCAGAAGGCCAGCGAGCTTTTAGCCTCCGTCAAGCAGACCACCCAGCAGTTTTACGACCTTGGGAAACAGATCCCACCGCTGCGCATCGGTATCCCGCCGCTCTTAAGCACCATCTTTTTCCCGGATCTTGCCCATGAATTCCGCATGATGTATCCGGAGATCCCGATCGAGCTGTTTGAGTACGGTTCCATCCGGGCGGCTTCCCTGGTGCAGGAGGAAGTCCTGGATCTGGCACTGGTCAATATGCACTTTTATGACATTGACAAGATGAATACCTTCCGCATCCAGACGGAGCATCTGGTATTCTGCGTTTCCAAGGAGCACCATCTGGCCAAATGCAAAGAAATTTCCATAGAAATGCTAAAAGATGAGCCGATCATCATGTACAATACAGATTCCGTGCAGAACACCAGCCTGACCTCTCGTTTTGAGTCTGCGGGCATCACTCCGCATGTCATCATGCACGCCAGCCAGCTCTATACCATTGAGCGTTTCCTGCAAAACGGAACCTGCGGAGCCGTGCTCTACAACTCCCTTGTCCGGAATATGCACGGCATCAAAGGCATTCCGATCACGCCGATCATCCAGCAGGATATCGGAATTGTGTGGAAAAAAGGAAAATATATGAATGGAAGTGTGGAAAAATGGATTGATTTTATCCAGAATCGGTGATACAACATTGAGCGAAAGAAAATAAAGAGGGAACTGCTCATGAAATGTAAACACGGAAAACAAATGTCTGACTCGCTGCTCATCATGATCCTGCTGAGTCTCTCCGGAGGCACCCAGGACGCCTGCTCCTATTTTCTGCGGGATCACGTCTTTGCCAATGCCCAGACCGGCAATATTGTGCTGATGGGATGCCACCTGCTATCCAATGACCTGGCCAGCTTTATCCAGTATCTGATACCGGTGGTATTTTTTGCCCTCGGAGTCCTGACCTCCTGCCTGATCCGCAGCAAATGCCGTCATACCGGAAAGCTCCACTGGCGTCATCTGGTGCTGATCTTAGAGATCTTGCTGCTTTTCCTGGTAGGCCTGCTGCCGGAAAGCCTTAACTGGCTGGCCAATGCGCTGACCTCCTTTTCCTGCTCCATGCAGGTACAAGCCTTCCGTACCGTAAGCGGAAGCGCCTATGCCAGCACCATGTGCATCGGAAACCTGCGAAGCGGCATGGATCATCTCTACCGCTTTTTGACCGACAAAAGCAAAAAGGAACTGAAAGCCACAGCCATTTATCTGCTTGCCATCAGTTCCTTTGCAGTCGGTGCCGCCTGCGGCGGCTATTTTGCGGATTACTTCTCCTTCCGTACCATATGGATCTCCTGCGGACTGCTCATGCTCTGCTTTTTGCTGATGCTCATTGAAGAGGAGAAGGATTAATTATTGAAGACGTAGCTGTTTAGCCGCTCAAATGCCTCTTTTACGCGGCTAAGCGGCAGCGCCAGATTCATGCGGATATGACACGGGCCGTGGAAGGGTCTGCCGTCCTGCCAGATAACTCCTACTTCTACACCGGCTCTTAAGAGCTCATCGATCGTCTTTTTATGCTTCTCGCACCATTTGGTGCAGTCTAAAAACAGCATGTAGGTACCTTCCGGCTTTGCAACCTCAACCCCTTCAAAATGCTCCTTGATGTAATCACAGGCAAAATCCACATTGCCGCTTAACACCTTGCGCAGCTCATCCACCCACTCATAGCCTTCCGGCTTATAGGCTCCCACAAGCGCGTGCATGGACATCACATTTGCTCCATTATAATGGGATAAGGAAGATTCCTTCAAAACACGCTCTCTTAACCAGCTGTTGTAAATAATATGGTAGCTTCCCACCAGTCCTGCCAGATTAAAGGTTTTGGATGGCGCATACATGGCCACGGTGCGGTTTTTCGCATCCTCACTGATGGACTGGGTCGGAATATGCTTATGTCCCTCCAGGATCAGATCAGACCAGATCTCATCAGAAACTACAAATACATCATGCTTCTTATAAAGCTCCATGGCCTTCTCAATCTCCCAGCGTTCCCACACGCGGCCGCACGGATTATGAGGAGAACAGAACACGGCAGCATGGATATGATTTTCCACGATCTTCTTTTCCATATCTGCAAAATCCATCCGCCAGATGCCATTTTCATCCTTTACTAACGGAGAATGCACGATGTTGTATCCATTATTCTTCATACAGTTGGTAAAGCCGATATAGGTTGGAGAATGCAAGAGCACGCCATCCCCCTTTGAACACATCACGTTCAAGGCACTGATGACTCCGCCTAACACACCATTCTCATAGCCGATGCATTCTTTGGTAAGCCCCGTTACACCGTTTCTCTTTTCCTGCCAGCGGATAATGGAATCATAATATTCCTCAGACAGATCAAAATATCCATATGCCGGATGCTGCAGCCGCTCCATCATGGCCTCGACCACCGCCGGTGCAGTAGGAAAATTCATATCTGCCACCCACATGGGGATCCGGTCAAATCCTTCCTTCACCTGCGCTCCCGGGATCGGGATCTTTTCCACCGCAATGGCATCTTTTCCGGTACGATCTAAAATGGAAGTAAAATCATATTTCATCGTTATTGTTTCCTTTCAGCATATTGTAAAACGGTACTATTACCAGCCATCTATTTTTCTGGCGAGTCCTGTTGGTATAAACCACCACAGAACTAATAAAATCATAAGAATGACATCTGCTACCTTCCCTAAAAATTGCAAAGAAATCACAACAAATCCTATAATAGGTAACGTTAATACCTGGATTATGTATTGTACTAATTCCCCCAACGAGAAAGATCCAAAAAACTTAGGTGGTGGATCGTCATAAGGAAATTTTTCACGAAAATCATAAGGATAGAACAAATGTTTAATATACAATACAACTGCAGTAATTATAACGCATTCCGGGTAAAACTTTATGTATTCCATATTCTATTATATCCCCGCATAATCAGAAAATCGCAGTGCATACCTGCCACTATAGCCGTACTGTAGCTTGTAAAATTCCCAAAGCAGAGCCTGCTCCGGAATATCGCTTAAATCATCGTTTTCATTCTATCTCATTTTCCCCTGATAAACAATAAAAAAGTATCTGAAACCTTCAATTAACCACAAAGAGGTCAAAATTATTACTTGGCAATAGAAATAGCAGCCGATATATTTAACAGTGAAGGAAGGTGGCTTAAGAAAGCAAAAAATTCATTTTATTCAGGAGGATTCGTAAATGAAG
>CAVIHW010000049.1:0-18295 GCA_963642615.1 Oscillospiraceae bacterium | reverse complement strand
TTTACATCTCCGGTAGATAAAGCCGATCAAAGATATTCTGTATGATCGGATCCATCCTCCGTCATATCGACGTAATAATACCCGCCATCCGGATTGTTTGCCGTACACAGGTTCTTCATATGCGTAAAAGGAAGGCCGCCACCGGTCAACACCGGTACCGTAACCGTATACTCGTATCTATCCGGCAACCACATGGTGGTGACCATCTTATTTTGAGACATAAACGGAAGACAAATGCCGCTGGTACCGTACCCCATCACCATAACCCCTCCGTTCGGGGAGATAAGCACCGGATAGGTCTCTACGATATACATCGGACCATCCGTCGTTTCATAGTTTTTCCCGCCTACACGGGAAAGACTGAGCGTCAGATAACTTGGCCAGTCATTCCGGGTCGTCAGATTCCAGTAACCGCTCCACTGCTCCTCGTAGTCCCTTTCTCCTTCATAGTTCCAGTCGATATCCACCCGACCGCTCGTACCATCCGTGGGATAAAACTGCATCATAAAGAACGCGTCCCGCTCAGTCTCCCAGGCGGTCGACCAGATATGCCATACCCGGCCGTATTCCTCCGTGCCGGAGATCGACAGCTCCGTTGGCCCCAGCCACCCGTGGACCATCCAATACGCCAGCTGCGTTTTCATATCAATGGAATACTCGGTGAAATCCAGGCTGCAGACCTCCCTGCCCTCCCGGTAGCAGGAGACCAGGTATCCTTTCTCACTCATGCAGGGATACCAGGTATAGGTCTCCCCAGTATCATCCGTCAGCAAAACCTCGGTATCCGGGAAAAAGCTGTCACCATCCAAATTGGCAAACAGAAGTACCGGCTCTCCGCTTTCGGAGCGATAGATAACCTCTCCATCATCATAGCTTCCTGTTACTCTGTCATAATCAAAACGATTGATGGCAAGGGAAGCATTCTCATCCCGGGGGATGACAGCATAGAGATGACCTGCGCTGCCGACGATCTGCGAGGAATCTATCGATGCAAGGAAGGGATAGATATCCAAAGTCTCCATATTATTCTCTTCCATCCATGCAGGAAATCCTGCATCAAAACCTTCTTCAAAGAGGCCGCCGACATAACCAAGATAAGCGATACCGATCACTGCATCGACATCGACCATCGTATTTCGAAAGCTTTGAAGTGATGCATTGCTTTCTTTTGAGCTATTCTTAGAGCTTGTATCCGCCGTTTCTTGATTTTCTGTCTTCGCCGGCACTTTCTTTCCAAGTTCGAGGAGGGAAGTCTTCTCTGTGCTGTAGGAAGCCGTATCTGCCTCTGTCTGTTCCGTCTGTTCCGTTTCTGTCAGCCCTGTATTTTTCTTGCAGCCACCTGCGGACAGCAGAAGAATCCCGCAGAGCATCCAGACAAGTAATTTTTTTCCGTTTTTTTTCTTCATCGCGGCCCTCCTCTTTTAGAATTTTCCGCTGCGTCCGGAACCTCCGCCGCCGGATTCGCTGCAGCTGCTGCTGCCGGAACTGCTGCCGGAACTGCTGCTCTTCTCGATTTTACGACGTCTCCGGGTTCGATGGGTAAAGGTATCCGTATTCTCTGTCAGATTCAGTTCGCCTGAGATATAGGGATCTGCCGTAGCCTTCTCTGCCACGTTATTCATATTAAGCCACAGGTTCACCACTGTAATCAGTGCAATGATGAGCGATCCACAAACTGCAATCATGAGCGGCACCACCGGGATTTCCCTCACCGGCTTCCCTTTGGCTGCCCTTTCCAGATAATCCGCGCAGGTATTGATATAATCATCGAAGCCGCCGCTCCAGTCATCGTCTGCGAAATTGTCCAGGAAAACACCCTCCAGCTGCTCCTGTCCGTAGCTGTTGAAGGCATATTCGCACTGTTCGCCGTAGCAGAACATCGCCCAGTCCCGGTCGTCCATACTAAGAAGCAGCATGATGCCGTTTCGGTCTGCGCCCTCTCCCATGGTATACTCATGATAAATCGTATAGGTGGCCTCGTAGACTCCCTCGGAATTAAAATCCCGGTAATCATCCACTGTCACCATATAAACTCCGACGCCATATTTCTTCGAAACAGTCTCCGCCATCGTTTCCAGGCGTGTATCCTCCAAATCCGTAAGAAGACCTGCCGCGTCGGTCACATAATAAAGCTGAGCTTCTGTCGTCTCTGCGGCCGCCGCATGGAGAGAAAGGCTGAACAGAAGTGCGAGCATGAAACAGAAACTGTAAAGCTTTTTCTTCATCATCCACCCCTCCTTACCGCACCAGCCACAGAATCACCGACACACTGATGTAAATCAGCGTTGCTGCCACAGCCGCGAAAAGTCCCAGAGCCCTTAGCTCGCTCGACGGAAGCTTTCCTACCAGCTTACCGGTCTGTCCGTTCATCGCGAACATAAAATCCTTCCCCTGCCATTTGGTATTCAGGATCCAGACCGGCATCAGCGCATAATGCACCTTACCACGCTCCAGAGTGATATTGTCCTGCACCTTGGTACAGGTCTCGTAGCCTACGACTGTATTTTTCATTGCCTCCTCGAAGGAACCGGCATAACGCTTATCCGCCCGCTTACGGCTCTTCTTGGCACTGACATCGTACTTATCTGCCAGAAAGCCCGGCAGGTAAGCAGTCGAAAAGGGCTTCAGCTCCCCATAATCATAGGGTTCGATGGAATCCATATAGTCATCCGGCATCTTGCTTGATCCATCCACAGGCACCCGCTCAAAGGCAATGGAACCGGCGCGCCGTATATCGAAGTGGTCGGTCTCGGTGACCTCATAATCTCCGGAATAATAGGTCTCGGATCGCGTTGCCTTAAAAACGATACTACCCTTTACGCCTCCGTCGAACATCCAGAAGGGAACGTAGATCCCCTTGATCTCCTTCAAGTGATTTTCCTTCTTGAAGGTACCCGGCAGCAGTGGTTTATTCTTATAATGTTTTTTCAGCGCCTTTATCGCATCCTCCTTATTCAGCTTAAAGGGAATGATAAAATCCGGCTTCAAGCCTCCGGCAAACTGCCCTGGCACAACAGTAGGATTGTCACAATAGGGGCAGGCCGTCGCTGCCGTCGTCGCATCACAGATCAGCTCGGCACCACAGGATGGACACGAATAGGTCTTCATCCCGTCTGCATCATTTCCCCAGTCCTCGCTCAGTCCGGACATATCCCAGTCGGCTTCCTTTGCTGCATCTTTCGCATCTTTCGCATCTTTCACTTCAGCCGCTTCTGCTGCTTTTTGCTCCTTTTCGGCATAAAGTGCCTCAATCTCCTCGACGGAATAGCTGGAACCGCAGTAGTCACATTCCAGCTGTCCGCTCGCTTCGGTAAAATGGAGCGGTCCAGTACAGGCCGGACATTGATAATTGGTTACCTGCGATGGCATCTTACAGCCCCCCTTCTGTCTCATTGTGGGTCTAAGTAATAAACAGTCTCCTGCCGTTTTTTTTGTATCTTGACCCTCCTAACTTCTAACAGCTCCTCCGCAGAATTCGCAGCAGCCGCTTGCATCCGGCGTCGTCGTCGCTCCGCAGAACGGGCAGGTTACAGCCATCTTGGGTGCCGCAGCGGAAGTTGCTGCATCTCTTGCCTGTGCCCGTACCTGAAGCAGGGCATCCCGGATCTCCTGTCCCATCTCTTCATACTGCTTGTATTCGACACTCGCGCGTACCTCCTCGGCATTGGAAACCGACATGCCTCCCATGCCGCCTCCGACAGGCGGTCTCAAAGGTCTTGCGCCCGGGCGCATCCCTTGCGGTCCATCCAACAGGGTCTCTGCATCGTTGTCTACCGAAGACTGATTCAGCCGGAACCGAATGACATTGAAATATGGATTGTTTACATTGATTTCGATATAGAAGTCGTAGGAATACGCATAGCGCTTCGGGTTGAAGCTCTGCCGCTTTCCTTCTGCATCCTTATACTCGATCTCTTTTTTATTCTCCTCGATATCCAGCTTACAGCCCGTCACATCGGAGAAGTTCAAAACGTCCGGATTCGCATCCTTCAGATTCCGGGCTGCCGTCACCATAAAGCATCCGCCATCCTCATCCAGCAAAACCTTCATATTTTCACCCAGGGTTCGGGTGGTATGGAAGGCAGCTACCTTCTCCTGATTCGCCTCTCGGTAGCTCAGCTGTTCGCCGATCTCTGCCACGGTGCTTTGCCGCCGGTCGCTGAACCAGGGAGATAGCTTACTTGCACAGTTCTTGCACAGATTGCCGTCCTCGAGCTTTCGATTGCCCAGAAGACCAATCTCTCCGCCGCAGATCGAGCATTCCTTCTTTTCAAAAATTTTCCCAAAGAGTCCCATCTTCGACTTTCCTTTCATGTGTAATCTTCATTTTTCATGTGTATGTTCATTTTTTGTAACCATTTCTGCCTTAGCGCTGGATATCTCCGTCATCAAATGGATCTCCGCACTCCGGACAGAATTTCGGCGGACGCGTCGGATCTTCCGGCTCCCAGCCACACTTATCGCAGCGATACTGGGGAACTCCAGCCGGCTTCTTTGCTCCACATTCGGAGCAGAACTTGCCTTTGTTCAGGGTGCCGCAGCTGCACATCCAGCCATCGGCCTTTGGTACCGCTACCGGTCTCTTTGTTCCGCATTCCGGACAGAATTTGCCGGTAATGCCGGTCTGTCCGCAGGAGCAGGTCCAGGTATCGGCTGACTGAGGTGCACTTGCCTGCTGTGCGGGCTGCTGCACCGGTTGCTGTACGGGCTGGGGTGTCGGCTGCTGTGCCTGCTGTTGAGCACCCATCTGATAGAGATTCTGCGCATTCATGCCGCCCATCTGTCCGGCCATATTCATACCCATAAAGGCCATCGTCGGTCCTGAACTCTGGTTCGCAGCTGCGGACTGCATTGCCGAAGCCTGGGCTCCTACCAGGTAAGCCGCTGCTCGGGTCGGATCCATGAAGGCTGCATTGCGCTGCATTTCCTTCAGCATCGTTTCGTCCTCGTCACTCGCCTTCACAGACGATACACCGAAGGATACGATTTCAAGGCCACGCAGGTTTCTCCATTTCCCAGACAATACTTCGTTTAGCGCATCCGCCATTTCCATCGTATGACCCGGGAGGGCGGAATACCGGATTCCCATATCGGAGATCTTCGCAAATGCCGGCTGCAGCGCGGTCAGAAGCTCTGTCTTCAGCTGGCCATCCAGCGTATCTCTCGTATATTCCTCCGAGACATTGCCACAGACATTTGTATAGAAGAGAATCGGATCGCAGATGCGGTAACTGTATTCACCGAAACAGCGGATCGCGATATCAATATCGATGCCCGCCCGCTGATCGACGACGCGGAAGGGAACCGGCGAAGGAGTGCCATATTTGTTGCCTATGAGTTCCTTCGTATTAAAATAGTAGATTCTCTGATCCTTCGGTGCCTCGCCTCCAAAGGTGAACCGCTTGCCGATATTCTTGAAGGTCGCTGCGATATTTTCTCCCAGATTTCCTGAGAAGATGGACGGTTCCGTCGAAGAATCATAGGTAAATTCTCCAGGCTCCGCACAGAGCTCCGTGACCTTTCCCTGATCAACGATGATCATGCACTGGCCGTCTGCAATCGCGATAACGGAGCCATTCGAAATGATGTTGTCATTTCCTTTCGTATTGCTGCTACGTCTGGATACGCGGTGCTGTCCCTTGACAGCCATGACATTCTCCGGAATCGATTCGCAGTAAAAATACTCCTTCCACTGGTCGGCCATGACGCCGCCCGCTGCACCTAGTGCTGCTTTGATAAGACCCATAATATCCACTCCTTTACATATTCTTTTTTTGGAAAATTCGTTTTCCACACTGCGGGCAGTACCGGACATCATCCGAGAGAACGGTACCGCAGTCCGGACAGACTGGATGCTGCTCCTCATATAAGGTAAGCAGGGTAATCTCCGGCAGCTTGTTCCCGCATCTGGGGCAAACCTCCTCACCGTCCGTCACGAGACTCTCGCAATTCGGACAAATCCTTGTCTGCTTCATTACATTCGGCCCAAAGCCGAATTTTGCCAGCTGATCGAATCTCGATCGCCTTCTTTGAAACTTAGTTGTCATTCACCTCACCCTCATAGCACAAGAGCTTTCCGCATACCGGACAGAGTCTGGCGGGTACGGTAACCCTCGCTCCACAAAATTTACAATACTGCGGCTCCTCTTCGAAGGGTGCACAGAGTACACATTCCATCACTTCCGGATTGTAAGCCACGTCGACGACCCAGCGTCCGCATTTATGGCATTGGTTGAAATGTTGCTGTCCCTCCAGTCTCCAGGCCAGCTCTAATTCCTCTTCCTGTGTCTTGGCCCGATACGCTTTCGTCCTGCATACCAGTGCTCCCGTCACATCGCAGTAGAAATGGTAGCTGTTCCCTGCCTCTGCAGGTACTCTCTTATAAGAAGCTGTTTTTTTCATCTCACTCCCAAGCTATCCCTCCTTTTTGTTTTAAATCCCCCGGATATACATTTGTTTGTTATATAGGTATATCTGTCTTGATTCCGGGAAAAAAACTATGCTATAATATTTCCAGCTCCTTACAGCTGACTGATACTGTAATTATAGATTTTGCCACAAAAAACACCCTACCCCATTTCGTCAAAAGGGTAGGAAAAACCAAAAAAATTTGCATTTTTCCCACCTTTTTTCAAAAAAAGGGTAGGAAAAAGGGTAGGATCTATCAAAAAAGGAGAGTCAAACCATGAAAAAAGCATTCGCGCTTCTATTATTCCTTATCCTAAGCTTTTCCCTACTTCTGACCGGTTGTTCCGAGTCCAAATTAGATCCAAAGGATCCGGTTTCCCTGACCCTCTGGCATGTCTACGGTGAGCAATCCGATTCCCCGATGAATCAGCTCATCGAGGATTTCAACGTTACCGTCGGTGCAGAAAAAGGAATCGTCATCAATGTCACCATGATGTCCAACACAGCCCAGATCGGAGAAAAACTTCTTGCCGCCCAGAGAGGGGATGCAGGGCTTCCGGATATGCCGGATCTTTTCTTCTGTCACGTCGGCAATGCCCAGGAGCTTGGTTCGGATAACCTTCTAAATTGGAAGGATTGGTTTTCTGAGGATGAGCTCTCTTCCTATGTACCGGAATTTCTGGCAGACGGTACAGCTGATGAGAAGCTCCTGGTATTCCCTGTCTCCAAGTCCACGCATGTTCTCTGTGTCAGTGGCAGCCAGTTCGACCGTTTCTCTGCAGCCACAGGCATTACCTATGACAGCCTTTCTACCTGGGAAGGTTTCTTTGCTGCGGCCAAGGCATATTATGAATGGTCCGGAGGCAAGCCCTTCTGCGCCCTGGATTATCCGATTCGCGCCATTGAGCTGAATGCTATGGAAAAGGGTGGAGCCGATTTCTATACCGAGGACGGATGGTATGATTTCACCAACAAGGCCTTCAAGGCCTCCTACCTTGAATTTGCCGAAGCCCTTGCCGCGGGACATATTCTTGTCTCCGATCTGTATTCCAATACACAGGTCATGACCGGCGAGGTCATCGCGGGTCTTGGTTCCTCCGCTTCGATTCTCTACTACAATGATACTGTGACCTACCCGGACAACACTTCCGAACCCATGGATCTGCAGGTTCTCCCGATGCCAAAGGAGGAAGGATCGGATCTTCTGGTTACCCAGGCCGGTGTCGGACTCGCAGCCTACAAGACGACAGACGAAAAGGCAGAGGCTGCGGCCGTCTTTGCAAAATGGCTGACAGAAAGTGAGCGAAACCTGACCTTCTGTGTTCAGACCGGCTATATGCCCGTCACGGATGAAGCTTTTTCTCAGATCGAGAGCTATACCTTTGAATCGGATGCCTACCAAAACCTCTACACGACACTGAATATGGTAAATCAGACAGCGACGGCAGTGCCGGAACCCTCTTTTACCGGCTACTACGGCAAGGTCAGCACCCTCTATGATAAGCTTCGTGAGGCTCAGTCTACGATGCCGGCACGCTGCCAAAATGGTGAAAATGCCGCCGATCTGGCCGAAGAGCTATGGACTCTCTTTCAAGAAATTTCCTAAAGGCGAATCATGATAAAATTACCTGCGTTATCTCATCAAAAATCAACCCTGATGCGCAAGCTCTTCCGGTATATGTTCGTGTTTGCACTGGTGCTTCTGACCCTGCTTTTTATCGGCATGTTTCTTATCGGAGGATTAACCGGGACAAAAAGTCGGATCGCCGACACCCTGCATTTTCAAAGTGAAGTCTTCGAACAGCAGATCCGTACCCAATACGATGGACTTGCAGTTCTGAGCATCCAGCTTTCTGAAAATTCTGCCAAGGTGATCGAGAACTACCTGACAGCAAAAAAAATAGACTTCTCGGATCTAAATGGATCCGAAGAGTCTATTCACACTCTTCAGGAGCTCCTCATCGACTCTTTGATTCGTAAGCTCTGGGAAGCTGACTGTACCGGCACTTTCCTGATTCTGGAGGCGCAGGTCAACCCCGAGGCCGGGAACGCAGCATCCAGAAGCGGTATCTATCTTCAGCGCAATTCGATCGATGAAAATGACAGCCGCATTCTTCTCTATCGAGGCCTCTCGGATGTCGGAAAGTCGCAAAGTTGTATGCCACACCGAAAATGGAGACTGGAATTCGCTATGGATTCGTTTCCGAACTATGAGGAACTGAAGGCCGAAGCTGCGCTTCCTCTGCGCAAGGCTTACCGAATCACAGATGTTACGACGCTTCCCGGCACCGATCAGCGTGCCATGCTGATGACGATCCCGATCTTCGGTTCAGACGGCAGCCTTTACGGCTTCTGCGGCTTTGAGATCAATGAAAGCTATTTCCGCTATCGCTTCTCCCAGCCTTCCGAGCTGAATCATGCTGTCTTCTGCCTGGGGCGAAAGAGTGAAAATACCCGGGATGCGTCACGGCTTTTAAGTGCCGGTGTCACCGGTGTCGCCTTCCGAAAGCCTACCGGCACCTTTTCTTCTGTCGACTTTGGAAATGGCTTGAAGAAATGGAGATCGGAAGGGGCGGAATATATCGGTCTGGCCAAAGAAGTCCAGCTGACACCCGGCGACTGCGCCTCCACCGTCAGCGTCCTCTTGTCGAAGGAGGATTATAACCGCATCGCAGCCGAGGATACCTTGCGCATCGTCCTTTTGATTCTCGTCTTTCTCTTCGCTGCAATAGGCTTTTCCCTCTTCTTCGTGCGCCGCTACCTAAAACCGATCCAGGAGAGTATCCGCCAGTGGAAGAACGGACAGTATGAGGCAGAAGAGACCGGCATCGACGAAATCGACGATCTCTTTGCTTTCTTTGCCCAGAAGCAGCATGAGCGAAATGACCTGATTGCCTCCTACCACGAAAAGCACCACCATCTTCAAGATAGTCTTGATAAACTCCGGGATGAGCACGAACGCACTAGACGGGAGCTTGACCGCATCGCAGATGAGGCACACCGAGGTCTGGATTCCGATTCTTATGAACTCTTTATCGAACAGCTCACCAAGCTCACAAAGCGGGAGCATGAGGTCTTTAATATGTACGTGGAGGGAAAAACCTCGAAGGAGATCATGGAAATTATGTGTATCAGCTCCAACGGACTGAAATATCACAATAAGAATATCTATATGAAGCTGGGTGTTCCTTCCCGCAAGGAACTCCTTCGCTACGCTGCAATTATGAAACGCACATGAAATTGGAGAAAACCGAAAAGAAACCGGAATATTCCGACCAGCCTTGACAAACCCCCGCTTTCTGGGGTATACTAAACAGGCATTTGCGGAAAAAAACGCGAGTGCGCACAAGAACAAGTCAAAAAGCTTCCGCGCAGCCGGGGAGATAGCGGTGCCCTGTATCTGCAATCCGCTCCAGCAGAGGTGATACCCCGCCTCGGATGCGAACTTGCAGGGCTGCCCCTGGTAAGTGGCGTTGACGTTTGGGTCTTGCGCAACAGAACCTCATGAACCGTGTCAGGGCAGGAATGCAGCAGCACTAAGTGGGTCATTCTGTGTGCCGCAAGGAAGCCTGGACCGAGCTGGCTGCCAGGGTAACGCCTGTGAGCCGTATACAAAGCGGGGTGCGCGGATTTAAAAATAAAAATGTAACAGGTGTATCTTCAAGCCATGGAGAGACACCTGCTTTTTTTATGTCTTTTTCCAATAAAGATGGACAAACGAGAAAGCCGTGTATTATAATGTTACGTGCGAAAGTTCGTCAAAAATGCAATTTCGCGGTTATGACGAATCGCAGAATAAAAAATCAACCAGAAAAGTGATCAAAAAAAGAAAGAAGGGTGTGTCCTCCATGAGAATTGGAATGCTGACCAGCGGCGGCGACTGCCAGAGCTTAAACGCAACCATGCGCGGTGTAGCCAAAGCGCTGTATAAGATGTTTGAAGATGTAGAGATCGTAGGGTTTGAAGATGGATACAAAGGACTGATGTACGCGGATTACCGAATCATGAAACCTTCTGATTTTTCCGGGATCCTGACAAAGGGCGGAACCATTCTTGGAACATCAAGGCAGCCGTTTAAGCTGATGCGTGTTCCGGACGAAAATGGACTGGATAAGGTAGAAGCCATGAAGCACACCTATCGGAAATTAAAACTGGAATGTCTGGTAGTGCTGGGCGGAAACGGAAGCCAGAAAACAGCCAACCTTCTGAGAGAAGAGGGCTTAAATGTGGTATCCCTTCCAAAGACCATAGATAACGACCTTTGGGGAACCGATGTGACCTTCGGTTTCCAAAGTGCGATAAATGTAGCTGCCAATGCCATTGACTGCATCCATACAACAGCGGCATCCCATGGCCGTGTATTCATTGTGGAAGTTATGGGTCATAAGGTGGGATGGCTGACTTTGTATGCCGGAATTGCAGGCGGTGCAGACATCATCCTGCTTCCGGAGATTCCATACGATATCAATGTCATTGTTGAGGCGTTAAAAGAACGCAGCAGACAGGGCAAGCGGTTCTCCATTCTGGCGGTTGCGGAAGGCGCAATCTCCAAAGAGGATGCGGCATTGAGCAAAAAAGAGTTAAAAGAGAAGAAAAAGAATCAGGTGGTATATCCGTCTGTGGCTTATGCGCTTGGTGCCCAGATCACGGAAAAGACCGGACAGGAAGTCCGCGTTACCGTTCCGGGTCACACACAGCGAGGCGGTGAGCCATGTCCGTATGACCGGGTGCTTTCCACCAGACTTGGTGCGGAAGCAGCCAAGCTGATCCAGGAGAAAAAATACGGCTACATGGTTTCTGTTAAGAATAATGAGATCACGCAGACTCCGCTTGAGGAGGTTGCAGGCCGGTTAAAGACCGTAGATCCGAACAGCAGCATTATCCAGGAAGCTAAGATGATCGGAATCAGCTTTGGTGATGAATAAGGGTCGGTTTCGAGACCAAACATTGTTAGCAAGGAGTTAGAAATTATGTCATATACTGCGCTGTATCGTAAGTGGCGTCCGGCTAAGTTTGATGATGTCAAGGGTCAGGATCATATCGTGCAGACCTTGAAAAATCAGATCACCGGTGCACGTATCGGCCATGCATATCTGTTTTGCGGTACGCGCGGAACCGGAAAAACCACTGTTGCAAAAATCTTTGCCAAGGCGGTTAACTGTGAGCATCCGGTGGACGGAAGCCCATGCTGCGAATGTGAGGTTTGTAAGGCCATTGCATCCGGCAGTTCTATGAATGTGGTGGAGATCGATGCAGCGTCCAATAACGGTGTTGACAACATCCGTGAGATCCGTGAACAGGTTCAGTATCCGCCGACAGAGGGCGCCTACCGCGTCTACATCATCGATGAGGTGCATATGCTTTCTGTTGGTGCCTTTAACGCGCTTTTAAAGACACTGGAAGAACCGCCGTCCTATGTGATCTTCATTCTGGCGACCACAGAGGTTCACAAGATTCCGGTGACGGTGCTGTCACGGTGTCAGCGCTATGATTTCCATCGCATCACGATCGATACCATCGCAGCCCGTCTGCGCGAGCTGGCAGATGCGGAAGCTATGCAGGTAGAGGAAAAGGCTCTGCGTTATGTAGCCAAGGCGGCAGACGGCTCCATGCGAGACGCATTAAGCCTTCTGGATCAGTGCGTGGCCTTTCACTACGGCAGCCTGCTTACCTATGATAATGTGCTGGAAGTGCTTGGCGCAGTGGATTCCAGTATATTCAGTGAGCTGCTTCGTGCCGTGATCGACAAAGACACTACGGCCTGCATGAAAAAAATGGAGGAAATGGTGATCCAGGGGCGGGAACTGGGACAGTTTGTCACGGACTTTACCTGGTACCTGCGCAACCTGCTGGTGCTGAAAACGACAGATGACGCAGAAAACATGCTGGATATGTCAGAAGACAATTTAAAGCTTCTTCGGGAAGAGGCCGAGATGATAAGCGGAGAGACTCTCATCCGCTTTATCCGCATTTTCTCTGAATTATCCAATCAGATCCGTTATGCCAGCCAGAAACGTATCCTGATCGAGCTGGCATTGATCAAATTGACCAAACCGCAGATGGAGCCGAATCTCGACTCCATCTTGCAGCGCCTGGACGAACTGGAAGACAGGATGGATGAAGGGCTTCCGGTAAGCACCGAACTGATGCAGCAGATGACAGCTCAGATGGGAAGTGCTGGTGTGCAGGTGGTAAATTCCGCATCTGTGTCCGGCGTAGAACCGGAGCAGGCTCCGCAGCAGGTAGCCATCCCCAAGGCACAGTTTGAGGATTTAAATCTCATCCGCCGGGACTGGGGAAAAATCATCCGGGAGCAGGGAGGCTCGATCCGTCCGAGTTTTCGTGATACAGTGCTGGAACCAAGTGGTGACAGCTGTCTGTGCATTGTATTTTCCAACAGTGACAGCTATGCCATCGGGAGCCGTCCGACAGTTTTGGGAGCACTGGAAAAATATGTAGAAGAACAGTACGGCAAGACCATGTATTTCAAGGCACGCCTGCGCAATGCGGGAGAGCGCCTGAATACCATTTATGTGAGTGATGAAGAATTGAAAAATGCGATCCATATGGACATTACTATGGAAGACGAATAAAGATAAGGATAGAAAAAGGAGTAATCAGACATGGCAAAACGTGGAGGATTCCCGGGCGGTATGCCGGGTAATATGAATAACTTAATGAAACAGGCGCAGAGAATGCAGCGCCAGATGGAAGAGACCAGCAAGGAACTGGAAGAGAAAGAATACAGCGCATCTGCTGGCGGCGGTGCGGTAACGGTGACGGTTTCCGGTAAGAAGGAAGTGGTTTCTGTAAAGCTGGCTGAGGAGGTTGTAGATCCGGATGATATCGAGATGCTTCAGGATCTCATTGTAGCAGCAACCAATGAGGCGCTGCGCAAGATGGAGGACGAATCGCAGGCGGCAATGTCTAAGCTGACCGGTGGCTTAGGCGGCCTGGGCGGAGGCTTCCCATTCTAAAATGGATTATTACAGCAAACAGATCACAACACTGATCGAAGAATTATCAAAGCTTCCGGGCATAGGGAGCAAATCAGCCCAGAGGCTGGCATTCCACATCATCAATATGCCGCAGGAACAGGTGCAGAGCCTGACAGGCGCCATTACGCAGGCCAAGGCAAACATCCGTTACTGCAAAGAATGCTGTACACTGACAGATCAGGAACTTTGCCCCATTTGCAGCAGCGATAAGCGCGATCACAAGACGATCATGGTGGTGGAGAATACAAGGGATCTGGCCGCATACGAAAAGACGGGGAAGTACGAGGGTATATACCACGTGCTGCATGGGGCAATTTCCCCAATGCTTGGGATAGGACCAAATGACATCAAACTAAAGGAGCTGATGCAGCGCCTTCAGGGCGATATCAAAGAAGTGATCATTGCCACCAATTCCAGTCTTGAGGGAGAGACTACAGCTATGTATATCAGCAAACTCATAAAGCCTACGGGCATCCGGGTAAGCCGGATCGCCAGCGGCGTGCCGGTGGGCGGTGACCTGGAATATATTGATGAGGTAACCCTGCTGAGAGCCTTAGAGGGGCGAGTGGAGTTGTAGGCTGATCATGCCGTGCATGAACAGCAGCAAAAATACAGTGGGAAAGGAGTGCAAAGAATGGATAAATACGAGTTTAACATAAAAGTAGAACAGATCAGAAAATTAAGCAACCAGGGCGATTTTGAGACTGCCATGAAAATTGCAGACACCATCGACTGGAAAAAGGTCAGAAACGCCAACCTTTTGTCCATGGTTGCGAATGTATATGAGAAAAATCAGGAATACCAGGAGGCAAAAGATATTCTGCTGATGGCCTTTGAACGGGCGCCGATCGGCAAGCGGCTGCTGTATAAACTGACAGATCTCGCATTAAAGGAAGGAAATATAGAGGAGGCCAATGCTTACTATCGTGAGTTTTGCGACCTGGCAGGAGATGATCCTCGTCAGTATCTGCTCCGCTATATGATCTTAAAGGCTATGGATGCGCCGCTTGAACAGCAGATCCATTCGCTGGAAAGCTATACGGAAGAGGAACTGGATGAGAAGTGGCTCTATGAGCTGGCTGATCTGTATCATCGCGCGGGCGATGAAAAACGCTGCGTGGCTATGTGCGACAAGATCATGCTGATGTTTGGCCTTGGAAAATATGTGGACAAAGCCATGGAACTGAAGATCCAGTATGCTCCGTTAAATACTTACCAGATGGATCTGGTGGAAAATCGTGATAAATATGAAGAAAAATTGCGTGCGGTAGAACAGGGCTTTGAAGATGATACGATCGAGGATGAGGATGGATTACCGGAAGATGATGTCATTACAGGACAGGCAGAAGAGGATGCGGTGATCGAACCGGAAGACGAGATCGAACCGGAAATGCAGGAAGATGCAGCTGCTTTGGATGAAGCGGCAGAAGAGCCGGAAGAAAAGAAGACTGGTCGGGATGTGAGCATTGCACCGGATCTTTCCTATGGAAAAGAGATGATCGCGGCACAGATGAAACAGGCGGAGGCAGAAGCCCAGCTGGCCAAAGAAGTATCCCGGATTGGCACAGATGAGGTGAAAGAGGACGAAAGCGACCTGGGAAAAACCCGCGTGCTGACGTCCATCCGTCGTATGCCGGCAGCAGAGAATCAATCAGCTCAGGCACCGGTGCAGGATGAGCTGGCCGATGCAAAGGCAGACGAGATGGAGATCGAAGAGCTGGAGGCAGAATCGGAACCGGAGCTTTCCCGCATGACGAATCATCTAATGATCGAGGCGCGTTCCCCGGAAAGAGGCATGGAGATCGCCATTGGGACATTAAAGCAGATCCAGAAGGAAACCGGGATCAAAAATCCGGTTGCCAAGATCACCGGTTCTAAGTTGAACAAGAAGGGAATCCTTGCCTGTGCAGATAAGTTGAGAGGAAAGGATCTTATGATCGAAGAAGCCGGAGACCTGACTGCACAAATGCTTGGGGAACTGGAAACCCTCATGACCCATGATACCAGCGGGATGCGGATCATCCTGATCGACAATCCGAAGCAGATGGAGATGCTGCATGCACAGAATCCGTCTCTTGCGGATAAGTTTGAATGTATTGGCTGTGATTATCCGCCGGTTCGGGGTGCGCGGGCTGAGAGCTTGGAAAAAGCGCCTGTAGAGGTTGCAAAAGACGACACGGTACCTGTCACAGAACCGAAGCGGGAAATGGTGCGGCCAGAACAGCCAAAACGTCGCGAGGAGCCGGTTTATGAGGAAACTGTGCAGGAACCGGAGACAGAGGAAGTGTATGAGTCTGCAGACGAGGAAGAGATGGACATCGATGAGTTTGCGCAGTATTGCTGCAAATATGCATCGGAGATCGACTGCAGCATTACCGGAAAAAGCATGCTTGCGCTGTATGAGCGGATTGAGATCATGGAAGAGGACGGAATCCCGCTGATCCGGAAAGAAGCAGAGACTCTTATTGAGGAAGCGGCAGACCGGGCAGAAAAACCATCTCTCGGCAAGAAAATCAAGGGAATCTTCTCATCCAAATACGACAAGGACGGCATGCTGATTTTAAAGGAAGAACATTTTATATAATGAAAGATATCAGATTAATTGCATTAGATTTAGACGGGACGCTTCTGGACAGCCAGAAGCGTCTCTCTGCCAGAAATAAAGCTGCCTTGCTGGAATGCATTTCACGAGGCATTTATGTTGTGCCCTGCACCGGGCGAATCTGGGGAGGTGTGCCGGAAGATGTACGGTCATTGCCTGGCATTCGCTATGCTATTACGACCAATGGAGCGATTGTGGAGGACATAGAGGCGCACCGGGTCCTGGATGAAAGAAAGCTGGATTGTGCCTGCGCTGTGGATATTCTGGAGCTTACAGGAAAATTCCACACTATGTATGATGCATACATAAACGGCGGCGCTTACGGAGAAGCCAGATTTATGGAACATATGGATCTCTATGGGATCCCGGATATTCTTCAGACTATGATCCTGAAAACAAGGCAGGCCGTACCGGATATAAAGGAAAAGATCCGGGAACTGAACCTGCCGGTGGAAAAGATGAACTGCTTTTTCGGAGATCAAGAGGAGCGAAGCCGAGTGCGTCAGGCACTGCTGGCAAGAGGAGATGTGATTGTCAGCTCATCTTCTGACTGTAACCTGGAGATCAATGCGCTGGGGGCGACAAAAGGAGAGGCAATCCTGCGGCTGGCACATCATCTGGGACTGAATAAAGAGCAGACGATGGGATTTGGTGACGGTGAAAATGATATCACCATGATCCGGATGGTCGGACTCGGTGTAGTGATGGGAAATGCAGCGGAATCACTGAAGGCAGAGGCTGACTATGTTACGATCACCAACGATGAAGACGGAGTGGCAGATGCCATCGAAAAACTGATACTGGAGCAGGATAGGGAGCAGAAATGGACTTTTTAACAGAACACTGGCTATCGGTTGGTGTGGCAATCTTCTGGCTGGCCATGGTTCTGTATGGACATTACAGGGGATTGCTGCGCATTATCGTGACCATGACGGCATTGGTTTTGAGTCTGATCGTGACACGTCTGGCTGTGCCTTCGCTCACAACCATGCTGAATAATAATACAGCCATACATCAGGCAATGAGTCAGGGACTTATGCATCTTGCCGGACTTCAGACGGGCAGTGCCATAGAGCAGATGACCGGGGAGATACAGGCATCGTATCAGAGGGATATCATAGAAGGATTGAAACTGCCGGAGCAGATGAAGGAGATTCTTCTTGAGAATAACAACAGCGAGATTTACCATATGCTGGGAGTAGACCGCTTCTTTGATTACCTGGGTTCTTATCTGGCAACGATGGTGATTCGGGTGCTGGGATCCGGAATCCTGTTTTTTGCAGCTTTTTTGCTTTTTCGGATCAGTGCGCACTGGCTGGATCAGGTTGTGCGGCTGCCGATCTTATGGCAGATCAACCAGCTGGCAGGAGCACTTGTTGGTGCAGTGACAGGACTGCTTCTCATATGGCTTGCAGGACTGGTCGTAAAAGCTTGTGCCGGAATGCCCTGGACGCAGCCGGTTCTGATGCAGATTGGAAAGAGTGGCTGGCTTAGCCTGCTGTACCAGAATAACATATTCAACTGGTTGTTTATCCGCATTCTGAATGGATTTCTATAAAAAATAAAAATATTAAAAAAACGGTTGACTTTTGCTGACATGTTTGATATTATAATCTTCGCCCCGTGAGAACGGGGCAGAAACTTGAAAAGGTTTCAAAAAATAAATTAAAAAAACTGTTGACAAAGCGAAAACAACGTGATAAAATATTGAACGTTGCCGCTGAGAACAGCAACAACATGAACCTTGAAAATGAAAGATTGAACAGTGTTTAAAACCCTGAAAATTCTAATAAAAAGTGTCCTGGTTGGACAGCTTTGAATTGAGAAAATTCAGAAACGAAAACAAACCAAACAACAGTAGAACGGTTTAAAATTAGCTAGTAGCGATTTTTGAATCGGGATACAAACTTTTATTTTGAGAGTTTGATCCTGGCTCAGGATGAACGCTGGCGGCGTGCTTAACACATGCAAGTCGAGCGAAGCACTTGTAATTGATTCTTCGGATGATTTTACTTGTGACTGAGCGGCGGACGGGTGAGTAACGCGTGGGTAACCTGCCTCATACAGGGGGATAACAGTTAGAAATGACTGCTAATACCGCATAAGCGCACAGTACCGCATGGTACAGTGTGAAAAACTCCGGTGGTATGAGATGGACCCGCGTCTGATTAGCTAGTTGGTGGGGCAACGGCCTACCAAGGCGACGATCAGTAGCCGACCTGAGAGGGTGACCGGCCACATTGGGACTGAGACACGGCCCAAACTCCTACGGGAGGCAGCAGTGGGG
>CAVIHW010000048.1:0-18421 GCA_963642615.1 Oscillospiraceae bacterium | reverse complement strand
TTACGAGATCTTTGCTGGTCATAAAGGTAACCGTATAATCCAAATAAGAGAATTTTGTATATCTATCTTTACTTGTTAAGATTCCATATTCTTCCTTCATACGTTTTACCTCCATTTTCAATCTCAATGATAACATATAATTTCCAACGGTTTGGGATAGTACGTGTCATTCAGATGCTTTGCAACCATATAATCAGTTCTTGCAAAGGTAATCCACTGCTTTACTTCAGGCTTCATACAGTAGCACCCCTTTTCTGGCCACTTCTCCCTCAACCGACACCGGACTCAATTTCTTGCTTTCAAATCTTTCGGACGTATTGACTATAATATCAACCGGACGTTTTCTTTTATGCCGAATTGATTTGTATGCCTTTGTGGTCAAGTCAAGCATGTCTTTCTGCGAATTGTCAACCACAATGTAGAAGTCATAGTCACTATCTATATTCTCTTTACCCTCAGCAAAGGAGCCAAACAGATATATTCTAAGAGGCAACAAATCTTTTACAAAGCTGTCTTTCAATTCTTCAATTTCATTCATTGGCATATGTTTGTCTCCTTCCTTCATAGTTGTTTGAATTCTATAAATTTGTAACAACGTCACGGTCAAATATTACATAGCTCTCACTTTATCTATAAGATCTTCTTTTGTATCAACAAAGCTATATGGAGCATACTCTCCATAAGCCATAGGCCTTGAAATTGTGACTATCTGAATATGTTTACCTGAAACTAAATTCTCAAGAGTATTTTTTAAAACTCCCAGCTCTTTTCCAGGCTTTGTTTTTAAGGCAACACAGCCATGTTCATTTGTGTCTTTCGCCAGAATGTAGCACATTATCCAAAACCTCCTTAAACTCGTCCAGAGTTCTAATATAGCGAACCTCCACATTCTTTATTGGTTTCAGAAATGTATTGGAATCAATATATAAATTTTCAAGAATAGGAATCAAATCAATATAATCCTCTATAGGCTCTACACTATGATCATACTTTGCTTCAACAACCAAATAACCGTTATCCCATTCTTTAATTTTATCAATATGCTGCAGACTTTTAGGTCCCATAAAGCGTATGATTCGATTTTTCCAAGAGAATGAAATATATCGTCCTTTGTTTGACAAATATGCCGTATCAGCAATCGTGTGATACCCAAGATCTCTCTTCATCCAACCCTCTCACATCGCCCCATCATGCCTCAGCACCACAAGCACGGTTTTCATCAGGATCTTCACATCCAGTCCCATATTCCACTCGGCGATATAGCGTTTATCCAGCTTCACCACATCTTCAAAGTCTGTGATATTGCTTCGTCCGCTGACCTGCCACATGCCGGTGATGCCGGGTTTGGTGGCGAGTCTAGAGCGGTGATGAAGATCGTATTTCTCCCACTCGTCTACTGTCGGTGGTCTGGTGCCGACAAGGCTCATGTCTCCTTTTAATACGTTATAGAACTGCGGAAACTCATCAAGGCTCCAGTCGCGGATAAGGTTTCCGATTCCTTTTTTGATGGTTCCGTCCGGCCGTTTCCTGCAGCCGATGATACGCGGATCCCATTCAAGCTTGAACATCATGCCGTCCTTGACGCGGTTTTCTTTCATGAGTTCTTTTTTGCGTTCTTCCGCATCGAGGTACATGCTGCGGAATTTATAGATCTTAAACTTTCTGCCGTTTTTTCCTACCCGGGTCTGGGAAAAGAAGATCGGGCCGGGTGACTGGATATAGATCATGGGGGCCAGGATGAGAAATAAGACTCCCGTGATCAGGCAGCCTGCAAGGCCTCCTGCGATATCCATTGCCCGTTTAAAACAGAGCTGACGATCTGTTGCGTAGTTGATGCTGGTGGTCAGCACCGTATAGTTTCCGAGACGCTCCACAAACTTGCGCTCTCCGACGAGGCCGGAGGTCTTGGCAAGCTTCATGTGGACTACCACACCCATCTCCGTCATCTGATTCATGAGCTTGTCCGGATACGGTGCTTCGAGCGGAAGGTTTACAAAAACCTCATCTACCCATTCGCGGCAGACATAGTCGGCAACCGTATCGGCATTGGCAACTACGCTGACGCCGCCTCGCTCGCATCCGATCATGTCACAGTCGATGACTGCAACGCCGGCAATGCGAAACATCTGGTAATTGTAGGTTTTCATATCAGAAATGACGGTGTCAAGCATATCTTTTGTGGTCACGATGACCAATGACCGCCTGCCGCCATTTTCCATATATTTGCCGATCCTGCGTTTCCACAAGATCCGCACAGCGAAGGATATTCCAAAGTACAGGATCCCAAGATAGAGGAAAGCCAGTCTGGAATAATTCATCCCACTTTTACTATAGAACAGATAAAACGAAAAGACAAGCACAACCAAAAGCACATGCCTCATGCTTGCGCTAAATTCCTTATAAAGTCCTCGTTTTAACACATTTTTCAAAGATTCAAAAATGATCAGTACCACCACGTCGATCACGGTAAGGATCAACGCCAACATCCGGTACCGATTCTCCCCATAGGGATTAAAAAAACCATTGCGAACTATGCAGGACAATAGAAAGGCAATCTGAAGACAGATCACATCCAGGATCATGAAATCCAGATGTTTTTCCCATCCTCTCGCACTTTTCCGGTACATAATCCATACCCCCTCCGGTTACTCATTTCGTGACTGTTTCTGCCTGTCACAGTCACATCCAAAACAAAAAACGATCCTTATTCAGCACCATAAAGGTACCGAATCACTGCCAAAAATGTTCGCGCCGAATGCGCCGGGAAGCCGAATCGTGATCACACAGATGCACGATCTTAAAATACCTTGCATTTCTTTGATATAGCGGAGGAAAGCCTGCGGCTTCCCCCGCCAAAAAACAGTTCAAATTATTTTACAACAATCTGAATGGTGCAGGAACCCGGTGCCGTGAAGTTTACGGTCTTGGTTGCTGCATCTACGCTTACGCCGGTAAGAATTGTCCACTGACCGGTTGCGTTGTTGTAGCATAATACGGTAACAGTACCGCTGGTCGGCAGCTTGTCTACATACAGAGATACTGCGGTCGGAGCGTCAACACCTGCTGCATCCTTTGCTACGATTGCACGGGTACCGCCTACCTTGGAAGCACCTTCCAGACCCATTCCCGGAAGAACATCACTTACGGATGTAGCTGCGTTGTTGAGTGCTTTGATGGCACTTACAACGGAATCCGGAAGACCTGCGGTCTCTGCAACGCCGGTTGCTACCTTTACGCTGGTATCACCAACCAGACCCATGGTGGTTCCGGTTGCGTCCTTGGTTGCGGAGGATACGGTAACTTTTGCACCGCTCTCGGTAACCTGTACGGTCGGCTGTGTAGATACTACGGTTGCGCCAGATGCTACGCCTGCTGTCTGGGTAGAGCTGGTGGTGCCAGTGCTGGTAGAATAGCTGGAGCTGGAGCTACCGCCGCTGTCACGACCAGATGATTTAGACGGGCTGCTTGCGGCACCTGCTGCTACCGGCATAGCTGCCAGAGCTGCTGCTACTGCCATTGCGATCAAGATTTTCTTTCTCATTGTTTTCACCTTCCTTCCCTAAAAGGGATATTTATTTCAATAAACAGCACCAGAGAGTACTGTATATTGCTAAGTTGATACGTTTCAGGATTCTTCCCGGTAAAACAGACTCAGGATGATCGGGATGGTTGCCTGACGGTCTGCCCGGTAGACATCATAGGTCTCGGTGGTTTCTCCGGTTCCGGGGATAGTATAGAAATCCTCAGCCGTTAGGCTTCCTGTGTCAAGGCCATCCATGGCGATCTTTAAATACTGGTCTTTGCTCATATCCGTGACCATATAATCCCGGATCAGATCAAAGAGATGGATGACGATCTGGCTGTCAGTCCTTGAAGCTTCCTTGAGTGCCTGAAAATACTGGGTGATATATTCCTGCTGCTGATCCATGCGATAGAGTGCGGAGTAGTCACACGTGATATCGCGGTAGCGGACAAAGGCTTCTGCCTGACTTCCATGCAGGGTGACCTGCGTTCCCTTCACAAAGGCCGGATCCCGCTTTTCCATCCCATCGGTTGGAACGGTGACGGTCACACCGCCCACGGCATCGTTGAGCTTACTGATCACAGTGGTATCCACTGCCAGATACTGGTCAATGGAAAAACCGCTCAAAAGCTTTTCTACGGATCCTACGGTATTTTCGCAGCTTTTTTCTTTTCCGTCTCCATAGGCAAAGGCGATCGTCAGCTGGGTGATCATGGTATCCTGCACCGGATCATCCGGGGTACTGTGCGGCACCTCCGTCATGGTGTCTCGGGGGATCATGAGGATCTTAAGGCTATGATGTACCGTATCCTGAGCGATCAGGAAAATACCGTCGGACTGACCGGCAAAGCCAAGTTCCTTGCTCTCCGTCATGGTATCACTCCGATCCACGCCCATGCAAAGGATGGCCTTTACATACTGGTTACGGCGGTAGGTCTTGCCCTTGTAAGATACAAGGTCTTCGGCCAGAATTGGCATCAGGTTTAAATCCCTTGGATCTGCCGTCTGCTCTTCCTTCTGGCCCGGTGCAATGGGAATGTCACCATCATAGGCGGTGGCCTGATCTGTGGATGTCTCTTGCACCTGTTCCTGTTTTCTCCATTCTTCCATCATAGCTTCGGTAGCTTTCTTATTGCGGTAGAGCCCGACGCTGTACCAGCCTCCAACCACCACCGCGATCACGGCACCACCGATCAGCACACTGCGAAACTTCTTTAGGTTCTCGCGACTCATGCAGATCGCCCCTTACTGTCCGACTTTCAGCTTGCTGTAGCTGTCGTCCCGTTCTTTGATATCCTGGGTTTCATAATGACCATAGTGTGACAGCCCGCAAGTGCCGCCGTACTGGCCATATTTCCCATACTGTCCATACTTCTTGTATTTGCCATATTTGCGGTAATAACCATTCTGACCAGCTTCTACCTTATTGAGCACCACGCCCAGGATACGGCAGCCGGTACGCTCAAGCTGTTCCTTGACGCGCTGCTCCATGCGGTAGCTGATGGCACCACTCTCGATGACCAGCACCACGCCGTCACACTTCTTGGCTACGATGACACCATCAATGACAGAGCCGATCGGCGGAGTGTCCACGATCACATAATCGTAGTTTTTCCTTCCATAGGCAAGAAGCTCCGCAAAGAGGTCTTCCTCCAGAAGCTCTGCCGGGTTCGGTGCAAAAGGACCTGCCAGGATCATATCGAGGTTCTCGTAATTGGTTTCATAGATGACCTCATCCAGGCTTTTCTGTCCGCTTAAGTACTGGGAAAGTCCGTTGACCTTCTGCGTCAGCTGAAAACGAGTGGCCAGAACTGATTTACGGATGTCTGCATCGACCATGAGCACTTTTTTTCCGATCTGCGCCAATGCTGCTGCCGTAGAGTAGGTCGTGTCACTCTTGCCCTCATTCGGAACCGAACTGGTGAACATAATGACATGGACATTGCTTCCACAGAACTGGAGATTGGTACGGAGTGCTTTGAGCGCTTCGTTGTAGCCGTAATCGCTGTTATAGCTCAACTGAATATGAATGCTCTGTCTTGCCATTACTTTTTCTCCTTTCTGCCAAGCAGCTGACTTGCGCGAAGTGTTTTTGCGTTTGCCTTTGCCTTGCCGTCTTTTTTCTGGTCTTCCCGTACCGGGATGGATGCTAAAACGCTAAGTCCAAGATACTTTGTTACATCCTCCTCGGTCAGGACGGTATCGTTTAAGATGGTTTCTACAACGGTGATGCCGCAGACTAAGACTGCGCCAAGCAGTGCGCCAAGCAGTGCATTCTTGCCATTGCTCGGGCTGGTTTTCTTCTCTGCCACAATAGCATGCTCAATGATCTTTGGCGGAACCATCTCCATGATATCCCCGATGTAGTGGGAGGATACCTCTGCCACCGTATCAGCAATGTTTTTTGCCAGAACCGGATCCGGATTGGTTGCCGAGATGGTCAGGATACGGGTGTCAGACGGATTATTGATCTGGATGCTGTCACGAAGCTCTTCGTAAGTCATGTCCAGCTTCAGATCCTTGATCACATTTTCGATCACCGGACGGCTGGTAACCACAACCGAATAGTCTTTGGTCAGCTGGCTTCCGATCTGTAAGTCTGCAAGGGAAGTCAGGGTCGTCTCCTTGGATAAGATATATACCATGGTCTGGGACGTGTACTGCGGGGTAAGCAAAAGCTTGCTTCCCAATCCGGCAATGCCGCCAAAGATCACCATGGCTGCCAGAATGATGAGCCAGCGCTGTTTGAGTGCCATCAAGAGCTCAAGCAGGTCGATCTCGTCTTCGCTGTTATCTTGTACGTTGATTTCGTTGTTCATTACTCTCTTTTCCTTATTAATATGTTTCTTTTGTGGGTCGCAAAGATTAGTCGTCTTAGATGTCGTTTATGGATGAATCAGCTTTTGAGGATTGCTCCAGGTCAGCCGTTCCAGATAGTGGGAGCTTGTATGTTTCTCCAGCCAGCGAATGGCCTTACGGATTTCGGGCGGGCGGTAATTGATACGATGCATGTCCGTGCCCAGAAGGTCGATCTGTTCTTTGTGGATCTGTGTGCGGCACCAGCGCACATCGGCCTGGAATGCCAGTCCTTCAAGACTGCTGTAATTCATCTGGATCATACAGCCGATCTGTTTTAAGTCCTCCAGCGGATGTTTCCGCATACAGGCGTAACGTTCCACATGGGCAACAACCGGTATATAACCGCAGGCACTGATGTTTCGAAGTCCCTGAAACATGCGGCTGTAAGCCACATCCGGGGAAAATTCAATGAGTACATGTCTTCCGTTTTCATAAGGAAGAGCCTGTCCGCTTCGGATGCTTTCTAAAAGGTCATCGTGATAATAGGTTTCCTGTCCAAGCCAGAGCGAAAACCCGGGCATGCTGTCTTTGATCTGCTCTCTGAGCTGTTCTAACTTTTCCTGGTAATCTTTCCTGGTCTTACTTCTGCTGTAATGCGGGGTAGCAATGACACCGGTGATGCCTTGACTGGCCGCCTGCTTTAACAGCTGTATGGATTCTTCCACAGAACGGGAACCGTCATCCACTCCCGGAAGGACGTGGGCGTGAACATCAATGATCCCATGCTCATTCATAGAATGTCTGATACATTGCGTGCATGTATCCCCCCTTACTCTTCATTATCATGCTTTCAAGATAAACTTTCTCACACCATCTCAGTTTACAAGGACCATTGTAGCCATGATGTCGAAATTTGTCAACCCAATTACCCCCCCCCCGATTTTAAAAGCCACTTATCTTATTGTACCCATTTTCTCCGTTACATTTTTGCAAGTTGCTGTTATGTGATATCTTTTTGCATAATTTTCACAAAAAGTTCACAATTTCATAAAATAAACGAAGGTGCTTTTGTGCAGTTTGGATAAGCTAACCGGACATAGCACGAAGGACATTTCTCACCCTGTCAGATTGTGCTTTTTTTGATACATTTTTTCACGAGCAGTCTGAAGTCAGGAAGAAACGCCAATACAGCAGAAGCCCTTATCGATTTTCTACTTTTGCGATATCGATGAGCGTCAGTTCCTTTGCACGGTTCTCCAGACTGGTTGCGAGTGCTCCGGCAGTGTCAAGGCTGGTGAGCACATGGACTCCGGTCTCGATGGCATTCCGGCGGATGACAAAACCGTCACGGCTGCGCTCAGCGCCCTGGTGCGGGATGTCAATGACAAGATCGATCTCGTGTCCTAAGATGAGGTCGAGGATGTTCGGGGACTCCTGCTCGAGCTTGCGTACCGGGAAGGCTTTTACACCTGCTGCATTCAGGGCTCTTGCCGTACCGCGGGTTGCAAAGATCTTGTAGCCGACGTTCTGGAACCGTCTTGCGATCGGGATCACGTTCTGCTGCTCGTCTTCACGCACGGTGATGATCATATTTTTATGCTTCGGAAGCTTCACGCCTGCACCCTCGAAGGCTTTGTAGAGAGCCTCGTTGAAGGTGTTTGCAATACCAAGGCACTCACCGGTGGATTTCATCTCCGGTCCTAAGCTGATATCGGCACCGCGGATCTTCTCGAAGGAGAATACCGGCATCTTGATGGCGATGTAGTCGGCTTTCTTCTGAAGTCCCGGCTTGTAGCCGAGCTCCTTTAAGGTATGGCCGCAGATGACCTGAGTTGCCAGCGGTACGATCGGGATTCCGGTTACCTTGCTGATGTATGGCACGGTTCTGGAGGAACGCGGGTTTACCTCAATGATGTAGACATCTTCTCCGGACACGATGAACTGGATATTGATCATGCCTTTGACATGGAGGGCGCGGGCAAGCTTCTCGGTGTAGTCCACAAGCTTGTCTTCCACGGTCTGGGTGATGCTCGGTGCCGGGTAAACAGAGATACTGTCTCCGGAATGAACACCGGTGCGCTCGATGTGCTCCATGATACCCGGGATAAGGATATCCGTGCCGTCGCAGACTGCGTCGACCTCGATCTCTTTTCCTACGATATATTTATCTACAAGGATCGGATGATCCTGAGCGATCTGGTTGATGATACCGATGAACTCATCAATGTCGTTGTCATTGATACAGATCTGCATGCCCTGTCCACCAAGGACATAGGAAGGTCTTACCAGTACCGGATAGCCAAGCTCATTGGCTGCCTTCTTGGCCTCCTCGGCGGTGAAGACGGTCTGTCCGGCCGGTCTCGGGATCTGGCACTGCTCTAAGATCGCATCAAAGAGCTCGCGGTCTTCGGCTGCGTCTACATCTTCTGCTGCGGTACCAAGGATCGGCACGCCCATCTTCATGAGAGATTCGGTCAGCTTGATGGCAGTCTGTCCGCCAAACTGTACCACAGCTCCGTCCGGTTTCTCGATATCAACAATGCTTTCTACATCCTCCGGGGTGAGCGGCTCGAAGTAAAGCTTGTCTGCGATATCGAAGTCGGTACTTACTGTCTCCGGGTTGTTGTTTACGATGATGGTCTCATAGCCTTCCTTCTCAAACGCCCAGGTGCTGTGAACGGAACAGAAGTCGAACTCGATACCCTGGCCGATGCGGATCGGACCGGAACCGAGAACCAGGACTTTTTTCTTCTTATGCTCCTCTTCCACCTCACTGATGCCGTCGAAGCAGGAATAATAATACGGGGTCTCAGCTGCAAATTCAGCCGCACAGGTATCTACCATCTTGTAGGCAGCGCGGATGTTGTTTGCGTGGCGCATCGCCTTGATCTCGTCCTGGCTTACGCCGGTAAGTCTTGCAATGACATTGTCCGGGAACTCGATGCGTTTTGCTTCTTTTAAGAGCTCCGGGGTCAGAGGGCCTTTCTTTAAGGCATCTTCCATCTCTACGATGATAGCCAGCTTATCGATAAACCAGTTGTCGACCTTGGTGATGGCATGGATCTCTTCATAAGAAATGCCGCGGCGCAGTGCCTCTGCAATGACCCAGATACGGCGGTCATCGACCACATGAAGCTGCTTGATGAGCGCATCATGATCGAGTCCGCTGAAATCATAGGAAAGCAGGCAGTCTACGTGCTGCTCTAAGGAGCGGATGGCCTTCATAAGGGCGCCCTCAAAGTTGGTGCAGATACTCATGACCTCACCGGTAGCCTTCATCTGGGTTCCCAGGGTGCGCTTTGCGCTGATGAATTTATCAAACGGAAGACGCGGCATCTTGACTACGCAGTAATCAAGCATCGGCTCGAAGCTTGCATAGGTCTTCTTGGTTACGGCATTCTTGATCTCGTCTAAGGTATAGCCCAGGGCAATCTTTGCTGCCACCTTTGCGATCGGGTAGCCGGTAGCCTTGGAAGCCAGGGCGGAGGAACGGCTCACACGTGGGTTTACCTCAATGACGCAGTATTCAAAGCTTGTCGGATGCAGAGCGTACTGCACGTTGCAGCCGCCGGTGATGCCAAGCTCGCTGATGATGTTTAAAGCGGAGGTACGAAGCATCTGGTACTCTTTATCTCCCAGAGTCTGGGACGGAGCCACAACGATGCTGTCTCCGGTATGGACGCCGACCGGGTCAAGGTTTTCCATGTTGCAGACGGTGATCACGTTTCCGGCACTGTCACGCATCACTTCATACTCGATCTCCTTCCAGCCGGCGATGCAGCGCTCTACCAGCACCTGTCCGACACGGGAAAGACGCAGGCCGTTTTCGAGGATCTCGCGGCACTGCTCCGGGGTATCTGCGATACCGCCGCCGCTTCCGCCAAGGGTATAGGCCGGACGCAGAACAACCGGATAACCGATGCGCTCTGCCACGCGCAGGCCGTCTTCCACAGTTTCTACGATATCGGACGGAGCCACCGGCTCGCCGATCTTTTCCATGGTTTCCTTAAACATCTCACGGTCTTCGGCCTTTTTGATGGTCAGGGCTGTGGTACCGATGAGGCGGACGTTGTTTTCCTTTAAGAACCCTGCCTCCTCAAGCTCCATGGCGAGGTTTAAGCCTGCCTGGCCGCCGAGGGTCGGCAGCACGCTGTCCGGTTTTTCTTTTTTGATGAGCTGCTCAACCACTTCCAGGGTAAGCGGCTCGATGTAGACGCGGTCTGCAATGTCTTTGTCGGTCATGATGGTTGCCGGGTTGGAGTTTAACAGAACTACCTCAATGCCCTCTTCCTTTAAGGAACGGCAGGCCTGGGTTCCGGCATAGTCAAATTCAGCTGCCTGGCCGATGACGATCGGACCGGAGCCAAGTACAAGGACTTTCTTAATTTCTGGATTCTTCGGCATTAGTTATTTCCTCCCATCATGTTGATAAAACGGTCAAACAGATATGCAGAGTCCTGCGGTCCCGGGCAGGCCTCCGGATGGTACTGCACGGTGAAGATGTTCTTTCCTACATATTTGAGACCCTCGTTGGTACCGTCGTTGACGTTTGTGAAAGCCGGGATGGCAACGTTTGGATCGAGGCTTTCCGGGTCAACTGCATAGCCGTGGTTCTGGGACGAGATGATGGCGCGTCCGGTCTCGGCATCCTTTACCGGGTGGTTGCCGCCGCGGTGACCGTATTTTAATTTGAAGGTATCCGCACCGGTGGCAAGTGCCATGAGCTGGTGGCCGAGGCAGATGGCAAAGATCGGCACGTCAGATTCGTAGAGTTTTTTGATCTCCTTGATGATCTCTACATTTTCCTTCGGGTCTCCCGGTCCGTTTGACAGCATGATGCCGTCCGGATGGGAAGCGAGGATTTCTTCGGCTGTTGTATCGCAGGGATAGATGGTGACTTCGCAGCCGCGCTTTGCCAGGGAACGGGCAATGTTGCGTTTTGCTCCAAGATCAAGGAGGGCTACTTTTTTGATCGGCTTTTCAAATGCATCGGATGCCGGAAGGATATATTTTTCTTTGCAGGAGGTCTTTTTGACCACTCCGGTCACGCGGTAAGCGTGCATGCGTGCGATGGGCTCGGCAAGGTCTTCATAGGCTTTGGTGGTGATCATGCCGTTCATGGTACCCTTTTCACGCAGGATCTTTGTGAGTGCACGGGTGTCAACGCCGCTGATGCCCGGGATGTCATATTTTTCCAGGAAATTCTGAATGGTGTCCTCACTGCGGAAATTGCTCGGAATGCGGGACAGCTCGCGGACAATGTAGCCGTCCGGCCACGGTCTGTCAGACTCCATATCCTCATAACAAATACCATAGTTGCCGATGAGCGGGTAAGTCATGACTACTGCCTGTCCTGCATAAGACGGGTCGGTCAGAACCTCCAGATAACCGGTCATAGAGGTATTAAATACAATTTCGCTGATGACTTCGCGGGTGGAACCAATGCTGGTTCCCTCAAATACGGTGCCATCTTCCAGAATAAGAAATGCTTTCATGGGGAATACCTATCCTTTCTTTCATCCGTTGTAATTGCGGGGTGTTTCTGTCAGGCTGACATCAGCCCAAATTGTCAGTATTATACATGATATGCATTTGTTATGCAAGCTGATTTATTTTTATACGTTCTTATTTTTTGTTATCGTGTTACGGTGCTTTTTGCCTTATACTCCCGTGATCAGACTTCCAAACAGCTCTGCCGGAACATAGGCCTTTACGGCGATCCCGTCTGCCTGGTACTCTTCGCTTAGAAGCTCTCCGTACTTTCGGATGATCTGGATCTTTCCGGCCTCCTGATAGGAGAAGACGCGTTCCAGGTAAACCTTCTGGTTTCTTAGGATCTGTTCTAAGGTATCCAGAAGCTCTTTTACGCCTGCACCGGTCTTTGCGGAGATCTGTACCTGATAGTCTGACTGGAGATCTCTTGGATATTCCCCGTCCTCTTTCCGGTCAATTTTGTTAAAGACGGTGACGATGATCTTGTCTTCTACCTTTAATTCCCGCAGGGTTTCATAGACCACATGCATCTGCATGTCCATGTTGGGATTGGAGCAGTCCACCACATGGAGGATGATGTCGCTGTACTTGGCTTCCTCCAGGGTGCTTTTAAATGCCTCGATGAGGTGATGCGGAAGCTTTCTGATAAAGCCTACGGTATCGGTCAGCATGATCTGCTGCCCGCTCTCTAACGTGAGGTTTCTGGTCGTGGGATCGAGGGTTGCAAACAGCTTGTCTTCTGCCAGGATGCCGGCATCGGTGAGACGGTTTAAGAGGGTGGACTTTCCTGCATTGGTATAGCCGACAATGGCCGCTACCGGGGTATGGGTCTTCTCGCGCTGCTTGCGGATGACATCACGGTGGCGCTTGACCTCTTCTAACTCTTCCTTTAACTGACCGATGCGCTCGTGGATGAGACGACGGTCCATCTCCAGCTTTTTCTCACCGGGTCCTCTGGTTCCGATGCCGCCGCCGAGACGGGACAGGGAGCTTCGAAGGCCGACCAGTCGTGCCGCGCGGTATTTTAGCTGTGCAAGCTCGACCTGGATCTTTCCTTCGCTTGTGGTGGCGCGTGAGGCAAAGATATCCAGGATGACCATGGTACGATCCATCACCTTGGTGTCTAAAGCATCCTCCAGATTCCGAAGCTGTGCCGGAGAAAGCTCATCGTCACAGACCACGCCGGTGGCATGCAGCTCATAGACACGCTCCCGCACCTCGTCGATCTTTCCTTTTCCGAGATAGGTGCCCGGATGGATGCGCTCACGGTTCTGGATCATCTTATCCACGGTAAGGCCGCCTGCGGTCTTGACTAATTCTTCGAGTTCGTCTAAGGAAGCCCGGGTATCATCCTCGTCGTCCGTACTGACGGCAATGAGGATGACGCGCTCCTGCAGCTCCTTCATATCAAATAATTCTGCCATGTACCTCTCCTAATTGTTTCCCTGACGGGTTTTTAAAAATGCCAGTTCCCTGGCTGCGTTTCCATCTGCCGTATAAGCCTCGCCACAGCTTTCTAAGGTCTCTAAGGCTTTCTGGTAATCGCCCTGGTATTCATAGACCACGGCCTGGTTGTAGGTAAGCTCTGCCCGGCCGACCGTATCATCTCCGGCCTCAGAAAAGCCGGTCTCGATGGTGGCCAAGGCCTCCTCATAGCTTCCGGCATTGATCTGGTCTTTGGCAATGTGGCTGTAGACCTGCCCCAGGATGACACCAAGGCTCTTTGCCCGGTCATAATCCCCGGTTTCCAGTAAACAGAGTGCCAGGCCGGTCTTGTAAACCTCGTTGGCATCATCCTTCTCATAGAGTGTTTCGTAGGATGCGAGGGCGGCTGCATAATCCTGACTCCGGTACTGCGCCTCTGCCCGGTAGAGCATCATCTGGCTCTCAAATTCGCCGATGCGGCCATGAGACAGGGCGATGGCAGAGTCAAAGGCGGTGATGGCCTGTGCATAATCCTGCGTATTCAAAGCAGCGATCCCCTGGTCAGCGTATTCCTGACGGTGCTTCAAAAGCCAGGCTTGACGTGCACCAAAGGCTGTGCCTCCTCCGATCACAAGCACGGCCACCAGGGCGATGGTAAGCTGACGGCGGCGTCTTTGCCGTTTTCTTCGCTGTCTTGCAAGCTGGCGGGCGCGTACCGATGAGTAAGTGCGTCTGTTTTCCATAATCTCCTACCTTCTTCCGGTGCTTCCAAGGCCGCCGCGGTCTTCATGGTCTAAGGAATCGGTCTCCTCAAAGAGGATGGCCGGTTGATGCTCCATGATGCGGAACTGGCAGATGCGATCGCCCTTTTTGATCTCGGTATCGCGCAGGGCATAGGCAGGGAAAAACCACTGGTCATTGTCTCCGCAATAGCTCTCGTCGATGACGCCCATGTGATTGGTCTGGATGATGCCGAAATTTTTGTAGGTGCTGCTTCGCGGAACCACATGTGCCTCATAGCCCTTTGGAAGCTCCATGGCAATGCCGAGGGGCACCAGCTTAAACTCGTTCGCCTTAAAGCTTACATCTTCTGCTGCCCGCAGATCGATCCAGTCAGACTTGCCGTCAATATAGGTTAATTTTTCCATATCTTCGTGAAAATATTTAATTCTGATCTTCTGTGTCATAGTCCTCTTCCTCTTCTCGTTCTTTTAAGATCTCGCGGATCGCATCGGATACCTCATCTGTCTGGGATCCTTCTTCATCCGGATTTTCTATGGTCATCTGCAGCTCTTGCTGTACTTCCCGGATGATCCGTTCTTCCTGTTCCGGGTTCATGCTTGGCAGGTCTTCCATGGAACTGATGCCAAACCTCCGCAAAAATTCCTCTGTGGTGGCAAACAGCGTCGGGCGTCCCGGTGCATCCAGCCGTCCGGCCTCATAGACCAGGCCATATTCTACCAGACGATTGACAGCATGGTCAGAATTGACCCCTCGGATCTTTCCGATCTCCATCTTGGTCACCGGCTGTCGGTAGGCGATGATGGCCAGGGTCTCTAAGATCACATCCGTAAGGACATGCTTTTTGGGTGCCGCAGCCACCCGGATCAGGTTTTCGTAGTAATCCTTGCAGGTACACATCTGGTAGGAACCATCTAACTCCATGATGCGCATGCCGCGTTTTTCTTCTTCATATTCTTTCTGAAGCTGCAAGGTCACGCATTTTGCGGTCTCTTCCGTCTGGCCGATGGCTAAGGCCAGCTGCTTTAGGCTGACCGAATTTCCCATGGTAAACAAAACCGCCTCGATGATGGCCTTCCAGTCTTCTTCGTTTGTGTTTTTTTCCATATGTTTCCTCTCCGTGTGAGATCGCCTATCGGAAAACAGTTTCAAAGCTTTCCATTTCCACGTCGCTTTCTTCGCCTTCCTTTTCCAGGGACTCAATCCACATCTCATCGAAGGTATGCTCCTGGGTCAAGTGGATCTTTCCGACCTTCATCAGCTCTAAGACTGCCAAAAAAGAGACTACCACTTCCAGCTTATCCTTCTTTTTTGCAAGCATCTGGCGGAAGCTGAATTTTTTATGCTGCCTTGCATAGCAAAGGACATCCAAAATCTTGGTTTCCAGGCTGATGGCTTCACGCCGTATAGTACCGAATTTGCTGCGGATGGGATCCAGCTTTTCTTTCTGACGGCGCATGATGCCGTCAAAGATGCGCTGCAGCTTTGCCAAGGTCAGGCCGTCAAGCAGTTGATCCAGATCCACCGGCGGCTCGTATTTTGCTACCTCTTTGGGCACCGTTGGTTTCTTATAAAGGACATCCCCCGCTGTATGTTCCATGTCACCAAGCTCCTCGGCCATCAGCTTATACTTTTTGTATTCCAAAAGCCTCATCACCAGCTCCGCACGCGGGTCTTCCTCCTCGCCTTCCTCCGTTTCCGGTGCCGGAAGGAGCATCCGCGACTTGATGTCTAAAAGCGTGGCCGCCATGACAAGAAAGTCACTGACAATGTCTAAGTCTTCCTTGTCCATCTGGTTTACATAGGCAAGATATTGCTCCGTGATCTCCACAATGGGGATGTCGTAAATATCGATCTTATTTTTTTCTATGAGATGCAAAAGAAGATCCAGGGGACCTTCAAATTTCTCTAGTTTATAGGATAGTACCATATCATCTTCCTTTTCGATACCGGATTGCTCGTTCCTGTTCATATGCTGCATTCTCGCAATCCAAAAAACTCATCTCCTAGTATAACAGAGAACCCCTGTCCTGTAAACACACAGGTCAGGGGTTCTCTGTTTCACGATCCCTATTCCGGCAAAAGCCGGATCACCAAAAGCTGCGGGCGGTTTCGAAAGCGGATATTGATGGAATGGGTGCCAAGTCCGCGACCCACGATCATATGCTTTCCCTCCCTTTGAAACTGACCGGCACAGTAGGGATGAAAGAACTGGTACTGCGGGGTCATGACTCCGCCAAGGACAGGAAGTCGGATGGTGCCGCCATGAAAATGCCCGGACAGCGTCAAATCTGCGCCCCAGGCGGCATATTGTTCAAAATAAAGCGGCGTGTGCGCAAGAAGGATCTGAAACCGTGTGGGGTCTGATGCTCCCAAATGCTCTGTCAGATAATCCTCTGTCATGCGCTGCGGGACAAAGTCCCGGTAATAGGGCCGATCCAGGTTCAGGCCGCTGATGCGGATCTGTTCACTTAGGTTTACAGAGCGGTCAGACAGATAGGAAATGTTTCGCTCCTTTAAAAGATGACGGAATTCCTGGTACAGCTTCCCGTAGGTTTTTGCTTCCCGTTTTAGGCGCTGCTCGTGATTGCCATTGCCATAATAGATGCGGCAGGGTTTGCCGGAATTTTCTCCGGTTGTTTCTTCCTGGATACGGCACAATCCGTCAAGGAAGCGCGCTGTCACCGTAAGATCTGCTTTTCCGGGCTTTGCAACCATCGTATCACCACCGATCAGGATGACATCCGGACGGATGTTTTGGATGGCCAAAAGAAGCTCGCCATTTTCCTCACCAAATTCGGTATCATGAAGATCCGTCAAAAATACCAGGGTTCTGGGATTTTTGATCTTTTCGGAATAAAGGGTGGTTTCCTCTGTCACAAAGTGTCTGCGCTCATATCCGGAGCGGATTAAGCCGGCTGCGGTAACTGCAGCACCTCCGGCCACCACTGCCGACAGGATTTTCATTTCTGTATTCAAGGTATACACCCCTTCTTTAAATCTTTCCGGCTGCATGCAGGGCAAATCCATAGTCGAGCATAGCCTTGGTATCGGTATAATGGGTGCCGCTTGCCTTCATGACCACTGCAATGAGACGTACACCATCACGTTCCACTGCGGTCACAAGCGTGTTTCCTGCCTTGGAGGTATAACCGGTCTTTCCGCCGATGATGCCCTCATAGTAGCGGGAATCGGTCGGATACATCATCTTGTGCCCCATGGTAATGGTATGCGCTGCCGCATTTTTGATGGCCGGAAACTCGTAGGAGGTTGTGGTGTCGATCTTTCGGAAGGTATCATTGGCCACCGCCGCCCGTAAGATCAATGCCATGTCATAAGGCGTGGTCTTGTGGTTTTCGTTGTTTAAGCCATGCGGGTTAGCAAAATGGGTATTCTTGCAGCCAAGCTCTGCTGCCTTTGCGTTCATCAGATCGGCAAAGGCGCTGACACTGCCGGACACATGCTCGGCAAGTCCATTTCCGATCTCGTTGGCGGATTTTAACAAAAGTCCGTATAAGGACTGCTCTACGGTAAGCTGGTCTCCTGCCGATACGCCAAGGGCTACTGCACCGGATTCGAGGTTGGTGGTAGCCGATTCGGAAAAGGTTACGACCTCGTTAAGGCTGCAGTGTTCGATCGTCAAAAGTGCTGTCATAACCTTGGTGATGCTGGCCGGATAAAACTGTTTGTCCTGATTCTTGCCAAATAAAACCTCTCCCGTTGCCGCATTTAAGAGTACCGCGCCCTCTGCTGCCACCTCCGGCTTTGCGATCTCTGCCGTAGACGCAGAAGTCTGTGCGTTGCCGGATTGGATGGTAGTGGATGTTGTGGTTCCGGTCTTATTGCCGCTTGCTGCTCCGGGGCCTGTCTGGGTGATGACGGAGCTTAGCGCCGCTGCTGCCCCACTCGTGGAAGGAAGGCTAAACGGATGATCTGAGGTCTGGCTGCTTCCTGCCGTCACCGTGTGGCTGGATGCGGCACTCTCGGACTGAGCCGGAGTCTGCTGCGTCTGCGTTTCTGCGGCAGCTGTCGTCTGCGCTGTGGTGGCAGACTGGGTGCTTTCTGTCTGTGCTGCGCTCTCCCCCGGTGCCATGCCTACCGTGACGCTTGCTGTCTGTGCGAATGCAGCGGTGGCCTGGGACAGGGCGAGAGCCAGTCCTAAACCAAGGATCTGCGTTTTTCTTCTATGTTTCATGCCAAATGATCTCCCTTGTTGTTCTCAGGTTTGACTCACCATACTGTGCCAAACCCTGAATATCTACCATTATAGCATAGTTTCTATTCCGGAAATATGACAACTTTCTTAATCTTATTAATGGAAATTTATGGCAATAAGTTCGAAGTTCCGTGAAGGAGGTACCAAACCGCAGGCTTAAGTGGAATTTTGTACCTCGTGCGCTCCGCCGCCTATTGTCAGGACTGCGTTCGAAACTCGCGTGC
>CAVIHW010000047.1:0-18954 GCA_963642615.1 Oscillospiraceae bacterium | reverse complement strand
CAGAATAAGCAGACCCTTTGGAATTTTCCGAGTGTGCGAGCATAGCGTCTCCCCGGAGACCTTGTCTGAGCGTGCGAAGCATGCGAGTTTGGTCGCAGGGGAGACAATAGGCGGCGCAAGCGCACGAGGCAAAAATTCCACCAGGGTATGCGTTTTTGTACGCCCGCCCCGGCACTTCGCCCCCCTACGAGATACCGCTACCGCTATATAAATTGGTGCTTAGAGACTGCGCAGCACCTCTCCCAGTTCTTCTACGGTAGCCGCAATATGGCAGGCTCCTGCATTTTCTAGCTCCTCGCGGCTTCCGTAGCCGTAGAGGACGCCTACACTTTCTATCTGGTTCTGTTTTGCCCCATTCATATCATTTTCCCGGTCTCCTACCATGACGATCTCGGACATGTCTGTAAGACCGCAGCTTTCACAGACATAGCGGATCACATCGCCTTTATGGACTCTGGTTTCATTCATATCCGCTCCGCCGATCATCTCGAAGTACGGTGCCAGGCCAAAATGCTCGAGGATCTTTATCGAATACTGCTCCGGCTTGGAGGTTGCCACGTAGAGCTTGTATCCGTCTTTTTTCAGTTCCTCCAGAAGGTTTGAAATGCCGGGATATACCGCATTTTCAAACATCCCCTTTTCTTCAAAGTACTCGCGGTAGATGCCCACCGATGCTTTTGCTTTTTCCCGGTCGAAGCCGTAATATTTCATAAAGCTTTCCACAAGCGGCGGTCCTACAAATACGTTAAGGCTGCTTTTCTCTTCCACGCTGATCCCGTAATGCTCCAGTGTATAGGCTACGGAATTGGTGATGCCTTCTGCGGAATCGGTAAGGGTTCCGTCTAAATCAAAGAATATATATTTTTTCATCATCGTCTCTCTTTCATAACAGTTTTTTTCTGACGCACAAGAAAAGCTGCCACATAGGGCAGCTTTTCCATATGGATCACATGTGTGATTATTTTTATGATTAGATCTGCGGGCCTGCTGCAACCAGAGCCTTGCCTGCTGCGTTGCCTTCGTATTTTGCGAAGTTCTTGGTGAAACGCTGTGCCAGATCTTTTGCCTTGGTCTCCCACTCAGCAGCATCTGCGTAGGTATCTCTCGGATCCAGAATGCCGGTATCTACACCCGGAAGCTCGGTCGGGATCTCGAAGTTGAAGTACGGAAGCTGTTTGGTCGGTGCATCGTTGATGGAACCGTTTAAGATTGCATCGATGATACCACGGGTATCTTTGATGGAGATACGTTTGCCGGTGCCGTTCCATCCGGTGTTGACCAGATATGCCTTTGCACCGCTCTGTTCCATCTTCTTAACCAGCTCTTCTGCATATTTGGTCGGATGCAGCTCCAGGAATGCCTGGCCAAAGCAAGCAGAGAAGGTTGGGGTCGGCTCGGTAATGCCGCGCTCGGTACCTGCTAATTTTGCAGTAAATCCGGACAGGAAGTAGTACTGGGTCTGCTCCGGAGTCAGGATGGATACCGGCGGAAGTACGCCGAATGCGTCTGCGGACAGGAAGATGACATTCTTTGCTGCCGGTGCTGCGGAAATCGGACGTACAATGTTCTTGATATGGTTGATCGGGTAAGATACACGGGTATTCTCGGTTACGCTCTTGTCTGCGAAGTCGATCTTGCCTTCTGCATCCAGGGTTACGTTCTCAAGGAGTGCGTCTCTCTTGATTGCGTTGTAGATGTCCGGCTCAGAGTCTTTGTCCAGGTTGATTACCTTTGCGTAGCAGCCGCCCTCGAAGTTGAATACACCGTTGTCGTCCCAGCCGTGCTCGTCATCACCGATGAGGAGACGCTTCGGGTCGGTGGAAAGGGTGGTCTTTCCGGTACCGGACAGACCAAAGAAGATAGCGGTATTCTCGCCGTTTAAGTCAGTATTTGCGGAGCAGTGCATGGATGCGATGCCCTTTAACGGCAGGTAGTAGTTCATCATGGAGAACATACCCTTCTTCATCTCACCGCCATACCAGGTGTTGATGATTACCTGCTCGCGGCTGGTGATGTTGAAGACAACTGCAGTCTCGGAATTTAAGCCAAGCTCTTTGTAGTTCTCAACCTTTGCCTTGGATGCGTTGTAAACAACGAAGTCCGGCTTAAAGTCTTTGAGCTCTTCCTCGGTTGGCTTGATGAACATGTTGGTTACAAAGTGTGCCTGCCATGCAACCTCTACGATGAAACGGATTGCCATGCGGGTGTCTTTGTTTGCGCCGCAGAATGCATCTACTACAAACAGTCTCTTATTGGAGAGCTCTTTTTTTGCGATCTCCTTGACTGCGTCCCATGCTTCCTTGCTGGCCGGATGGTTGTCGTTTTTGTACTCGTCAGAAGTCCACCATACGGTGTCTTTAGAGTTCTCATCCATCACGATATATTTGTCTTTAGGTGAACGACCTGTATAGATACCGGTCATAACGTTAACAGCGCCAAGCTCGCTGACCTGTCCCTTCTCATAGCCTTCCAGGCTTTCCTTGGTCTCTTCTTCAAATAACATCTCATAAGAAGGATTGTAAACCACCTCAGTGGTTCCGGTAATACCATACTGACTTAAATCGATATTTGCCATCTTCATTCAACCTCTCTTTCACTTTCCTCGATAAGTTTTTTTACCGAAATCGCATTCATTATCTCATTCTGTGAAGAAAAAGTCAATATTTCGAAGGTATTTTTCCATAACAAAATCCCTATATCTTTCATAAATTTTGAATTATGTATACAGTGTTTTTTTAACTTTTCCTTTATGTACAAAAAGGGCATCCTTTCGGATGCCTTTTTCGTTTTTTTGCTATTTTCTATCGAAAGAACTCATGATTTCCATACTGGAACAAATAGGTAAGATTTCCGTCAAACCAGCTGACATTGCCATGTTCCGAACGTCTCCGGTTCATGAAGAACAAGGCGCCCTGGGAATAATCCTCCCCCGAAAGTGCCCGGTTTACGGCTTCCACCGTCTTTTCCGATACCGCACAGCTGTTGATCCGGCCATCATGGACCGGTGAGAACTGTGATTTCTGATAAACCACACCGGAAATGGTAGAGGGATACTCTTTGTTTCGCACCCGGTTGATCACGACATCGGCGACCAAAATCCGGCCTTTCATATCAAGGCCTCCGGCCTCCGCCTCCACGATGCGTTTTAAGACCTCGTAATCCTCATCAGAAAACGAAATGACCGAGTTTGCCCGAACGGCCTCTGCCCGTGCATGGCGTCGCTCCTCTTCTGCCTTTCTGGCTGCTTCCTCGGCTGCCTTTCTGCGGCGTTCTTCTTCTGCCCTGACAATCTTCTGTTCCGTCTCTTTTACAACTTCCTTTTGTTCCTGACGCATTTCATCCTGTTTTTGTATATTCCCTGCAATGGTACTGCCCACAAGGAGCTGACCGTTTTTGACGTTGTCAGGATCTGTAAGACACATTTGTATCTTTGCTGCTTGGAACAGCTGCGCTTCCCCGGCCTGTTCTTCTTCATTCTCTTCGGATGCTTCCGCCCCGGCAGCTTCGCCGCTTAAGGTTTCTGCATAGGCTGTCAGAGCGTTACGCCCGCCTGCGCCCAATCGGTTGGAAGAAAAAGTCATCACGGCTACCACAAAAGTTCCTGCCATGATCACGGCAAAACTTCGGTAGATTCGCTTGTGCATGTTTACCGTCGGGATAAACATGGTTTTTACAAGCTGGCATACCGCCCGGAGAAATGAGCAGATCAGATACATAGTATGCTCCTTTCCTTCAAGTGATTCCCTAAGTGATTCCCTAAATAAGCATTCAGGAGGGCTTAAAGTGGGAGTCAAGCCCTAAAATCACTCGTTTTCCTGTGACAGGCGATATTATAGTGGGGAGGATTGAGAAATGTCAATAAGTTCTTCATACTTTTGTCACATTTGTCATCCCGTTTTGCCACAGTTTTGCCATATTTTCACCCTTTTCACAAAGTTTATCCGCATAAACAGCCGTTTTTTTGTTTCATTTTTCTTTTTGTTTTTTACAAAATTATTACATTTTTGTTAATTGTGATACATAAAAAAAGAGCCGTTTTTCTCAGCTCTTTTTTTATGTCAACTTATATGATGATTTATCCGTCTATCCGATGGTCAAACTGGCATATTCAGCTTCCGTATAATTCTTTAAATCCTCTGGATTTAAGATCACCTGTGCACCGCGGATCCCGGCGCTGATAGCGATCTCATCAAAGAGAACTGCCGTTTCTTCTATATAGGTAGGAAACTTTTTCTTCATACCGATGGGCGAACACCCACCGCGGATGTAGCCTGTGGTGGGAAGAAGCTCCTTCATGGGAAGCATCTCCACTTTCTTGTCCCCAACAGCCCGGGCAACCTTTTTCAGATCCAGCTCCTCGGCTACCGGGATGCAGCAAACCAGAAAGCCGCGTTTCTCTCCTTTTAAGACCAGGGTTTTGAAGACGCTGTCCGGATCCTCTCCGATCTGGTTGGCTACATGGATGCCGGACAGGTCATTTTCGTCCACCTCATACTCCTGAACACGGTAAGAAATACCAGCCGCATCCAAGAGGCGCATCACATTTGTTTTTTCCTGCTTCTGCTGTTTCATAACATATCTCCTATAACAGGACAGCCGCAAACCCGTTTTCTGCGGTTTCCCCACATCGTTGTTCGCTTCCTTTCACTTACACATGTTCGTCTTTGTCGGATCTCATCCGCCACAGAACGGACATGTCACTCCGGTATTACGATCTTACCTGCCACCGCACAGGCTGCGGCAGTTTTGGGGGAGGCGAGATAGATCTCTACCTTGGAGGTTCCCATGCGGCCGAGGAAGTTTCGGTTGTTGGTGGCTACCACGCGTTCTCCGTCGCTTAGAATGCCTCCGGTACGGCCGCAGCAAAGTCCGCAGCCCGGGTGGGTCACAATGGCACCGGCTTTCAGAAGGGTTTTGATGGCGCCGCAGGCTGCTGCCTCTTGATACACCTTGCGGCTTGCCGGAGTCACAATGAGCTTCACATACGGAGCCACCGTTTTTCCGTTTAAGACCTCTGCTGCCGCCTGCAAGTCTTCCAGGCGGCCATTGGTGCAGGAACCGATGAAGACCTGGTCAATAGCTGTGCCTTCCAGTTCGCTGACATCGCGGATCTTATCGACCTGGGACGGGCAGGCCATCACCGGCACAAAATCCTCTGCGCGGTAATGCAGTTCCTTTAAATAAACAGCATCCGCATCTCCGATCAGGCTCTTCTGGAAATCATCCAGCTTGATCTCGCAATATGCTTCGGTCTTCTCATCCGGTGTGAACAGGGCACACTTGGCACCGGCCTCAATGGCCATGTTCGCCATGGTGGTGCGGCTTGCAATGCTCATGTCCTGTACGCAGGAGCCGGTAAATTCCAGGGCGCGGTAGGTAGCACCGTCTGCGCCAAGGTCACCGATCAGACGCAGGATCACGTCTTTTGACATGACATTGTCCGGAAGCTTGCCATCGATCACAACCTTGATGGTCTCCGGCACCTTTACCCACAAGCTTCCGGTTCCGAGGATGGAAGCCATCTCCGTATAGCCAATGCCGGTGGAAAATGCGCCGACACAGCCGTAGGTGGTGGTATGGCTGTCGGTTCCGAATACCACATGCCCCGGTTTTACATAGCCTGCCTCCGTCATCAGCTGATGGCAGATGCCGTCGCTTCTGTGGATGTTTTTGATCCCATACTGCTCTACAAAGGCATCGCCCACACGGTAATGGCGGGTGTCGTCCTGCTGGCTTGCCGGAACCAGGTGGTCGTAGATCAGAACAACCTTGTCCGGATCCCAGACCTTTTTAAATCCCATCTCGTGGAACTTGTCTACGATGAACGGGATCATGATATCATCTAACATCACCCGGTCTACACTCACGGTCACGATATCGCCCGGCTTCACTTCTTTGCCGGTATTATGTGATAAAATCTTTTCTATAATGGTCTGTCCCATGCTACTCTCCTGTTTTTCGATTTTTCCATTAATCCAGTCCATTGCGCCTGCGCATGGCCTTGACCAGACCGCCGGCCTCAATGATCTCCATCAGGTTTTCCGGCAGAGAGGCGATCGGATATTTTATTCCGTTGTATTCCACATCCTCGTTGACGGTCACGGTGATGGTATCGCCCTCGTTCACCACATCGTGCAGATCCGGCTGTTCGAGTAAGAGCAGGCCGTTGTTCAGCGCATTGCGGTAAAAGATGCGGGCAAAGGATTTTGCGATAATACAGGGGATCCCAAGTGCCTTGATGACCTCCGGTGCCTGCTCTCTTGAGGAGCCGCAGCCGAAGTTCTTTCCTGCCACAATGATGTCTCCCGGCTTGATCTGCCCTGCAAGCTCCGGGCGCAGCGGAGAAAAGCCGTATTGTTTCATATCTTCAATCGTTTTTAAGGCCAGGTATTCGGTCGGGATGATGATGTCGGTGTCGATGTCATCGCCCAGAACCCAGACCTTTCCGGTATACTGTGCCATATGTTTATCCTCTTTTATATCGTGATCATTGTATTTTTATCTTACAGCATATCTGCGGTGCAGATCTCACCCTTTACTGCGGATGCTGCCACGGTTGCTGCGGATCCCAAATAAACCTTGGAGCTCGGATGTCCGGCGCGTCCCTTGAAGTTGCGGGTACCGGTGCTGATGAGTACCTCATTTTCGCCAATGACGCCCTGGCAGCTTCCCCAGCAGACGCTGCAGTTCGGATTCATGACAATGGCACCACTCTCCATGAAGGTTTCGATCAGGCCTTCCTCTAAAGCCTGTAAGTAAACCTCGCGGCTTGCCGGAACAACCAGGAAGCGAACATGGTCGGAAATTTTCTTTCCTTTTACAATGGCAGCGCCGACTCTCAGATCATCGATCCGGCCATTGTTGCAGGAGCCAAGGAAGGCCTCATCGATGCGGACGCCACAGACTTCCTTTGCGGGAACCACATCGTCCACGAAATCCGGACGAGCAGCCACCGGCTGGATCTTTGACAGGTCAAAGGTATACTCCCTTGCATAAACGGCATCGGCATCACTCTGAAATACCGCCTTCGGTTCACGTCCTCTTTCTTTCAAATAGGAAAGAGCGATCTCATCGGCCTCAAAGATCGCAGTCTTAGCTCCGGCCTCCACAGCGAGGTTACACAGTACCATGCGGTCATTGACGCTTAAGGTTTTTGCTCCGTCTCCGGTAAATTCCATCACCTGATAGTTTACGCCGTTTGCACCGATCTCGCCAATGATGGTAAGCATCAGGTCTCTCGGATAAACACCCTCAGGCAGCTTTCCAACCAGATTAAACTTCACGGTCTCCGGCACCAGAACCCAAGAGGTTCCGGTCACCATGCCGTACAAAAGGTCGGTACAGCCGACACCAGTACCGAAGGCTCCCAATGCACCATAGGTGCAGGTATGGCTGTCCGCGCCAAAGATCAGCTCGCCCGGACATACATAATTTTCCATCATGATCTGGTGGCAGACGCCCTTGCCTTCCCAGAAATCAATGTTGTTCTCTTTTGCAAAGTCACGCATCTTTTTCTGGGATGCTGCGGTCTTTGGACTGTCAGCCGGAACGTTGTGATCTACGATGAAGACCATCTTCTTCGGATCTGCAATATGCGGATGTTTTAATTTATTGTGATACATGTCAACGGTCAGATGCGTGGTTCCGTCGTTGCTCATCATGCGGTCTAAGGTTACAGTATGGATATCGCCTGCCTTTACCTCCGGCACACCGGCTGCAAGGGCAATGATCTTTTCAGCAATCGTCATTCCCATGATTATACTTCCTCCTTATTCAGTGATGCGATCAGTCCGCCCTGGCTTAAGATCTGCTGCATGTAAGCCGGAAGCTTGGTGCAGGAATAAACGGCTCCGTTCGCCCTGGCTGTGCCCTCGGTAAGAGAAAGATCCATCTCATCTCCGGTACTTACTGCATCCGGCAGCTCCTTGCAGACAATGACCGGCAGGCCGATGTTGATGGCATTGCGGTAGAAAATACGCGCAAAGGATTTTGCAACGACAGCCTGAACGCCCAGCGCCTTCAATACACTCGGGGCCTGCTCTCTGGATGATCCGCAGCCGAAGTTTTCTCCGCCTACCACATAATCGCCCGGTTTTACTTTTTTCGGGAAATCCGGATCTAACGACTCAAAGGTATGATCCTTCATCTCATCGATGGTAGGAAGCAACAGATACTGGGATGCAATGATCTGGTCTGTATCCAGGTCATTATGAAATTTAAAAATCTTACCGACTGACATAATGTCCTCCTGTTTTGTTTGTATAGTAGCTTTTCTATATTCCTTCTCATTTATTGCATTATAGCATCTGTGTTGATATAATGACAATAGATAATACTCATAGGTATTATAACAACTGGTTATGAATTTTTAGGAGATATCGATTCTATGGATCAAAATTTATCACAATACCGCATTTTTTATGCCGTTGCCAAGGCCGGGAATATTTCGAGAGCTGCCAAGGAGCTCTATATCAGCCAGCCTGCCATCAGCAAATCCATCAGCAAGCTCGAAGACAGCTTAAATACCGTACTCTTCACCAGAAATTCCAGGGGCGTACAGCTGACCGAGGAGGGACAGGTACTCTTTGAGCACACCCGCTCTGCCTTTGCAGAGCTTTTAAAGGGCGAACAGGAGCTGCGGCGCATCCGGGAGTTTAATCTGGGGCATATCCGCATTGGCGTCAGCAATACCCTTTGCCGCTTCATTATGGTAAAATACTTAAAAGGCTTTATTGAACAGTATCCGCATATCAAGATCACCATTGAGAGTCAGCCTACCACCCGGACACTCGACATGCTCGAGCAGCAGCGCATTGATGTCGGTCTGGTCGTGGAGCAAAAAGCCGCCAAAAACATGGATTTTATTCCGGTCATGGACATTGAGGATATCTTTGTCGCCACGCCAAGCTACCTGGAAAACTTAAGACTCCGGGAGGGGGATGACACCGATGTGTTCCAGAGCGGCAACCTGATGCTGCTGGACAAAAATAACATCACCCGCCACTACATCGATGACTACATGAACATCAACCACATCGTGGCCAACAACCTGTTGGAAGTCACTACCATGGATCTGCTCATCGAATTCACCCGCATCGGACTGGGGATTGGCTGTGTCATCAAGGAATTTGTAAAAGAAGACCTGGACTCCGGGCGGCTTTTGCAGTTAAACCTGGATACTCCGATCCACAAGCGCACCGTAGGTTTTTTGTGGCAGCCAAACCGCACCTCCAAGGCACTGGATACGTTTTTAGAATTCTGTAAAGAGGAAGGAAAAGGGATGTCTCACACCTCGTGAGACACCCCTTTTTCTATAAACACCACCTATTTTAAAAGACTCTCCGGTCAAAGCTTCCCCGGATGCCCAGTTCTTCCCGGTATTTTGCCACAGCTCTTCTGGAAATGGCGATTCCCTGCTTCTTTAAAAGCTCGGCCAGCTTCTGGTCACTGTAAGGCTTTTTCTTATCCTCACCCTGGATCAGCTCCTTCATCTGCTCCTTGATCTGCATGGAACCTACCGCTTCCTCCCGATCCCCGCTCGATACAGAGGCAGAAAACAGCTTTTTCATCAGAACAGTTCCGCCCGGATACTGGATATATTTTCCCTTGGTTGCCCGGCTGACGGTAGAGGTATGGATCCCGATCTGGTCTGCCACCTCTGTCATGGTCATCGGCTTTAAGCAGCCACTTCCCTCCAGAAAGGCTTCCTGGTTCTTTAAGATCTGCTGTGAGATCTGAAGCATGGTCTGGCGCCTCTGGGCAATGCTTCCCATGACAAAGCGCACACGCTCCAGCTTCTTTTTAAAATATGCCCCAAGCTCCGCATCGGAAGCCTCTTTCATCATCTTCAGATAATAATCATTGATATGGTAGTCTTCGACCCATCCGTCATTCAGCTCGATCTCCCATTTCCCGTTTTCCTTCCGGAAAATGATATCCGGAACCACATAGTCGGTTTTTGAAGCACCAAATTCCCCGAGTGGCCTCGGATTTAACTTTGCGATCTGCTCCATACACCGGCGCACATCGGCTGTGGAGATCTTTAAATCCCTGGAGACGGCACTGATCTTTCCGGCCGCCACATCGGCCAGATGATCCCTTACAACCCGGTAGACCGGGCTGTCCTTCTGACCCTGAAGCTCCAGCTGTTTTAAGAGACAATGCGTCAGATCCGGCGCAAAGATGCCATAGGGCTCTAATTCCTGCAAAAGCTTCAGCGTCCATCTTACTTCCGCCTCGTCGGCTCCGGTTTTCTTTACCACTTCTTCCACCGGGGTCGTAAAAAATCCGGTATCATCCAGACAGTCGATCAGAAAGCCTGCAAGCTCAAGATCACATGCTCCCTTTGGGATCTGCTCCAGAAGATATTTCTTGATATCCTCCTGCTCCGGCATCGGGATGTCTTTTTTCCGTTTATCTTCCTCTTCGGCTGTATCCTCGTAGGTATGACCGGAAAATGGCATCTGCTCATAGGTTGTACCGATATCTTCCTTGTTTCCTGCCATATCGTGGTCGCCGCTGTACTCCAGCAGCGGATTTTCCAGGTATTCCTCCTGCAAAAAGGCGCTCAGCTCCACACTGTCCATCGCCAACACCTCTAAGGACTGGATCTGGCTCTGGCAAAGCTGCTGTCTTTGCTCCAGTGAAATCCCATAACTAAGATCCATCTGCATACTCTTCTCCTACTTTTGTTTCGTTTGTTCCTCCAGCTCACGCTGGCGTTTTGCCATCCGCCAGAGCGTGGTGCGGCTGACCCCCAGCTCCTTTGCAAGATCCTGTTTTTTCTTTTTCGGTTTCAGGCGTTCATAAACATCCTCCGGCACCGCCGGTTCCGGAAGGATCTCCTGCTTTTGCGGCACACTCTCCCGGAAAATCTTCAGCTGACGAAGGAGGGAGGTGCTGATGATGTCACCGTCGTTTAAAACGATCAGACGTTCACAGACATTTCTCAGCTCTCTTACATTGCCCGGCCAGCTGTACTGTCCGATCAGGGCGGCTGCATCCGGTGTCAGGGCAGGGATCGGTTTTTCCATCTCACAGGCAAACCTGGTCAGATAAAAATCTACCAGCTCCTGAATATCCTCCTTACGCTCTCTAAGAGGCGGAATGCTGATATCCAGAAGGTTCAAGCGGTAATACAGATCCGAACGGAACTGCCCTTCCCGTATTTTTTCTTCTATATTAATGTTGGTTGCGGAGACCACGCGCACATCGATCGGATGCACACTGGTACTTCCGATGCGCCGGATCTCCTTTTCCTGGAGCACACGTAAAAGCTTTGCCTGCAGGGTGATCGGGATCTCACCGATCTCATCCAGAAAAATGGTGCCCTTATGCGCCAGCTCAAACAGACCGATCTTGCCGCCCTTTGCTGCTCCGGAAAAGGCTCCTGCCTCATAGCCGAAGAGTTCACTTTCCAGCAGATTTTCCGGAAGAGCGGCACAGTTGATCGCCACAAAAGGCTGATCGCGCCTGCCGGAGGCCTGGTGGATGCTGTGGGCAAAGAGCTCCTTTCCGGTTCCGGTCTCGCCTACGATGAGGACGTTGGAATTGACCCGGCTGTAGCGCTCCGCCATCTGGATATTTTCGCGGATGGCCGGGCTGTTTCCGAGAATATCCTTGAACGAATATTTGGCGGTCAGTCCTTTTTCCGAAAGCCCCTTTCGGATCTTTTGTTCCTCTTCCATGATCCGGTCGGTGTTTCGGATAAAGATCAGGGCACCCGCCTCCGCATTCTCTCCGGACAGGGCTTTATGCTGCACAAAGTAGCTGGTGCCCTTCATCTTCATGACCTGCTCCCGGTTCTGGTTTTCGCTGATCAGCTTTTTCCATTCCGGGGAATGTTCCAGAGTCTCTGCAGATTTTCCGACCACGGAATCCACCGTGGACAGATGGAAGATCCGGTAAGCCTGGTTGTTGATATCCAGGATCTCCCCGCGTCCATTGACTGCAAGGATGCCTTCCTCACTGTGATTGAGCATTTCTTTTAAGATTGCAGCCTTGGCGCGCTCCTGGTTGATGGTTTTTGCAGCATTGACTGCCTCGATTGCTGCCACCTCCACCGCATCGTAGCTCGTATGGATGTGGATCCGTTTTAAGCCCATACGGTCACAGATGCCACACATGGTTCCGGCACCGACAAAAATATCCGCCCCGTCCTCCAAGGCCTGCCGGATCGCTTTTTCGGTCGCCTCCTCATCCTTCACATCGTAAACCTGGATGGACGCCCCGCAAAGCTCCTCCAGCTTTTCCATGCAGGCAAAGGTTCTCTTTCGAAGGCAGAGGGCGATCTTCTTTGCATGATATCTGCCGCACTCCGCTAACGCCTCAAAGACCGCAAAGCTGCTTACATGGATCTCGATCACATGCTTGTCTGGAAAGAGATTTTTTAACACGTCATACGTCATTCCGCGCGCCACCAGCACATCCGCATCCGCATTCTGCGAAAGGGTCTCCGGAGTACCAAATACATAGGTCGTCTCGATCTGGATATTCGGGTCTCCCGAAAATTTTTGAGCCACATCTTCAAAAACCTGTTTCAGTTCCAGATGCGGCATAAACATTCTTATCTTTGCCATCGTTGAAATCTTCTCCTTTTCCCGGGCAGAAATAATTCTGCAATAAACCACAGGACCATGGTAGATTATACCACAGTCCTGTGCATTTTGTCGAAGATTTCAAAAAATCTTCATATTTATATATTATTTATTCACAACGTTCTGTGGTGCACCATCCAGGACGGATTTGATATTGTCCGCGGTGGTATTCATGATGCGCTCGCGTGCTTCCTTGGTTGCCCAGGAAATATGCGGGGTGATGATGCAGTTCTTTGCCTTTAATAATACGTTATCTTCCTTGATCGGCTCGCTGGAAACAACATCGAGGGCTGCTGCCGCTACCTTGCCGCTCTCTAATGCCTCATACAGATCCTGCTCTACGATCAGCGGACCGCGGCTGTTGTTGATGATGATGACGCCGTCCTTCATCTTTGCGATGTTCTCCTTGCCGATGATACCCTGGGTGGACGGGAACAGCGGGCAGTGTAAGAAGATGAAATCAGATTTTGTAAGCAGCTCATCTAACTCCACATAGTCTGCAACCTCTTTTCCGGCCTCGCTCTGGAATGCATCATAAGCGATGACATTGACGTTCATAGCCTTTAAGATCTTTGCGGTGTTGATACCGATACGGCCAAGGCCGATGATGCCTGCGGTCTTTCCGGATACCTCGATCATCGGATAATGCCAGTAGCACCAGTCTGCGTTGGATGCCCACTCTCCGGCATGGACGGAATCGCTGTGATGACCGATGTGGGAGCATACCTCCAGAAGCAGTGCAACGGCAAACTGGCTTACATTGTCTGTTCCGTAAACCGGAACGTTCATAACCGGGATGCCCTTGGTCTTTGCATACTCATAATCTACAACGTTGTATCCGGTAGCCAGCACTGCAATAGCCTTCAGGTTCGGACATTTGTCGATGGTTTCCTTGCTGATGGGAGTCTTGTTCATAACAACCACATCAGCATCTCCGATGCGCTCTGCGATAAGAGGAGACTCTTCATATGCGGTTCTGTCATATACGGTTACTTCGCCAAGTGCCTCGATCGGTGCCCAGCTGATATCGCCAGGATTTTCGGTATATCCATCTAATACAACAATTTTCATGATGTCATTCTCCTTTGCTTTCTCTTAACGTTTAGTCTTCTACCAGTGCCCATGCGCGGTTTAAGCAGCGCTTGGTATTTGCCAGGATGATCTCGTCGTCCTCACCCGGAGCCAGGGTTACTTCCATGGAAAGAACCATCGGATCCTTTGCATTGAAGAAGCCCTCTTCCTTGAGTACCTGCAGGTAATCGGTCAGCTGCTCTACATCGTTTGCACTGTTTGGATAGCCCAGTCTCGGATGCTTGTCACCGTACATCGGGCAGCCCTCTTTTACGACTGCATTGCCGAAATGAAGGTGGGTGATGTAAGGTCTTAAGGTGCGGATGACAAATTTGGAAGTCTCATAGGTGGTCGGGAAATGGGACAGATCCACTAAGAGGCCGAAGTTATTGTGGGTCATGCGCATATCTGCTGCAAACTGTGCTGCATACGGAGCCGGTCCGATGAGAGCTGCCTTATCCATATCGAAATCGAAGACCTCCAGCTCAACGTTCATGCCCTTTGCTGCTGCATAATCGCAGACATTGCGGGTGGTCTTTAACAGCTGTGCATAAGCCTGGTCTTTGGTCTCTTCTTCCCATTTTCCTGCCAGGAAGGCAATGCCCTTTGCGCCAAGGTATTCTGCCTCGTCTACTGCCTCAATGAGGGTTGCCTCTGCCTTCTTTCTGCCTTCCTCATCGATGTCGTTCGGATTTAACTTCGGTCCGAGCAGTCTTGGCTGTGCACCGTAGCAAACCTTTAAGTGGGACTGCTCTAACAGCTTTTTGACTTCCTCACGCTCTGCATCATCGGCACATTTGGTGATCTCGATGGCATCGAAATAATCATCTACGGCAATGCGCTTTACCTGATCTACCACGCTGCGGTTCGGGAAGGACATCCAGCGGATGGTGCCTACCTGAAAATATTTATGAATGGACTCTCTCATGTTCTTATCCTCCTGTTTTCTTATACTTTAGACAATTTCCCACGCCAGGTCAAGGGTGCGTTTTGCATTTGCCAGGCAGATATCGGGGTCTTCCTCTTCAAAAGGTTTCACTTCAAAGCTTACGATCGGACGGTTGTTTTCACTGATAAATCCGATCTCCATCAAAAGCCGCAGGTAATCTGCAAGCTCCTTTACGTCATTTTCGCTGTTTGGGAATCCGAAACGCGGATGCTCATCGCCGTAGGCCGGACAGTCCGGACTCTTGATGACGGTATTTCCCATATGCGCATGGCGGATGAATTTGCGGACCGGAAGCAAATTTTCCTCAATCGTCTCATGGATCATCGGGATATGGCTTAAATCCACCATCAGGCCGAAATTGTCATATCCCTCACAGATGGTCTGGGCGTAACGCTTTGCCCGGTCTACCGGTCCGATCAGGGACTTCTTTGCAATATCATAGTCAAAGACCTCACAAAGGATCGGCATATCGCCCTTTTCCTTTGCATAGGCACAAAGCTCTCTGGTGGATCTTAACAGCGCCTGAAAGGATTCCTCCATCGTGGCGTCCTCATAGCGGCCTGCCAGGAAGGAAAAATCGGTCGCTCCAACCTCATAGGCCTCATCGATGCCCATCTTTAAGGCTGCAAGAGCCTTCTGTCTTCCCTCTTCATTCAGGTCATTGATGTTTAAGCCTGCACCAAGCATCAGACCCTGACCGCCATAGGCTGTAACCATATGGGCGTTTTTGATCATCTCGGCTGCTTTCTTTCGCACATCCGGATCCTTCATATGGGCGATCTCCACAGCCTCAAAATACGGATCGGTCACGATCTTTTTTAAGCATTCCAGGATCGGTCCCTCTCCGGAACCAACTTCTTTGTAGGATACATGAAGGATGGTTCCCACCTTCATGTATCGCTTCATGGATTTTTCCATAGTTTTACCTTCAATCTATTTTCTTGCAGCTGCCTTCTTTGCTGCCTCAGCAACAGCCTCTGCATCCAGACCATATTTCTTTAAGAGCTCACTGTAAGGACCGGACTCGCCGTGGCGATCCTGCATGCCTACCATCTCAACCGGAACCAGGCAGCCGGATTTTGCCAGGACTTCGCTGACTGCACCGCCAAGGCCGCCGATCACGCTGTGCTCCTCTGCGGTCACGATGGCACCGGTCTCCTTTGCACATTTCTCGATCAGCTCTGCATCGATCGGTTTGATGCTGTACATATCAACAACTCTTACGCTTAAGCCCTCTTTTTCCAGAGCCTCAGCTGCGGTCACTGCCGTGCTCACCATCAGGCCGCAGGCGATGATGGTCACATCGGTACCTTCTCTTACAACCATGCCCTTGCCAAGCTCAAATTTGGCATCTGCCGGATGGCAGTCCGGTGCAGCGTCTCTGGAGAGGCGGATGTACATCGGCTCGTTGACCTCGATCGCGGTCTTGACCATCCAGTCGGTGATCTGTGCATCGGAAGCTACCAGCACATTGACACCCGGAAGGGTACGCATCATGGCGATATCCTCCAGTGCATGATGCGTCGCACCGTCAAAGGCATCGGATAAGCCGCCGTAGCCGCCCATCATCTTGATCGGAAGTCCGGAGTAAGACATAAAGGTTCTTGCTGCCAGGGAACCGATGGTGGTTAAGAAGACTGCAAAGGTGTTGACAAACGGGATCTTGCCGTTCTTTGCCATGCCTGCTGCCATGCCCATCATGGCATATTCGCTGATACCGCAGTTATAAAAGCGATCCGGATATTCCTTGCCGAACATGGCAGATTTGGTGGAACCGGATACATCGGCATCCAGGACAACGATATTTTCATTGACTGCGCCGTATTTTTTCAGGGACTCTCCATATACATCACGAATTGCCTTTGCCATTACTGTACACCTCCCAGTTCTTTCATTGCTGCTTCATAATCGGCATCCTTCACCGGTGCTCCATGCCAGGTATTCTTGCCTTCCATGAAGGAAACGCCCTTGCCCTTTACGGTCTTTGCAAGGATGATGCTCGGAACACCCTTCACGGATTTTGCGGTCTCAATGGCTGCGCTTAAAGCTGCCACATCATGGCCGTCACAGACAATGGTATTGTAGCCGAATGCCTTGAATTTCAGTTCGATATCGCCCATCGGCATGATCTGCTCGGTAGTTCCGTCAAGCTGTACGCCGTTCCAGTCTAAGATGGAGATCAGGCGGTCAGCCTTGAACTTGGATGCGTTCATGCAGGTCTCCCAGACAACGCCCTCGTTGATCTCGCCATCGCCAAGGATCGCATAGGTATAGGCATCCACACCATCATGCATATCGGAAAGAGCCAGTCCCAGTGCAAACGGATATCCGGCACCTAAGGGGCCTGTGGAAGCTTCTACGCCAGGAGTCTCTTTGGAACACGGATGACCCTGTAAGCGGCTGTTGATCTTTCTTAAGCTATGAAGCTCCTCTTCCGGGAAAAAGCCTTTTTCTGCTAACTCGATATAAAGCATCGGAGCGGCATGTCCCTTGCAGAGCACGATCTTGTCGCGGCTTCTGTCTGCGATATTTTCCGGTGAGACATTGGCATCGTTGAAATAAAGATTGGTCAGGATCTCACATACGGAGAGGGATCCGCCCGGATGTCCGGTCTGTCTCTCATGCAGGATCTCAATCAGGGTACGTCTGAATTTCAGACAAAGTGCATCCAACTCCTGTTTCTTTTCACTGGTCATGTTGGTAGTCTCCTTTTCTCTTCTATAGGTTCTTTAATGTTTCCTTTACCTGCTCCATGCAAAGCCCCGGGCTTGAAAGAACAGGGATCTTACAAATTTCTTCAATCTTTTGATCCAGATGTGCCATGGAGGCCTGAGCCAGCACCACGCAGTCATATCCGGAGATTTCCTTTGCCATGTCAAGCAGGATGGCATCGTGGCGATCCATCTGCACGGCCTTCATCGCCTGAAACGCCTCTGCATTGGCACGAAAATCGATCTGAATGGATTTGTTTATTTTCGCTGCTTCTGCATTCAGCTTCTCCCGCATAGGCTCTTCGGTGCTTCCGGCTGTCGCCAAAACCAGGATCCGTTCCCCGTAGGTTACGGCCTTTCTTCCCATGGCATCGTCAATGGCAATGAGCGGCACCTTCACAAACGGGCGGATCATGTTGACCACCGGAGTTAAGGTAGAACAGGTAACCACGATCATGTCGGCACCTGTCATCTCTGCTGCCTTGATGTCATTGTAGAGGCGGCAACGGTTTTCTATGGTAAACTCCCCGATCTCATTGGGATTGTTTGCTAAAAAATCATCCCAGAGATTGTGCACCTTGACCGGTTCGCCTACATAGTCCTTTAACTGCGAATCAAAGGAATTCGCTACCGTTTTCACGGTATGGATCAGTGCTATGCTCTTCATGCTTCCTCCTGTCCGTAAACCTTCTTCATGATCGGGATCAGGTACTCAGCCGCACCCTTTGCAGCCCCCTCCATGCTCGGGATCTGGAAGATTTCCGTGGTATAGGCACCGTCATATCCGCATTCATGAAAGGTCGAAATGATCTTTTCAAAATCCAGTCCGCACTGTCCCGGATAACGGCGGTTGTTGTCAGCCAGATGTACATGAATGTTATAGGAACTGTACTGACGGATGGCATCGAACAGATTTTTCTCCTCCAGATTCAGATGGAAGACATCTAACATCAGGCGGAAATTCGGCCGGTCTACCCGGTCAACCATATCGGCGCCCTCCGCGCAGGTGTTGATGAAATTCGTCTGCATGATGGTGACGGTCTCCAGTGCGATCTGTACGTGTTTCGGAGCCGCATAATCTGCCAGTTCCCGGAAGGCTGCAATGGCAAGCTCTTCGGTTTCTTCCTTCGTCAGCTCCTTGCAGTACTGGCCGCGGATACGGCCAATGTTGATATTTGCCCCCAGATATGCTGCAAAGTCGATGATCTCCTTGCTTCTTCGGATGGCTTCCTTCCGGTTTTCCGGATCCGGATTCGTGTAGCTGAGTCCCAGCTGTCCGAAGATCTCACCGGTGCAGACCAAAACTACCTTTAAGCCGTTTTTTTCTGCCTCCTGTTTTACAAAGTCCCAGTCAAGCTCTGACGGATTTAACGTCATCAGCTCAACTCCCTGGTAGCCAAGCTTTGCAAGATCTGAAAAGCTCTTCTCCAGAGGCCCCTGGTATGCTGTCACCGAATCTGCAATGGCAACATCCGGTGTGGCAACCTGATAACATAACTTCATACCCTCACTCCTTTTTTCACTTCCTGATATCTATATAATTAGCAAGATGCGTGCCAGGTTGTTTTTGTTACCTTCCTCAATTCGGGTTTTCGCGGGGCTTTCGCCCCACTTCACCCTCATTGAG
>CAVIHW010000046.1:0-19031 GCA_963642615.1 Oscillospiraceae bacterium | reverse complement strand
CCCGGAAAGTGTTGATTTTCCGGGGTTTTTCGAGGTTTTCGATTGTAAAATCGCGACCAATTATCTCTTTGAGAACTGCGGAGCGCGACGAGCGGCTTTGAGGCCGTATTTCTTTCTCTCTTTCATTCTCGGGTCTCTGGTTAAGAAACCAGCTTTCTTCAGAACCGGACGATACTCAGCGTCTGCCTGAAGAAGGGCACGGGAGATACCGTGACGGATTGCACCAGCCTGGCCGGTGAAACCGCCGCCGCGAACGTTAACCAGAACGTCGAACTTATCAACGGTCTCGGTTGCTACTAACGGCTGACGAACAACTACCTTTAAGGTCTCAAGACCAAGATACTCGTCGATGTCTCTCTTGTTGATGGTGATCTTACCGGTACCCGGTACCAGATATACTCTTGCGATAGATTTTTTTCTTCTACCTGTTCCGTAATATTTATTTGACATGATATAACTTCCTCCTTTCAGTACCTTTCCTTAGAATTTGATTTCCAGAGCTTCCGGCTTCTGAGCTGCCTGCTCATGCTCCGGTCCTGCATATACATGAAGCTTTGTAATCATGCTTCTTCCTAAAGGTCCCTTCGGAAGCATACCCTTAACTGCCAGCTCGATCACGCGCTCCGGCTTCTTAGCCATCATCTCACGCAGAGTGGTCTCTTTCATACCACCTACGTAATCGGAATGATGATAGTAGATCTTCTGATCTAATTTCTTACCGGTTACTTTGATCTGATCTGCATTTACAACAACTACATAATCACCGCAGTCGATGTGCGGGGTGTAGATCGGTTTATTCTTTCCTCTTAATACTTTTGCTACTTCTGAAGCCAAACGTCCTAAAGTACATCCGGCAGCATCTACTACATACCATTTTCTCTCAATCGTCGCTGGACTAGCCATAAAACTCTTCATTGGTTAACCTCCTGTTAAACTATCTGATCCTAACGGTTCATCACCGCAATTGTTTTGAAATGTATAGTAAAATGCCTATTCCGGGGCTTTGGCCTAAGCATTTCCACCTAACGTCACAGTTGTATATTATATTATAACCGTTCTTTCGTGTCAAGCGCTTTTTCCCTGACTTTCGCGGCTTTTTTAGGGTTTTCCACAGGTTTTCTATTTTGTAGAGTTGTTATCCACAAATGGAACTGCAGTTACCCACCGAAGTTTAGAAAATGCATCTGCCATGGCATTCTTTTTAGCGTAATCCTTACTGCTGTCTCTCATCTGAGTCAACTGTTTCCATGCTTTTTCTTTTAAATTTTCCAACTCCTGTTTTTCCTCTTCTGTAAAGCCATGTTCCGCTCCATTCTGCACGGATTCAAATACGTAGCGGCCATGCACATTTCCCTGCTTCAATCGTTCCGGTCTTTGCAGATCGGTCACGCAGACCTGCTTTGCACCGTTTTGAAATGCATGATGGATGTTTCTTCGCAGGATCCCATCCAGTTCCTCATCCTGACAGCGTGTGATCATAAAATAAGCTGTTTTTTCATCTTCTATATGAGACTGTAGGATATCGTACTCCCAATATTTGTTCTCCCTATGATGCCAGGCAGGAAGCTTCTTTTGATATTCCATGCTGACCAGGGTAAGTCCCCTGGCCGGAGCTGTGCGTCCTGCTGCCTGCCGGTCTCTGGCATCCAGGATCTCCTCCATGTGCTCTGGCGGATAAGCTCCCATTCCGACTTCCAGTAAGGTTCCCGCAATGATGCGCACCATGTTATAGAGAAACCCGCTTCCGCTGATGCGGATGGTGATCAGATCATTCTGTTTTGAGATGTCGAGGCTGTAAATGGTCCGCACAGTCTCCTCGGCCTGTGTGCGCACCGTACAAAAGCTCTTAAAATCATGTTCTCCAACCAGATACATGGCTGCCTTACGCATCTTGTCCAGATCCAGATGAAAATAGCAAAAATGTGCATACAATCTTTCCAAGGGCATGGAGATCTTGCGATTGAGCACCTTGTACTCATAGGTCTTGATACAGTTTGCCTTTCGCGGATGCCAGTCTGGTTCTACCTCCTCAGAGCTCTGCACGCGGATATCCTCCGGAAGACGCTGATTCAGCGCAAAACAGATCTTATCTGCCGGCATGCGGTTTTCTGTATCAAAGATGGCCACGTTCCCCATGGCATGGACACCGGAATCCGTGCGGCTGGCTCCGATCACCGAGACGGGTTCTTTTAACAAGGCTGTCAGTTCCCGGTTCAGCACTTCTTCGATTGTGATCCCGTTTGGCTGTAGCTGCCAGCCCCGGTAGGCAGTTCCATCATAGGAAACCACCAGTTTAACACGTTTCATCCTCATTCCTCCAAAAATACGAATATAAAAAGCCAATTGCTCCCCGGACGCAAATACCGGGAAGCAATCCAATCTTTTATTCTAAATATAATTTTCTTACTACGCACGAAGCAGGAATACGATCACCAGATAAATGACATATACCAGATAAGTCATATGATCACGCCGCGCATATTTGAGCGGTTTCATCTTGGTGCGTCCCTCTCCGCCATGGTAACAGCGTGCCTCCATGGCCATGGCCAGATCTGTTGCACGGCGAAATGCCGAGATAAACAGCGGCACCAGAAGCGGAACCATGCTCTTTGCCTTCTGGATCAGGTTGCCGCTCTCAAAGTCAGCCCCTCTTGCCATCTGGGCTTTCATGATCTTGTCTGTTTCTTCCACCAGGATCGGGATGAAGCGCAGTGCGATGGACATCATCATGGAAACCTCATGAACCGGCACTCCTATCTTATTTAAGAAACCCAGGCTCTTTTCCAGACCGTCTGTCAGTGCATTTGGTGTTGTAGTCAGAGTCATCACGGAGGAACCGATCACCAGGTAGATCAGACGCAGTGCCATGAATCCGGCTGTTTGGATTCCCTCCCGGGTGATCTTGAAAATCCCAAACTGCACAACCGGAGTACCCGGTGTCAGAAACAGGTTAAAGCTGACACTGATCAAAAGCAAAAACAGGATTGCCTTCAGCCCGCGCACCATAAAGGAAAAAGGCACCTTTGACAAACGGATCGCTGCGATCAGAAACAGGGTTGCAACCGCATAAGAGGCAATGCTGTTTGCAAAAAAAAGGGACACGATGAATACCAGCGTTCCAAACAGCTTTGTCCGCGGATCCATGCGATGCAGCACGGAATCCACCGGATAATATTGTCCTAATGTAATATCGCGAATCATGGTCTCTCATCCTTCCCGAGCAGATGCAGGATCGCATCCTTTGCCTCTGCTACCGTGGTAATATCATCTGTGATCGGTACGCCGTGTTCTTTCAGTGCCTGCACAATGTAGGTGATCTGCGGTGCCGCCAGTCCAATGGCCTCCAGTTCTTTGTAATGACGAAATACCTCTTTTGGCGGTGCATCAAACATTTTTTCCCCATGGTTCATCACCATGATCCGGTCAGCATAACGGGCAATGTCCTCCATACTGTGGGATACCAAAACAATGGTCATATGCTGATCCCTGTGCAATGCAAAGATCTCATCCAAAATTTCGTCACGTCCCTTCGGATCCAGGCCTGCCGTCGGCTCATCCAGAACCAGCACCTCTGGATGCATGGCCAGCACACCGGCAATCGCAACACGTCTTTTTTGTCCTCCGGACAGCTCAAACGGGGACTGCTTCCAGAATTTTTCATCCAGACCGACCTGGATCAGTGCCTCCCTCGCCCGTTCTTCCACTTCCTCTTTTGAAAGTCCCTGGTTTTTGGGGCCAAAGCAGACATCCGAAAAAACATCCACCTCAAACAGCTGATGTTCCGGATACTGAAAGACCAGACCAACTTTGCTGCGAAGGGCTTTCATATCGTAACCATCCTGGTAAATGTTCTCTCCATTATAATAGATCGCTCCGCTGCTTGCCCGTAAAAGGCCATTCAGATGCTGGATCAGCGTGGATTTTCCAGAACCGGTATGGCCGATCAGTCCGATAAACTGACCATCTTCAATCTCAAAGCTGACATCCTTTAAGGCATACTGCTCAAAGGCTGTCCCTTCTCCGTAAATATGATTCAAATGCTCTGCCCTGATCGACATAGCGTCCTCCTTTTACTTTACTTCCGGAAATTTTTCCCGAAACATCGGGAGAAGATGCTCCATCAGCTCCTCCATGGTAAGAATGCCATCCGGAAGCTTGAGACCTGCCTGCTTTAACTCATAGGCAAGTTCGGTTACCTGCGGCACATCCAGCCGGTACTCCTTCAGTTCCTTTACCCTGGAAAAAATTTCCCTTGGAGTTCCATCCATGACCAGCTTTCCATCATCCATAACGATGACACGGTCTGCATCAATGACTTCTTCCATATAATGCGTGATCAGAAGGATCGTGATCTTTTCCCTCCGGTTTAATTCATGCAGGGTCGCAATGACTTCTTTGCGTCCATTCGGATCCAGCATAGCAGTCGGCTCATCCAGAATGATGCACTGTGGACGCATGGCCATGACACCGGCAATGGCTACCCGCTGTTTCTGTCCGCCGGACAGCTTATTGGGGGATTTTAAGCGATAAGCTGTCATGCCCACTGCCTCCAGGCTCTCATCTACCCTGCGCCAGATCTCATCGGTTGGCACACCCAGGTTTTCCGGACCAAATCCTACATCTTCTTCGACAATATTTCCGATGATCTGATTATCCGGGTTCTGGAATACCATACCTGCCGTCTTGCGGATATCCCAGATATGTTCATCGTCCGTAGTGTTCATGCCAGAGATCCATACCGTTCCGTCCGTTGGAAGCAAAAGACCGTTTACCTGTTTGGCAAAGGTTGATTTTCCGGAACCGTTATGTCCCAGGATTGCCACAAAATCTCCCTGTTTGATATCCAGAGTCAGATTGTCGATGGCTCGCTTTACATCTTCCACATGATCGTCTTCATTCCGGCGAACATAGTCATATATTAACTTTGAAGCTTTTATGATCCCCATAAAACTGCTCTCTTTCCTGTTGCTGCTATTCATGCGTTACTGATTTTCCATTTTAAGCGAAATTATACACATCGTCAAGGAAAAAACCATTGCAGTTCGTGCAGCGCATGCTCTGTAACGGATACATACACCTTCCTTATAACAATGTCTCATCATAGACTGCCCTAGCACCACCGGTGAATTTAAGACGGGTTCGGGCACAGATGACCCGAGCTGCTCCAATCTGACGTTTCTTGATCCGCACAGGAACAGCTACCTCTTTCAGATGCATGCCAATTAACGTATCTCCAATATCCATTCCCACAGAAGCCCTAATGTGCTCCACGGCTACCGGATGAGAAAAGCTTTTGTATGCCGCCGTAGCAAAGGAACCGCCTGCTTTTGGCTGCGGGACTACATTGACCTGCTCATATCCGTAACGTTCTGCGGCTTCCTCTTCCAAAATCAGGGCACGATTTAAATGTTCACAGCACTGAGCCGCGAGATAAACCTCCGCCTCCTTTGCTGCCCTTGAAATCCCGTCAAATAAGGCCTGTCCAAGTTCGGGGCTTGAAAAACTGCCGATCCGTTCTCCGGCCACCTCACTGGTAGAGCATCCGATCACAAAGATGCTTCCTTTCTTTGGATATGCCGCACAAAGCAGCTGGGATGCTGCTTCATACGCTTCCGTCTCAATTTCTATCAATTCCTCTTTGTTTGATTTTCTATCTGATAATCCGTTTGGCATATCTGGTTTCCTCCGCTTTCACTGTTGTCTGCCACCATTATAGAACATTCTGAGAAATAAAAAAAGCTCCGGAACCTTATTTCAGATTCCGGAACCATTTTTTAATGCACCCATACACCCTGGTCATTCACCGTAAAGGTATCAATGGTAGTATTGACTGCTTTGGTTCCCTGACCCGGATAGAAGTAATACCAGTTTCCATCCACCTCAGTCCATCCCTCCGCCATATAGCCGGTGCTGTTCAGATAATAGGTCTTTCCGCCGTTTTCCATCCAGTGGCCGCGCACCAGACATCCATAGTACTGATCCTTTGTCTCATTCAGATAGCACCAATGTCCGTTCCAGGAAAACCAGCCGGTGATCATGGCACCATTTGCATCCAGATAATACATCTGATCATCTCTCTGCTGCCAGCCGGTCTGCATCTTTCCGTTTGCATCAAACAGATACCACCGTCCTCCAACTTCTACCCAGCCGTTCTTTACATAGCTTCCGTCCGGATAGTAATAGTACCAGACATTGTCATATTTCTTCCATCCAGCATTGGTGTTATTCGTGTTAGAAACAGGTCCGCTGCTTCCTGTGCTGGTGTTTTGTCCGCTGCCATCTGATACGTCCTCTTTTGCAAGATAGATCTCATCGGATTCTGTCCATTCACTGCTCTTGCCATAATCACTCTGCTTTGATGTCTTCGCAATGGTACGCACACGGAATTTGTAAGTACCGGCCTGAGTCATATACGGATAACAGTTGAAGGTTGTGCTGGTGGTCTGCGTGGAGTAGATCTTTGTTGAGCCTTTCCGAAGCTCGATCTCATACTGCCCGGTTCCACCATTATCCGGCTCTTCCCACTTGGCAGTGCCTTTGGCATTGTCCTTCCAATATGCATTCTCAGGAGCCTCAAACGTGCCCTTGATCGGTTTTAACTTTGCCTTGATGATCAGGTCGCCGCTGCTTCTGCTGGCACTGACAAATTCACCGCCCTTGACTGTCACATTGCTGGAACGGTAGGTGCCTTTAAATGCATAATCCGAATCGATCGGCTCTAAGCGGATCTTCAGCTCCGGCTGATATCCTACACTGATCTCCTTTGATGAAGATGTTGTCCACTCTGCAGATGTGATCTGATAACGGTCTGTAGAACCGGAAATGGCAATACCGCCGCTTGGGGCTGTCGTAGAATCGATGTCGATCGCTGCGTCTCCGATCTTATCTCCAATCTCCAGATCCGTATAAATCTGCAGCTTTACGCTGGAAATGGTCTTGTCTGCCGCATAAGCTGTTGTCATCCCCAAAGTACCTGTCAACAGGGTCATCACCATGCCCCATATTGCCAAACATTTCTTTGTCATGCTCATCCCTCACTCTCATTCTTTTGGAATTTCTTTCTTACATTTATTATAAGCGAATCGATATATGCGGTCAACTTACTTATTCCTTACCTTTATGTTACAGGTTACGGAAACATCGTTATACCTGTCTCGCTTCAAATAGAATGAAAAAAGCTCCCGGAGAATCTCTCTCCGGGAGCGGTAAGCTCATAAATAATTAAACAAGCTCTAACAGTACTTCCATAGCACCGTCGCCCTTACGCTGGCCGATCTTAACGATACGGGTATAACCACCGTTGCGGGAAACGTACTTCGGAGCAACCTCATCAAAGAGTTTTGCCGGAAGATCTACGGACTTGGTGTTTTTCTTCTTGCCTGCAGCTGCGGTCGGAACCTCAGTTACATCATAGAGAACTTTGAGCATCTGACGACGAGCATGAAGTCTGGACGGCTTATCTTTCTTGATCTCCTTCTGAACTTCATCATAAACGGTAACTTTCTTGCCGTTTACTACTTCTTTGACTCTCTTACCCTCAGCGTCCTTCTTAGCAACCTTAGCGGTAACAGTAACAGTCTCGAAGTTGTCTTTCTCTTTTACAGCCAGTGCGATCAGACCCTCAGCAACTTTGCGGATCTCTTTTGCTCTAGCCTCAGTGGTTTTGATGCTTCCATGATACAGCAGTGCAGTTACCTGGCTGCGGATCATTGCTTTTCTCTGGCTGGAAGTTCTTCCAAGCTTTCTATAACCTGCCATCTTATTTTCCTCCATATTATGTGGAGTGCAGTCCCGTGCCCTTTGGTCTTACCGGACCACAGCTTCCATTTTTTCATAATGTAGCGGCTCTCTGCCTGATGGACTTACGGAGCCGCCACGGTCTTTGTAATCTTTTTAAAATTAGGTTTTATTCCTCGCTTGGGTTCAGTTGCAGACCTAATTCTTTTAACTTCGCCAGAACTTCCTCAAGGGACTTTCTGCCGAGGTTACGAACCTTCATCATATCCTCCGGAGTTCTGTTGCACAGTTCTTCCACAGTATTGATTCCGGCTCTCTTTAAGCAGTTGTAGGAACGAACAGACAGTTCCAGTTCATCGATGTTCATCTCAAGAACTTTCTCTTTCTCATTGTCCTCTTTCTCTACCATGATCTCAGCGGTCTTGGCATTCTCAGAAAGATCAATGAACAGATTTAAGTGCTCGCTCAGAACTTTCGCTGCAAGGCTTACCGCCTCATCTGGAGCTAAGGTTCCATTGGTATACACGTCTAAGGTCAGTTTATCATAATCGGTAACCTGTCCGACACGGGTATTTTGAATGGACATGTTGACACGCTCAACTGGTGTGTAGATGGAATCCACCGCAATCGCACCAACCGGCATATCCTCAGTCTTATTCTTGTCTGCGCTCACATAGCCGCGACCCTTTGTGATAGTAAGCTCCATGTAGAACTTGCTGTCTGCGCCGCCGCTTAAGTGCGCGATCTCCTGATCCGGATTCATGATCTCAATGTCCGGGTCAGCCTGGATATCAGCTGCAGTAACGACACCCTCACCTTCGAACTCGATGTAAGCGGTCTTAACCTCGTTGCTGTCGCTGTTGTTCTTAATAGATAAGCTCTTGATGTTCATAATGATCTCAGTTACATCTTCCTTTACACCAGGAATAGAACTGAACTCATGTAAAACGCCGTCGATTTTCACCTGGCTGACAGCTGCACCCGGCAGAGAAGAAAGCATGATTCTTCTCAGGGAGTTACCCAGCGTTGTGCCATAGCCTCTCTCAAGTGGTTCAACTACAAACTTGCCATATTTCTTATCATCAGAAATCTCAACAATTTCAATGTTTGGTTTCTCAAAATCGAACACGACTCTAGCCCCTCCTTTTGGGTTCTTCTATCGAGGGAAATTGGTACTCTTAATTATTTGGAGTACAACTCGACGATAAGCATCTCGTTTACCGGAACATCAATCTCATCTCTGGACGGCATCTCTTTTACGGTACCGCGCAGATTCTCCTGGTCAACATCCAGCCAAGCCGGAACCAGACGTCCTGCAGTTACCTCAAGAGCATCCTTATATCTCTGAGAAGATTTAGCCTTCTCTTTTACTTCGATCACGTCACCAGCTTTTACCAGGTAGGACGGAATGTTTACACATTTGCCGTTTACCAGGATGTGCTTGTGATCTACCATCTGTCTGGTCTCACGTCTGGTGCGGCCGAATCCCATACGGAATACAACGTTGTCCAGTCTGCGCTCCAGAAGGATCATCATGTTCTCACCAGTCTGGCCTTCCATCTTCTCAGCCTTGGTGTAGTAGTTACGGAACGGTTTCTCTAATACGCCGTAAATGAATTTTGCTTTCTGTTTCTCACGTAACTGGAGACCATACTCGCTTACTTTTCTGTTAGCTCTTTTTAATTCTCTGTTTGATTTTTTATCAATTCCTAAATAGATCGGATCTAAACCAAGAGATCTGCATCTTTTAAGAACAGGAACTCTATCTACTGCCACTTTTAGTACCTCCTAATTAGACTCTTCTACGTTTTGGCGGGCGACATCCGTTGTGTGGAACCGGAGTTACGTCCTTAATGCTAGTTACTTCAATACCGCATGCGGAAAGCGCACGAATTGCTGCTTCACGGCCTGAACCAGGTCCTTTAACCATAACGTCTACAGATTTTAAACCATGTACTAAAGCTGCTTTTGCGGCAGTTTCTGCAGCCATCTGTGCTGCATATGGAGTAGATTTCCTTGAACCTCTAAATCCCAGACCACCGGCACTTGCCCAAGACAACGCGTTACCCTGTGCATCAGTTAAGGTAACGATGGTGTTGTTAAAAGAAGACTGGATATGTGCCTGTCCGCGTTCAACGTTTTTCTTTACGCGCTTTTTTGTCACTTTTTTTGCAGTGGACACTTTTTTAGCCATTTTAAACTAACCTACTTTCTTGAATTTCCGAATCCTGTTTCCTGTTTTTAAAACATGCAACGTGATTCTACATAATGTAACGTATTACTTATTTCTTCTTGTTTGCAACAGTCTTACGAGGACCTTTGCGGGTTCTTGCATTGGTTTTGGTTTTCTGACCACGAACCGGAAGACCTTTTCTGTGACGGATTCCGCGGTAGCATCCAATCTCCTGCAGTCTCTTGATGTTCATAGCGATCTCTCTGCGAAGATCACCCTCAACAGTCTGAGTCTCGGCAATTACAGCTGCCAGCTTCTTCACTTCGTCATCGGTCAGATCCTTAACACGAGTGTCAGGATTAACGCCAGCCTCAGCAAGGATACGGTTTGCACTTGTTCTACCGATTCCGTAGATGTAAGTCAGACCGATTTCAACACGTTTTTCTCTTGGTAAATCAACACCTGAAATACGAGCCATTTGCGTCGTAACCTCCTATAACTTTTTGTTTTTAACCTTGTCTCTGTTTGTGCTTAGGATTTTCACAGATTACTCTGATACTGCCTTTGCGTTTGATGATTTTGCACTTTTCGCAAATCGGTTTTACTGATGATCTCACCTTCACGGCAATTCTCCTTTCTACAGTTGCATATATCTGTTCAGATATATTGGTACAGCCGGGCTGTTTTGGACAAACTGCACCCAGCATCTCAACAAAGTCGCCATGATATTATAACATCACGGGTCCTATTATGCAAGTGTTTTTCAAAAATATTTTTTATTTATAAAAGCATTTGCTTCTATAATCTTATTTGTCTCTCCAGATGATTCTGCCCTTGCTTAAATCATATGGGGACATTTCGAGCGTTACCTTATCGCCCGGCAGGATACGGATGTAGTTCATACGCAGCTTTCCGCTGATATGTGCCAGTACCTGATGACCGTTTTCCAGTTCCACCTGGAACATTGCGTTCGGCAGCTTCTCTACTACAGTTCCCTCAATTTCAATAACGTCTGCTTTTGACATATATTCAGTTCCTCCTTACTGCATTTGTGATTGTACGTTTCTGTAGATGACGGGGTCGAAAGGAAGCTTAAGTCCTTTTGACCCTGATCATCTTGACTTGTAATTATGCTTTCGCGTTCCTCAAAGATAAGATCTCTGGCTCACCCTCGGTAATGAGGATGGTGTTCTCATAATGGGCAGACAGGCTGCCGTCTTTTGTCTTAACCGTCCAGTCGTCATCCATCCAGATGACATTCGGGGTTCCGATATTGATCATGGGCTCCACCGCCAGGGTCATGCCCGACACCAGCTTAATGCCTTTCCGTTTCTGTGCAAAGTTCGGCACTTCCGGTTCCTCGTGCAGATGAGAACCGATCCCGTGTCCAACCAGGTCACGGACAACTCCGTAGCCGAAGCTTTCTGCATAAGCCTGAATGGCAGAGGAAATATCGTTAAGGTGGTTGCCTGCTTTCGCAAACCGGATTCCCTCAAAGAAGCTCTGTCTTGTAACGTCCATCAGCTTCTGTGCCTCAGTGCTTACCGCACCGACCGCATGGGTTCTTGCTGCATCGGAATGATATCCTTTATAGATGACTCCGGCATCCAGGCTTACAATGTCGCCTTCCTTCAGGATATGGTGCTTATTCGGAATACCGTGCACCACCTCGTCATTTACGGATACACAGATGGAAGCCGGATATCCGTTGTAATTTTTAAAGGAAGGAACACAACCGAATTCACGGATCATCTTCTCTCCCAGGTGGTCAATATCCAGGGTGGACATTCCCGGATGGATTGCTTTTGCCAGCTCTTCATGAACGATGGATAGGATTCTTCCGGCCTCGCGCATCAGCTCAATCTCTCTTGCAGATTTGATCGTCACTGACATATTATGCCTCCAGGACAGCTTCAATGTCCGCGAATACCTTATTCAGATCCTGGGTTCCGTCAACCGATTTCAGGATGCCCGCATTTTTGTAATATTCGATCAGCGGCTGGGTCTGGTCATGATATACCTTAAGACGTTTCTTAACCGTCTCTGGCTTATCATCGTCACGCAGGACCAGATTCTGACCACATGCGTCACAAACGCCCTCTACCTTAGTCGGATTATACACAATGTGATAAGTAGCACCACAGGAAAGGCAGGCTCTTCTGCCGGACATGCGGTTGATGATGGATTCATCCGGTACATCTACATCGATCGCAAAATCCATTTTCTCTCCCAGCTTGTCCAGTGCCACAGTCAGGCTCTCCGCCTGCGGAATGGTTCTTGGGAAACCATCCAGCACATAACCGTTTTTGCAGTCTTCTTCAGCAATGCGGTCTAAAAGCATGCCGATCGTAACATCATCCGGAACAAGCTGTCCCTGATCCATATATGACTTTGCCTTCATTCCCAGCTCCGTGCCACCTTTGATGTTTGCGCGGAAAATATCTCCGGTAGAGATATGCGGGATGCTGTATTTTGCTGCAATCTTCTTTGCCTGGGTACCTTTTCCTGCACCCGGAGCACCTAACATGATGATCTTCATCTGGTTAATCCTCCTCTTTCAAAAGAAAGAAAGCTGCTGCCCTTATGCGTGCAGCAGCTTTCTCTTACGAACGCTTAGTCATTTAAAAAACCTTTGTAATTTCGAACGATCATCTGGGATTCAATCGCCTTGATGGTCTCCAGGATAACACTGACAATGATGATCAGTGATGTTCCCATGAAGGACAGTCGGCTTACTGTAAATAATCCGGAAATGATGATCGGGATAATGCTGACAATGATCAGACCGATCGCACCGATAAATACGATGTAATTCAGAATCTTATCAAGATACTCGGAAGTTGGTTTTCCTGGGCGGATACCCGGGATAAAACCACCGGACTTCTTCATATTGTTTGCCACTTCCAACGGATTGAATGTGATGGATGTATAGAAATATGCGAAAAGCACGATCAATACAAGATAGATCACAAGTCCCACAGAATATGCCGGCATCTCCGGTCTGAACCAGTAAGAAGAATTCAGCACCATCAGGATCTTACCACCGATGGTAGTATAATCCGGATGGAAAAACTGTGCGATGACAATCGGGAAGGACATAATGGAGGAAGCAAAGATAACCGGGATAACACCTGCGGTGTTGATCTTTAACGGGATATGGGAAGCCTGGCCGCCCACTAGCTTTCTTCCAACCATCTTTTTGGAATACTGAACCGGGATCCTGCGCTCGCCATCTTGAAGGATGATTACGAACACAACCATAGCTGCGGTGACCGCGATCATGATGAGCACGATCAGAACTGTGGATCCGATATTCTTGCTGTTGCTTAAGAATCTGGTATACAGGGTATTCACATCCTGCGGAAGGGAGGAAATGATGTTGAAGAGCAGGACGATGGAGATACCATTGCCTACGCCCTTCTCCGTGATACGCTCACCAATCCACATCAGGAACGCGCTGCCTGCAGTCATAGTAGCAACTGCGATCACAACACTCCATACATCATAGTTGATCAGAAGTCCCTGACCACCGAAACCAACTGCCATGCCAATGGACTCGATCAACGCCAGTGCAACCGTCAAATAACGGGTATACTCTGCAATCTTCTTGCGTCCATCCTCACCGTCACGCTGCATTTCTTCCAGTTTTGGAATCGCGATCGTGAGCAGCTGCATGATAATGGAAGATGTAATGTACGGTGTGATACTTAATGCGAAGATTGACATGGAGGAAAATGAACCACCCGTCATCGCATTAAAAAATCCAAATGCATCAGTGGACTGATTCGCGAAAAAATTCGCGAAAAAGTCCGTTTTAACTCCTGGAATCGGCAGCTCAGATCCGAAACGGATCACTACCAGCATGAGTAAGGTAAAGATCAGCTTCATGCGGATCTCCTTGATCTTCCATGCATTTCGGAGTGTTTTTAACATATTAGATCACCTCGCAGGTTCCACCTAAAGCTTCAATCTTAGCCTTTGCACCCTCGCTGAATGCATCTGCCTTTACGGTCAGCTTTTTGGTCAGTTCGCCATTACCCAGGATCTTAACGCCATCTCTCGGGTTCTTTACGATACCAGACTCAAGAAGAGTCTCAACTGTAACAACTGCATCGTTCTCGAAGCACTCTAAAGCGCTCACGTTGATACCAACGATAACCTTAGTGTTACGATTCTTGAAGCCTCTCTTCGGGAGACGTCTGTATAACGGCATCTGGCCGCCCTCGAAACCAGGTCTGGTTGCGCCGGAACGTGCTTTCTGACCTTTGTGGCCCTTACCAGCAGTCTTACCGTTTCCTGAAGCGTGACCACGTCCTCTTCTGAAATTATCACTATGCTTAGAACCTAAAGCAGGCTGTAAATTGGATAAATCCATTGCACTGCACCTCCTTACTTTTCAATATTAGATTTCTTCTACCTTAATTAAATGCTTTACGTGCCAGATCATACCTCTGACAGCCTCGTTATCCGGAAGCTCAACAGATTTGTTGAGTTTCTTCAGGCCCAGAGCCTCTACGGTAGCTTTCTGCTTCGGGATAGCACCGATCGGGGATTTGACTAACGTTACTTTTAACTTCTCTGCCATTTCATTACCCTCCTTAGCCTAAGATCTCTTCAACAGATTTGCCGCGAAGTCTTGCATACTCTTCCGGAGTCTTAAGCTGAGTCAGACCGTTGATCACTGCAAGAACAACGTTGGTCTTGTTGTTGGAGCCTAAAGACTTAGCACGGATGTTCTTGATACCAGCAAGCTCCAGTACGGAACGAGCCGGGCCGCCTGCGATGATACCGGTACCTTCCGGAGCCTTCTTTAACAGTACGGAAGAGCTTCCGAACTTGCAGATATAGTCATGCGGGATACTCTTGTTCTCGTCAACCGGAACCTCTACCAGGTTCTTCATAGCTGCTTCTCTTCCTTTGCGGATTGCTTCCGGAACCTCACCAGCTTTACCAAGACCTGCACCTACGTGACCATTGCCATCACCTACTACTACCAGAGCAGAGAATCTCATGGTACGTCCACCTTTTACGGTTTTAGATACACGCTTGATTGCTACTACGTTGTCATTTAATTCAAACTGACTTGGGTCAATAATTGTACGCTTCATGCCGTTCTCCTCTCTACTAGAATTTCAGACCAGCTTCACGAGCTGCATCTGCAAGTGCCTGGATCTTACCCTGGTAAATGAAACCGCCTCTATCGAAAACGACTTCCTCAATACCCTTCTCCAGAGCTCTCTTAGCGATCAGAGTTCCAACATAAGTTGCTGCTGCAGTATCATTGGTGTGCTCAAGCTCAGCCTTAACTGCCTTCTCATTGGTGGATGCTGCTACCAGAGTATTGCCGACTGTGTCGTCAATAATCTGAGCATACATATGATTATTACTTCTGAAAACAGCCAGACGCGGTCTCTCTGCAGTACCTGCAAAGCGATTACGTAATCTGGTATGCTTTTTAACGCGAATTTCGCTTCTTGATTTCTTACTAACCATCTTTGTACTCTCCTTAATTATTTCTTACCAGTCTTACCAACTTTACGTCTGATAGTCTCATCAGCATACTTGATGCCCTTGCCCTTATACGGCTCAGGTCTTCTCTTATCTCTGATCTCAGCAGCGTACTGGCCAACTTTCTCTTTATCGATACCTTTAACCGTGATCTTATTCTGGCCATCCAGAACAGTCTCGATTCCTTCCGGATCTTCCATATCTACCGGATGGGAATAGCCCAGGTTAAGGGTTAATTTCTTGCCCTGCTTAGATGCTCTGTAACCTACACCGTTTACTTCCAGAACTTTCTCGTAGCCAGCGGTAACACCAACTACCATGTTGTTGATCAGGGTTCTGGTCAGACCATGCAAAGATTTCATCTTCTTTAAGTCATTCGGTCTGGTTACAACAATATGTCCATCTTCTTCCTTGATGTCCATCTCTACCGGTAACTCTCTCTCAAGGGTTCCCTTAGGACCTTTTACAGTCACTTTATTATTCTCTGCAATCGTTACAGTTACGCCTGCCGGGATTGCGATTGGCATTCTTCCGATACGTGACATGCCATTTACCTCCTACTTAAATTTTCGGAAAACGCTCTGTGCGTTTTCTGTTTTCAGTTACATATATGATATAGAAGCAGCTTCGCGGCAACGAATTACCAAACGAATGCTAATACCTCTCCGCCTACGCCCAGACGACGTGCTTCCTTATCGGTGATTACGCCGTGGTTGGTAGAAATGATTGCGATTCCCAGACCGCCCAGTACTCTCGGAAGGTCTTCCTTGTTTGCGTATACACGCAGACCCGGTTTGGAAATTCTCTTGATACCGGTGATGATCTTTTCATTCTTATCTGCACCATACTTTAAGGTGATGTGGATAGTCTTGAAAGCGCCGTCCTCAACGACATCATATTTCTGGATATAACCCTCGTTTGCCAGGATGTCAGCGATAGCAAGCTTCATCTTGGAAGACGGTACGTCAACAGTGTCATGTTTAGCAGTGTTTGCGTTACGGATTCTTGTAAGCATATCTGCGATCGGATCACTCATAGTCATGATGGATAATTCCTCCTTAATAATGTTAGTTGGTTTCCTTTTTGTTGGACCTCACTCCTTCGAAACTTATAAAGCCGCATGGGCTCATAAGTTTCGGGAGGGACAATGTCGGGTTTTTGTTTCGCATAAGCCAAAGCATCGCTCAACTAAGTCTTGCGGCTTGGACTCGCTAAGTTGCTTTCGGATCGCTCAACTAAGCTCACGCTGCGCCTTGCGGCCTAGACTCGCTAAGTTGCTTTCGGATCGCTCAACTAAGCTCACGCTGCGCCTTACGGCTTGCATTCGCTAAGGTTCGCGATGGGCTTTCGCACTAAATTCGTGCTCTGCGCACTCATTAAGTGCTCAATGCCTACCAGCTTGCCTTCTTTACGCCCGGGATCTGGCCTTTATATGCCAGCTCACGGAAGCAGATACGGCAGATGCCGTATTTTCTTAAATATGCATGCGGACGTCCACAGATTCTGCAACGGTTGTATTCTCTGGTGGAGAATTTAGCCGGACGCTGCTGCTTAATCTTCATTGAAGTCTTAGCCATGGATCTTTCCTCCTGTTATTTTGCAAATGGCATATTGAATAATGTCAAAAGTTCACGAGCTTCTTCATCAGTCTTGGCAGTGGTAACGAAGATGATATCCATACCTCTTACCTTGTCAACTTTATCGTATTCAATCTCAGGGAAGATCAACTGCTCTTTGATACCCAGAGCATAGTTACCTCTGCCATCAAATGCGTTCGGGTTAACACCGCGGAAGTCACGTACACGCGGCAGAGCCAGGTTGATCAGACGATCAACGAACTCATACATCTTCTCACCACGAAGGGTAACCTTACATCCGATCGGCATACCTTCTCTGATTTTGAAGTTTGCAACGGACTTTTTAGCCTTGGTGGTAACTGCTTTCTGTCCGGTGATCAGCTCTAAATCTCTAACTGCAGAATCCAGAACCTTAGCATTGTCTTTTGCTTCACCAACGCCCATGTTGATAACGATCTTATCAAGCTTCGGGACTTCCATGATGTTCTTGTAACCAAATTTCTTAATCAGTGCGTCAACCATCTCGCTCTGATACTGTTCTTTTAATCTAGCCAACTCTCTGTTCCTCCTCTCTGCAATTAGTCGATTACTTTACCGGTTGCCTTAGCAACGCGGACTTTCTTACCATCTCTTACTTCAAAGCCAACACGGGTAGCTTTTCCGTCAACAACCAGCATAACATTGGAGATATCCATTGCTGCTTCCTGGTTTACGATGCCGCCCTGCGGGTTTGCTGCGTTCGGTTTGGAGTGTTTGGTAACCATGTTGCAGCCCTCAACCAGAACTTTACCGCCCTTAACGCTCAGGACTTTACCGGTTTTATCTTTACTCTTACCTGCGATAACCTTTACCAGGTCGTCTTTTTTAATCTTCTGCACAGCCAATACCTCCTTACAGTACTTCCGGAGCCAGAGATACGATCTTCATGAACTGCTTCTCACGTAACTCTCTTGCTACCGGTCCAAAGATACGGGTTCCTTTTGGGGTCTTGTCATCTTTGATAATAACTGCTGCGTTCTCATCGAACTTGATATAGGAACCGTCTTTTCTGCGTGCGCCCTTTACGGAACGAACTACAACGGCTTTAACAACATCGCCTTTCTTTACAACGCCACCTGGTGTTGCATCTTTAACGGAAGCGACGATTACATCACCAATATTAGCATATCTTCTTGTAGAGCCACCCATAACACGGATGCAAAGTAACTCTTTTGCTCCGGTGTTATCAGCAACCTTCAGTCTGGTTTCCTGCTGAATCATGCCTGATACTCCTTCCTGGATAACTTATTTAGCCTTCTCGATAATCTCAACCAGTCTCCATCTCTTGTCCTTGGACAGCGGTCTGGTTTCCATAACTTTAACGGTATCACCCTTGCCGCACTCGTTGTTCTCGTCATGAGCTTTTAACTTAACGGTCTTTTTAACGATCTTGCCGTATAAAGGATGTTTGATGTGGTCCTCGATTGCTACAACGATGGTCTTGTCCATCTTGTCGCTTACGACTTTACCTACGCGGGTTTTTCTTAAATTTCTTTCCACGGTCATGTTCTCCTTTCAAACCTTAAGCCAGTTTAGATTTCTCTGTAATAACAGTCTGAATTCTCGCGATATTCTTGCGAACCTCTTTGATTCTGCTGGTATTATCTAACTGGTTGGTTGCATTCTGGAATCTTAAGTTGAAAAGTTCTTTCTTTGCAGCTACTAATTCTTCCTGTAACTCAGCCGCTGATTTTGCCTTTAAATCTTCTACGAATTTATTAGTTTTCACTGTTATCACCGCCTTCTAAATCTGCTTTAGCAGCAATCTTACATTTGCATGGTAACTTGTGCATAGCAAGACGTAATGCCTCACGCGCGGTCTCCTCCGGAACACCAGCGATCTCGAACATTACTCTGCCCGGTTTAACAACTGCTACCCAGTACTCCAGGGCGCCTTTACCGGAACCCATTCGGGTCTCAGCCGGCTTAGCAGTTACAGGTTTATCCGGGAAAATCTTGATCCAAACTTTACCACCACGTTTGATGTAACGGGTCAT
>CAVIHW010000045.1:0-19059 GCA_963642615.1 Oscillospiraceae bacterium | reverse complement strand
GTACCTCGTGCGCTCCGCCGCCTATTGTCAGGACTGCGTTCGAAACTCGCGTGCTCTGCACGCTCAGACAACTCACTCCGTCCTGACGCTATGCTCGCACCCGAGGAAAATTCCAATGTGCTGCTAATTCTGCATGGTGTTCCCGGAACTTCTGCTGTACTGGCTGAACTACAGATAAAAATATGCAGCCATAATCATACTGGCAATAACGTGCCGATAATCCATTAGAACTTAACCAGCATAGTTTTGCCTACGCACTCATTTTGTAGCAAAACCAGTAACGTAGAAGTGCCGGGGCGATCGTACAGAATAAGCAGACCCTTTGGAATTTTCAGAGTGTGCGAGCATAGCGTCTCCCCGGAGGGCCTGTCTGAGCGTGCAGCGCACGCGAGTTTAGCCCGCAGGGGAGACAATAAGCGGCGCAAGCACACGAGGTAAAAATTCCACCAGGGTATGCAGTTCTGTACGACCGCACCGGCACTTCGAACCTTACGAGATACCGTTATATAAGTCAGTATTTATTTCCCAATAGGTTCTTTCGACGGCACCCCCGCTTTTCTCGGATATTTCTTTGCAGTCTTTGTAACCTTCTCGATCACCACCAGTGACCGGTCAGCATCGGCTCCGGTCAGTTCAAAGCGAATCACGTCTGAGATGCTTCCTCCCAGACTCTCAATGGCCTTCGTCCCCTGCTGCAGCTCCTCATCAATTTTGCCGGATTTATACGGAATAAACGCACCGCCCACCTTTACAAATGGCAGACAGTATTCGGAAAGGGTTGCTGTATTTGCAACGGCCCGGGATACACAGTAATCATACTGCTCCCGGTATTTCACATCCCGTCCGAAATCCTCAGCTCTTCCATGGATCGTCTCCACATCCTGAAGCCCCAACTGGCTGATCACTTCATTTAAAAATTTAATCCTCTTATTTAAGGAATCCAGCAGCGTGATCTTCAGATTTGGAAATGCAATCTTTAACGGAATCCCCGGAAAACCGGCTCCGGTTCCCACATCAATAACAGAAGCCTTCCACCCATCCTGAAGCGGAAATACCTTTGCAAGCGCCAGGCTGTCAATAAAGTGCTTGCTCACCACTTCTTCCAGCTCAGTGATCCCAGTCAGGTTCATGACCTTATTCCATTCAATCAGCAGTTCATAGTAATGATAAAACTGTTCCATTTGATGTTCAGACAAGGTTATCCCCAGTTCCCGGGTTCCCTCCGTCATCTTGTCCACAAAAATCTGTTCCATAGTCCTCCTATCTGGAATGCCGCATCTGCTCTAAGTGTACCAGCAGCACCGAAATATCAGCCGGAGAAACTCCGGAAATACGGGATGCCTGTCCAATGGATGCCGGCTTATAAAGATTTAATTTCTGAACAGCTTCACGCCGCAGGCTGTTCACGGTACTGTAATCAAAATCCGGATCCAGTTTCTTTGTCTCCAGCTTCTTAAACTGTGCCACCTGCTGTTGCTGTCTCTTTAAGTATCCTTCGTACTTAATATTTATGTTAACCTGTTCTGCTGTGTCGTAAGAAAGCTCCGGCCGTTTTTCATCAATTTCAGTTAACATAAAATAATCAAGTTCAGGTCTGCGTACCAATTCTGCCATGGTCGCGCCTGTCTTTAAGGCAGTACTTCCATGACGCTCTAAAAACGCCTGAGTCTTCGGATTCGCACCTACGTTCGTCTTCTCCAAACGCTCCACTTCCGCCTGAATATTTTTTTCTTTCTGAAGAACCTTTTCATAGGTCTCATCATCTACCAGACCAATTTCATGTCCGATTCCACGAAGCCTCAGATCTGCATTATCCTGGCGCAAAAGCAAACGATACTCGGCCCGGGATGTCATCATACGATATGGTTCATGATTTTCCTTGGTGACCAGATCATCGATCAGAACGCCTATATACGCCTGAGAGCGATCCAGGATCACAGGCTCACGCCCAAGCACCTTCATAGCCGCATTCACACCGGCCATAAAACCCTGCACGGCTGCTTCCTCATAACCGGAGCTTCCGTTAAACTGTCCGCCGCTGAACAGGCCTTCAATTTCTTTAAACTCCAGGGATAATTTCAGCTGCCTTGCATTGATGCAGTCATATTCGATCGCATATGCATTGCGCACGATCCGCACATGCTCTAATCCCGGCACGGTGCGGTACATGGCATACTGCACATCCTCAGGCAGAGAACTGGACATACCGCCCAGATACATCTCATTCGTATAAAGCCCCTCCGGTTCAATAAATACCTGATGGCGTGTCTTATCCGGGAACTTCACAACCTTATCCTCGATGGACGGACAATACCTCGGGCCGGTTCCTTCAATGGCTCCGGAAAAAAGAGGAGAACGATCCAGGTTATCACGAATGATCTGGTGCGTTTCTTCATTGGTGTAGGTCAGCCAGCAGGAAACCTGCTCTTTCTGAACAGATTCCGGATCCGTGGAAAACGAAAACGGAACCACTCTTTTATCTCCAAACTGCTCTTCCATCTTGGAAAAATCAATGCTTCGACGATCCACCCGGGCCGGTGTACCCGTCTTGAACCGGAACATTTCAATTCCGTTCGCGATCAGGGAATCGGTCAGATGGTTCGCCGGCTGCAATCCATTCGGCCCGGTCGCATTGCTGACATCTCCATAAATACAACGCGCCTTTAAATAAGTTCCTGTTGCCAGAACCACTGCTTTTGCATGATAAACTGCACCGGAATACGTTTTCACACCGGTGATCTTATGCTCTTCTACCACAATTTCTGACACCTCGGCCTGACGAATGGTCAGGTGCTCGGTATTTTCCAGTGTCCGGCGCATCTGTCGGCTGTAATCCTGCTTATCTGCCTGTGCGCGCAGGGAGTGTACCGCCGGTCCCTTCGACTCATTTAACATCTTAGACTGAATGAAGGTCTTATCAATATTTTTTCCCATTTCTCCGCCAAGAGCATCCAACTCTCGAACAAGATGTCCCTTGGAGCTTCCTCCAACATTCGGATTGCAAGGCATCAGAGCAATGCTGTCGACACTCACGGTAAATACAATGGTTTCCAGCCCCAGTCTTGCGCAGGCCAGTGCCGCCTCACATCCGGCGTGACCGGCACCAACCACTACTACATCATACGATTCTTCTAAATAAGGCATTTTTTTATTCCTTCCAGCTTTGTTTCAACTCTTATTTTCCCATACAGAATTTCCCAAAGATCTCATTGACCAGATCATCTTCCACTGCTTCCCCGATAATGGTTCCAAGCTGCTCATAGGCATCCATCAGGTCAATGGTCAGAAAATCTTCCGGCATCTGGTTTTCTATACTTTGCTTTACCATATACAGGCTGTTTAACGCATTCTGAAGCGCCGTTTTATGCCGCACATTGGTGATCAGGACTTCATCATTAAAATCAATGCTGCCCTCATAAAAGAGATTCTGGATCGTTTTCTCCAGTTTGTCAATACCAGTCTCCTCTTTTGCAGAAATGGAAATAACGGTCTTTCCCGTTTTCTCCTGCAAAAGTTCTTCGCTGATCACAGTCTTAAGATCCGTCTTGTTTAACAGTACCACTGCCTTCCGGTCACGGATCAGTTCCATGATGCGCTCATCATTTTCATCCAGGTTTCTGGATCCGTCTACCACATAAATGATCAGATCTGCTTCATCAGCTGCAAGCTTGGCCCGGTTCACGCCAATCTGTTCCACCACATCATCTGTTTCCCGGATTCCTGCCGTATCAATGATATTCAGGCTGATCCCGTGCATACGGATGTGTTCCTCCAGCGTATCCCTGGTCGTTCCTGCAATGTCTGTCACAATAGCTCGTTCCTCACCAAGAAGGACATTCATTAAGGAAGATTTTCCTGCATTCGGCTTTCCCAGGATTACGGTGCGGATTCCTTCCGATACCACTCTTCCACTATCTGCGGAGCGCACCAGTTTTTCCATCTCTCCGGTCATCTCATCTAACATTGCAGATAATTTTTCCTCATACCCATCCAGAGAAATATGTTCCGGATCATCCAGGGCTGATTCAATAAAGGCGATCTGGTATAGAATCTGCTCTCTGAGCATTTTTACCTTTTTGGATACTGAACCTTTTAACTGGCTTACAGAACTTTTCACCGCATAGTCATTCTGTGCATTGATTACATCGATCACAGCCTCTGCCTGCGACAGGTCAATCCTTCCGTTTAAAAATGCCCTCTTGGTAAATTCTCCCGGCTCTGCCGGTCTTGCTCCATATTTGATTACTGTTTCCAGTATTTTTTTCATCACCAGTACGCCACCATGACAGTCAATCTCCACGGTGTCTTCTGCCGTATAGCTGTGCGGTCCCCGCATCAGCATCACAAGCACTTCATCTAACAGCTCCTCTCCATCATGGATCATTCCATAATAAATCCGATGGGTCGGCGCTGTATTTAAATCAAAATTTTCTTTTTTCCCCTTAAAAATCCGGCTTACGATCGAGACTGCCTCATCTCCGCTCACTCGGATGATCCCAATTCCACTGCTGCTCATGGCAGTCGCGATCGCAGCGATCGTATCTGAACTTCTGTCTTTCAGCATGACTTCCTCCGACTGAATCTATCTAACGTTTACGTTTCCTATTACATCAAAAAGCAGGCGTATGTCAGGTGGTGGCCAAACCACTACCAGACACCCGCCTGCTCTGTTGCCGTTCATGCAGCTGCACGAACGCTTACTCTTCTGTCGTCACGGATTCCTCTTTTTTCTCAGATGCATGTTCCGCTTTCGGCATTCTGTTCTCGGCATTTTTATTTCTAGAGCGGTTATCACGACGTGATCCATAGCGCTCTTTTTTTCCGCCTGCCGCCGGTGCTTCCTTCTTTAAGGCAATGACCACATGACGGAACGGATCCTCTCCCTCACTCCGGGTCATGACGTATTTGTCATTCTGAAGTGCGGAATGGATGATTCTTCTTTCATACGGATTCATCGGTTCTAAGGATACCGGATGCTTGGTCCGCTTTACTTTATAAGCAATGTTCTTTGCCAGCGTCTCCAGCGTTTCTTTTCTTCTCTCGCGGTAATTTTCAGTATCAAGCTTTACTCTTAAGTAACCTTCCGTTTCCTTGTTTACCACCAGGCTTACCAGATACTGTAAAGAATCCAGGGTCTGTCCACGTTTTCCGATGAGGATTCCCATATCATCGCCTTCCATGGAAACCAGAAGTTCCCGGTCTCCGGCATTATAGGATGTCTCAATGGAAACCTGCATACCCATGGCACCAAATACCTGATTTAAAAATTCCTTCGCAGCCTTTTTCACTGCCTCTTCATTGATCTTTACGGTCTTTTTCGGAGTTTCTTCTGCGGAACTTTCTTTTTCAGTCTCCGGTGCTGTCTTTGCAGCCTCGCGTTTTTGTGCAGGCTTTTCAGAAACCTCGTTTTTCGGAGCCGATGCAGCTGTCTTTGCAGGTTCCGTCTTCTTAGCCTCTTCCGCTTTCTTTTCAGCTTCTTTTTCGGCAGCCTTCCTTGCCTCCTCAGCTTTTCTTGCTTTTTCGGCTTTCTTTGCTTCTTCTGCTGCCTTTTTTTCTTCCAGTTTTTTTGCCTCAGCGGCTGCCTTCTCCTCGGCCTCACTCATCACGTGAGCTTCGATGATACAGGGTTTCTTACCAAAGATGCCCAGCAAACCTGTGCTCTCCTTCTGGATCACTTCATACTGAAGATGTTCACTGGTCGTCTGAAGTTCAATCAATGCTTTCGTGATTGCCTCGTCCAGTGTACTGGCAGAGATTGTAATCTTTCCATCCATGGTGCTACCCCCTTATTTGTTATTATTTTTTTCATTATATCTGGCTACCATATTTGCCTTGGAGGCCAGACTTCCCGGTTTTGCATTCTTATTATAGTAGCTGTTCGATGCTTCCACCTGCTTTTTGCTCATTTCAAGCTTCTCGGCACGGTCTGCCTCTTCCTTCTCGGCAACTGCCTGCATATGCTTTAAGCTTGCAGTTGCATTCTGGTTTACCTTCTGTGGCGGAAGACCTTTTTTTGCACGTTTCTTATTTGCCTTTTCCACATTTTTCCGGATCAGCTCGTCCATGTCTACCTTATTTAAGTAAGAATTGACAACCAGCTGCTGCAGAAGCTGGAAGGTACTGCTGGCTACCCAGTAAATACCGATGGCTGCCGGGAAGGTAAAGCAGAAGAATAAAGACATAAGCGGCATTGTTATATTCATGCTCTGCATCATCTGGGAACTCATATCTTCTTCATTGTTTTTCTTCTTCGGCTGGGATGCCATCATCAATTTCGTGCTTGCATACTGAGTCAGACCTGCCAGGATCGGAATCAGCCATGCCAGATTCGGCACAAAGCTTCCGTTAAACGGATTGGATGCCAGATTGATACCAAGGAAGGTATTCATCTTCTCAATGGTAGCTGCATTATCGGAAATGACAGATGCTGCATTCGGAAATGCCTGAGCCAGATCACTCCACTGAGCCGGATTCAGCTTGTAGAGAATATCGACCATCTTATTTGCCAGGGCTTCTCCGCTCACACCGGTCAGATCACCGATCGGATTAACGCCTGTTAACGAGATATTGTGGTCAGTTGCAAACTGAAGCAGATCTGCTGCTGCGCCCTCTGACAGAGCGGATGCAGTGTTTGTTCCGGTCAGTGCATAAACCACGTTCATAAAATGTTCCTTGATCGGCATCACATAAGCCGGGATGCAGTAAATCACGCGGTACAGGGCAAACAAAATCGGCATCTGGATCACCAGCTGGAGGCATCCTCCAGTCATAGATGTGCCGTATTTCTCATAGACAGCCTTCGTCTCCACATTCATTTTCATAACGGAGTCATTGTCTGTCTTGCCCTTGTACTTTGCCTGGATTGCCTGCAGCTCAGGCTGCATGACAGCCATCAGCTTGGATGATTTCTGCTGATTGATCGTCATAGGGAACATCAGTATTTTCACAACCAGGGTAAATAAAATAATGGATAAACCGATGTTAAGCACACCAAAGGAATTGGTGAACGTAACCAACACATTCAGGATCCATCCGAGAATCTGGGAAATCGGACCCAGAATCGCCCCATGAACCTTCGTTAATACTAAGTAATCCAATGTGCTACCTCCTCATGTGTTACGGAACTGGATCATAACCGCCTTCTGCCCATGGATGACACCGAAGTATCCTCTTCACGGACAACCATAAACCTTTCACCACGCCGTACCTGGTAAGTGCTTCAATGGCGTATTGAGAACACGTAGGCGTGTAAATACAGTGAGTTGTTGTCTTTAACGGGGACAAAAAAATCTGATACCCGCGTATCATTAAAATAAGAAGCTTCCTGATCATATTCTCACTTCGATTCTTTTATAATGTTATGCAGTCCGCACAGGTGCATAAATGCACGCTCAATTGTCTTGTATTCAGAATTTTTGGCAGCAGCACGTGCCACCACGATGATGTCTAATCCCTCTTCCAATGTGTTCCTGTTCAGCCGGAAACTTTCCCTCACCAGTCGGGTTAGGTGGTGTCTCACCACACTGTTTCCAACTTTTTTACTGACTGATATCCCAATCCGGGACTGGGATGCATCTGTCTTTCTTACATACATGACCAACTGTCGGTTGGCATAGGATTTCGCAGTGCGGTAAATTGCCTGGAAATCAGAATTTTTCTTAATACTCGGAAATCGTTTCATCTTCTGTTACCACTAATTTCCACATAATACAAAAGGCCACAATTTCTTGTGACCTTGATTCATTAAGCGGATAATTTTGCTCTTCCTTTTGCTCTTCTTGCAGCTAATACTTTTCTTCCACCTGGAGTACTCATTCTAGCTCTGAAGCCATGAACTTTAGATCTCTGTCTGTTCTTCGGCTGGAAAGTCATCTTCATGTTGCGGCACCTCCTTTTTTCCATCGCTTATTTGATTGAACACATTACGACTATTTTAATTAAACATCTTCTCAATTATATAGAATCCATGCGTGTTCGTCAAGTCTTTTCTAAATAAAAAAGGGACTGTTAAGTTACATAAAACTTTGTGGCTGCAAAACCGGTGGAAACACTAGGTGTTGATACTGTGAATAAGTTATCCACAAGTTGTGGATAAGTCTGTTGATAATTTTCAAAAAACACCGAAGATTTTTCGGTTTTCATTGAAAAACAGCGGTTTATGGTATACAATGTTTCTAGATTGGGTGCTCTCGCATATCCACAAATGCTCCTTTTTTTTCCACACAAGCTGTGGATAGATCATGGATAGATTAAGTACGTACAGGAGACTGAACGAATGTTAGAAACACTAAAAGAAAAATGGAATGAGATATTAAAATATTTAAAAGAAGAATATGACATCTCCGATGTCTCCTTTGACACCTGGCTTCTTCCGCTTAAGGTCTATGACTTGACGCAGCCGGGCAACCTTGTGAAGATCATCGTTCCGGATGCCAATTTTCTCGGATATATTAAGAAGAAATACAGCACCATGCTCATGGTCTCTATTGCGGAAGTCACCGGCATCAAATGCGATACGGTTCAGTTTCTCGTAGAAGATGACATTGTTCCTGCACCGGCTTCTTCCTCCCAGCTGATCCAGAATAACACAAATCCGGTCAGCCAGGCCACCTTGCAGAATGCAAACCTGAATCCGAAATATACCTTCGATACCTTTGTCGTTGGTGCCAATAACAACCTGGCTCATGCAGCCTCCCTGGCCGTGGCCGAATCTCCGGGCGAAATTTACAACCCTCTTTTTATTTACGGAGGCGTAGGTCTTGGCAAAACGCATCTGATGCATTCCATCGCAAACTTTATCTTAAAGAACAACCCGAAGGCCAAGATCCTTTATGTGACTTCAGAAAAGTTTACCAACGAGCTGATTGATGCGATCCGTAATAAAAATAACATTTCCACCACGGAATTTCGCGAAAAGTATCGCAACAATGACGTTCTTCTCATCGATGATATCCAGTTCATCATCGGTAAGGAAAGTACCCAGGAAGAATTTTTCCACACCTTCAATGCCCTTCACGATGCAAAAAAACAGATCATCATTTCATCTGATAAACCGCCGAAGGAAATTGAAACCCTGGAAGAACGGCTGCGTTCCCGTTTTGAATGGGGACTGACTGTAGATATCCAATCTCCGGATTATGAAACACGTATGGCAATCCTCCGCAAAAAAGAGGAGCTGGAAGGTTACAACATCGATAATGAAGTGATCAAATACATTGCCACCAACATCAAATCCAATATCCGTGAACTGGAAGGCGCTCTGACCAAGGTTGTTGCACTTTCCAAACTGGAAAAGAACCGCGAGATCGACATTGAACTGGCTGAAAAAGCATTGAAAGACATCATTGCACCAGGAGATTCCCAGGAAGTGACTCCTGAATTTATCATCCAGATCGTTGCCGATCATTTTAACCTTACGCCGCTTGACATCACCTCTGCAAAACGCAGCAAGGATATCGTTTATCCGCGCCAGATCGTTATGTATCTGTGCCGTACCATGACTGAAACCGGCCTTCAGAATATCGGCAAAGCGCTGGGCGGTCGTGATCATACCACGATCCTTCATGGAATCAAAACGATCAGTGCTGATCTGGAAAAGAATCCATCTCTCCAGAATACCATGGATATCCTGAAGAAAAAGATCAGTCCTCAATAGCATTGGTTTACATAAAACATAAGCAGCCCACATTCCCACTTATTCACATTTTTCTGTGGAAAAGTAGTGGATTCTATGTGGGCTGTCTGTGGATGATCATCAGGGTCATTTTTTCGGATTTTACCGATGTGGATAACATTCCGGTCATCCAGATGATTTGAGGAGGTTTTCAACAAACTTGTTCACGGCCCAAACTCCTTTTATTTTATGGGCTGGACCGACTTTTACACAAATCCACATCCCCTACTACGATTACGACGAAATTTTATTTTATATATCTTTATTAAGACCCCGAACCGACAGAAAGGAAGTTATCAACATGAAGCTCGAATTTAAGAAGGATGTTCTCTTAAATGGAATCAATATTGTATCCAAGGCGATTCCATCCAGAACGACCATGTCGATCCTCGAATGCATTCTCATTAATGCAGACACCAGTGAAATCAAGTTGACCGGAAATGATATGGAGCTTGGAATCGAAAGCAAAATCGAAGGTACTATTCTGGAAAGAGGAAAAATTGCGCTGGATGCCAAGCTTTTTTCTGAAATTGTCAGAAAATTACCGGATGGTGATGTGCCAGTCCTTATTACATCGGATAATCGTTTCAATACGACGATCGAATGCGAGAATGCGGTCTTTAATATCCAGGGCCGCGATGGAGAAGAATTTTCCTATCTTCCCTATATTGAACGAGATCAGCATATCTGTCTGAGTCAGTTCACCTTAAAAGAAGCGATCCGCCAGACGATTTTTTCCATTTCTCCCAATGACAGCAACAAGATGATGGCGGGAGAACTCCTGGAAGTGAAGGAAGATTTTCTCAAGGTGGTTTCCCTGGACGGACACCGGGTTTCCATTCGCAATATCCAGTTGAAGAAACCTTATGATAATCATAAGGTTATTGTTCCGGGAAAGACACTCTCTGAGATCAGCAAGATCCTGACCGGAGACAATGAAAAAGATGTCGTTATTTATTTCAGCCAAAATCACATCCTGTTTGAATTCGATGATACCATTGTGGTTTCCAGGCTGATCGAAGGCGAGTATTTCCGGATCGATCATATGCTTTCAAGCGATTATGAGACGCGTGTAAAACTGAATAAGCGGGATTTTATGGATAATATCGAACGAGCTATGATCCTGATCCGGGACAGTGACCGCAAACCACTTATTCTGAATGTGGAAGACAATGTGGTGAATATGAAAGTAAAGTCGGCTTTTGGTTCCATGAATGCCAATGTGTCGGCTCACAAGTCCGGTAAAGATATCATGATCGCTTTTAATCCGAAATTTCTTCTGGATGCGCTGCGCGTCGTTGATGATGAAGAGGTGGAGCTTTATATGCTCAGCCCGAAATCTCCATGCTTCATCCGGGATGAGGATGGCACCTATATTTATCTGATCCTGCCTGTAAACTTTATCAATGAGGCATAGTCTGTAATAGTCTGTGTTAGAAAGGAACATTATGCAAACCATTAAATTAAGAGATGAATATATCAAACTGGGCCAGGCTTTGAAGGCTGCAGGCTTATGTGAATCTGGAGTAGATGCCAAGTATGCCATTGAAGATGGCCTGGTAAAGGTAAATGGAAACGTCGAGTATCAGCGAGGAAAAAAATTACATGATGGCGACGAAGTGACATTTCAGGGAGAAACCATCCGGATTACAGCATGATCATAGAATCTATAGAACTTCAGAATTACCGGAACTACGGGCATTTGCATATGGAATTTTCTCCGGGCACAAACATTCTTTACGGAAATAATGCTCAGGGAAAGACAAATATCCTGGAGGCGGTTTATGTCTGCTGTACGACAAAGTCTCACAGGGGAAGTAAGGATCGGGACATGATCCGTTTTCAGAATGATGAATCCCATATCAAGCTTACCGTCCGAAAAAGAGATGTTCCGTACCGCATTGACATGCATTTGAAAAAAAATAAAGCCAAGGGCGTGGCCATTAACGGCATTCCCATCCGCCGGGCCAGCGAGTTGTTTGGCATTGTCAATGTGGTATTTTTTTCCCCGGAGGATTTAAACCTCATAAAAAACGGGCCGGCAGAACGGCGTAAATTCATTGATCTGGAACTGTGCCAGTTAAATAAGCTGTATGTCCATTCCCTGGTGTCTTATAACCGGGTTCTTCTTCAGCGCAATAAACTGCTGAAAGAGCTTTTTTTGCATCCGGAATATGAGGAAACTCTGGATGTATGGGATATGCAGCTGGTACAGTACGGAAAAGAAGTCATCCGGTTTCGGGAGGAGTTTATTGGACAGCTCAATGAGATCATCTGTGAGATCCATAACAAACTGTCCGGTGGCAAGGAGGATCTTAAGATCGTATATGATCCCAATTCGGCTGCCGAAGAACTGGAAGGAAGTCTCTTAAAAAGCCGCAGCCAGGATGTGAAACAGAAAACCACCCTTGTCGGGCCACACCGCGATGATATCGGTTTTTATATTGGCGGCATTGATATCCGGAAATTCGGTTCCCAGGGACAGCAGCGCACTGCTGCGTTGTCTTTAAAACTTGCGGAAATTGAACTGGTAAAAAAACTGGTGCGTGATTATCCGATCCTGCTTCTGGATGATGTCCTTTCAGAGCTGGACGGAGAACGGCAGAATCATCTTTTAGCTGCCATCGACCATATCCAGACTATGATCACCTGTACAGGTCTGGAGGATTTTGTAAATAACCGTTTTCAGATGGATCAGCTGTTTCGCGTTGTAAACGGAACCGTGACCAGCGAAAACTGACGATATATTTTTTAACTAGGAGGAAATAACATGAGTGCAGAATACGGAGCAGACCAGATTCAGATCTTAGAAGGACTGGAAGCAGTTCGAAAGAGACCTGGTATGTACATTGGCAGTACTTCGTCCAGGGGCTTGCATCACCTGGTTTATGAGATTGTAGATAATGCGGTAGACGAAGCACTGGCTGGCTACTGTGACCGGATTGATGTCACCATCCACGAGGATAATTCGATTACAGTGCTGGATGATGGACGCGGTATTCCGGTCGGCATTCAGAAAAAAGCTGGTCTTCCGGCTGTCGAGGTTGTCTTTACCATCCTGCACGCCGGCGGTAAGTTTGGCGGTGGGGGATACAAGGTATCCGGCGGCCTGCACGGTGTAGGCGCATCCGTTGTAAATGCCCTTTCTACCTGGCTTGAGGTACGTGTGTTCCAGAATGGAAAGATCTATCAACAGCGTTATGAGCGCGGAAAAGTCATGTATCCGTTAAAGGTCGTTGGTGAGTGTCCGGCTGATCAGCACGGAACTGAGGTACATTTTCTGCCGGATCCGGAGATCTTTGAGGAGACCGTTTATGATTTTGAAGTTTTGCGGATCCGTCTTCAGGAAACAGCATTTCTGACCAAGGCATTGAAGATTTCTCTGAAGGATGACCGCGAAGAGAAAAAGGAAAAGGTATTCCACTATGAGGGCGGCATCCAGGAGTTTGTCACCTATTTAAATAAAGGCAAGGCATCTCTTTACGACAAAGTGATCTACTGTGAGGGAACCCGAGACGGTGTGTACGTTGAGGTTGCCATGCAGCACAATGATTCTTATACAGAGAACATTTATACCTTCGTAAACAACGTAAATACGCCGGAGGGCGGTACCCATCTGGCGGGTCTTAAAAACGCACTGACAAAGACAATCAATGATTATGCCCGCAAGAATAAACTCTTAAAAGACAGTGAGCCGAACTTAAGTGGTGAGGATATCCGTGAAGGTTTAACGGCGATCATCAGTATCAAGATCGAGGAACCACAGTTTGAAGGCCAGACCAAGCAGAAACTGGGAAACAGCGAGGCCATGGGTGCGGTAAACGGTATTGTCAGCGAACAGCTTACCTACTTTTTGGAGCAGAATCCGGCTGCTGCAAAAACCATCTGCGAAAAATCCGTTCTGGCCCAGCGTGCCCGTGCCGCAGCAAGAAAGGCGCGTGACCTGACCAGAAGAAAGACAGCATTAGAGGGCATGGCACTTCCGGGAAAGCTGGCAGATTGTTCCAACAAAGATCCGGAAAAATGTGAGATCTTTATCGTAGAGGGAGATTCTGCGGGCGGATCTGCAAAGACTGCGAGATCCAGAGATACCCAGGCCATCCTGCCGCTGCGCGGTAAGATCTTAAACGTAGAAAAGGCAAGGCTGGACAAGATCTATGCAAATGCAGAGATCAAGGCCATGATCACCGCCTTTGGTACCGGAATCCACGACGATTTTGATATTTCGAAGCTGCGCTATCACAAGATCATCATCATGACCGATGCGGATGTGGATGGTGCGCATATCAGTACCCTGATGCTGACCTTTTTATACCGCTTTATGCCGGAACTGATCAAACAGGGACATGTATATCTGGCACAGCCGCCTTTATATAAGCTGGAGAAGAATAAGAAGATCTGGTATGCCTACAGTGATGAGGAGCTGGCTCAGATCATTAAAGAAGTGGGCCGGGATAACAATAACAAGATCCAGCGATACAAAGGTCTTGGAGAGATGGATGCCGAGCAGCTGTGGGAGACTACCATGGATCCGGAACGTCGTATCCTTCTGCGCGTAAACATGGATGACGATGTGGCATCCGAGCTGGATCTGACGTTCACCACCCTGATGGGAGACCAGGTTGAGCCGCGCCGCGAGTTCATCGAAGCCAACGCGAAATACGTACAGAACCTGGATATCTAATGCTGACAGAACGTGTGGCAGCAAGTTTTTTGATGGAATGAAACAACAAGGAGAAAAATATGGAACCAAACATTTTTGATAAAGTTCATGATATAGACCTGAAATCCACCATGGAAAAGTCCTATATCGATTATGCCATGAGCGTTATCGCGGCCCGCGCCCTGCCGGATGTGCGGGACGGCTTAAAGCCGGTTCAGCGCCGTGTGCTTTACTCGATGATCGAGCTGAACAACGGCCCGGACAAACCCCACAGAAAATGTGCGCGTATCGTCGGCGATACCATGGGTAAATATCATCCGCATGGTGACAGTTCGATCTATGGAGCTCTCGTTAATATGGCACAGGAATGGTCTACCCGTTATCCGTTGGTAGACGGTCATGGAAACTTTGGTTCCGTGGATGGTGATGGCGCTGCGGCTATGCGATATACCGAGGCCCGCTTGAGCAAGATCTCCATGGAGATGCTTGCAGATATCGGAAAAGATACCGTGGATTTCAGTCCAAACTTCGATGAAACGGAGAAGGAACCGGTTGTTCTTCCATCCAGATATCCGAATCTTCTGGTCAATGGTACGACCGGCATCGCAGTCGGCATGGCTACCAACATTCCGCCGCATAATCTGCGTGAGGTGATCAGTGCCGTGGTAAAGCTGATCGATAATCGTGTAGAGGAAGACCGGGAGACCACCATGGAGGAAATCCTGGATATCGTCAAGGGACCGGATTTTCCAACCGGGGCGACTATTCTTGGCAAGGCAGGCATTGAGGAAGCATACCGCACGGGCCGGGGAAAGATCCGTGTGCGTGCAGTATCCGATATCGAGGCATTGCCAAATGGCAAGAGTCGCATCATCGTAACCGAACTGCCGTATCTGGTAAATAAGGCAAGGCTGATCGAAAAGATTGCGGAGCTGGTAAAGGAGAAACGTGTAGACGGTATTACAGATCTGCGTGATGAATCAGATCGCCAGGGTATGCGCATTGTCATTGAACTGCGCCGTGATGTCAATGCCAACGTGATCTTAAACCAGCTGTTAAAGCATACACAGCTGCAGGATACCTTTGGTGTGATCATGCTGGCATTGGTCAACAACGAGCCGAAGGTTTTGAATCTTCTGGAAATGCTTCATTACTACTTAAAGCATCAGGAAGATGTAGTGACACGCAGAACCAAATATGACTTAAACAAGGCAGAAGAGCGTGCCCATATCTTACAAGGATTGCTGATCGCACTGGATCACATCGATGAAGTGATCCGCATCATCCGCGGTTCAGAAAATGTACAGGCTGCAAAGCAGCAGTTGATGGAACGGTTTGGCTTGAGCGATGCCCAGGCCCAGGCCATTGTAGACATGCGTCTGCGTGCTCTGACAGGTCTGGAACGTGAGAAGCTGGAAAATGAATACAAGGAGCTGATGGCTAAGATCGAGGAGTTAAAAGCTATCCTTGCAGACGAGAAGAAGCTGCTTGGTGTGATCAGGGAAGAGATCCTGCTCATCTCCGAAAAATATGGAGATGACCGAAAGACTGCCATTGGATTCGATGAGTTTGACATGTCCATGGAGGATCTGATTCCGAATGAGAATACCATCGTGGCCATGACTAAGCTTGGTTACATCAAGCGCATGAGTGTAGATAACTTCAAGAACCAGAATCGCGGCGGCAAGGGAATCAAGGGTATGCAGACCATCGAAGAGGATTATATCGAGGATCTGCTGATGACAAAGACCCATAACTATATCATGTTCTTTACCAATAAGGGACGGGTATACCGCCTCAAAGCCTATGCTATCCCGGAAGGCAGCCGCACGGCAAGGGGAACCGCCATCATCAATCTATTACAGCTGCAGCCGGAAGAGAAGATCACGGCGATTATTCCGGTGAAGGAATACCATGAGACGGATTATCTGTTTATGGCTACCCGCGGCGGTATGGTTAAGAAGACTCCGGTAAAGGAATACGAAAATGTCCGCAAGAACGGCTTGCAGGCCATTGTACTGAAGGAAAATGATGAGCTGATCGAGGTCAAGGCAACCGATAATACCAAGGATATCTTACTGGTTACAAAGAAGGGACAGTGTATTCGCTTCCATGAAACGGATGTGCGCGTGACCGGACGTGTATCTATGGGCGTCATTGGCATGAAATTAAATGAAGGCGATGAGGTTGTCGGCATGCAGATGGATACCCAGGGCGAGAAGCTTCTGATCGTATCAGAAAACGGCATGGGCAAACGCACCCCGATTGAGGAGTTCACGGCCCAGAATCGCGGCGGAAAGGGTGTACTCTGCTACAAGATTACCGAGAAGACAGGCAATATCGTAGGAGCAAAACTGGTACATGACGACCACGACATCATGATGATCACCAATGAGGGCGTGGTGATCCGCATTTCCGTAGAGGACATTTCTGTCATTGGAAGAAATACCTCCGGTGTCAAATTGATGAATATTGATCCGGAATCTGATATTCGCGTGGCAAGCATTGCCAAGGTACGTGATGACGGAGAAAAATCTGAAGGAGACGGTATTGAGGAGTTAGAATTTTCCGAAGAACAGCAGGAAAACAAGGAACTGTAAGTAAAAATCAGCAAGAGGACATGTCACCGTAAGGCGGCATGTCCGTTTCATATAGAATAACAGGAGTGGTCAAACATATGTTGAGAACAGTACATGTAAAAGAAGTTACAGCTGCTGTAAAGGAAATGTGCATCGAGGCAAACCATTTCCTATCAGAAGATATGGCAGCGCGCATGAAGCAGGCGGTAGATTTAGAAGAATCTCCTCTTGGAAAACAGATCTTAACCCAGCTGCAGGAAAACCTGCAGATTGCAGGGGAAGATATGATCCCGATCTGCCAGGACACGGGTATGGCGGTCATCTTTATCAGGGTGGGCCAGGAAGTACACTTTGAGGGAGGCAGTTTGACGGAGGCCATCAATCAGGGCGTCCATGATGGATACGTCGATGGTTTTTTGAGAAAATCGGTTGTAAAAGACCCGATCCAGCGGGAAAATACAAAAGATAATACGCCGGCGATCATTCACTATGAGATCGTGGAGGGAGACCAGATTGATATCACCCTGGCACCAAAGGGCTTTGGCAGTGAAAATATGAGCCGTGTCTTTATGCTGAAACCAGCTGATGGGATTGAAGGCGTTAAAAATGCGATCCTGACTGCTGTCAAAGATGCAGGCCCGAACGCATGTCCTCCCATGGTTGTCGGAGTCGGTATTGGCGGCACCTTTGAAAAATGTGCGATCATGGCAAAGCATGCACTAACCAGAAACTTAAATGAACATTCTGATATTCCTTATGTAGCAGAACTGGAAAAAGAAATGCTGGATAAGATCAATGCACTTGGCATCGGGCCTGGCGGCCTGGGGGGCCGTGTCACGGCACTTTCCGTGAATGTAGAGACTTACCCGACTCATATTGCGGGCCTTCCGGTAGCAATCAATATCTGTTGTCATGTAAACCGTCACGCACATCGTGTATTGTAAAAGGAGATTCTTATGGACAGAAAAATTCAGGTGCCGATCAGCAGGGAAGATGCTAAAAGTCTGAGAGCAGGAGATTATGTATATCTGACCGGAACCATTTACACGGCAAGGGATGCTGCTCACAAACGTATGCAGGAAGCATTGGATGCAGGAAAGCCGCTTCCCATAGAAATGGAACGCAATGTGATCTACTATATGGGGCCGTCTCCGGCAAGAGAGGGACGCCCGATTGGTTCTGCAGGCCCGACAACTGCAAGCCGTATGGACAAATATGCACCTAACCTGATCGATCTGGGTCTTGGCGCAATGGTAGGAAAGGGAAAGCGCAGTCAGGCAGTCATTGATGCAGTGGTCAGAAATGGCTGTGTATACTTCGCGGCCGTAGGCGGAGCAGGAGCTCTGCTTTCTAAATGTATCCTGTCTTCCGAAGTAGTCGCATACGATGATCTTGGTACGGAGGCAATCCGCAAACTTCAGGTAGAAGATTTTCCGGTTATCGTTGTGATCGATTCGGAGGGAAATAACCTGTATGAAACGGCAATCCAGAAATACGCAAAAAAAGTTTGAAAATGTAGTTGACAAAGCAATGATTGTGCTATATAATAGGCTACGCGTCTGAAAACGAAAGTTGAAAGCGCAAGATCATATGGAATTATTCATTCGGAGAAATACTCAAGAGGCCGAAGAGGCGCCCCTGCTAAGGGTGTAGGTCGGGCAACCGGCGCGAGGGTTCAAATCCCTCTTTCTCCGCTCAATTCCAGATGATTCTTTTTTTCTCTTCGAGATAAAAGTTCGAAAGAAAAAATAAAAAAGCTGTTGACAAAAGCAAAGATATCTGATAAGATATAATACGCTGCTGAGAACAGCAGACAGATCTGAAAAAGATCTGAAAGAAAAAATAAAAAAGTGCTTGACAAAGCAAAAACAACGTGATAAAATATTGAACGTTGCCGCTGAGAAAAGCAACAACATGAACCTTGAAAATGAAAGATTGAACAGTGTTTAAAACCCTGAAAATTCTAATAAAAAGTGTCCTGGTTGGACAGCTTTGAATTGAGAAAATTCAGAAACGAAAACAAACCAAACAACAGTAGAACGGTTTAAACAATTAGCTAGTGGTTAATTTTTGGATCGGGATACAAACTTTTATTTTGAGAGTTTGATCCTGGCTCAGGATGAACGCTGGCGGCGTGCTTAACA
>CAVIHW010000044.1:0-19109 GCA_963642615.1 Oscillospiraceae bacterium | reverse complement strand
ATGCCGCAGTGGCGGAACTGGCAGACGCACAGGACTTAAAATCCTGCGGGACTAATCTCCCGTGCCGGTTCGATTCCGGCCTGCGGCATTTACGTGAAAAAGGTATTTCTGTATTTACAGAGATGCCTTTTTTTGTTACGCTGTACACAAAGCGATAAGATATATGGAAAGGATAACAATGGTCATGGTCAGAAAATCAGGACGTGAGATGGTACTGTATTATAATCCGGATTCTTCCATCCGTGTAACAAAATTAAAGGGAGTACTGGTTCGCATGGGAATCCGCATCCGGAATGTAGCACCGGATCAGGTGCTGGATACGCTAGGGGAATTGGCCGGTGTTTCCGGATATGAAAACAGCGGACATTCTGCTGCTCCAGATGAAGAGAAGAAAGAACTGCCGGTCATTGCAGAGGAAATGATGGTGATGTATGGATTTACCAGTTCTCGGATCGATGAGCTGCTGGCAGGACTTCGAAAAGCAGGTGTCTCGAAGGTAGAATTAAAAGCTGTCGTAACGGAAACGAATATTAGTTGGAGTTTCTTCCATTTATATGAAGAAATAAAAAAGGAACATGAGCGTATGACCGGTAAGGAACCGGACGGTATGAAATGAGGACTTTCAATGGCTGCAATGACTCGATTCAAAAAAAGAATTTTGTTGGGGATTTTTGCTGCAGGCATCTTCTGTTTGTCCGGATGTGCAGCTGCAGCAGTACCGGAAACCAAAGAGCCGGAGATTTTACAGCTTTGGTATTACTGGGATCGGAATGATGCAAGGCAGTGTTTAGCGGATCTGATCCATGAGTTCAACAAACAGCATGAAGGGATAGAAATCCAGGCAACCTATATTCCGGATGAAGATTTTAAGAAGCGCCTGGTTCTTGCGGCCATGGAAGACAGCATGCCGGATCTTGCGATCGTGGATTCCTCGGATATCCAGTATTACGATACGGTGGGGATTTTGAGTGATCTGTCGGAAGAGATCAATGCCAAAGATTATTTTGCCAGAACCATCGCCAGCTGCCGTGCAAAGGATGGATGCCTGGTTGGACTTCCGCTGGGGATGAACTGTCTGATGTTCTTTTACAATAACGATATTCTGGAAAAAGCAGGGGTGGAGCCGCCAACTACACTGGAAGAATTTGCAGAGGTTGCCGAGAAGGTGACGACGGATCAGGTGTCGGGCTGTGCGTTTCCGGCATTGCAAAGTGAGGAAAGCAGTTTCTGTTTTTTGCCGATCCTCTGGAACTATGGCGGCTCGGTGACCCGGATTGATTCTCCGGAAAGCCGGAAAGCGTTTGAATTTCTAAAACAGCTCGCCCAAAAGGATATCCTGACAGAGGATAACGTTAGTATGACGCTTTCAGATATTGCCTGGGAATTTGCTAATGAAAACATTGCTATGGCATTTCTGACTTCCGGTTACGAGACAGAACTCAGAAAAAACTGTCCGGATCTTCATTTTACGGTAGCAAAGCTGCCTTGCGGGGCGGGTTCGTTCACGATCAGCGGAGGCGAGGTGCTGACTGTGACAAAGAGTGCCAGCCAGGATACTGCGCGGGAATTTGTGCATTTCATGGCGCAGCCGGAACAGGCAAAGCAATGTCTGGAAAATATGGGATACCTGGCGGCCAGAAGGGATCTTTTGAGCGAACAGGTTCGCGATGACCCGGAAAAGAGGTTCTTCTGGGAATATTTAAGGCAGGCGAAGATGAGGGAAACCGAGGCATACTGGCCATCCTTATCCATGGAACTTGCAGAGACGATCAATCATGTGATCCTGGGAGAAGACACACCGGACGAGCTAAAGGATCTTTCCGTGAAGCTTGCCCGGATCAGGAGGGAAAACTATGAAAGGGAGTAGAAGCCTGCGTGCCATGATCCTGTTTCTGGCCGTGATCCTGGTGATCCCCGTGCTGTGCTTTGGCTTGTATATGCAGCTGCAGACCTGGAGAACCATGCAGAACAACCTGAAACGGGAATTGGAGGGAGAACTGAACACAGCCAATCATATGCTTCGGATGATCATAGACAAGTACGATATCGTACTTTATGATTTCTGCACGGATGACGGGATCATCAATCTTGCTCAGGAGATCAATGGATCCGAGAAGCCATCGGATGCGGTCAAATATCAGATCCGGCGCAGCCTGTCTCACATCTGCAACCGGAATGAGGGGGTGGAGGGCATCACCCTGATCACAGAATCCGGAACCGTCTGTTTTTATGATAAAATGGCAGCTTCTTTCGTATCAACAAAATGGGCAAATAAATTGTCTGACGAAGACAGAAAAGAAAGTTCCGCCTCCTATCATGCAAGTCCTTATGTGCTGGAAGAGGAGGCGGCACCGGTTCACATGCTGGAGCTGACCAGGCGGCTGGCTGATTACCGCAATATCAACCGGAAGATAGGAACGGTGATCCTGAGTATTGACCAGTCCGTGCTGTGGAAAGATCTTACTGTCAGCGACAAATCGCAGATCTATGTCTGCGAAGGTGATAAGATCATTGCAGCGGCAGATGAAAAGGAAATTGGAAATACTATCTCATCGAAATCACAGCAGGGATACCGAGTGCTTGAAACAACGAACCATAAGACCGGCTGGACGCTGTATCATTTTTATTCTACGGCAGAGTACGACCGGAGAGTGAAGGCAAATATTTGTATCGGTGTGGGGTCACTGATCATCCTGACGATCCTGTCTATGTCTGTGGTGATCGTCTTAACCAGCCCATCGCTGCGTCTGATGGAAAAATTGGTTCGGGCGATGGCAGAGATTGAAACCGGTAATTTTTCTGTCCGGATTCCGCTGATCTGTAATCCCAAAAACGAAGTGGAACGGATCGTGGCCGGGTTTAATGAAATGTCCGGACAGCTCGAACAGCTGGTAGAGGCAGTAAAAAAATCTACGGTGGATCAGAAAAATGCAGAGCTGCAGGCTATGGAGGCGCAGATCGATCCGCATTTTCTGTACAATACCCTGGATACGATCAACTGGAAGGCCTTGGAGCATGATGAATTTGAGATCAGCAGCATGGTGGGAGCATTGGCCGACATCCTGCGCTATTCGATCCGGAATCCGGGTGACATGGTGAGCATTGGGCAGGAGTTGTCCTGGCTTGACCGCTATATCATGCTGCAGAAGGAAAAGCTGGATCAGCCGCTTACGATTGTGACCGATGTGCCGGAGGAACTGATGGGATATCGGATCCACAAGCTGATCTTGCAGCCATTTATCGAGAATGCGATCAACCATGCATTTCGAGACATGAAAAGGCCATGCAGGATCAAGATCACCATGAAGCTGGCCGGGGAGCAGATTTATATCCGCATTCAGGACAATGGATGCGGAATGAAACCAGCCATGGTAGAAGAGCTAAATGACAGACATTTCAGCAAAGGTGATCATGTGGGGGTTGCCAATGTCAGAAAACGTCTGGAGCTTTATTACGGAGAAGAACATGAGATGTACTTTGAGAGCCGGGAAGGGATCGGAACCAACGTACATCTGTTTATCCATGCAGTGTGTGGAGGGGAATGACATGAAAATTATCATTGTGGAGGATGAAAAATCCATCCGGAACGGCCTGGCAAAAATGCTGCCGAAGCTGGATCTGGAATATGATGTGATCGGGGTAGCAAAAAATGGTCTGGAAGGTTATCGCAGGATCCGGGATGAGGATCCGGATCTTGTGATCATGGATATTGAAATGCCGGAAATGGACGGGCTGACCATGCTGGAAAAATTAAGAGATGCCGGATTTCACGGAAAGGCGGTCGTCTTAACTGCCTATGCTGATTTTTCCTACGCAAAACGGGCGATCGAGCTTGGCATTGAAAATTACCTCTTAAAGCCGATCAAGATCGAGGAATTGAAAAAAACGCTCGGGGATATCAATGAGTCATTAAAACAGGAATCGGGAACAAGGAACGTGCAGGAGAAATTACTGTCGCTTGAACAGATCTTCAAATCGGCACTGCTGGCCGAGCTGACGGTAGATGAAGAGCTGGAACAGTATGCGGAAACGACCTACGGTCTGAACAGTCAGAGTACCTTTGCAATTCTGCTGGCTTACCTGAGTGAGTATTATGATTCTTATTATGAGGAGGCAGAAAGGTTTTTGGAGCCTTATCTGGCAGCCGGGACAGATCATTCTGTCTGTATGATGACGACGGTGCGGTATCGTGCGATCGTAGTGGTCTTATATAATATGAAAGATCCGGATAAGACCAGAAGCTGGTATGAGAAGCAGGTGATCCCGGCAGCCTATCACACACTGAAGCATCCGCCGATCTTTGGGTGGACAGTCTGTAAGGGGCTGACTTCTCTTTCTTCTGGTTTGGAAGAGCTGGAGCAGGCAAAGATGTGGAAGCTGTGTTTTCCGGAGGGGCAGCTTATGACCATGGAACGCATTCAATCTGTACAGACTATTCCACTGAAATATTCTCCGGAGATGGAATCTCAGGTGAAGCAGGCTCTGGTGAAACGAGACCGGGAAGCCTATGACCGTATCCTGGAGCAGATCATCGCCTACTGTGTGGAGGAGCCGCATCATCCGGATGAGATCCGGGAGGCCTGGACAAGGCTTGTGGTGGACATGATCGCGCTGGCAGATTCCATGGGATGGGTTACCGACAATATTTCCATTCAGCATAGCTTGGGAGAAATATCCCAGGCGATTTCCTGGCAGAGAATCCGTGAACTGATGGGCGACCTCTATGACGAGATCACCGGGGTGCAGGAACAGACGGAAAATGTCAGCTTACTGGTCAAACGAGCACTCTCCATGATCGAGAGCCAGTACAGCCAGGGCATTACACTCGAGGAACTTGCCCAGCACCTTTGCGTGACCGATGAGTATTTGAGTACGCAGATCAAGAAGGAAACCGGGATGTCATTTACGGAGACCGTGCGGAAAATGCGGATCGACCGGATCAAGGAGCTTTTGGTGCACTCCAACCTGAAATTAAACCAGATCGCGGAGATGGTAGGCTACTCCGATCCCAAGTATATGAGCAAGGTATTTAAGGAAGAAGTCGGCATGCTTCCGGCTCAGTTTCGAAAACAACACCATTGATAAACGGATTAAATCTTAAATAATTCCTCCTTTTTTAAAGATTTCCTCTTTGCATTTTTTTTTGACATGGTAAAATAAGGACAACATAAAATTATTGACATCATACGTTTTGTAACCGATAGAAGTATTGCAAGCAGATTTAAAGGAGTGACAATTATGAAAGAGATGAATCTGACTTTCCGTAATCCGGATGAGGTGCTTGACTTTGTCAAGACCGTAGAGCAGTATCCGTTTGACATGGATCTGTGTCGTGGAAGTGTTGTAGTAGATGCCAAGTCCTTACTTGGAATCATGAACCTGGGCTTTAACCAGACAGTTAGCTTAAAGATTTACAGCAATGACTGCAGCGATCTGTTCCACAGCATTGAGAAATTCAAAGCAGCATAAAACAGAAGTATTTCAATTATTTGATCCCCCATACCAGGCAGAACGGCTTCGGCTGTTCTGTCTTTTATTTTGCAGAAAAATGTGCTATGATGCGTTGTATCAGGGCATGTTCAGAAGCAGGAAAATTGGCCACGCCTCCAAAATGCGAAGCATTGTGGAGGCGTTCTGAACAGTTATTTTATAGAAGAAAGACGAGGAGAGAGAAATGTACAAGATTGTTTCACGATTGCTGATCTACGGCGACATGCCGAAGGATACAATTTTGATGGAGCTTGCAGATATCATCCGGAAGGCAGATGATAAAAGCCAGACCAAGGAAGAACTGATCACCAGAACCTTTACCCAGGTAAAGCACCTGCTTCAGGTGGCAACCGATTATGGTTTCGATAAAAATTTGTGGCAGAATTACCTGACCTTTCTGCTGATCACCAACGAGAACCCGTTTAGTATCACCTGTGAGAAGGTAGGGGCAAATGACGGAAGCGTCAACTACTTTGCCAAGAGTGATTTTAAGGCATTTATGGATCTGTTCCACTATGATTTTACTGCGCTGGAAACCTATCTGGGGATCGACTGCTTTACACGTCTCTCCAACTATAAGGCCATTGGCAAGAAGGATCTGATGTACAATAAGAATGTCAGTGAGAAGGTTCGGATGCTGAGTGAGAAGCTGGCAGCGGCAGCAGATGAGGACGAGTTCTTTGCCGGAGTGACCGGATTTTACAAGGCATACGGAGTCGGCATGTTCGGACTCAACAAGGCATTCCGCATTCAGTCCCGGGAAGACGGCGGCGTGAATTTCTGTGCCATCAACAACATGGATGCAGTTATGCTGGACGACCTCATCGGTTACGAGATCCAGAAAAAGAAGCTGGTTGACAATACCCTGGCCTTTGTGGAAGGCAAGAAGGCCAACAACGTGCTGCTGTTTGGTGACAGCGGTACCGGAAAATCCACCAGTATCAAGGCCATCGTCAATGAGTTTTACGACCAGGGTCTGCGCATGATCGAGATCTACAAGCATCAGTTTAAGGATCTGTCCTCCGTGATCGCCCAGATCAAGAACCGCAATTACCGTTTTATCATTTATATGGATGATCTTTCCTTTGAGGAGTTTGAGATCGAGTATAAATTCTTAAAGGCAGTCATCGAGGGCGGTGTGGAGACCAAGCCGGACAATATCCTGATCTACGCAACCTCCAACCGCAGACATCTGATCAAGGAAAACTGGAGCGACCGCGATGATGTGGAGAGCCAGAACGGCATGCACCGTTCCGATACCATGGAGGAGAAACTGTCCTTAGTCAACCGTTTCGGCGTGACCATCAACTACTCCAAGCCGTCCCAGAAGGAGTACTTCCATATTGTGGTCGAACTGGCACATCGTGCAGGACTTACCCTGTCCGATGACGAACTCCGTGCCGAGGCCAATAAGTGGGAGTTGAGCCATGGCGGAATTTCCGGACGTACGGCACAGCAGTTTATCAATTACCTGTTGGGAACCGTATAAGAAACGTTCAAGAGCGCTGTCGGAAATGGCTGAAATAAAGCATTTCCGGCAGATTTAAAAAAGATAAAAAAAGTTTTGAAAAAGTGTTGACAAATATTGAAACCTGATGTATTATATACATCGTTGCAGCGAACAAGAGCTCAACAAACTAAATAATATGTGTGCGTAGCTCAGCTGGATAGAGCACTTGGCTACGGACCAAGGTGTCGGGAGTTCGAATCTTCTCGCGCACGTATGTAAAGGGCATCCTCTTAGGAGGGTGCCTTTTTTTGTCTTGAAAAAGTTTTCTGTAATCGCATTCTGCAATTTTGTCCCACATTTGTCCAGTCGGCTGTGGTACAATACTCTTGCAAGATCAAATTGGATGGAGGAATATGATGAAAAGAAAATATATTGTAATGCTTGGAATGACTGTGATGCTGGGAACGTTATCTGTTTCCGGCTGTGGATCTTCAAATAAGGTTAAGGATCAGGCCGAAGCAGAAACTCAGAACGTGGCTGAAAACCAGGGAGCAGAAAGCAGTGAAGATGCAAATGGAATCCATATTGATACCGGAAATGGTGCAGCAGGAACAAAAGAAAACACAGGAACAGAGTCAGATGAGGCAGCAGATCTCTTTGCAGAGCTTGCAAACTGGAATTTCGTCTTTTCCAGCGGTGCCGGAGCCTGGGAGACAGATCTGACTATTCTGGCAGACGGTTCCTTTACCGGTTCCTACCATGATTCCGATATGGGCTCTACCGGCACCAATTATCCGGATGGAACAGTTTATCTGTGCGACTTTACCGGAAAATTCGGAGCGGTTGAGAAGGTTGATGAGTATACGTACAAGACCACGATCGAGAAGCTGGAAAGCAAGGAAAAGGAAGGAAAAGAAGAAATCTCCGACGGCATGAAGTTTGTCTACAGCACGCCTTATGGTTTAAGTGATGCAGAGGACATTTATATTTATATGAAGGGCGCACCGACAGACAAGCTCCCTCAGGCTTACCAGGAATGGGTGATGTTTCCGTTAGACGGTGCCAAGACCCTGCCGTTTTACGGACTGTATAATGAAAAGGAAGAGCTGGGATTTTACAGCTGGGATGATTCTGACCTGGAGGATTCCCCGAGCGGGATTACCGAGGATACGGATATCGGATCTGGAAATACATCAGGAAGTACAGTGGATACAGAAGCAGCCGTAAACAGCGGTACCATGGAAGGCCTGGTGGATACCCTGAATCAGGCCGATGCGCTGGAGCAGCGCCTGCAGACAGAGAACCTGACTCAGGAAGAGATGAACAAGCTCAGCAATGAACTTTACAAAGTCTGGGATGCACAGCTGAATGTCACCTGGAAACAGTTAAAGCGTACACTGGATGCCAATGCGATGGAAGCCCTGACAAAGGAGCAGCGCGAATGGATCAAGGAACGTGATAAAAAGATCCAGGAAGCCGGAGCCGGATATGAGGGAGGAAGCATCCAGCCCATGCTTATGGATATGGAAGGTGCAGAACAGACCAAGACACGATGCTATGAATTGTTTGAATATCTGAGATAATTGCAAAACCCAATTGCTACAGCTGGTTAAAAAAGAGCCCGGAAGGAGACCGGAAGAAAGGAGCGGACACTATGAGATATGCGATCCCACAAGAGAAGAATGTACAGACACAGGAAAAGATCAACATCCTTCGTGCAGCCGGAGATGAATGGAGCAGCATCAGTCAGGCGCTGCAGTTCATCACAGAGCGTGCCGGTGACAATTATGTCAGCAAGCCAGGTGACTATTCAAAGCTGTTCAAGATTTATATGAAGCTTGGCCTGTCCGGGAGAATGACAGAGGAGATGCTGTTTCCTTCCAATGAGAGAAGCAATGAGCAGTTTCAGGAGGAACTGGAAAAGCTGTGGAGAGTTTTAGAACTGCATACTCTGGAGAAGAACGGCTCTGTCTTAACGACATATCAGCAGTATCAGGAGGATCCGAAGGCCTGTGACAGCAAGCTTCGTGAGGCAGAGCAGAAAGAGGCAGAAAAGGAAAAAGAAGAGCCTCTTATGGTGGTTGATCAGGATTCACCATATTACCATTTCGTAGCAGGAACTGCCTATGAAAAGCTCTTAAACGGCTGGAAGGAATTAAAAGATCAGCTTTCACCGGATCAGATCACAACCCGGATGCTTGATGAAGATATGGAAAAGCTTTTATCCCGCATGCAGCTTCAGTATCTCAGACGCAATGAAATGGGAAGTATGCTTCCTATGACGAAGCAGGATCATACCGAAATCTGCGAGCTGTACCGAAACTGTGTGAACGACTTAAAGCATTGTTCCGACGAGGAACAAAATCTTGAAGGATACAAGAAGCTTCGCTCCCTGATGAGACAGAATGAGAGGATCCTTCGTAATCTTTCGGAGGATGACCTTCCTGTTTTTGCCAATGTGATCCGCGGCACCGAGCTGCCGGTGATCGAGCTTCGCAATACCAAAAATGAGACCGTGGGCGATGCCATGAGCAAGCGGGAAACGGTGGAATATGTGGATGAAAATGGTCAGCTGCGCCGCGGCTTTTTTACAGCGGTATCTACAGAGAATGATAGAATGGACGATGTGAAAGCAATCCTGGATCAGGCCATCAGGCAGTATCCACAGTATAAGGATTTCTTCCAGACGCTCCGAAAGTCTTCCGGAAATTACCGCGCTTACACAGAACTGGAACAGGCAATGGCAGCAGATTGGATCGATCCGAATGCGAATGCAGTCGATGCGTATCGCAGGACTTCCCGTAACGTCCCGAAAAAATTCCGGCAGGATGAGGGATTCAAGAGGGCGTTTGAGGAAGTTGTGCAGAAACTGGATGATAAGCGGTGCATACATAGTGTGCTGGAACTATCCGGGATCATTCCGGGCGATGAGCTGGTGAAGCGTTCCAGTGCCATGAGTGATGTGGCAAGTTTCCTTGGCTTTCCGGATCTTCTGGCCAAGAGCCAGCAGGTGACGGTGAAACGCGGAGACAAAGAGGTCAAAGGCGTCATGATGGAGGCTGCGGATCTGGATACGGTAGACCCAAGCACCTTGGAGCGTGCAAATTTTCTGACGAATCATCCATTTTACAATACAAATCAGCGTGAATTTGACAGTCAGCCCTTCTTAAGTTCGCTGGCAGATCTTCAGATCCTTGATTTCTTGTGCGGCAATACAGACCGGCACGATCGGAACTTTTTCTTACGGCAGGACTTTTCCGACCCGAAGCATCCAAAGCTTGTGGGAGTACAGGGAATTGATAATGACAATTCCTTTGGCAATATTGATGATGGCGGCATGCTGCGCCTGGCCAGCTCAGAAAACCTAAAGATCATCACCCCGAAGATGGCAGAAGCGATCACCAATATGAAACGTGAAGATCTGGAACGGATCTTAGAACCGTATCAGTTTTCCAGACCTCAGCTTATAGCAGCTGAAAACAGGCTGGATAAGCTGAAGGATATGATCACAAAGGGCAAACAGCATGATAAGCTTACCATCAAAAACGATAAGCTGGTCAATACGGAAGGCAGCATTCACATTGTGAAGGATCAGGAGTGGGCAAGTCTGACGCAGTCTGCTTTGATCCCGGAGAAGGTTCGGTGTGAGGGATATGATGAATACGGAAGCCCAAATATGATGCAGCCGCAGAATATTTTCGTGAATGCTTACGAGTGCCGTCGCAAGCTGAAGGAAAAACAAAGTAGCAAGTTTGGGAATAAACGGTATGACGCGAAGCAAACGATTGCCTATAACAAGCATGACATGGAAACGATTGCCTATGACCAGATCTTCCCATTGATGGAAACGGAATATGAGAAGCTGCAAAGATTCAAACAGCGCTTCCATAATGAACATGGTGATAGGGATACCCGAAGCCAGGAATTTAAGGACATGAGATCGGCGATGGAGCGCTACATGGAGGCATATCGTCAGATGCAGACGGCATCTGCAAAGCAGGATCCGGATGCTATCGGAATGGCAGGGGACAAACCAAAGAGCCGGGATGAAAGAATCAGAGACGCCTTTCGTTCTTTGGATGAGGCGCGAAAGGCTCTGGACGGTCAGATCGACCGTTATCTGAACAAAACACATCGCTGGTTGAAATCAGACCGAAATAAAAACCGGATCGCGATCGCGAAAGAGTTAAAGAATGAAATCAAACAGCCGGAAAGTCTGAATTATTACCAGAGTACACTGAAGCTGCAGAAGCATTTCAAGGATACCATGGCGCAAAAGGATGATTTTCAGCTGGCAAGTTACGCAACAGAACAAATCTACGGAAAGATGAAGCTTACACTGAGCGGCAATTTAAGCAAGTTTTATGAGGACAATCCGATCCGTGTCAAGGGAATCAAAGCCTTCAATGCCCAGAATAGACTGTGGAAATATGGCCAGAGCGGAGTAAATAAGGACACCATCAGCGTAAAAAAACAAGCCGGAGAGGTCACTGAAAAGAAGCGCGTTTCCTTAGAAAAGCTGCAGGCTGAACTGAAAAAAGCACCAACGGTGGCAGCAGATATGGAAAAGATCCGCGCTGACTTAAAGGCAATCTGGGAATATGCAGACACCCTGGAACAACGCTATAGCCAGGAGATGGAGACATATAGGGAGCTTAAATCGGATCAGACAAATCCGGCAGGCTATAAGCATTTAGGCGAGATCCGCGACCATTCTGCAGGATTAAAAAATCAGATCGATCGGCTTCTTGAAAAGAAAGATGGCATCACCCCGGCCAATGTGCGTGGTGTGATCGGCGCACTTTTTGCAGGAGAAAATAAGATCGCTAAGGGATATACCCCGGAAAAATCCAATACAAATGCTATGAACCGGGCAAAAAAATAAGAAATATAGTTAAAAAAGAGAAGATTCTTTTGAAAGAGAGAGTCTTCTCTTTTTTACGTTCTTTGTATATAATGGTTATTGTACACAGGTCGACATGTTCCAAACGGAAAGAGCCATACAATACCATGGCAAGAACAGATCCTGCCGATCTGGAATGCGTAAAGATGATAAGTCATAAATCGCAAGAGCGAGGAAAATATGAAAAAAGAACGAACCTTAAATAAGATTGAAGTGATCTGCCTTTTCTGTGTTATGCTGCTTTTGGCATATCTGATGCAGGGATTCTGGCAGAACGGGCAGAAAAAAACACCGGCCACGCTTCATTCCCTGACAAACGGCTGGTATCAGATGGTGGATGGAGAACGGATCGAGCTCACCCTTCCCTGTACGGTCACGGCAGATGAAAACGGACTGGTGATGCTTTCGAATACGTCCCTTACGAGGGCGTACCGGGGGAACGTCTTGTCGGTGCGGGGGATCCAATATGATGTCGATGTCTGGGTTGGCAGACAGTGCCTGTATCGCAATGAAGTTCATCAGTTTGAAAAAAACCGGCAGATGAAGGGAAAGCTGTGGGCAGATGCTTCTCTGCCGGACACGGTTGGAAAATATCCGGTCAGCCTGGTGCTGCGGGCAAAACCGGGACAGCAGCTGTACGTGCAGGCACCCTTTATCGGAAGTGCCTCTGCGGTAACGGTAAAACATCTGCAGGATGCGGCCTTTTCCATTCTGATGATCGTGGTCATGCTGCTTTTTGGAATCGTAGCCTTTGTCGTATTTTTATATACCAGGCATTTTCATATCACGGAGCGGCGTTTTCTGGATGTTGCTCTGTTCATGGCCGTGTGCGGTACCTGGTGTCTGCTTGACAGCGGACTTTATCAGATGTACGGAAGACACAGCGATGCGGGGGCGGTGGTATCCTTCTATGCCTTTATGTTAATGTCGGTTCCGATCTTGCGCTTTGTAGAGGATACCGTCAGTGAACAGGCAAAGCGTATCCCGAGGATATGGATCCTGCTGCTTTACCTGAATGCCATCCTGCAGGGAGCGATAAATATTTTATGGAAGATCCCGTTTATACGGATGCTTCCGGTGACCCATATCCTGCTGATCGTGGGAGTCGCATCCATGGTGGTATTGCTTGTGCAGGAGTACCGGAAACATCATCATGCAGTTCTGGCAGCCTGCTTGCGAGCCTTTTGTACCCTTGGCTTTTGCGGCGTGGCAGCACTGGTTTTATACTGGGCATTTTCCATTTACTGGTACGATACGGTCTTTCAGTTTGGAATCCTTCTTTTTATCACGATCCTGTTCTGGCATCTGCTTTGCAAGATCGCGCAGGACATCCGCTTCCGTATGGAACAGAAGGTATATGAGAAGATTTCTGAGGAAGACCGGATGACTGGCTTAAAAAATCGCAAGGCGTTTGATCAGTACCTGGAACAGATCCAGTCTGCAGAAATAGAGTTTGAGAATGCCCTTCTTCTGTTTATTGATATCACGGGACTCAAGCAGATCAACGATACCCGGGGACTGAACCGGGGAGATGAGACCGTGATCCGGGTTGCCCGCGGCATCCAGAGTGCCGCAGCAGGAGAGCTTGAAAAAGCGGTTGAATGCTTCCGCATTGACGGAACCGAGTTTGCGGTGGTGGTGCTGGATCCGAAGAAACAGCCGGAAATCTGGGAAGAGACCATCAAACGCGAACTGGAACGTGCCGGAAGCCAGATCCGGTTTAATCTGGGCTACAGTTACCTGAAACGCTATGACGGAAGCTTCAATACCATCAGTGACTGGAAAAATAAGGCAGATAACATGCTGCATGGAAGATGACGGAGGAAACTTATGACCTACAATACAGATTTTCTGATCGCCTCGATGACGATCCTGCTTCTGATCCTGTGGTATTTTATGGGGCAGAAACGGGCAGAGGATTTAAATAATCGGGTATTCCTGATCTTTGTAGTCCTGGTCAGCCTGGATGTGTCATCCGAATGGATCAGCAATTTTTATATTACATCCGGCGGAAATTTTGGAGCGGCAGCGGTAGCATCCACGACGTTCTTTTACCTGTTTCAGGCACTGCTTCCCTATACCGTGGTCTGCTACGTCCAGACACTGCATGAAAACCGGTTCATATCCTGGAAAAAAATGCTGCTTTCCGGTATCCCGACGTTGGTGCTGATCGGCATTGTGCTGTCAAACCCTTTTACCGAGAAGCTGTTCTATTTTGATTTGACCACAGGATATCAGGAAGGCCCCTGGTATATGCTGATGTATTACAGTGCCCTTTGCCATCTGGCGGTAGCACTGCTTCTTGTCTTGTCATGGAGCAAATCCCTGGGAAGTAAGAAAACAAAGACGGTGCTTGAGATCCTTCTCATATCCGGAACTGGTGTGATGATCCAGTTTTTCTATCATTCAATTTTGATGACCGGATTTGCCCTGAGCCTTGCGATCCTGGCACTGTTTATCACACTCAACAACCCTTATGCGAATACCGATACCATGACCGGTCTTTATAACCAGTTTTACTTAAGCAGAAAGAGCCGGGAAATGATTGCTGCAAAGAAAAGCTTTCATGTCATCACGATCTACCTCTATCAGCTGAAGCATGTCAATAAGATTGCGGGATTTCAGGGTGGGGACCGGATCTTAAACCAGGTTGCCCAGAAGCTGGCAGCCCTGTGCGGAAACCGTGCGTTTCGCATCACGGGAAAACGGTTCCTGATCCTGACCACTTCTCTGGAGGAATATGACTATTACCTGAAAAAACTGAGCGAGATGTTTGCGCCAGACCGGACGATGCAGGCAGAGGAACATGAAATGACCGTGCCGGTCATCATCAGTGGGATCATCCAGGCGCAGAAGCTTGGCGATGCAGGGCTGGTGCTGGAATATGCGGAATATCTGGAGTCCTTGGCACCTCAGAGCGGACAGACGGAAGTAGTGCAGGATGACCAGCAGACCTTAAGCGGATTTTCCTATCAGAAAAAGGTGGAACAGTATCTGCATACCGCAATTCGGGAAGACCGCTTTGATATCTATTACCAGCCGGTCTATTCCGTGAAGGAACAACGCTTTGTCACGCTGGAGGCACTCAGCCGCCTGCATCATCCGGAGCTTGGATGGATCGCACCGGATGTGTTCATCCAGATTGCGGAGCGCAACCACATTATTGAAGAGATCACGGATCTGCAGTTCCAGCGGATCTGCCGGTTTTTAAACCAGAACCGCAGATTGATGAACCAGATCAGGAATGTAAAGGTCAATCTTTCTTCTCTGGATCTGATGCGCGGTGATTGCAGCGGTCATTTCATCCGCATGATGGATCAGGCCGGGATCCCGCATGACTGGATCCAGTTTGAGATCACGGAGACAGTGGCGACAGAGTACAACACAGGCCTGAGAAAGATCGTGGATGAATTTTCGGCAGCAGGCATCCAGTTGTGCCTGGATGATTTCGGCTCCGGATATGCAAACCTAAACACGGTGATGCGTCTTCCGTTTTCTGTGATCAAGTTAGATCGAAGTCTGCTGTTCGATATCTGCCAGGACGAGAACCGGGCACTGTTCTACCACAGCCTTGTGGATACCTTCCATCGGATGAACTACAGCCTTGTAGCGGAGGGAGTAGAGACCAGGGAGGAGATGCAGCTTTTAAGCAGCTGGGGCATTGACATGATCCAGGGATATTATTTTTCCAAGCCGCTTCCAAAACAGGAGCTGCTCATAAAGCTGATCAGACAAACGGTAGACAAACGGTAACGAGAGACATAACATGAAAATACCATCGATAAAAAAATCTGGCGAATGGAAAAAAAGAGTATCAAAAAAAATATGGTCTGCGGTGAACAATGATAAACGCCTTATGGCAGCTGTGCTTGCCGCACTAAGCTGCATCAATATGGTTGTCTCGGCCTGTTATCAGCCGGTGGATCATAAAACCATTGAGATCCGGACAGCGCCCACCTTACAACCGGAAGCGGTGGACACAGCCATTGCCACCGCTTCGGATGCAGCAGAGGCAGAACCGGAACAGGGATCTGGCTGGAAGCCGTCTTTGACAGAAATGAACCTCTTTCATGTGTTTTCCGGGAATGAATCCCAGACGGATCCGAAGGATAGTCTGGGAGGGCAGATCTTTCAGGATCTGATGAAACAGGATAATGAGTGGGCGGGTTCCGTCTACAGTTATTCCGGTCTGACTCCGGCTGCCCTTACGGAAAAAATGGGGATTTCCAAAGCCTGTATCATCGGTGCATACAATCCGCAGGATAAACGACAGGTGGCGGACGACCCTTCCACGTGGATCATCAGCAGCTTTCGCAATGTATGGTTCCGGACGGAGGATGGAGATGGAAATACCATCTCGCCTTATTCCAATATTCCGGAGATCATGTCCTTAGCTAATGTTTATTCCTATTATCATGACCCGGAGGACAAAGAAGCATTCCGTTCCTACTGCGAAGACCTGTGGAAGGCATCGCACCATTATACCCTGGCAATCAGCGATATCTATCACTGCTCCGGCTGTGTCAGCGTGGAAAAAAGCGCAAATGTAGAGAAAGAGGAAACGCAAGAAACAGAACATGCAGCTCTGCAATCTGATCAGGAAAGCCAAAGTCTGGTGCAAGACGGAGTGATCTGGGAACCCGGCATCCAAATTCCGGAGGAAACGCGTGAGATCACGGAAGTGGAGGAGCAAAGCTCAGATTTGAACCCGGAGGAAAGCAGCATGACCCGGGAACAGGAGCTGGAAGATCAGCAGGAGGATGTTTCGGATTTGGAGCAGACGGCTGAGATTTTGGAAGCGAGCAGCCGGGAACCGGAAACCACACGGATCTGTCCGGGACATGTGGATCTGACCATTGTCTTAAAGATCACAGGTCTTACGGAACAGAACAACCTCTTTTTGCTGGATCAAACAGGAAATGATGAGGAAAACTACAAAGAGGATGGTTGGCAAGGCTGGACGGAGGAAAATCGTCAGGCTGCCCTGCAGGTGGCTGAAAAAGACTGGTATCTGAAATACGGACTGCGTACATCAGCAGCTTCGGTAAAGCTTCCGGTAAAGACCATTGATGTGGACGCTTATCTGGAAAACCTTCCTTCGGATCTGTCGGAAAAGAGAAAGAATCTCCTTCGTGTGGCGCTCAATTCTGTTGGCCGTATCCCGTATTACTGGGGAGGAAAACCGGCGGTTATGGGATATGACGGAAATCAGTTCGGAAGCAGCATATCACCGGACAGCTCCGGGCGCAGCTTAAGGGGATTGGATTGTTCCGGCTGGATCAGCTGGGTATACTGGACAGCTACCGGCACGAAGCTCCCTTATGAGAGCACCACCGGTCTGGTAAACCTTGGAAGGCGTATCAGTGCAGCAGAGCTGGAACCGGGAGATATCCTGGTGCGCACCGGTTCGGATGCCCATACAGTCATGTTCTTAGGATGGACCCAGGATGGAAAGATCCAGTGCGTCCATGAGACCAGCGGCTCGGTCAATAATGTCACGATCAGCATCCGTGATGCAGACTGGCCGTATTATATCCGGCTGGTGGAGTAAAAAGCATAATTACGAGAAAATGGGTTTGGATGCACTGGCATCCAGGCCTTTTTTCTTTTTTGTCCTGCACTTTGTCCCACATTTGTCCCATGTGCGCGTTTATAATAAGGTCAGAAAGTGACAATAAAAAACAGTTTAGATGCAGGATAGGGAGGAAATGCTTATGCCGAAAAAAGAGATAAATTATGAAGCTAAATTAAAGGAATTGCAGACGCAGGCAAAAGGATACATCGAAAAACCGGATACATTTAATGATGAGGCTGCAAAGTCATTTCTGGATGATTTAAAAGCAGTAAAAGAGAAAAACGATGAGACAGCTTTTGAGGGTAAGGAAGCGGAGGCTTATAAACAGCTTGTTGAAGTATTACAGAGTCAGGGAAAAGATACAGTCATCCATGAAGAAATAAAAAAACGTGCCATGAATGCCCTGGAAAAAATAGGAAAAAATCTGGATGAACAGGCTTTGGAGGAAGCTCAGGCGTACAATGACCTATATGTAAGTGTTTCTGATAAGAATCAGATGACTGCGGATTTAGTTCATTTTAGTGCTAAGAATACGTCAGAAAAAAACCTGAATAGAGAAATACAAGAGGCCATCAACGAAGCGGATCAAACAAAATTTGATGAATCTTTAAAGAAAAGAAACAAGGACGGTTTTGCAAATGAGCGAAAACAGTTTCAGGATACTGGTTATGAAAAAGGAAAACTGTTTCAGTCTTGCAGTGCAGTAGTGAAATATACCAAGGCCATGAAGAAGAAACAGAAAATAACGGACGTCGAGCGCGATAAAGAAAAGAGATTCAGAAATTTGCGAAATTCTCAGCTGTTTCGCACATACATGAAAGTTGCGCATAACAAAATAAGATATCCGGAGCTGTATAAAAATGAAGACGAGATAAGGAAAGACTTTGAAAAATCAGAAAGACAGCTTGCAAACAACCTGAAGCAATTTGAAAAGAGACAAGAAAAACATGTAAGAACGGTAAAAGAAAAATTTAAAGTGTTCAATAAGTCGTATCAGCTTGCAAATGCATCCTATTATGGAAAGCAGACAAAGAATTTTGGTGAAGTGATCAGCGCACTGGAGCCTCTAACGGGTTATAACTGGAATAATTATGAAAAGGATTCCATTGATGATGCGCAGCAGAAACTCTATGCCGATGGACTTGAGAGGGCACTGAATGGGCTTGACCGTTATATTCAGCGTAAATCGCGGTTTCCTTTTTTTAATGGAAAACTGGGAAGAGAACGCCTTGCACAGGCACAGGGTATGCGAGACCTTTTAAATGAAATTCAAACAGCAATGACGGAATTCGGCACATATGCTAAAAATCATAAGAAAGAAGTTACTACCATCAAAAAGCGTTACGATGAGGAAGAAAAAAAGGAAGCAGAAAAAAAGGAAGCAGAGAAAGAAAATGTAGAGAAAAAGAATGCTAAGAATGTGATCGAGCCTGTAAAGATTGAGCGCGATCAAGACGGGAAAGTGGTACTTTTTGAAGATTTTGAAGGGATAGAAAAGGAAGACGAGACGAAGAAAAAAACAGATAAGAATAACAAGGTGGATGGAAAGCAGAATCAGGGAAATAAGCCAGAAAAGCCAGAGTTAAATAAGAGCGACAATAAGAACGACAAGAATAACAACGAGCAGAACAACGAGAAGAACAACGAGCAGGGCAACGAGCAGAGCAACGAGAAGAAGAACGAGAATAACG
>CAVIHW010000043.1:0-19275 GCA_963642615.1 Oscillospiraceae bacterium | reverse complement strand
CATGCAGAATAAGCAGACCCTTTGGAATTTTCTGAGTGCGCGAGCATAGCGTCTCTCCGGAGGGCCTGTCTGAGCGTGCATCGCACGCGAGTTTAGCCCGCAGGGGAGACAATAGGCGGCAGAGCGCACGAAGTAAAAAATTCCACCAGGGTATGCGATTCTGTAGGACCGCCTTGGAACTTCGGACTCCTTGAAACCCAAAAATCAGTTACTGCGGTGAAAGAATCCGCAGCAGTTCCTCCTTACTGAGGCTTGTAATCGCCATTTCTTCTCCGGATATGATCTGCTCTGCCAGGTCCCGCTTCTGCTCCTGCAATAGCAGGATATTTTCCTCCACCGTATCCTTCATGATCAGCTTGAACACGGACACCTGCTTTTCCTGTCCGATGCGGTGGGCACGGTCTGTTGCCTGATTCTGGGCTGCCACATTCCACCACGGATCGTAATGGATCACGATATCGGCGGCCGTCAGGTTCAGTCCGGTTCCTCCGGCTTTTAAGGAAATGAGGAATACCGGGACATCATCGGTCTGAAACGCTCCTGCCATACGGATTCTCTCTTCCTTCGGTGTTGCTCCGGTCAGACAATGAAAGGCGATCTTCTCCTTTTTCAGACGTTCTCCGATCACATCCAGCATGGAGGTGAACTGGGAAAATAATAAAATCTTGTGTCCTCCTGCGATTCCTCCCGTGATCAGCTCCATACAGGTATCCAGTTTTGCAGAGCCACCCTTATAGCGTTCAAAACAAAGGGACGGATCACAGCAGATCCGACGCAGCCTGGTAAGCTCTGCCAGCACCTGAATGTGCTCGCTTCCATAGATATCTCCGCTCATCTGTTCCAGCTCTTCTTTCAGTGCCAGCGCATGAGCCGTATAAAGCTGCTTTTGCTCTTCTCCGGCCATGGAATAAACCACGGTCTCCAGCTTCTCCGGAAGATCTTTTAAGACATCCTTCTTTAAGCGGCGAAGCACAAATGCTCCGGTAAGCCTCCTGAGATTTTCCAAGGCACGGCTATCCCCGTCTTTTGCAATGGGCGTCTCAAACTGCCTGCGAAATCTGGAATAGCTAAATAAAAATCCCGGCATCAGGTAATCAAAAATACTCCATAGCTCCGACAGGCGGTTTTCAATCGGTGTGCCGGTCAGCGCATACCGGGTCTTTGCCTTGACAAGCTTGACAGCTTTTGCACTCTGGGTGGCCGCATTTTTGATATACTGTGCCTCATCGATCACCTGATAGCGAAATTCAAAGGCGTCGTAGCAGGCAATATCACGCTTTAAAAGGTCATAGGAGGTGATGAGGATCTGCGGATGGCAGACAGCGGCATTTTTTAAGATCTCCTCCCGCTCCGGCACGGTACCGGTCACGGTCTGTACGGTCAAATCGGGCGCAAACCGCTTTAGCTCGTTCTCCCAGTTATAGACCAGGGAGGCCGGACACACGATCAGAGACTGCGACTGCGGATGCTCCTGCGCTTCTACAAGCAAAAGAGCGATCACCTGGATCGTTTTTCCCAGACCCATATCATCGGCCAGAATCCCGCCAAAACCATTGACATCCAGGGTTTTCAGCCATCGGTAGCCGGTTTTCTGATACCCACGCAGCACAGGCTGCAAGGACTGCGGAACCACGTAATCGCTGTCTTCCACAGATTTCATGCCGCGAACCACTGCCCGAAACAGATTATCCCGGTAAAATGTGATTCCCTTTCCTTCCTTTAACACGCTGTCCAGATACAGAGCACGATAGGTCGGAACCTTTACCTCACCGGATAAGAGCTCCTCTTTTCCGATATCAAGGCTGTCAGTCATGCGGGCAACCATCATCAGGCCGTTCTCATCGACATTGAGAAATTCTCCGCTTTGCAAACGGTAATATTTCTTTTTGGGATCGTAACCGGATAAAATATCCAGAAGTTCGTCTCTGGACATGCCTTCTGCGTCTACGTGCAGGGTCAGCCATCTTCCGGCAGTCTGCACGCCCACCTGTACCTTCGGAGAGGGCAAAATTCGGATCTTTCTTGCCGCATCGGACACGAAAACCTGTCCAAGTGCCACAAATTCTTCCATTCCCTCGGAAAGCAGACGGTACAGAGCATCTTCATCATTCCGGATCACCAGTGTTTCCGACATCCCGTCCCGGTACTGAAAATATCTTGTGATCACCTGACTGATCTTAAATTCTCCCGGCACATCGCGGCAAATGATCCGCGGCACCTTATCGTCATTGAGCGGAGAAAAGGAAAAATCACCATAAGACAGCGTCGGCTTCATTGTGATCTCATCCGGAGCGGTACTGTCAAATGAGAACTGCGCTTTCAGTTCTTTTGGCCGGTAGCTTTGCAGATCCACATCGTGTACGGTAAGCTCCGCATAGGGAAGGATCTTTTGCAGCACCCGCTCATAAAATAAGGGAACATCACGATCCTGAATATCCAGAGTATGACTCTTTTTATCTTTTAAAACCTGTTCCAGAAATGCACCGAGTTCTCCGGATTCCTTTTCATCCAGGCAGATCAGGCTGGTGGCATTGCCTACATACCAGCCCCGTTCTCCGGGAATACCGAATAATTCCTGGTCTACAGAAACCGAAATACCATCTCTTCCCGCTCGCCTGATCTGAACCGGAAGGCGCAGGCAGTCCTGTTTTACCTTTACCGTCTGACAGGTTCCATCCCCAAACTCAATCTCCAACTCCCGCTCTTCCATCAGCTGAAAGAAACGATCCCGGTTTGCCCGGTTCAGGCTCAGGCTGCGAAGCTCCTGCATGGTAGCGAAAGAGCCTTTCCGAAACTGCTCAAAATGTTCCTGATAGACCTGAACAAGTTCCAGCAAAAAGGCACAAAGTCCCCTGTCTTCCTCTGCAAAGGCATTCAGGCTGTGATGAAAGGTAAGCTGCTTTCCATAGGAAACGCTGGCTCCTGTCCGCACTGCCTGGGCAAAGGCAAGCAGGTCTTTGATCATATAAAAACGATCCTGCCCAAGCTTCCATTCCAGACTGGCAGAACCGTTTTTTAATACCAGGCACGGCACCAGGCGGATCTGTGTGGTTTGCGCATCCTCGATGATCTTTGCCACTTCCCGGTTGGTATACTCCCGGATCATGGTGCGGATCTCCTGGGATGTAGAAACCAGACGACCCGAAGAGCGCTCCTGTTCTTTTTTCCATTGTTCCCATACAAATCTGGCATGAACGCACATGCCATTTTTAGATTTTCCGTTTACACAAGAACAAGAGTAGTCCTGAACCTGACTACTCTTGACATATAGGCTTACCTTGTATACAGTATCTCCCTCCTGGACAGAGGCACGGACTCCCTGCTCTCCCTTCCAGAACGTGCTGGTGGTGGATTCTGTTATCTTCATATGAGCCTCCTGGTGGAACAATACCGAACTAGTGTATCGTTTCATAAATAACTGGCCGAATCACGCAGGATGCAGATTCGAGTGTGCAGTTCAAAAAACGCAGGCGTAGCGGGCTACGCTGAGGCTTTTTGGACTGTGCAATCGGATTTGCAGGCAAGCGAGTAGGCTAGTTATTTTGTAAACGATGCACTAGCTATTACATGCGCGTTGGCGCCTCAAATCCTAACACATGGATGCAGGCTTCAAGGACGCGTTTTACAAGGGTGATCAGCGCGATCCAGCTTGCCTGACGTTCTTTGTCCTCTTCTGCCAGGATACGGGTATCGTGATAGAAGCTGTTGAAGGCATTGGACAGATCAAAAATATACTGGCAGAGCTTGTGCGGTGCAGTCTCTGCGAAGGCATTTTGCATCACATCGTTGTACTTGGCCAGTTCCAGCATCAAGCTCTTTTCTGCATCACTGACGGCAGAAAGGATGGTCTCTGCCTTTGCATCCGGATTCTGTGCTTCATATTTGCCCAGAATGGATTTGATACGAACGATGGTATACAGGATATAAGGCCCGGTATTTCCCTCAAAGGAAATAAAACGATCCAGATCAAAAACGTAATCCTTAGCTGCCTGATTGGAGAGGTCACCGTATTTCAAAGCTGCAAGGCCGACGATCTTTGCCGTTTCCTTTGCCTCCGCCTCATCCATGCTGCGGTTTTCCATGATCCGGTCATAAACAGCTGCATCGATGTCTGCAATGAGGTGTTCCAGACGCATCACGCCGCCCTCTCTGGTCTTAAAGGGCTTGCCGTCACTGCCATTCATAGTACCAAAGCCGATGTGGATCATCGGAGTCTCCGGTCTGACATAGCCAGCCTTCTTTGCCACACGGAAGACCTGCTTGAAATGGAGCTCCTGGCGTTTATCGGTCACATAAACATATTTCACCGGCTGGAAATCCTTCTCACGCTGGATAATGGTTCCCAGATCAGAGGTTGCATACAGGGCTGCACCATCCGACTTTCTGACGATACAAGGCGGAAGCTCTTTGGAATCGGTCGGCTCGGTTACATCGACCACCAGAGCACCCTGACTCTCGTAAGCAAGACCCTTGTCCTGCAGATCCTGGATCAGCCACGGGATATACTCCTCAGCATCACTCTCGCCCTTCCAGAGCTCAAAATGAACATCCAGATTGTCATAGTTCTTCTTTAAGTCTGCGAGGGAAACATTCATGATATGCTTCCAGATCGCGGTAAACGGCGGATAACCCTTCTGCAGCTTGAAGGTTGCAGTCTGTGCACGCTCCTTAAAAGCCTCATCCACCTTGGACTTTCCGCTGGCTGTCGGATAAATGTCCTCCAACTCGCTGATGGTAAACGGCGGCTCAGACGGGTACTCTCCCGTATAATTCTCATCAAAATAAACCAGCTCCGGCTTGCGGTCACGCAGCTCTTCGATGATCAGACCCATCTGCAGACCCCAGTCTCCCAGATGCACATCACCGATCATGTGATAGCCCAGGTAGCTTCCCATACGTTTGACACTCTCACCGATGACAGCAGAACGCAGATGGCCGACATGCAGCGGTTTTGCAACATTGGCACCGCCGTAATCCACGATGATGGTCTCACCATGGCCTTCTTCCTCCACACCAAGCTTCTCTTCCTTTGCCATGCCGTTCATGAACTCAGCAAGATAGGCAGCATTTAAGCGGATGTTGATGAAACCAGGCATCACTGCGCTGATCTCGGAAAACATGCCGTCTCCGTTTAACTTTTCCACAACTTCGTTTGCGATATCGATCGGTTTCTTTTTATATGCCTTGGCTGCTGCCATGGCGCCGTTGCACTGATACTCACACAAGTCCGGGCGGTTGGATAAGACAACCTTTGCGTAGGACGCATCGTATCCGCAGGCGGTAAATGCAGACTTCATCTCATCTGCGATCAGATCCAGAATTTTTTTCACCTTTTTCTCTCCTTTGATCTTTTCCTCTTTTTCTGGCTTATCATTATACCTGATTCACAGTTAAAATGCAAGAAATCCGGTGTTTCCGCGCGAAAAAACAGTTGAAAAATCACGGCCTATAGTATAGAATAAAATAGATTAATCGCGAGTACGCAAATTCAAGGAGGAATATCACATGATTTCAGCAGGTGATTTTAGAAACGGCATTACCCTGGAAATCGAGGGTAACGTATACCAGATCGTAGAATTCCAGCACGTAAAACCGGGTAAAGGTGCTGCATTCGTAAGAACCAAAATTAAAAATGTTATGACCGGTTCCGTAGTAGAGAGAACCTTCCGTCCGACCGAGAAGTTCCCGTCTGCAAGAATCGACCGTGTAGATATGCAGTATCTGTATGCAGACGGTGATCTGTTCAACTTCATGAACATGGAGAACTACGAGCAGATGGCTCTTGCAGCAGACGTGATCGGCGATGCATTAAAATTCGTAAAAGAGAACGAAGTTGTTAAGATCTGCTCTTACAACGGCAAAGTATTCTCCGTAGAGCCGCCGTTATTCGTAGAGCTTGAGATCACAAGCACCGAGCCGGGCTTCAAAGGCGATACCGCACAGGGCGCTACCAAGCCGGCAACCGTTGAGACCGGCGCAACCGTATATGTTCCGCTGTTCGTTGACAACGGTGACAAGATCAAGATCGACACCCGTACCGGTGAATATCTGTCCAGAGTATAAGATTGAATATCAAAAAAGCCGCCACGAACAAGCAGTGACGGCTTTTTTCTTTTTATCTGCGTTTGTAAAAATATAGCACCACAGCCTCCAGATACCGTTTCAGCACGATCTGGATCTCTTCCTTTGGATTGATGGGTTTTACCAGGATGCCATAGATCCCTGCCCTGTTGGCGCCATATACATCGGTAAAGAGCTGGTCTCCAACAAACAAAACCTCATCTTTTTGAAGGTTCATCTGCTGCACTGCACGGTTATAATTTTTCACCCCCGGCTTTCCTGCCTTGTAAATATAAGGGGAATCAACCTGCTCTGCAAAGGATTTCACGCGCGGCTCTTTGTTATTTGAGAGAAGAAGGGTCTGAAAGCCCAGATCATGAAGCCGTTTAAAAAGTGCTAACGCCCGTTCATCTGCCGGAGCTCCGTGAGGCACCAGGGTATTGTCAATATCAAAAATGACTCCCCGCTTTCCACGTTTTTTCCAGTCTTCCCAGTCTATTTCATAGGTACTGTCTACCCATTCTTTCGGATAAAATGGTTCTAAGATCACTGCTGTATGTTGTCCTACTTTCTTCCGTTTTCCAGGAGTTTTCCAAGCTCTTCCATAAAGGTGTTCACATCTTTAAATTCCCGGTATACTGAGGCAAAGCGCACATAGGCTACCTCATCTAATTGTTTGAGTTTCTGCATGACCAGCTCCCCGATCACCGAGCTTTCCACTTCCTGGTTCTCCATGGAAAAAATTTCATTTTCTATTTCGTTGATCATCTGGCTGATCTGCTGAATGGAGACCGGTCGTTTATGGCAGGAATGCACCACGCCCGCCTCGATCTTGGTGCGGTCATAGGCCTCGCGGGAGCGATCTTTCTTAATGACCATGAGCGGCAGGGTTTCCAGTTTCTCATATGTAGTAAAGCGCTTTCCGCAGATCACACACTGTCTGCGGCGGCGGATGGAACTATTATCTTCAGCCGGGCGAGAATCAATGACCTTGGTATCTGCTGCGCTGCAAAATGGACATTTCATGCATTTTCCTCCTGTGAGCTGCCGTTTGTATCCTGTGCGGCAAGCAACACTTTTGTCGTTATTTTAACCTATTTATATGCGCTAGGCAAGCTATTTTGTTTGATACAGGATGATTTCAAGGGAAAAGAAAACCGAACCAGAAATCTGCCTGCTGCAAACTTCTGATCCGGTTTTCTTACTGTATGAAATGATACGTTTCTGATTTAGAATAACGGAACAACTGCTCCCTCGTAGGTCTGCTCCATAAACTCCTTCACGGTGTCACTGGTCAGTGCCTCAATGAGAGCTTTGGTCTTCTCGTCCTCTTCTTTTCCTTCCTGTACTGCTACAACATTGCCATAGGTAGTTGCTGCCTCAGAGTCGGAAGCCTCTACTGCCAGGGCATCTGCTACCTTTAAGCCTGCTTCGATTGCGTAGTTGCCGTTGATAACTGCGATATCAACATCCGGAAGAGAACGCGGAACCTGTGCTGCCTCGACCTCATAGAACTCAAGGTTCTTCGGGTTTTCCACGATATCGGTCTTGGTTGCCTTTAAGCCTGCGCCGTCAGCCAGCTTTAACAGACCCTGCGCCTCTAACAGAAGCAGTGCACGTGCCTCGTTGGTTGCATCGTTCGGAACTGCTACCTTTGCGCCGTCTGCCAGCTCATCTAAGGAAGCGGTCTTGCCTGCATAGATGCCGAACGGCTCATAGTGGATCTTGCCTGCGCTGACAAGCTTGGTGCCTCTCTCCTCATTGAACTGCTCCAGGTATGGAAGGTGCTGGAAATAGTTTGCATCCAGTTCGCCTGCATCCAGTGCCAGGTTCGGCTGAACATAGTCGGTATACTCTACGATCTTTAAGTTGTAGCCTTTCTTAGCCAGCTCTTCTCTGGCAGCCTCCAGGATCTCTGCGTGCGGTGCCGGGCTTGCGCCTACGGTCAGATCTTCCAGATCGCCTGTGGTCTCCTCTGCTGCCTCGCTGCTCTCTGCCTCTGCTGCTGTGGTCTCAGCTGCCTCTGCGCTGGTCTCAGCTGCTGCGGTAGTCTCAGCTGCCTTGCTGCCGCTGCATGCGGTCAGGGCTACTGCTGCCAGGATTGCTGCTGCAATTACACCAATGTTCTTCTTCATAATACTTATCCTCCTCGATAAATCTTGATTTATATGGCCTTTGGCCGACAGCCGCTTATACGGCTGCTAAATCCATTGTCATGTTATCTGATTCTTTTATCACTCTTTCTTGCCAGTCTCATGCCGACTTCCTGAATGATCTGTACGATGATGACTAAGAGCGCTACTGTCACCAGCATGATATCCGTTTCATAACGGTAATAACCATAGTTGATGGCAATGCCGCCCAGTCCGCCTCCGCCGACTGCACCGGCCATGGCGGAATATCCCAGGATCGTGGTGGTCGAGATGGCCGCACCGATCAGAAGGGATGGTTTGGATTCCGGAAGCAGGACTTTCCAGATGATCTGGAAGGTGGAAGCTCCCATTGATTTGGCTGCCTCAATGACACCTGCATCGATCTCCTTAAACGAAGACTCCACCATGCGGGCAATGTAGGGAGCCGCAGATGCCACCAGCGGCGGCACAACTGCTTTCCAGCCAAGGCTGGTTCCTACCAGTTTTCTGGTCACCGGGATCATCATGATCAGCAGGATGAGAAACGGCACCGACCGGAGCAGGTTGATGACCAGTCCCAGCACCTTCTGGAGCATCGGGATCGGGCGGATGCCTTCCTTATCCGTTACCACCAGGATGATACCTAACGGAATTCCGATAATATAAGAGACAATTGTGGAAATGACCACCATGCACAGGGTTTCACCAATGCCGTTTCGGATCAGTTCCAAGATCTGCTGGCTAAATAACATCTCCGTTCACCTCCTCGTATGGTACCTGCACCGTGTTTAGATAGTGCAAAGCTCTCGCTGCATCTGCCTCGTCCTCCGGAAGCTGCACAATCATCTGACCGTAGGCAGTGCCTCCAATGTCTTTGGTAGACGCATACAGGATGTTTACCGGAACCTTGCTTGCCAGGATCATATTGGCCAGCACCGGCTCCATGGACGAACGTCCATCAAAGGTGATGCGGATCTTTTTGGATTTGTCAAACGTCACATTCTGGACAGCATCGCCAAGGATGAGCTGTCTTCCGATCTTTGACTTCGGCTCGGAAAAGATTTCCGAAACCCGGCCGGACTCGGCAATCTGGCTGTGGTCAATAATGGCCACCCGGTCACAGATGGCTTCAATGACGGCCATTTCATGGGTAATAACGATCACCGTGATGCCAAGCTCGCGGTTGATCTGTTTGATCAGCTGCAAAATGGACTTTGTGGTATTGGGATCCAGTGCACTGGTTGCCTCATCGCACAAAAGCACCTTGGGATTGGTGGCAATGGCACGCGCAATGGCCACCCTCTGTCGCTGTCCGCCGGAAAGCTGTGCCGGATAGGCCTTTGCACGGTCTTCCAGGCCGACAAGCTTTAGCAGCTCCATCGCACGCGCTTTGGCCTGATCCTTCGGGATCCCTGCAATTTCCATAGGAAAGCAGACATTGCGGAAAATATTTCTCTGCGCCAGCAGGTTAAACTGCTGGAAGATCATGCCCATGGACTGTCTTGCCTTTCTCTGTCCGGCATCATTTAATGCTGCCAGATTCTGTCCCTCAAAAAGCACCTCACCGGAGGTCGGGATCTCAAGCATATTGATGCAGCGCACCAGGGTACTCTTTCCTGCTCCGGAAAGTCCGATGATCCCAAAGATCTCTCCACGTTTGATGTCCAGGTTGATGTCATCGAGCGCCTTGACCGGACCGTTTGCCGTCTTAAATTCCTTGCCCATGTGCCTTAACTGGATGATCGTTTCCTCTACTGCCATGATAACTTCCTTTCTATGTACGCAAAACAGTTAAGAAAAAAGCCGCAAACCTGCAACAGGCTTACGGCTTAGAATTGTTCACGCTTTTCGTTTCAGCTTCTTCTATGATCCCGGTTCCTGACCCTGCAGATTATTGATGAAATTGATCGTATACGAACATACGGCACATGTCCATCATCATGCCGCACATCATAGCCATATTCATCTGCATGGTCTGAGTCTGAGTCATAGTCTGTTCCTCGCTTTTGTTTCCTTATGTGGCGTATTGTACGCCACACCAGGGTGTTTGTCAAGACATCCAAGATATTTTAGATGATGTAGTCGCCGCCATCTTCAGTCTGCATCAGATCCGCGATGGTATAGCTGTCGAAAAAGTCATTGATCACGTGATTGAGGCGATCCCACATCGGCAGGGTTCTGCAGTGTGCGGAGATGGCGCAGGGCTTGGCACCTGCCTCCAGACAGGCTACCGGTGCCAGCGAACCTTCCGTGAGACGCAAGATCTCTCCGACCTTATAATCTTCCGGTGCGCGGGAAAGGCGGTATCCGCCGCCTTTTCCCTGGGCACCCTCTACAAAGCCGGATTTGGACAGATTGGACATGATGGATTCCAGATATTTCTGGGAGATATCCTGCCGTTCTGCCACCGCCTTTAACGGTGTGAAAGCTCCCGTGGCATGTTCTGCCAGGTCTACCATGACGCGCAGTGCATATCTTCCCCTTGTTGAAATCATCATAATCCCCAAACCATCCTTCTCTTAGTTACTATTTCAATACCTTATTTTCTTACTTATTCAGCAAATAACGGAGTTGACAGATAACGGTCTCCGGTATCCGGAAGCAGAACAACGATCGTCTTTCCTTCATTTTCCGGACGTTTTGCCAGCTCAATAGCAGCCCAGGTAGCTGCGCCGGAGGAAATACCTACCAGCACGCCCTCGTTCTTGCCGATTGCTTTTCCGGTCTCAAATGCATCTTCATTGCTGACCGTAATGATCTCGTCGTAGATCTTGGTATCCAGAACATCCGGAACAAAGCCTGCACCGATTCCCTGGATCTTGTGTGCGCCTGCAACACCGGTAGAAAGGACTGCGGAGGTAGCCGGCTCTACTGCAACCACCTTCACGTCTGCATTTTTAGACTTTAAGTACTTGCCGGTTCCGGTAACGGTACCGCCGGTACCAACACCTGCTACAAAGTAGTCTACCTTGCCGTCGGTATCTTCCCAGATCTCCGGACCTGTGGTCTCAAAATGAGCCTGCGGGTTAGCCGGGTTTACGAACTGTCCGGTTACGAATGCATTCGGGATCTCTTTTGCCAGCTCGTCCGCCTTTGCGATGGCACCCTTCATGCCCTTTGCGCCCTCAGTCAGGACAAGCTCTGCGCCATATGCCTTCATCAGCTGACGACGCTCAACAGACATGGTCTCCGGCATCACAATGATGATGCGGTAGCCGCGTGCTGCTGCTACAGATGCCAGGCCAATGCCGGTGTTGCCGGAGGTCGGCTCGATGATCACGGAATCCGGAGTTAACTGTCCGCTCTTTTCCGCTGCGTCGATCATAGCCTTGGCAATACGGTCTTTTACAGAACCAGCCGGGTTAAAGTACTCGAGCTTTGCCAGAATTTTTGCCTTTAAGCCAAATTTCTTTTCAATATGTGTGAGCTCCAGGAGAGGGGTCTTTCCGATCAGCTGGTCTGCAGAAGTATAAATGTTTGCCATATCAATATCCTCCTTGCGTCATTTGGCGCCAATGTTCATCAATTAAAATTTTTAACAGGTACCGTGCCCTTGTGGGTGGGGGAAAAGGCACAGTACCCGTTTTGCAGTCTCTGTTATTTTACTGCCTCAAAACCATGTTTCAGGTCGTCGATAATATCGTCAATATGCTCGGTACCGATGGAAAGACGGATGGTATTCGGTTTGATACCGCATGCCAGCAGGCCTTCCTCGTCTAACTGGGAATGCGTGGTGGAAGCCGGATGGATGACTAAGGACTTCACATCTGCCACGTTTGCCAGTAAGGAGAATAACTCCAGGCTCTCGGTAAATTTCTTTGCGGTGTTGACATCGCCCTTGATCTCGAAGGTGAAGATGGAACCTGCACCGTTCGGGAAGTAGCGGTCATACAGCTCTTTCTGATGTCCTTCAGACAGGGACGGATGGTTTACTTTCTCTACCTGCGGATGATTCTTTAAGAAGTCTACCACCTTCAGTGCATTTTCTACATGACGCTCTACTCTTAAGGACAGAGTCTCCAGACCCTGCAGTAACAGGAAGGAGTTGAACGGAGAAATGGTAGCTCCCTGATCTCTCATCAGTGTGGTGCGGAGTTTCATGATGTATGCGATGTTGCCGCATGCTTCGGTAAATACAACGCCGTGATAAGACGGGTTCGGTTTGCTCAGTCCCGGGAACTTGTCGTTCTGAGCCCAGTCGAACTTGCCGGCATCTACTACGATACCGCCCATTACAGTACCATGACCGCCCATGAACTTGGTAGCGGAATGAACTACGATATCAGCACCGTGCTCGATCGGACGTAAGAGATACGGAGTAGCAAAGGTGCTGTCTACGATTAACGGGATGCCGTGACGGTGAGCAACATCTGCGATTGCTTCCAGGTCGATCACGTCAGAGTTCGGGTTGCCAAGGGTCTCAGCATAGAGTAACTTGGTGTTCGGCTGGATTGCCTTCTCGAAGTTCTCCGGATCGGAAGGATCTACGAAGGTGGTGGTCAGTCCCTGCTCAACCAGAGTATTTGCAAACAGGTTGGTGGTTCCGCCATACAGGTTGGTGGAGGAGACGATGTGGTCACCTGCCACTGCGATGTTCTGAATCGCATAAGTGATGGCTGCGGAACCGGATGCGGTTGCCAGTGCAGCTGCGCCTCCCTCTAAGGCAGCGACTCTCTTTTCAAACACATCAGAAGTCGGGTTCATCAGTCTGGTGTAGATGTTGCCCGGCTCGGTCAGGCCAAAACGGCCAGCTGCCTGTGCGGAATCTTTAAATACATAAGAAGTGGTTGCATAGATCGGTACTGCTCTGGAATCAGTTGCCGGATCAGCATTCTCCTGTCCTACATGGAGCTGAAGGGTTTCAAACTTGTAATTCTTGCTCATGGTATGTACCTGCCTTTCAATTTCATCCTCAAAGGTTTTTAATTCCCTGTATTTCTGTAGGTGATTCGATGTTTCGTATTATAAGTCCTTCTACCCACTATGTCAATAGGTTTTTAGGTGTTTTTTTATAAATACAAAATGAGGCCGCCATCAGACCATTCTGACAGCAGCCCCATCCTAAGGAAAGTGCTTTATTGTATTGTAATTATAACGATTTAGCTGCAAAGATCCACGATCGCCTGCGCAAAGATCTTGGCGCTTACCACCAGCTCTTCCACTACGGCAAACTCATCGGGTCCGTGCATCTTGTTATCGGTCTCCGGCATGGCAGCACCAAAGGCAACACCGTTTTTCAGATCGTGTACATAGGTGCCTCCGCCCATGGACTGGCATTCGCCCTTGCGTCCGGTGTAGGTTTCAAATGCCTTTAATAAGGTTTTTACAAAATGGGAGTCCTCCGATACATGATGCGGCGGGATCATGGACTCGTTTAAGAGGGTGAGTCCCTGCTCTGCCATACGCGCCTTTACTACCTGCAGGACATTTTCCTCATTTCCGCATACTGGCACACGGCTGTCAAACTGGCCATCCAGATGTTCACCGTCCACGGTCAGCACATTGAAGGATAAGGTCAGCTTTCCGGAAAGCGCATCTTCCATCGCTACCCCAAGCGTGTTGCCGTTTACATCTCCGTGCGGGATCAGGGCAGCTGCCTTTTTCAGCAGATCGATCTGTGCGCAGGCTGCAAAATCCAGCTTTCCAAGGAATACCAAAAGTCCGGTCAGTGCGTTGTTTCCAACCTCCGGGGTGGATGCATGTGCACCGAGGCCGGTGGCGGTAATGCCTGCCACTGCGCCATCAAAAGCAAAGGCAAAGGTCACGCCGGTTTCTTTTTCCGTTTCCGCAGCAGCTGCCGAAAGGGTTGCCTCATCAAAGCCTTCTACCGTGGCTCTTGCCTTACCCGGAACAACATTGACCTTAGTTCCGGCCTGGATGGATACCAGCTTCGGAAGTGCATCGGATGCCTCAAATTTTGCCGTAAAATGCCCCGGAAAACGCCCCTTCTCCGTATTGACTAACGGGTAGGCGGCATCCGGTGAAAAGGTCATCGGCGCCTCTTTTTCCATGCTGTAATAATGCTCGATATCCTCACTTCCGCATTCCTCATCGGTTCCAAGGATCAGGCGCACATTCTTCTTTAACGGAATGCCAAGCTCTTTTACCGCACGCATGGCATAGAGCGCTGCCACGGCAGGCCCCTTGTCATCTGCGGTGCCGCGGCCATACAGTTTTCCATCCTTGACCACCGGAGAAAACGGCTCTGTTACCGTCCATCCCTCACCGGCCGGAACCACATCCAGATGTGCCAGGATATCCAGCTGCTGCGGCAGCTCGTTCATATCCACACAGCCGACATATCCCTCATAGTCACAGGTATCAAAACCATAGCCCTCGGCCATATCCAGTGCCGTATCCAGGCACTCTGCAGTTCCCGGACCAAACGGCATGTTTTCCTCCTCCGGCATCTTCTCGCTGTTGATGCGGCACAGCTCGCAGATGTCTTCGATCATCTCGTCCTTGTGCGCATCGACCCAGGCACTGATCTTCTCTTTGTACATCAATATTTCCTCCTGCTCTTTTCGTGCTTATGCAGCCGCTTGTCGTGCTTGATCCACTATTACATCATGGATGCCAGGGTCTGGTTGACCAGCTTGCCATCGGCTTTTCCCTTTACCTTCGGCATCAGCACCTTCATGATCTTGCCTTTATCGGCTGCGGTCGGCTTCTCAATTCCAAGCTCAGCCAGGACACCCTTGATCACCTCGGTAATCTGCTCTGCGCTCATATCCTCCGGAGCAAACTCCTTATATACAGCAAGTCTTGCAGCAGCCTCCTCGCGGATGTCGGTGCGGTCTGCCGGTGCCATATCGTAGGTTTCCTGCGTCTGACGGATCTCTTTTTTTACCACCGCATTCTCTTCATCCTCAGTCAGCGCCTCGCGCTTGTCGATCTGTGCGTTCTTCAGTGCGGAAAGCAGCATGGACAGGGAATCTTTTCTTGCCTTGTCTTTTGCCTTCATAGCCTCTACCATTGCAGCTCTTACTACATCAATCTTGCTCATTGCGAAACTCTCCTTTTCTTTTATTGATCAAAATGCCCTTTAGTTGCGTCCAAACTCGCTCAGCTTCAGCCCCGGGTTTCTGTCCTCTACCATGCCGATGCTCCAGCTGTTGACAAAGATCAGAAGCGGGTTATCCTTCAGGTCTTTGATCCGCTTCATGTCAGAAGTACCCTGGATCTTGGCCACATCAACCTCTTCCTTGTTCTCGATCCAGCGAATGTACTCGTACGGCAGCTTCTCAAGCTTTACCTCTACATTGTATTCATTTTCCAGACGATAAGTCAGAACCTCAAACTGCAGTTCTCCGACTACGCCAACGATGATCTCCTCCATACCGGTATTGAACTCCTGGAAGATCTGGATCGCACCCTCCTGGGCGATCTGGCTCACGCCCTTTAAGAACTGCTTACGCTTCATGGTATCGATCTGGCGCACCCTTGCAAAATGCTCCGGTGCGAAGGTCGGGATCCCTTCAAATTCAAACTTTTCATTTGACAGGCACAGCGTGTCTCCAATGGAGAAAATACCCGGATCAAAGACTCCGATGATATCGCCCGCATAAGCCTCTTCCACGATCTTTCGATCCTGCGCCATCATCTGCTGCGGCTGGGACAGGCGGATCTTCTTGCCGCCCTGTACATGATTTACTTCCATTCCGGCCTCGAACTTGCCGGATACAATACGCATAAATGCGATACGGTCGCGGTGCGCCTTGTTCATGTTTGCCTGGATCTTAAAGACAAAGGCGGAAAATTCATCCTGAAACGGATCTACGTCTCTAGTAATGGCTTTTCTCGGCAGCGGAGAGGTGGTCATCTTTAAGAAATGCTGCAAGAAGGTCTCTACACCGAAGTTGGTCAGGGCTGAACCGAAAAATACCGGTGACAGGTTTCCACGGCTGACGCGATCCTGATCAAACTCATCGGCTGCACCGTCCAAAAGCTCAATCTCATCGAGGAGCTGCTGATGGTAATCTGCTCCGATGACTGCTTCCACATCGGTTCCCTCTACCGGGAAGGTCTGGGAAGCAATCTCCTTTTGTCCGCCCATGGCAGCCGTAAATGTGGTGATGGTCTTTTCATGGCGGTCATACACACCCTTGAAATTTTTGCCGCAGCCGATCGGCCAGTTGATCGGGCAGGTGCGGATGCCTAACACATTTTCAATCTCATCCATCAGCTCAAACGGATCTCTTGCCTCGCGATCCATCTTGTTAATAAAGGTAAAGATCGGGATCCCTCTCATGACACAAACCTTAAACAGCTTGATGGTCTGCGCCTCGACACCCTTGGATCCGTCAATGACCATGACAGCACTGTCTGCAGCCATCAGGGTACGGTAGGTATCCTCGGAGAAGTCCTGATGTCCCGGGGTATCCAGGATGTTGATGCAATAATTGTCATACTCAAACTGCATAACGGAAGAGGTAACCGAAATTCCCCTCTCCTTCTCGATTTCCATCCAGTCGGAAACCGCATGCTTTGCAGCCTTTCTTCCCTTGACCGTACCGGCCAGGTTGATGGCACCTCCGTAGAGAAGGAATTTCTCTGTCAGAGTCGTCTTACCGGCATCCGGGTGGGAAATGATCGCAAAGGTTCTTCTTTTCTTGATTTCTTCTGTGATATTTGACAAAAATCTGTCCTCCGTTCTAATTGTGTGCTCGAAAATCTCGAGCGTATGGGAATGGGAAAGTAGCTTGCCTTCCCCCGTATTTTGTGCAGTTACTCCAACCTTGTATTCTATCAGACATACTGCTCTTTGGCAAGAGCGGTATCGTGTGCATAACTGCGATTTTAGCCTTGAAAGATCCGGTTCAGCAGCTCATGTGCCACCTGATCCTTGCTCATAAGTTCAAGCTCCTCTGCCCCGTCTTTTGTGATCACGGTCACGATATTGGTATCTGTGCCGAATCCGGCCCCTGCAGCACGCAGACTGTTGGCCACGATCATGTCCACATGCTTCTTTTCCAGCTTTGCCCTGGAATTTTCAAGCATATTCTGGGTCTCCATGGAAAAGCCGCAGAGCACCTGTCCTTCCCTGCGATGAGCGCCAAGCCACGCCAGGATGTCATCGGTGCGTTCCAGTTCAATGCTCATATTGCCATCGCTCTTCTTGGTCTTTTCTGTTCCGACCACAGCCGGACGGTAATCTGCTACTGCAGCCGCCTTGATGATCGCATCCTGCTCTGCACTGACAGAGGTCACGGCATCAAACATCTCCTTTGCGCTGACGACCGGCACCAGCCTGACTCCCATCGGAGCCTTTAAATCCACCGGACCGCTCACCAGCGTCACCTCGGCACCGCGTCTTGCTGCCGCCCGCGCAATGGCATAACCCATCTTTCCGGTGGAATGATTGGTGATGTAACGCACCGGATCAATGGCTTCCCTGGTAGGTCCGGCTGTCACAAGGATCTTCCTTCCGGCCAGATCCTTTTCGCAGGCAAGCTCCTGTATAATATATTCAAATAAGGTCTCCGGCTCCGGCATCTTTCCGGCTCCGGTGTCCCCGCAGGCCAGATAACCGCTTGCCGGTTCGATCACGTGCATGCCATAATGCCGGCAAATCTTTAAATTATCCTGCGTGATGGGATTCTCATACATCTGGGTATTCATGGCCGGTGCCAGATATTTTGGCGCCTTGCAGGCAAGAAAGGTGGTCGTCAGCATATCATCGGCCAGACCATGCGCCACCTTGGCGATCACATTGGCCGTGGCCGGTGCGATCATAAAGATGTCTGCCTGCTTTGCAAGAGACACATGCTCCACCTGAAACTCAAAATTGCGGTCAAAGGTATCCACCAGGCATTTTTGTCCGGTCAGGGTTTCAAAGGTGGTGGGAGTGATGAAATTTGTTGCATGCTGCGTCATGATCACCCGCACATTGGCATGCTGCTTCACCAGCATACTGGCCAGACTTGCGATCTTGTAGGCTGCAATGCTGCTGCTCACACCCAGCACTACGGTTTTTCCTTTTAACATTGGGATAAGATCCTCCTCGTACTATCATAAACGTCTTTTTAGTATATCACATTTTATATTGTAATAAAAGAGCACCCCGGTTTGTCATTTGCCCTAAATTATGGTAGGATGTAGTATGGTGCGCAGCGTTTTTTTCCTGCGTATCCTATCACACTTATCACAAACAAAAGGAGCTTCTTTCCATGATTTTAGCACTGGATATGGGAAATACCAACATCGTTATCGGATGTATCGATTCCAAGAAAACCTATTTTGTAGAGCGTGTCACGACTGACCACGCAAAGACCGGCACAGAGTATGCCATTAATATCAAAAATATTCTGGAGATCCACCAGATCGATCCGGAAGAGATTGAGGGCGCCATCATGTCCTCCGTGGTTCCGCCGCTGAATGCTGCCATTTCTTCCGCAGTCAAAAAAATCCTCGGCTACCACCCCATGCTGGTGGGCGCCGGCATCAAGACCGGCATGAACATCATCATGGATAACCCGAAAACGGTGGGAAGCGACATGATCGTGGACGCCGTGGCAGCCGTAAAGGAATATTCCGGTCCCATCATCATCATTGACATGGGAACCGCCACCACCATGTCTGTAGTAGACAAAAATGGAAATTATATCGGCGGCATCATCTATCCTGGACTGCGAGTATCTTTGGACTCCCTAAGCAGCAAGACTGCACAGCTTCCGTCCATCAGTCTGGACATTCCAAAGCGTGTCATCGGGAAAAATACCATTGACTGTATGCGAAGCGGCATCATGTACGGCAACGCCGGCATGATCGACGGAATCCTTGATCATATGGAAGAGGAGCTTGGAGAACCGGCCACCATCATTGCCACCGGCGGTCTCTCCCGCTTTGTGGTGCCGCTCTGCAGACACAAGATCATCTACGACGATGCGCTGCTCTTAAAGGGGCTGATGATCATTTACGAAAAGAACCGATGAGGGGCTCTGCTATAGAAATTTCTATGTAAATGTATCTCGTAGGGTTCGAAGTGCCGGGACTGGCATACAGAACCGCAGGCGCTAAGTGGAATTTTGTACCTCGTGCGCTCCGCCGCCTATTGTCAGGACTGCGTTCGAAACTCGCGTGC
>CAVIHW010000042.1:0-19605 GCA_963642615.1 Oscillospiraceae bacterium | reverse complement strand
TAAGGTTCGAAGTTTGGGTGCTGCCATACAGAACCGCATACCCTGGTGGAATTTTCTTCGTGCGCGAGCATAGCGTCTTCCCGGAGACCCTGTCTGAGCGTGCAGGGCACGCGAGTTTGGTCGCAGGGGAGACAATAGGCGGCGGAGCGCACGAAGTAAAAAATTCCACTTAGCGCCTGCGTTTCTGCATAGCACCCCCGGAACTTCGGACCCTTAATGAAAAGTAGTTAATTTACGACTACTGAAATTTGCGTTTCACAACATCTGCGATGAGGTCTGCCGTCCCCTCGATGCCGAGCAGGGACGAGTCGATCATCAGGTGTTTGTGAAGCGGATCAGCAGGAGCGTAGCCGGCGTAGCGCTTGTGGTAGGCGTTCCTTGCTTTGTCTACCTTCATGATGGTGCGCTTGGCATCCTCCTCAGACATCTCAAGGATGTTGATGCAGTTTTCCAGGCGAGCCTTGTAAGGTGCATAGATGAAGATGTTGATCACATCAGCCTCGTTTTGCAGAAGGAAATCGGAGCAGCGTCCAACGATGATGCAGCTGGATTTGCGTGCCAGATCAAGGATGATGTCTTTTTGGACATCAAAGACCATGTCCTGGATGTACTGCTTGTCGGTGCCGAGCGGAAACATATGTGCAAAGAAAGGATTGCCGGAGGTCTCCTCAGCATCACTGATCTGGGAGACCGGGAGATTCAGCTGTTTGGCAACCTCATCCACGATATCACGGTCATAATATTCAATGCCAAGTTTTTCGGAGAGGGCATGGGCGATCGGGCGTCCCAGGCTTCCGAATTCCCTGGTGATGGTAATGTTGTATTTTTTCATGGTTCCTTCCTCCTTAAGCAGTTACGATCGTCTTCTGATATCCGCGAACGATACAGCTGAGTGTAAAGCAGATCACGAAATAGCAGATAGCTTCAAAGGCAAGCAGCATGATCATGCCGCGGACATCGTAGATGCTTCCCATAACGATCGCACAGTTTCTCATGAATTCGGCAACGTCTACCATTTTCAGGAAAGAGGTATCCTTGATGATGGTGATGACCTGGCTGAGCAGTGCAGGGATGACTTTTTTATAAGTCTGCGGGAGAATGATGTACCACAGCGTCTGTAAGAAGTTAAAGCCCTGGGACTGTGCTGCCTCAAACTGTCCTTTCGGAATGGAGTTTAAGCCACCGCGGAAAATCTCGGCCATAACTGCCGATGTGAACAGGGAGATGGCAAACACGCAGACCGCAATCTTGTTTCCCTTTACGGTGAAGTAGATCCAGAGGATCCACAACAGGTTTGGCGTACAGCGGAAAAATTCGGTATATACGGCAACAATGGAAGAGAGCCACTGAAGAGAGCCGGTTGCGTAGGTTCGGATCAGAGCCAGGATGGTGCCGAAAAACATGCTGATGATCGTGGCAAGAACTGCGATCGCAACGGTCATGCCGAGACCCTTCAGCATGAAGGTGACATTGGCAAAGGTAAAAATCTGGTTGAATAATGCTAACATAAGCCTTCCTCCTCAATCACGATTTTTTTCGGTGCCGGAAGACGCATGGACCGGATCTCCAGATAACGTCCAAGACGTGCTAACGGGAAGCAGATCACAAAATACAGCAGGGCACTTGTGAAATAAGCCTGAGCAAAGTAGCCGCGTTCGGAACCCCAGGAATCCGTGTAGTACATCAGATCCATTCCGGCTACCATAGCCAGGATCGAGGTGTTTTTGACCAGGTTTAATGCCTGGTTTGCGAGCGGCGGCATGATGATGCGGATCGTCTGGGGAAGAATGATATAGTACATGGTCTCCAGATACGAAAAACCCTGGGAAGCAGCTGCTTCCGACTGCCCCTTTGGAACTGCCTCGATACCGGTACGGATAACCTCTGCGATGTAGGCACCGTGATAGACACCGACTCCGATAACGCCCAGGGCAAATTTCGGGATACGGAAACCGGAGTTTGAAAAGAGCAGCGGGAGTACGGAGTAGTAAAACAGTACCTGCAGTGCCAGCGGGGTATTCTGCAGAAATTCTACATAGATACGTGCAATGATTTTTGCAGGCTTAAATTTCATGGTGGAGAGCATGCCAAATAGAATTCCCAGGATCAATGCGACCAAAAGGCCGACGATGGCAATCTTGAGAGTCATGATAAATCCCGGCACATAATATTCTGGGATCGCCTTAAAGAGGGCGGCCCACCGTTTTGCTTCTAATAGACCTTTGATCATAATATCCATCATCCTTTGCTGTTTCAGATTGAATTACCGTTTATAAAACAGAGAACGCGTCGGTGACGCGTTCTCGATATGATACATCTGCAGTTGTTTCTATTGATATGGTGAGTTACTGTAATCCCCACTGATCCTGCAGTGTTTTCATGGAGCCGTCAGCGATCATGGAAGTAACAACGCTTTCTACTTCATCAGCAAGACCGGTATTTTCCTTTGCGGAAGCAACGCCGTATTCCTGTTCGCAGAAGCGGTCATCCAGAATGTGGTTGGAGTCATTTACATAACCGGAAAGAATTGCACGGTCTACGGAGAAGCAGTCGATCTGCTTGGTAGCCAGTGCCTGAGCCAGTGCCGGATAACCGTCAAATTCCTGGAATTCCGGATTTACATTTAAGCCTTTTTCTTCTACATAGGCCTTAAAGCCATCTTTGGTGGTGGAAGACTGTGCAACACCAATGATCTTGCCATCTAAGTCCTCGATGGAGTCGATGCCGGAATCATTGTTTACCAGAAGACCAACGGCATCGGTATAGTACGGAGTGGAGAAGTTGTAGGTTTCCTTACGCTCATCGGTGATGGTGAAGGTTGCGATAACGAGGTCGATCTCGCCGTTCTCAAGCAGCGGTCCTCTGGTCTTTGCGGTAACGCCCTGGAACTCTACCAGCTTCTTCTCTTTTGCTTCATCTGCAGTGCATCCGAAGATATCTGCAGCAATGCTGTAAGCCAGGTCATCCTCAAAGCCTTCGTATTCACCGGTTGCAGTATTCTGAAGAGAGAAATTCGGAACATCGGACTTACATCCGACTTTCAGGACACCACGATCAAGGATTTTCTGAACATCATCGCTTACATCACCAGAAGCAGCAGCTTCGGTGGAATCGGCCTCAGAAACAGCCTCGGTCTCTTCTGCTTTTGCAGTGGTGGCAGCAGTGGTCTCGGATGAAGAAGAACCACAGCCTCCTAACAGTGCGGCCATGGTCATAGCAGCCATAGTCATAGCAGTAATTTTTTTCATGCTTTTTTTCATAATCGTTTCCTCCTCTTAAGAAATGATATAAACAACCGGGATGCAAAATTCCCGATATGTTGCGGATTAATGCAGGATCTTGCTTAAGAACGTTTTGGTGCGTTCATGCTCCGGGGCGGTAAAGAAATGCTCCGGTGTTCCTTCTTCTACAATGTAGCCTCCGTCCATGAAGATCACGCGGTCGGCAACCTGCTTTGCAAATCCCATCTCATGGGTAACACAGATCATGGTGATATTTTCCTTGGCAAGCTCCACCATAACATTTAAAACCTCCTGAACCATTTCCGGATCCAGTGCGGAGGTCGGCTCATCAAAAAGGATGAGTGGCTGGTTGGTACAGAGAGCCCGGGCAATGGCTACACGCTGCTGCTGACCACCGGAGAGCTGTACCGGATAGTTGCCGGCCTTGGCCTTTAAGCCAACCCGGTCAAGACATTTCATGGCGGTTGCGGTTGCCTCAGCCTTGGAAACGTGCTGCAGCTTCATGGGTGCCAGTGTCAGGTTTTCCAGCACGGTCAGATGTGGATACAGGTTAAACTGTTGGAATACCATGGAAGAATATTTCTTTGCCATTTCCAGGTAGTTCTTTTTCGTAACCGGTGTTCCGGCAATGGAAATGCTGCCCGAGGTCGGTTCTTCCAGGTGATTGATGCACCGGATAAAGGTGGATTTTCCGGAACCGGACGGGCCGATGATGACCAGCTTTTCTCCTTCTTTCACGGTAAGGTTGATATCCTTGAGAACTTCCAGGTCACCAAAGTTTTTTTTCAGATGTTCGACTTTTACCATATCAGCCATATGATTCACCTTCCACAGCTGCGGCAGACCGAGCTCGTGGCCTTTCTGATTGTTCAAAACAAAAAGGCGCTCTGAGATTGTATTCTCAAAGCGCCTTTGCTTTTCGGTGTGTGCTATAAGTTTATAGTTTGCATTATATTCATTCAAAAATAAAATGTCAAGTCGAAAAAACTGAAGAAAGTTAACAGAAATTAGGTAATATTAACAAAAAATAGCAGAAAAAAGTTTTACATATTAAATCAGAAGAGTATTGTCCTTCCCTTGACAAAGAGGGAAAAATGTCTTAGAATCAAACAAGATCAGGTCATTCGGTCCCTTGTCAGAAATGACAAAGAATCGGATGACTATTTTTATATAAAAGGAGAGTAGAGATGGCAAAGGATAAAAAAATGGTAGAAGCCATCACATCCATGGACGAAGATTTTGCCCAGTGGTATACGGATGTGGTAAAAAAAGCCGAACTGTGTGATTATGCGAGTGTAAAGGGCTGCATGGTGATCAAGCCAGCAGGTTATGCAATCTGGGAAAACATCCAGCAGGAACTGGATCGCCGTTTTAAGGAGACCGGTGTACAGAATGTATACATGCCGATCTTCATTCCGGAGAGCTTGCTGGAAAAAGAAAAGGATCACGTGGAAGGATTTGCACCGGAGGTTGCATGGGTAACACACGGTGGTCTTGAGCCGCTTCAGGAGCGTCTGTGCGTGCGCCCGACTTCTGAGACCCTGTTCTGCGATTTTTATGCGAAGGATGTACATTCTTATCGTGACCTTCCGAAGGTATATAACCAGTGGTGCTCCGTTGTGAGATGGGAGAAGACCACCCGTCCTTTCCTGCGCTCCAGAGAGTTCTTATGGCAGGAGGGACATACCGCCCATGCGACTGCCGAGGAAGCTGAGGCAAGAACCATTCAGATGCTGAATCTGTATGCAGATTTCTGCGAGCAGGTTCTGGCAATCCCGGTCATCCGCGGACAGAAGACCGATAAGGAGAAATTTGCCGGTGCAGAAGCTACCTATACCATCGAATCCCTGATGCATGACGGAAAAGCTTTACAGTCCGGTACCAGCCACAACTTTGGCGACGGATTTGCAAAAGCGTTTGGCATCCAGTATGCTGCAAAGGACAACACCCTGCAGTATGTGCACCAGACTTCCTGGGGCATGACCACCCGAATGATCGGTGCCATCATCATGGTACACGGTGACAACAACGGTCTGGTACTGCCGCCGAGAATTGCTCCGACCCAGGTTGTGATCGTTCCGATCCAGCAGCAGAAAGAGGGTGTCTTAGACAAGGCATTTGCACTCAAAGAGGTTCTTTCCAATTTCAAGGTGAAAGTGGATGATTCCGACAAGAGCCCGGGATGGAAATTCAGCGAATCTGAGATGCGTGGTATCCCGGTACGTGTTGAGATCGGTCCGAGAGATATCGAAAACAATGAGGCAGTTCTGGTTCGCCGTGATACCCATGAGAAGATGACAGTCTCCTTAGATGAGATCGAGGTGAAGGTGGGCGAACTTCTGGATACAATCCAGAATGATATGCTGGAACGTGCAAGAACGCATCGCGACAGTCATACCTACACTGCAACGACCTATGATGAGTTCGTAAAGACGATCAACGAGAAACCGGGCTTTGTAAAAGCAATGTGGTGCGGGGATCAGGCTTGCGAAGACAAGATCAAGGAAGACACGGCTGCAACATCCCGCTGCATGCCGTTTGCACAGGAAACCTTATCCGATAAGTGCGTATGCTGCGGTAAACCGGCAAAGAAGATGGTATACTGGGGCAGAGCATATTAATCAGATTACAGACTGACAATAAAAAGGCTTCGGAAAGGCCGCCATACAGGGCGCTTTCCGAAGCTTCTTTTTATTATTCCCAGAAGTTTCGTACCAATTCGATGAAATATTTTGCAGCCTCGCTCAAATAACCTCCCTTACGGTAGTTTGCCACAATATCCCAGGAAGGATGGGAGGCAAAGGCAAAACAGCTGACACAAGAGGGGAGATTACGCACATAGTATTCCGGAACAACACCGCAGCAGAGGTTTGCCTCGATCATGGAGACAATGGTGTTGTTGCTGGCGGTTTCAAAGAGCACATTGGGCGTGAAACCGGATTTGCGGAAGATCTCATCCGTGATCGCACGGCTTGTGGATTCCTTATACATCAGTACGAAAGGTTCATACTGAAAGAGGGAGAGGTCGGCGATCGGAGCAGATCCATCTCTTTCGTCTTTTGGTATATCCAGCTGTCTGGCAGCAGGGAGGATGCTTGGAACCAGAAGAAAGATCTCCTCTTCGCCAAGCTTGATATATTCACTGTCTGTTTTCTGGCGCTCAGACAAGGTCTGAAAACCGAGATCTAAATTCCCCTGGGCGATCATCTGCTGCTGGCGGCGGACACTCAGCTCGTACGGCTCGATGGTCACATTGGGATAAACCTTATGAAAGGCCGGATAGACATGGATGAACATTTCACTGCCGCGCCCCGGGGTAAAGCCGATGGACAGATGGCCTTTCTTGGCATCGGTCATGTCATTGATCAGGTTGTAGGTGCGCTGCTTGATCCGCAAAATTTCCCTGGCATTATCCAGATAGACCTGCCCGATCTCTGTTGGGCGCATATCCACCTTGCTGCGGTGAAAAAGCGGTGCCCCCAGTTCTTTTTCCAGTCTGAGAAGCTGCTGGTTGAGGGCGGACTGTGTCACAAAGAGCTTTTCCGCAGCCCGGGTGATGCTGTGTTCGTCGTCAATCTTTACAATATATTCAATCTGTTTTAAATCCATGTTGTGCCTCCGGGATCAGGAATGTCTGTGTTTATCTGCTATCTCATAAAGCTCTTTCCATGCAGTGGCAAAACGCCTGGATACGGCACCGGGATTTCGCCGGAGCATGGATGGCAGGGCAGAAGCTTTCATGCCGGTAGTGACAGCGGCTGCCAGCAGCTCCTTTTTTTGGGTGATGGCTTCGGCAAGTGTTTCCTTTTTTGCAGTCATGGCTTCGGCAAAGTTTTCCTTTTTGGCTGCCATAGCTTCGGCAAAGTTTTCCTTTTTGGCTGTCATAGCTTCGGTAAGTGCCTCTTTCGTGACCGTCATGGCTTCGCCAAGCGCCTCTTTCGTGACTGTCATGGCTTCGTCAAGTGCCTCCTTGTGGGCGATGGCTTTTTCTTTGTGTAGTTCGATATTTTCTGCCACGGTTTCACGGAGCTCTTCCTTTACCGTTTCCATATTTTGCATTGCTTCATCCTTTAGCAGTGCAAGCTGTACCTGTAGTTCGTCCAGTTCGCTGCGCAGCTTTGCGACTCGCTCCAGGGCTTTCGCAAGATCCAGAGCTTCTTTCGTAGACCGGATGGTATCCAGGATGAAGCATCCGCTGACAACCACTAACAGACTCCATTCCAGTGATGCTGGCAGTGTCAGTACAAAATGTTCAATGGGGCGGTGGATGATTTCGGTCATGAAGATGGTAAGAAAACCCCAGGCGATGGAGGAGGTCAAACAGATATAACCATGCAGGTTGAATTTCTGATCACTGTAATCCCAGTAGCGTACCTTAAACAGGCGCTCCATCACATAACCGGTCACATATTCCAACAGGGTAGCAGCCAGAAAACCGGAAATATAGACCAGGAACAGGTTGTTTTTGACCGGAAGCGACACCCAAAGCATCATGACAGCCCCGGTGCCGTACAGAGGAAGCATGGGAAGCCGCAAAAAGCCGCGGTTTACGAGATGCTTGGTTTTTGCAGAAACATAGGCAGATTCAAAGATCCAGCCGAAAAAACAGTATATATAGAAGAAAGTAAGCCAGTGATACCAGGCATAAGTGTACATGATCAGGATCCTTTCCAAATTTTGCCCATATGATTATCGTGGGGCATGTTTGTACTATTTTGAAAATGCGCGATTTTTCCCCAGTTTAGCATATCTGAGAAAAACCTTCAATATGCGGTGATTTTTTGTGTAATAGGAAATTTCGTTCCTACTTTGTTCTTTCTAAAGAAAACATGGACAAACAATAGTGGACTGTGCTACAATCAACGAAAACTAATGTTGTTGCAGTTCATTTGTTGCACGAGCACAATATTCATGAAAGATGGAGAAAGGAAGAAAAGCTATGAATTTGACATATCAGAGCACAAGAGGCGGAGAAAGCGGACTGACAGCATCTCAGGCCATTTTAAAGGGACTGGCTGATGATGGCGGCCTGTTTATGCCGACTTCGATTCCGAAACTGGATGTAGCGATGGAAGAGCTGGCAGGCATGACTTACCAGGAAACCGCATATCGCGTCATGAAACAGTTCTTAACGGACTTTACAGAGGAAGAACTGCGTTACTGTATCGACCATGCTTATGATGGCAAGTTTGATACGGAGGAGATTGCTCCGCTTGTAAAGGCAGACGGTGCTTATTATCTGGAGCTGTTCCACGGAAGTACCATCGCATTTAAAGATATGGCTCTGTCCATTCTCCCGTATCTGATGACCACTTCTGCTAAGAAAAATCATGTAGAGAATGAGATCGTCATCCTGACTGCAACCTCCGGAGATACCGGAAAGGCAGCTATGGCAGGTTTTGCAGACGTACCGGGAACCCGCATCATTGTATTCTATCCGAAGGGCGGTGTCAGCAAGGTTCAGGAACTGCAGATGGTAACCCAGAAGGGCGACAATACAGCAGTTGTTTCCATTCACGGAAACTTTGATGATGCCCAGACCGGTGTCAAAAAGATCTTTGGTGACAAGGAATTTGCTGAAAAACTGGCTGCGAAGGGCTTCCAGCTTTCTTCTGCAAACTCCATCAACATCGGCCGTCTGGTTCCGCAGGTAGTTTATTATGTTTATGCCTATGCAAAGCTGCTGCAGAATGGGGAAATCCAGAATGGTGATCTCATCAACGTTACCGTTCCGACCGGAAACTTCGGAAATATCCTGGCTGCTTATCTGGCAAAACAGATGGGAGTGCCGATCAAAACCCTGATCTGCGCATCTAATGACAACAAGGTTCTGTATGATTTCTTCAAGACAGGAACCTATGACCGCAAGAGAGATTTCATCCTGACAAACTCCCCGTCCATGGATATCCTGATCTCCAGCAACTTAGAGCGCCTGATCTATTTGAGCACCGGCTGTGACGCAGAGGCAAACCGTAAGCTGATGGAAGATTTAAGCACAAAGGGTGCTTACAGCATTACCGATTCCATGAAAGCCTTCATGAAGGATTTTGTGGGCGGATATGCCACCGAGGCTGAGAATGCCGCAGGCATCCGCAATCTGGCAGAGAAAACCGGATATATCATCGATACCCATACCGGTGTGGCATCTTGTGTATACAAAAAATATGTGGAAGAGACGAAAGATCAGACTCCGACAGTGATCGCTTCTACCGCAAGTCCGTATAAGTTCTCTCACAGCGTTATGGCTGCAGTGACCGGCAAAGAGGCAGAGACGGATGAATTTGCTTCCATCGACGCGCTGTGCGAGGCATCCGGTGTTGCCATCCCGCGTGCTGTTGAGGAGATCCGCAATGCCCCGATCCGCCATACCCGTGAATGTGATGCTGCAGATATGGAGAAAAATGTAGCGGAAATCCTTGGATTATAAAAGATCAGGGAAAGTGAGTTAAATACTTCACAAAAATTCTTTTTTGTAATATAATAAGAAGGAAAAGTGGCCATAATGGCAACATGATTTTGCCGGCAGTCATGCGGCAGACTATAGAAAAAACGGAGGTTTTGAACATGTTAGTATCTGCAACAGAAATGCTGAAGAAAGCAGTAGAAGGACACTATGCAGTAGGTCAGTTCAACATCAATAACCTGGAGTGGACAAAGGCAGTCCTGGCAACCGCACAGGAGTTAAACTCCCCGGTAATCCTGGGCGTATCCGAAGGTGCAGGAAAATATATGACCGGTTTCAAGACGGTTTCCGCCATGGTAAAAGCCATGATCGAGGAGATGAACATTACCGTTCCGGTAGCACTGCATTTAGACCATGGTACCTATGATGGCTGCTATAAATGCATCAAGGCAGGTTTTTCCTCCATCATGTTTGATGGTTCCCATTATGCGATCGAAGAGAACGTGGAAAAGACCAAAGAATTAGTAAAGGTTGCTCATGCAATGGGACTTTCCATTGAGGCTGAGGTAGGTTCCATCGGCGGCGAGGAAGACGGCGTTGTTGGTATGGGCGAGTGCGCAGACCCGAACGAGTGCAAGATGATCGCAGACCTTGGCGTAGATTTCCTGGCAGCAGGCATCGGCAACATTCATGGAAAATATCCGGCAAACTGGCAGGGCTTAAGCTTTGAGACCCTGGCAGCAGTCAAAGAAAAAGTAGGCGATCTGCCGCTGGTTCTTCACGGTGGTACCGGTATCCCGGCTGACATGATCAAGAAAGCCATTGACCTTGGCGTAGCAAAGATCAATGTAAATACCGAATGTCAGTTATCCTTCGCAGATGCTACCCGCAAGTACGTCGAGGCAGGCAAGGATTTAGAGGGCAAGGGCTTCGATCCGCGTAAGCTGCTTGCACCGGGTGCAGAGGCAATCAAGGCAACTGTAAAAGAGAAAATGGAGCTGTTTGGTTCCGTTGGAAAAGCCTAAGGATCGGACGTACGAAAAAAATACAAGAAAATAGAAAAAAAGACTTGCATTTTTAAGACTGATGGTTTATTTTAATAAGGGAACAATGGTGTTCTTCCTTGAGGGAAGAGCACCATTTTTTTTAACCTGAACCCAGACTTAATATTAGTAAGTAAAGATAAAAAATTGTGTGATTGTTCAGGGACAGGTGAGGAGACCGGAAACGGCAATTCTAATGAGAGGAAGGAACAAAGTCTATGAGCGAAGTGATCAATGTAGCTGAGATTTTTGGCAAGAACGTCTTCAACGAAACCGTTATGAAAGAGCGCTTACCAAAGAGCGTGTTCAAGAAAATGAAAAAGACCATCGAAGATGGTGCTGAGCTGGATCCGTCTATTGCAGATGTTGTTGCACATGCAATGAAGGATTGGGCAATCGAGAGAGGGGCAACCCATTACACCCACTGGTTCCAGCCATTAACCGGCGTGACCGCAGAGAAACATGATTCCTTTATTTCTGCACCGGATGCAGAAGGCAAGGTTATCATGGAGTTCTCCGGCAAAGAGCTGATCAAGGGTGAGCCGGATGCATCCTCCTTCCCGTCAGGTGGTCTGCGCGCAACCTTTGAGGCAAGAGGTTATACAGCATGGGACTGCACCTCCCCGGCATTCTTAAGAGAAGATGCCTGCGGCGTGACCCTTTGCATCCCGACTGCATTCTGCTCTTACAAGGGTGAGGCACTTGACCAGAAGACTCCGCTTCTTCGCTCCATGCAGGCGATCAATGAGCAGGCATTAAGAATCCTGAGACTCTTTGGCAATACCACTGCAAAGCGCGTATCCCCGTCCGTAGGACCGGAGCAGGAGTATTTCATCGTAGACCGTGAGAAATACTTACAGAGAAAAGACCTGATCTATACCGGCCGTACCTTATTCGGTGCTATGCCTCCGAAAGGACAGGAGCTGGACGATCATTACTTTGGCGTTATCCGTGAGCGCATCGGTGCTTACATGAAGGCTGTCAATGAGGAGCTCTGGAAGCTTGGCGTTACCGCAAAGACCCAGCACAACGAGGTTGCACCGGCACAGCACGAGCTGGCTCCGATCTACGATGAGGCAAACCTTGCAGTAGACCACAACCAGATGGTTATGGAGACCTTAAAGAAGGTTGCAGGCCGTCAGGGTCTTACCTGCCTGCTTCATGAGAAACCGTTTGCAGGTGTTAACGGTTCTGGTAAGCACAACAACTGGTCCCTTACCTCTGATGATGGCATCAACCTGTTAAACCCGGGCGATACCCCTCACGAGAACATCCAGTTCTTACTGGTTCTGGCTTGCATCCTGAAAGCAGTAGATACTCATGCAGACCTGCTCCGTGAATCTGCAGCCGATATCGGAAACGATCATCGTCTGGGCGCAAACGAGGCACCGCCTGCAATCATCTCCGTATTCCTTGGCGAGCAGTTAGAGGATGTCATTGATCAGCTGTGCAGCACAGGTGAGGCAACCCACTCCAAGAGCGGCGGCACCTTAAAGACTGGCGTTGCAACCCTTCCGGATCTTGACAAAGATGCAACCGACCGTAACCGTACTTCACCGTTTGCATTCACCGGCAACAAGTTCGAGTTCCGTATGGTAGGTTCTTCTGATTCCATCGCTCCGGCAAACGTTGTTCTGAACACCATCGTTGCAGAGGCATTCAAGGAAGCAGCAGACGAGCTTGAGAAGGCAGAGGATTTCGATACCGCAGTTCATGATCTGATCAAGAAACTGCTTCGCGACCACAAGCGCATCATCTTCAACGGCAACGGCTATTCTGATGCATGGGTAGAAGAGGCTGAGAAACGCGGACTTCCGAATATCCGTTCCATGGTGGAAGCAATTCCGGCTATCACCACCGAGAAGGCTGTAAAGCTGTATGAGTCCTTTGGCGTATTTACAAAGGCAGAGCTGGAGTCCCGTGCCGAGGTAGAGTACGAGGCATATTCCAAGGTGATCAACATTGAGGCCAGAACCATGATCGATATGGCAGGCAAGCAGATCATCCCGGCAGTGATCAAATATACCACTCAGCTGGCTGGCTCTCTTGGTTCTGTAAAGGCTGCATGCCCAGAGGCAGATATCAGCGTACAGGCTGAACTGCTTACCGAGACATCCGCACTGCTTTCCGATATGAAGGTAGCACTGGCAGCTCTGGTTGACATCACCGATGAGACCGCAGGTGTAGAAGGCGCAGAGGCACAGGCGCATGCTTACCATGATAAAGTAGTTCCGGCTATGGCTGCTCTTCGTACACCGGCAGACAAGCTGGAAATGATCGTAGACAAAGAACTGTGGCCGTTCCCGAGCTATGGCGATCTGATCTTCGAGGTATAATCAGAAATTTAGAATAAAAAACAGGTTCTGTTGCAAGGCGGAGCCTGTTTTTTTATTCTGCTAAAATCGTAAGAATCTGTTTGTCTGAATTGGTTGAATAATTTTCCTCTTATTGTTACAATGGTAATAATGAATCCGGACGGGATCGTTATCCGCGAAAGAAGCGGATCAGTAACATACGGAGGAGCTATATTATAATATGAAGAAAAAGACTTTGGTGATGGTTGCCCTGACGGCGTTTATGAGCCTTGGAGCAGTCGGGATCACGGCATTTGCTGCGGGCTGGGCGCAGGAAGGCAGCAGCTGGGTGTATTACAATAACAATGGCAGTAAGGTAACCAATGCGTGGCGTCAGGCACAGGATGGAACCTGGCGTTATCTGGAGAGCAATGGCGCCATGGCTGTAAACAAGTGGGTGGATCATGATGATTACTATGTAGATACCAATGGAATTATGATCACCAACAAATGGCTTCAGGTGGTAAACAGCAACAAGACCAGCGGTTATGATTGGTATTATTTTGGCAGCAATGGGAAATGCTCTAAGGATAAGTGGGTACAGATTGACAGCAAATGCTATTACTTTGGCGATACGGGTGCCATGCAGACCGGATGGATCTTAGACAACATGTATTACTGCGATGATGTCGGAGTTATGGTGACCGGCTGGAAAAAGCTGACTCCTCCAGAGGAATACCAGGATGAAGACGAACACAGAAGCCCTCTTGAGGCGGCAAGTGACGGTCAGTACTGGTACTATTTTGGGACAAACGGCAAAAAGGTAGTTCCGAGTGAGAGTGGTACGAATCTCAAACAGAAAAAGATCAACGGAACCTATTATTGCCTGCGCGAAGACGGCGCAGTACAGACCGGATGGGTCTGTGTGAATGATGATGAGTCCGACGATATCGAAGACTACCGGTATGTGGACGCGGACGGAAAGGTACGCACAGGCTGGTATTCCATAGAACCACCGGAAAATCTGGCAGGTCACTATGACCATGATGTGGAATGGTTCTACTTTAACTCCAAGGGTGTTCCGGAAGTCGGACCTTCCAAGGGAAGTGCAAAAACCAGTGATCTGAAACGCATCAATGGCAATACCTATCTGTTCAATGAATATGGCGTGCCGGTATATGGCATCCAGAAGGTCTATACAAACAGCAGTGAGGAAGAGTATACGGCATATTACTTTGGCACTTATTCCCAGAGCAGTATGCTTAAGGGCAAATTCAACATCACGGATGGAGGTGTATCCTGGCCGTACTATTTTGCTTCTACCGGAAAAGGCTATACAGGTGTCTATGACAACTACCTATACTACATGGGAAAACTTCAAAAGGCGGATTCCGGAAGCAAGTACGAGGTCTATACCATCCCTATGGGAAATAGTGACAAGAATTATGTGGTCAATACCTCCGGCAAGATTGCAAAGAACACCACAGTCAAGGACAGCAACGGAACAAAGTACAAAACCAATAGCAGCGGCGTCCTGATCAAGGAGGATGATGAGACGGTAGACGGCGGCAGTTACCGCAGCCCGGAAGAACCAGACTGGGACAATGATTAAAAATAGGAATAGAGGGAGAGCTGATCGGGCAGAAATGCCTGGTTGGCTCTATTCTTATATATAGAAGAAACTCGGATTTTCCGTGACAGCTTATGCGGTGTACAAGCAGGAACTGTGTATGGAAATAAAAACAAAAAAAATACGGGAAGTGCTTGCATTTAAAAAAAGATTATGGTAATATACAAAGGCTGTGACATGATAGCTATGAAGCGTGAGGTTGCTGCCAAGATGGCAGGTTTTCCGTGGAGCGAATGTCAAGTTAGGAAACTGACGACAAGTCACTGTACCAATTTAACAGCTGTAGTAAAAGAGTAATTGCAGTAACGCAGTGTGTAGTCCGCGCGACACACACGGAGATGTGTACAGTCACCGCTTGTCGTACTTCAACCAAAAGTGCGAAAAGGAGGCGACTTTTTTTATGGCAAGTCAAGTAATGAGAATCACATTAAAAGCTTATGATCATCAGTTAGTTGATCAGTCTGCTGGAAAAATCATCGAGACCGTAAAGAAGACAGGGGCTCAGGTGAGCGGACCGGTACCGTTACCGACCAAGAAAGAGGTAGTAACTATTCTGAGAGCGGTACACAAGTACAAAGATTCCAGAGAGCAGTTCGAGCAGAGAACTCACAAAAGACTTATCGATATCACCACTCCGAGCCAGAAGACAGTTGATGCATTAAGCAAACTGGAAATGCCGGCTGGTGTTTATATCGACATCAAAATGAAACAGAAATAAGCTTTAGTATGATTGCTGTAAAAGGTAATCCGCTGTAAGGAGGAAATTGAAATGAAGAAAGCTATCTTAGCTACCAAAGTCGGAATGACTCAGATCTTCAACGAAGATGGCGTGTTAGTTCCGGTAACCGTTCTTCAGGCTGGTCCGTGTGTAGTAACCCAGGTTAAGACCGTTGAGAACGATGGCTACAAAGCAGTTCAGGTTGGTTTTGTAGACAAGAGAGAAAAACTGGTTAGCAAACCGGTTAAGGGACACTTCGACAAGGCAGGTGTTTCCTACAAGAGATTCGTCCGCGAGTTCCGTTTTGAGAACGCAGAAGAGTATTCTGTAAAGGACGAGATCAAAGCTGACATCTTCGCTAATGGCGATAAGGTGGATGCAACCGCTGTTTCCAAAGGTAAAGGTTTCCAGGGCGCGATCAAGAGACATGGTCAGCACAGAGGACCTATGGCTCATGGTTCTAAGTTCCATCGTCATCAGGGTTCCAACGGTGCTTGTTCTGATCCGAGCAAGGTATTCAAGGGTAAAGGCATGCCGGGACATATGGGTTCCAAGCAGGTTACCATCCAGAACCTTGAGATCGTACGTGTAGACGTTGAGAACAATCTGCTTCTGGTTAAGGGCGCAGTTCCGGGACCGAAGAAATCCTTAGTAACAATCAGAGAAACAGTGAAAGTTTCCAAGTAAGCTTTGACGAGAAAGGAGGAACACACAGATGGCAAACGTATCTGTTTACAATATGGAAGGCAATGAAGTAGGCAAGATTGATTTAAACGATGCTGTATTCGGTGTAGAGGTTAACGAGCACCTGGTACACATGGCAGTCGTTGCACAGCTTGCTAACAATCGTCAGGGTACTCAGAAAGCAAAAACCCGTTCTGAGGTATCTGGTGGCGGAAGAAAACCGTGGAGACAGAAAGGAACCGGACATGCACGTCAGGGTTCAACCAGATCTCCGCAGTGGACCGGCGGCGGCGTAGTATTCGCTCCGACTCCGAGAGATTACACAATCAGACTCAACAAGAAAGAGAAGAGAGCAGCTCTGAAGTCTGCACTGACCAGCAGAGTGCTTGAGAACAAGTTCATCGTTGTTGACGAGCTGAAGCTTGATGAGATCAAGACCAAAAAGTTCCAGACTGTCCTGAATAACTTAAAGGTTAACAAGGCACTGGTAGTTGTTGGCGAGGACAGCGACAATGTTGTTAAGTCCGCTAAGAACATCCCGTCTGTAAAGACCGCTTATGTCAATACCATCAATGTATATGACATTCTGAAATACAATACTGTAGTAGCTACCAAGACTGCAGTTGCAAATATCGAGGAGGTGTACGCATAATGGCTAACGTTCAGTACTATGATGTCATTCTGAAACCGGTTGTTACCGAGAAGAGCATGAACGCAATGAGCGATAAGAAATACACTTTCCTGGTTCATACCGATGCGAACAAATCCATGATCAAAGAGGCTGTGGAGAAGATGTTCCCGGGAACCAAAGTTAAGAGTGTAAACACCATGAACAGCGAAGGCAAGACCAAGAGACGTGGTATGACCTTCGGAAAGACCGCTGCAACCAAGAAAGCTATCGTTCAGTTAACTGAGGACAGCAAAGAGATCGAGGTATTTGCAGGGCTCTAAAATAAAAAGACGCAGGGATCTCGGAAATGCTGATGCATTTCCTCGATCACGGGCATTCGCCCGATTCCTGCAATGCATACGTGGATATACGGTAAGCAGTGACAAAAATATACTGCGCCGTGATAAAGAGATACACGCGAGTGCGTTGATAACGCACGACCGTGTACGGAATTGAAAGGAGTTCAAGTCATGGGAATTAAAACATATAACCCATATACACCTTCCAGAAGACATATGACCGGTTCTGATTTCAGTGAGATCACCAAATCCGCTCCGGAGAAGTCTCTGGTTACTTCTTTAAAGAAGAATGCTGGCCGTAACAACCAGGGTAAGATCACCGTTAGACATCGTGGTGGCGGTTCCAGAAGAAAATACAGAATCATCGATTTCAAGAGAAACAGCAAGGATGGTATCCCGGCAACCGTTATCGGTATCGAGTACGATCCGAACAGAACTGCAAACATCGCACTGATCTGCTACGCAGACGGCGAGAAAGCTTATATCCTGGCTCCGGCTGGTTTAACCGACGGCATGAAGGTTATGAGCGGCGAGACTGCAGAGGCTAAAGTTGGTAACTGCTTACCGCTGGCAAACATTCCGGTTGGTGCGCAGATTCATAATATTGAGCTGTATCCGGGCAAGGGTGGTCAGCTGGTTCGTTCCGCTGGTAACGCTGCTCAGCTTATGGCAAAAGAAGGCAAATATGCAACCTTAAGACTTCCTTCCGGCGAGATGAGAATGGTTCCGATCGTATGCCGCGCAACCATCGGTGTTGTAGGTAACGGCGAGCACAACCTGATCAACCTCGGTAAGGCTGGTAGAAAACGTCATATGGGTATCCGTCCTACAGTTCGCGGTTCCGTTATGAACCCGAATGACCATCCGCACGGTGGTGGTGAAGGTAAGACTGGTATCGGTCGTCCGGGTCCTTCTACTCCGTGGGGCAAGCCTGCTCTGGGTCTGAAGACCAGAAAGAAAAACAAGCAGTCTAATAAGCTGATTGTAAGAAGACGCGACGGCAAGACCATTAAATAATTCAAGGAGGATACAAAACCTATGGCACGTTCATTAAAAAAAGGACCATTTGCAGATGCACACTTACTGAAAAAAGTTGATGCAATGAACGCAGCAGGACAGCATCAGGTGATCAAGACCTGGTCCCGCCGTTCCACAATCTTCCCGCAGATGGTTGGACATACAATCGCAGTTCACGATGGCAGAAAGCATGTTCCGGTATATGTTACCGAGGATATGGTAGGCCACAAACTGGGTGAGTTCGTAGCTACCAGAACTTACAGAGGACATGGAAAAGACGAGAAGAAATCCAAACGATAATCGTCAGGATTGAAAGGAGGTTACTTAGCAATGGCTAAAGGACATAGAAGTCAGATTAAGAGAGAGAGAAATGCCCAGAAGGACACCAGACCGAGCGCAAAGTTATCTTACGCACGTGTTTCTGTTCAGAAGGCTTGCTTCGTATTAGATGCCATCAGAGGCAAAGATGTACAGACCGCACTTGGTATTGTAACTTACAACCCAAGATATGCTTCTTCTTTAATTAAAAAATTACTGGAATCTGCAATCGCAAATGCAGAGAACAACAACAACATGGATCCGGCAAAACTTTACGTAGAAGAGTGCTTCGCTAACAAGGGACCGACCATGAAGAGAGTAAAACCGAGAGCACAGGGCAGAGCTTACAGAATCGAGAAGAGAATGAGCCACATCACTGTTGTGCTTAATGAGAGATAAGAGGAGGCAATTATGGGACAGAAAGTTAATCCGCACGGCTTAAGAGTCGGTGTTATTAAAGACTGGGATTCCAAGTGGTATGCAGAAGGCAACTTCGCTGATTGCCTGGTAGAGGATTACAACATCCGTAAATTCCTCAAGAAAAAACTGTATAGCGCTGGCGTTTCCAAAATCGAGATCGAGAGAGCATCTGCTGCTGACAGAGTAAAGATCATCATCTACACTGCTAAACCGGGCGTTGTAATCGGTAAGGGCGGCGCAGAGATCGAGAAGCTCAGAGGCGAAGTTCAGAAGCTGACCGACAAAAAAGTATTTATCGATATCAAAGAGATCAAGAGACCGGATCGCGATGCTCAGTTAGTAGCTGAGAACATCGCACAGCAGCTTGAGAACCGTGTTTCCTTCCGTCGTGCAATGAAGTCCACCATGGGTCGTTCCATGAAGGCTGGCGTTAAGGGAATCAAGACCGCTGTTGGCGGACGTCTTGGCGGTGCTGATATCGCTCGTACCGAGTTCTACAGCGAGGGCACCATTCCGTTACAGACATTAAGAGCAGATATTGACTATGGTTTCGCTGAGGCAGATACCACCTACGGCAAGCTTGGCGTTAAGGTTTGGATCTACAAAGGCGAGGTACTTCCTACTAGAGGAAACAAGGAAGGGAGCGATAAATAATGTTAATGCCTAAGAGAGTAAAGCGCCGCAAACAGTTCCGTGGAACTATGACCGGAAAGGCTTTAAGAGGAAATAAAATTAACTACGGTGAGTTCGGTCTTGTAGCTACCGAGCCGTGCTGGATCAAGTCCAACCAGATCGAGGCAGCCCGTGTTGCCATGACCCGTTACATCAAACGTGGTGGTAAAGTTTGGATCAAGATTTTCCCGGATA
>CAVIHW010000041.1:0-20099 GCA_963642615.1 Oscillospiraceae bacterium | reverse complement strand
CTAGGAACAGACACAGGATGACGGCGGTAATGGCGACCGTGATGTTGGCAGCCCGGTATCCAAGGGAAATCCGTTCGTGTTTTTCTGCGCCAATGTTCTGGGCCGTATAGGAGGAAAGGGCATTTCCGATGGCGGACATGGGAACTACACAGAGAGATTCAATCCGCATGCCGGCAGAAAATCCGGCCAGGATCTGCGTGCCAAAGCCGTTTACCACTGACTGGACCAGCATCATTCCGATGGAAACCGTGGACTGCTGGAGAATGGACGGCAGTGCGATGCGGGACATGGAGGAAAACTCCGTTTTACTGAACCAGGTCTCAGTCTTCCCGTCTAACCGGCGGAGTGTGCGAAGGAAGATGAGAAAGGAACAGACCGCCGAGATGCCCTGGGCAATAAAGGTCGCGTAAGCAGCACCGGCAACGCCGAGATGCAGGGTGGCCACCATGTACAGATCCAGGAAGATGTTCAGCACTGAGGAGAAAATCAGCAGATATAGCGGAATCCGCGATTCACCGAGAGCATTGAACATGGAGGCGAGGATGTTGTACATAAACAAAAAGGGCAGGCCGTAAAAGTAAATATTTAAGTAGATTACAGCAATGTCAATGGCATTAGCCGGGGTATTTAAGGCTTCCATGATCTGTCGGCTGAAGCACAGGCCAATGCCGCCAAGCAGCAGGCTGACGAGCAGGAAGGAAAGCATGGCGGTGCGGATGCTGGTTTTCATGCGGCCGTAGGCATGTCCACCGAAATGCTGGCTGATGATAACCGATGCGCCGATGCCGCCGCCGATGGCGACACAGATAAAAATGCTGGTCAGCGCATAGGACGCGCCGACTGCGGCCAGTGCAGTTTCTCCTACATAATGTCCCACAATGGCAGAGTCTACAATGGTGTATGCCTGCTGGAACAGATTTCCGATGATCATAGGAAGCGCAAAGGTAAACAGTGCCCGAGATGGCTTCTCTGTGATCAGATAGTCTTTATTCTTGTTCATGATTTTCTGGAAACTCCTCTTCGGCTGCAGGATGCAGCAAATTCACAGTCACAGTTTTCATGGTTCCAGTGCTGGTTTTGTGTTTCTGACAGTACCTGGCAAAGGGCATTGGCAGCCCGAAGCATCAGGTCTTTGTTTACCTGGTAATGCATCTGGTAATCAATTCGCAGGCCGGTGACCAGTCCGCAGTTTTTTAATACCTGCAGGTGCTGGGATACTGCCGATTCACTGATACCCAGTTTGGCGGAAAGCGCCTTGCCACAGTAATGATGATCCAGTAAAAGCATGAGAATCTGGTAGCGTGTAGGCATGGTGATGATATGAAGCAATTCAAGATCGGTCATGTGCGTCTCCTTTATAATGAAGTGTTTACTTAATAAAGCTATTACTTAATTATAGGGAGAAAAAAATAAAAGTCAAGGATTCATAATTTTATAACTGCGGGAAGATTGACAATGGTTATCTGTGGTTATATACTAATAAAAACTGCATATAGTACATTTACCCAGGGAGCCGAAGGGGCGATTATGTCTATATTTTACACACAAAAAATAGCGCCCTCGCTCTGGTAAAGTAAGGCGCTATTTTTTGACAACTATTTTGCCGGCGGCTAGGTGTACTCTAGCTTTCGACTCTCTCGTTAAGTGTATTATAGGATATTCTGTATGAGTTGTCAAATAGATTGTAGATATGATTTGGATGAGGAGGAGTTCGTATGAGTAACCCACGGGACCGGATAGAGGATATTGACGCGCGTCTGAAAGAACTGCCAAAAGGCACACTGACTTACAAAACCATCAACGGCAAGAAGCAGCCCTACATCCAGAAAAGCGTAGACGGCAAGGTGACCAGTAGCTATGTGAAGCTGGATGAGCGGGAACAAATCCTTCTGGAATTTGAGGAGCGGAGCCGTCTGCAGGAGGAGAAAAAGCATCTTCTGGTTTATTTGCAGAAGCTTCAGGGAATTTTAAGCCGCAATCCCTACTTAGATGCCAGTGTGGGGATTGGTTTTCAGGATTTTGGGGATTACGCCTGCGGAAAACAGTTTTATGTGGATAAGACCCATTTCATTTCCGAGTGGCTCAGGAGTAATGTGGCGGTTACTTTGATCAATCGCCCCAGAAGATTCGGAAAAACTATGCTTCTCAGTACGGTAGAACACTTTTTTGATCCCAGATATGCGAATCAGCCGGAAAATTTCGAACAGCTTCGTGTCTGGAAGGATGAAAAGAGTCGGAGTTTATTTGGAAAGATTCCGGTCATTTCCGTGAGCTTTGGAAGCTGCAAGGGAATGAATTATAAGCAGGCTATGCAGGGAATGATGGTGAATCTGGAAAATATGTATAAGGCTCACAGCTATTTGGCAGAAAGTGCGGAGCTGAAAGTAGAGGAGCGTACAGAATATAAACGTTTGCGTTTGGCATTTGAGGAAGGAAATACAGAAAAAGCAGGTATTGCAATCCAGGAACTTTGTGATCTGTTGTATCGGCATCATCATACAAAGCCGATTATCCTCCTGGACGAATACGATACGCCGCTCCTGGAGGCATACACAGATGGTTACTGGGATGAGATGATCGCCACCTGCCGCCAGCTGTTTCACTGTACGTTTAAGGAAAATCCCAACTTTTCCCGGGCTATCATTACCGGTGTCACAAAAATTTCTAAGAACTCGCTGTTTTCTGACCTGAATAACCTGAAAACCTGCACGGTGACCAGCAATGACTACAGTGACTGCTTTGGCTTTACCGAGCAGGAGGTCATGGATGCGCTGAAATGCCAGAATATTGACACCATGAAGGATGTGAAAGCCATGTATGACGGTTTTATCATTGGAAACCGGAAGGATATCTACAATCCCTGGTCTATCTGCAACTATATGCAGCAGCGAACCTTACAGTCTTACTGGATCAATACCAGCAGCAACAAGCTGATCGGTGACATGATCCGTCGTCATCCGCTGCGCAGCAAGCATGAGATTGAGGAGCTGATGCGGGGAGAACCGGTTCATAAACGGATCAATGAGAATATCACCTTCCAGTATCTGGATGGAGATGAGAATAGTCTGTGGTCCCTGCTTCTGTCTGTGGGTTATATCAAGGCCGATCATGTGATAAAAGACCGGGAAATAACAGAGTGTGATGTGTCGGTGACTAATGAGGAAGTCATGGGGATGTTCCAGACTGAGATCATGGGAATGTTCCACAATGGCATGTCCATCTGTAATGAGTTTGCCCAGGCACTGGTAAAACACAAGATCGAGGATCTGAATGACATTTTGCTGGATCTTTCCTATGATTCCATGAGTTATTTTGATACAGGGCGCGGACCGGCAGAGCGCGTGCCGGAAAATTTCTATCATGGACTGGTTCTTGGCCTGATCGTATGCCTGAGGGGAGAATACCGGATTCTGTCCAACCGCGAAAGCGGAAGAGGACGCTACGATATTGCCATGTATCCGAGAAAGGAAAATCAGGATGCCTTTATTCTGGAGTTTAAGGTTTTTCATGAAAAGCAGGAAGAAAATCTGGAACAGACGGCAGACAATGCGTTAAAGCAGATTGAGGAGCGGGAGTATGAAAAAGACCTGCTGGCGGCGGGAATACCAGCAGGCCGGATCTATAAACTTGGATTTGCCTTTGCGGGAAAAGAGGTTCTGGTGAAAGAAAAAAGATAAGTGTGCAAGATCTGTTACATTTCTCCATATGCGATCAGCGGATCCCCACCTTTTACCCCAAGACTGAGTGTATAATACAGCACAACACCGTCAAATGAGGCGGTGTAACGGGAAATTACATTTCCGCAGGTATCTCTTAAGGTGCCAAGCAGGGTACCCTGTTTGATGTGCTGTCCGGCTGCGGACACTGCGGGATACCAGAATCCATCCGCGTGAGTTTCTTCGTAGACGGCTTTGCGGATCTCTGTCTGCATTTTAAATGTATTTTCAGAAGATAAAGAATTCGCACTGCAAATTTCCAGATGCCGCATCAGTTCATACACATTTTCCCGGCAGGCGGCAATCTCTTCTTCGCTCCACAGGCCGCGCTCCCCTCGCTCCACTAAAAGTGCCGGGATCCCGCACTGGGCGGCCCAGCTGTAAAAGCCGTTTTTTGAAGTAGAGGCAACCCGGTAAGGAACGGAAAGAGCCTTTGCAGCTTTTCGGGCTTTCTCGGACAGAGAATCTGGCACGGCTGTCGGGAAGAAGATCAGCGGAGTCAGAGCTTCGTTGATATCGCCTCCGTGCAGATCCATCAGAAAATCGGCTTCCGGATACAGAGTTTCTTCCAGTACTCGGGCAAGCTGGCTTGAAAATGTTCCATTCGTATTTCCGGGGAACATGCGGTTTAAATTCTGACCGTCCGCCGGGATGGTCTGTTTGCTTCCCTGAAAAAAACCTTCCGGATTTACCAGAGGAAGAAGGATCACGCGGCCGGACAGAGCAGAAGGATCCAGCTCTCTTTTCAGCCGGTTTAAGGCTTCGATGCCGACATATTCACAGCCGTGGATCCCGGCAGTCACTACCAGGGTTTTGCCCGGGCGGCTGCCGCAGATCACGGTCATTTCTACAGGATAGGGGCTGGTGACAGGCAGCAGGAGGGTCTGTTTTTCTCCGCTGCCGGCTTTTAAGTCAGACAGTCTCATAAATTTCAAAAATCTCCTTTAATCGAACTCAATAATGGAAGCCAAAAGCTTTTTCGCATACTCATCCTGGGTCTGAGCAATGCGCGACACAGGAATGTGCTCTGTGATGTGGCCGTGATACAGGAACAGTACGTCATCGCAGAGGTAGGTGACGGAAGTCAGGTCATGGGTGATGAAGATATAGGTCAGCCCCAGCTTTTCCTTCAGTTCGCGCAAAAGATCCATGATCTGAACCTGGGTGTGGGCATCTAAGGAGGAGATGGCTTCGTCAAAGAGGATGATCTCCGGCTGGCAGGCCACCGCCCGGGCGATGCAGACACGCTGCAGCTGTCCGCCGGACAACTCATGCGGATACCGGTCTGCGTAGGACGCATTTAAGCCGACAAGCTCTAAGAGGCGGCTGGTTTCTTCCGCACGGTTTAGGCGGACTTTCTGGTTGCGCTCTCTGGCAGCCAGTCCCTCCGCAATGATTTCCTTTACCCGGAATCGTGGATTGGCGGAAGTGGTATAATCCTGGAATACAACGCTCAAGCGCTTTTGCAGATTTTTCTTTCCGGCTCTGGAGGCATAGACGGAGGTGCCGTGGATGGTTAATTCTCCCTTGTCCGGTTTTAGGAGTCCGCAGATCACGCGGCCAAGCGTGGATTTTCCGCTTCCGGATTCTCCGAGGATGCCAAGGCAGGTTCCCTGCGGCACCTTTAAGGAAACATCAAAGAGCACCTGATCTCTTGTGGTGCCAAATAGCTTTTCCTGACGCTCGCTGCGGAAGCTGACGCAGACGTTATTGATTTCAAGCATGGGAAAGTTCCTCCTTTGCGTGCGTGGGATCTCCATGTAGGATCTGGCGGTAACGGTGCATGACGGCAGAGCGTTTTTCTACCAGCATGCGAGTATATGGGTCATCGGCATGCGTTCGGATATGATCGAAGCTTCCGCTGTCCACCACGTGTCCGCTGTTCATGACAAGGATGCGGTCAGCCACTTTTGAGATGGCACCCAGGTCATGGGTGATGAAGAGCATAGCCGTATTGTGCTGCTTTTTGATGCGGACAAATTCTTCCAGGATCTCATACTGGGTGATAGCATCGATAGCGGTAGTGGGCTCGTCAGCGATCAGAAGTTCCGGCTTCAGTGCCATGGCAATGCCGATCATGATACGCTGGAGCATACCGCCGGAAAGCTGGTGCGGATATTTTTCAAGAACTTCCTCTCCGTTTCGGATCCGCATCTGCTCAAGGATTTCCAGGCTGTGGGAGCGGATCTCCTGCGCATTCCAGGATGTGTGGGTGGCAAAGGTTTCCGCCATCTGGTTTCCGACGCGGTAGAGCGGGTCAAAACAGGTCATAGGATTTTGCAGCACCATGGTGATCCGGCTTCCGCGCAGGCGGCGCAGTTCTTCCTTGGATTCTTTTAACAGATCCTGTCCGTCAAAGATGGCGCTTCCGGAAACCTGGAAGTTTTTATCCAAAAGACCCAGCACAGATTTCACGGTCATGCTTTTTCCGCTTCCGGATTCTCCGAGGATACCGAGGCATTCACCGGGGCGCACCTCAAAGCTTACATCTTCCACAAGCTTTTTTAAGGCTCTGCGATGCTTCAGCGTCACATTTAAGTTTTCTACTTTTAAAATGGCAGACATTACAGCACCTCCTTCGGATCAAGCACATCGCGGATGGCATCGCCCATTAGGTTGAAGGCAGAAACCAGGATTACGATCGCGATACCCGGCACCAGCATCTGGGCGGGATTGCTGGTTAAGACATTTTTTGCCTCACTGAGCATGGCACCCCATTCCGGAGTCGGAGCCTGTACGCCGAGTCCCAAAAAGGAAAGGGTAGAAATATTGATGATCGCCCAGCCGACATCCAGGGAGGAGAGCACGGCTAAGTCAGCTGCAATGGAGGGTACCAGATGCCGAAAGAGAATGAAACGCTCCGGGGTTCCGACACAGCGGGAAAACTGGACAAAGTTCCGGTCACGGTACTGCATAACACCGGTGCGGATCATGCGGGCGTACCAGGCCCATTTGATAAAGACGTTTGCCAGGATCACGTTCTGGACGTTAATGCCGAGCAGGGCAACAACCGCAAATACCATGATCTGGCTTGGAAACGAGAGCATCACATCCACCACGCGCATGATCAGCTCCTCGGTAATGCCACGGAAATAACCGGCCAAAAGTCCCATCAGGGCACCCAGGCCGATGGTGCCGAGCATGGTTAAGACGGCAAGGCCGAGGGTCGGGCGGATGCCGTAGATCATGCGGGAGAGGATGCAGCGGCCAAGGTTATCGGTGCCAAGTGGATACTCTTTGCTGAAGTGTGCAAATTTGTTTAAAATGTCGGTGGCGTAAGGATCGTGTGGGGCAATGAGCGGGGCAAAGATGCCCATCAGCGCCACGATCAGAACCAGCGTTACCGTACCGACGGCAGTCTTATTATGTAAAAAGCGGTGTAACATCAGTTGCTCTCCTTTCGCATACGTGGGTCAGACACAGTCTGCAGGATATCAAACAGCAGGTTAAATACGACAAACAAAACACCAATCAAAAGCACATAGGTCTGGATGACCGGATAGTCCCGGTTGAAGATGGAACTGATGCACAGAGTGCCAAGTCCCGGCCATGCAAATACGTTTTCCACGACAATGGTTCCGGAGATCAGCTGCGGAATACTCATACCGATGGCCACGATGCAGGTGTGCATGGAGTTTTTCAGGATATGCTTCACCAGAATGGACTTTTGCGGCAGACCCCGGACATTGGCATAAAGCACATAGTCCTGCTTCATGTTTTCGAGCATGTTGTTGCGGATCAGACGGATATAGGTGGAGATATAGCTTAAGGATACGGTAAAGGCCGGAAGGATCAGGTGCTTTAGGGTACCGTTTCCGCTGGTCGGAAGAAGATCCAGCTTGATGGAGATCAGCCACATCATAAGAAGGCCGACCCAGTAAGCCGGCATGGCGGTGGTCATGAAGACAATGCCACGCATGATCCGGTCAAACCAACCATCCTTGTATACAGCACATAAGAAACCGATCGGCAGGCTTAACAGGATTACCATGATGAGGGAGGCACCGGCCAACTGCAGGGTTGCCGGCATGCAGCGCAGAAGCTCTCCGGCCACAGTACGGGTCGGATTTACATAACTGATGCCAAAGCTCCCGTGCAGGCAGTCCCAAACCCAGGTGAAATAGCGGACCAGATATGGCTTGTCCAGTCCGAGCTCTGCGCGAACCTCTGCAATGGCATCCTCAGTGATAATGGGAACCTGGCGTACGCGCAGTGCCACCTCAGCCGGATCGGAAGGGATCAGGTTGATAAAAACAAAGCACACAAAGGAAATAATGAGAAGAAGCGGGATCGCAGAAAGGATCCGCTTGATGATATATGGTTTCAAAACAGTACCTCCGGTGAAAAAATCAGCAAGCACGCCAGCGAGCAGTGCAGTACATAAACCACAGCAGTACAAAGCCTGGGCGATGCGTGTACAGTAACAGTACAAAGCCGCCTCCCGGGAGACGGCTTCGTGCACATGGTTCAGATTTGGTTACTCCTCAGCATTTAGAAAGAGAAATCCTGGAACGGAACCTCATACTGAGTCTGAGTAAAGTGGAAGCCCTTCATGTCGGAACGATAAATGGCTTTGTTGCACTCGTAGGTCAGCGGAATGTAAACCGCATCCTCATGCAGATGGGTCAGCACGTAGGTATAAAGCTCCTGGCGTCTGTCCTCATCGGTGGTGATCAGGATCTCAGTGATGGCTTCGTCGATCTCTGCCTTGTCATCCAGACCAAGCTGTGCTGCATAGTCACCGTATACCGGTGCACGCATTGCTGCCAGGGAAGACTGCGGATCGTACGGGGTACCCCAGCAGATATTGAATACCATATCGAAATTACCGGCCTTCATATTGTCGCGGTAGGACTGCTCTTCCTCACCATGGATGTTTAAGGAAACACCGATGGTCTGATACTCACTCTGCAGATACTCTGCAATGGATTTCTCGGTAACGCTGTCGCTGTTGTAGAGAAGGTCAATGTTTAACTGCTTGCCGTCTTTCTCACGGACATTGCCAGAACCCATCTTCCAGCCGGCCTCATCTAAGATCTGGCCAGCCAGCTCTAAGTCATACGCATACGGCTCTAAGTCAATGTCGCAGTACGGAATGGTGGAAGCAAACAGGGTATCAGCCGGTTTTTCCAGACCATAGAAGATACCGTCAGAGATGTTCTGTTTGTTGGTAGCATGCTGAAGAGCCACGCGAACTTCCTTCTCGGAAAGGATATCGGAAGAAGTGTTCAGGACGATCTGACGGGTAGATGTCGGGTCAGAAAGCTCTACGGTGAATTTATCACTGTCTAAGTACTGGTTGATGGCATCGGCATCGATCATGTTCTTACCAAAGATCATGTCGATCTCGCCCTTTTCCAGAGCCAGGATACGGGTCTGGTTGTCCGGGATAACCTTAACGGTAATGGTCTTGATGGCCGGCTGCTCACCCCAGTAATTCGGGTTTGCCTTGAAAATTGCATACTCATCGGTAACGAACTCATCCAGCACATATGGACCGGTTCCGATATAAGCCTCTACACCATCCTTGGTGCTGCCGTCCTTCATGGCCTTCGGGGAGATCATGGCAAACGGTCTGGTTACGCCAAGCTCGGTTAAGAGCGGATAGTACGGCTCGGACAGGGTGATGACGAAGGTGTTCTCATCCGTAGCCTCAGCGCTGATCAGCAGATGCATCATCTCCAGCCAGGTATGGCGGTCTTTATTCTCTAAAATCGCATCAAAGTTTGCCTGGATCGCATAAGCGTCACATTTTTCTCCATCAGAGAACAGCACGCCCGGACGGATGTGGAAGGTATAAACCTTACCATCCTCGCTGACATCCCAGCTTTCGGCAAGACAGCCTTCAAAGCCGTTTGCGGTGATATTGACAAGACCTTCGTACAGCATTTCCTGTGCGTACATCTCGCCTGCATATAAATGTGGGTTTAAATCGCGGATATCGCGATAGTTTACGAAGACCAGATCTTCTTTTGTGCCTTCTGAAGCAGTGGTGTCCGAAGAAGCGGACTCAGCAGCAGTGGTCGCTGCAGCAGAAGAGTCAGAAGCGGATGAACCGCAGCCGCTTAACACAGCGGTGCCTAAGAGACCTGCAAGAAGCAGGGTGCCCCATCTTTTTTTCATGATCAGTTTCCTCCTATGATACAAATCGAATTGTTACCATTATTTTCGTTCGCGGGATTGATTTAGCCGCGAACGATGAACAGTATACCATAGGTTAGCCGCTGCTTACTAGTAGCGAATTTGGAGGGGCTTAGTTATTCCAAAATGTTATAACAAGAATGAAAATCTCACAGGATTGCCTGAAAATGTCGGATAAACCAGTCAGCGGCTTTGCTTAATTTTGCACCTTCCGGGCAGATGTAGCCGATGAGCAGAAAGGGCTCGCAGTTGTTGATCTTGAGCTGCCGGATATCATATTGCCGGTACTGGTCATAAAGAAAGTTGATGCCAAGGCTGCAGATATCCGTATTCATTAACAGGTTGATGGTCAGGTGATCACTGTTTGTATAGAAGGAATAGTGCAGCTGTTCTGTGCTGATGGCACCAAGGCTTACATGGTTTAAATGATGTTCCATGGAGAAAAAATCTCGCACACCCCGGACAAAGGAGAGGGAGGAAAGCTCCTGAAAGTCAATGCTTTCATCATGATAGCGCGGGTGCTTCGGACCTACGTAGACACAGGCTTCCTTCACATCAAGCGGGATAAATGTCAGTTTTTTATGAGATAAAATGTGCTGGAACTGGTGGAGCTGTTTTTGTGCGATATAGACGATCCCAATCTCGGAAAGCCCCCGTGCTACTCGGTTGCTGATCTCCTCTACCGTGCCTTCTAAATGTTCCACAATGTAGGAGCTGCCCATTTCTTTATAAAAATCGGTCAGAAGACGGGAGATCATATTGCTTGGATAGGTGGCAAGGCTGAATTTTTTTCCCTGGTTGTGGTCAGTCAGAGAGTCGATCAGACTGACGTTGTGCAGGATGTTCTGGGCGTATTCCCGCACGGTCTCTCCATAAGGTGTGATGCGGATCCCGCGGCTTGTGCGCTCAAAAAGAGGACGCCCAAGCTCTTTTTCTAAGGAACTGATGACCTTGCTGACGTTGGGCTGTGTGGTATAGAGACATTCGGCAGCCTGGTTAAAGCTGCCTTTCTCACAGGTGATCATAAAATATTCGAGCTGTCGTAGTTCCATGGCGTCCTCCGGTTCTTATTGAGAAAAATTATCAGTTATTCCATGCAGGAATAGCGTGCAAAACGGTGTTTACTCCTGGTAAGCGATTGTTTCGCCGCAGATGGTGTATTTCACTTTTCCATAAAGTTCTTCCCCGACAAACGGAGAGTTGGTGGCTTTGGATTTGAATTCTTTTACGATCCATTTTTCATCCGGGTCAAATACCACCAGATCGGCATCGGCACCGACGCTTAAGTGTCCCTTGTTTTCTTCCAGATGATACAGAGTGGCCGGATTCAGGCTCATCTTTTCCATCAGCTGCGTCATGGTAAGGACGCCGCCGCGAACCAGGCTTGTAATGCCAAGAGCCAGGGCGGTTTCCAGGCCGATGATGCCGCTCGGTGCTTCGGTGAGAGGTTTTTCCTTTTCTTCTGCACTGTGTGGAGCATGGTCGGTGGCGATGATGTCGATGATGCCTTCCTTTAAGCCGCGCAGGATTTCTGCCTTATCTTCTGCGGTGCGAAGCGGCGGATTCATCTTGGCCAGGGTGCCGTGCTTTAAGACTGCAGTCTCATCGAGAGTGAAATGATGCGGGGTCACTTCTGCCATCACATGCGCACCGAGCTGTTTTGCCAGCTCCACCATACGGACAGAATGCCCGGAGCTGATATGCTGGATATCAATGAGAGCACCGGTATGCAGGGCAAGCATGCAGTCGCGGGCAACCAAAACATCCTCTGCGACAGCCGGAGAACCGCCAATGCCGAAATGCTCGGAAACAGCACCGCGATTGATTCCGTTGTTGGTGATGAGAGACGGGTCTTCCTCATGAAAGCTTAGCGGCACATTCAGGCGAACGGCCTCCTCCATGGCTTTTTTCACCAGAGCAGCATCCTTTAACGGAATGCCGTCATCGGTGAAACCAGCAGCGCCGTGAGCCTTTAACGTTTCCATGTCGGTGAGCACCTCGCCCTTCATGCCCATGGTGATGTTGGCAGCGCTTAAGACATTGATCGGAGTCTTTTTGCCTTCGTTTAAGACATATTCCAGGGTTTCTACATTGTCGATCGGCGGTTTGGTGTTAGCCATGCAGACAACCGTGGTAAAGCCGCCTGCGGCAGCGGCAGCCGCACCGGTATGGATATCTTCTTTATAGGTAAGTCCCGGATCACGGAAGTGTACATGCACGTCAATAAGTCCAGGAGCCACAACAAGTCCGGTGGCATCAAGAACCTGGGCATCCGGATATTTCTCTTTTAGATCCTGTCCCAGTTCCAGGATCTTTCCGTCCTTTGTGACCAGATCCATCACCTGGTCAAGTTTTGATTTGGGGTCGATGACCCGTCCGTTTTGAAGCAGCAGCATAAGCGTTCCTCCTGTTTTGTAATCATCTGCCAACATCATATCATAAAAAAATTCCAAATTACAGAGAAAACCTTAGTCATCGTTTTTGGGAGCCTCCGAAGGATCGATCTCAGCAAGGATCTGTTCTGCCGTGGCCCGGTCGGTGATCAGCTCGTTGAAATAGTGGTTTTTCATGCATGCGGTCAGGATAGCCACCTTGTGGCGGCCGGTCGCTACCGCAACTCTGTGCGGAGTGGTGAGGACATCCTGCAGGGAAGCAGCCACGATCTTGCGGTTTAAACTGATATTGGCAATGCGTCCATCCCGGTCGATGACATGGCCGTAAATACTTCCGATACAATTTTCCTCTTCCTTCCGGTCCTCCTCGGTAATATATGGTTTTAAAACCGGATTGTTAAAGGGGAGGCTTGAGCGGCTTCCGACTCCGGTCAGTACGACATCCATTTTCCTTGTAGCACTCAGTGTGCTTTCCACGAGCGGCTCCCGCAGCATGGCGCAGCGTGCCTGCTCATCATTGATATAGATGGGAAGGTTCATATAGAAATATTCCCCGTTGAACTTCATGGCAATGGTGTGGGTGATGCTCCTGGAACCATCCGAGGAGTTGATGTGACGAAAGCAGCCGCACAGCTGTACGGCATTGACTGGATTTTGGGTTTTCTGATCCAGAGCAGAGACAACGCTTCGGATGGTCTTACCCCAGGTCACGCCGATGGTGGATCCCGGGATGAGCAGCTGCTCCAAGTACAGGGCACTGGTTTTTCCGATCACGTTCATAGCCTCGGCGCGGGAGAGATCCCGCGTGTCCAGGACGATGGCGTTGGAAAGCTGAAAATTTTCTTTGAGAGATTGTTCCAGAAGCAGATGGCGTTTGCTGGGCTTGTGGATCGTGATCTCCACAATGCCTTCCTCACGCGCATTCTGGATCATTTTGGCGATCTTGAAGCGGTTGCAGTCATAACGGCGCGCAATTTCCTGCTGGGTCAGCCCCTGGTTGTAGTAGAGATCGGCAACTTCCGACATAAGAGCTGCGGAATCCTCCTCAAACGTGATTTTGGTAGTCATAAAAATATCTCCTGCATGTATGTTTGTATGTATTAATTTCATTATAGCAAAAGAAAACGCAAATGGAAGGCCAAAACGCGGAAATGCGACCAAAGAAAAACAAAAGTGACAAATATTATCAAATGTTACAAAAAAGAGAGGGAAATCTTGTGAAAACCAGATATGGAAAATCACGAACAGATGTTGTATGATAAGGACAATAAAACAAATGTGATAAATACAAACATTTGTGAAACGCAGAAGTGCGATTAAACTACAGGAGGAAAACACCATGAGAAAGTTCAAAACGGTATTTATGAGAGGCGGCACATCCAAGGGCTGTCTGTTTAAAAAAGAGGATCTCCCCAAAGACCGTGCAGAGTGGGATGATATTTTCATGCAGGTGATGGGATGCCCGGATCCGAAACAGATTGATGGTATGGGCGGTACCGTTTCTTCTAATAATAAGATCGTGATCATCTGGAAATCCGAGGAGCCGGATGTAGACATTGAATATCTGGTAGGTCAGGTCATTGTCGGAAAATGTCAGGTGGATTACAAATCAAACTGCGGCAACATGACTGCAGCGGTTCCGGCATTTGCAGTCGAGGAAGGCATGCTTGCCATCACCGAGCCGGTGACCACCGTGCGCATGTTGAATAAGAATACCGACAAATACATCAATGTGGATGTTCCGATCGATCCAATAACGCACACCTTTGCGGACAACGGAGACTGCGAGATTGCAGGCGTGGACGGAACCGCAGCAGAGTTAAAGGTAGATTTCTTAAATCCGGCAGGTTCCAAGACCGGAAAGCTCCTCCCGACCGGAAAGACGAAGGATGTACTGGATATTCCCGGCTTTGGAAAGCTGGAGGCAACCATTCTGGATGTATCCAATCCGATCGTTTTAGTCCGCGCGGAAGACATCGGCATGAAGGGAACCGAGCTTCCGGAAGAGATCAACGCGAACAAAGAGGTATCCGAGCTTCTGGAAAAGATCCGTGGAACCGCCTGTGTCATGATGGGATTTGCCAAGGATCTTCAGGATGCTACCGATCATCAGCCGGGTGTTCCGAAGGTTGGCTTTGTGAGCAGACCTGCAAGCTTTATCAATATTGAGGGCAAGCAGACCGAAGCAGAAAAGATGGATGTCTGTGCAAGAGTCATTTCCGTCTTCAAATGCCACAAGGCTTGCCCGCTGACTGCAGCAAGCTCCATTGCGGTGGCAGCAAAGCTGGAGGGCAGTCTGGTAGCAGAAGTGGTAAGAGACCCTGAGGCAGCCAACATCCGTATTGGCCATCCGAGCGGTGTCATGACCATGGTTCCGACCGTGGAAAAGCAGGGTGAAAATCCGGCAGATGCCAAAGTTCCGGGCGTGGCCGTGCAGAGAACCGCACGCCGTATCATGGATGGTTATGTATACATCCGCTAAGAAGCATTGGGAATAGGAGGAGAGTCCATGGAAGAAAACAGACTGAAGGGAATTGTGGATCTTCACATTCATACAGCACCGGATGTACGCCAGCGGAAAATGAATGACCTGGAGATTATGGAAGCGGCCGTGGAGCGCGGTGTGCGGGCCGTAGTCATCAAGTCCCATGTCATGCCGACAGTTGGCCGCGCGGCCATTGTCAATAAGATGAAGGAAGAGAAGTACGGAACCGCTTCTGATTTTCAGATGTACGGCGGCGTGGCGCTGAACCGCTTCGTGGGCGGCATCAACCCGTGGGCAGTGGAAACCGCTTTAAAGCTTGGCGGAAAGCTGGTCTGGATGCCAACCAACACCGCAGAGAATGACTGCAAAAAACAGAATAAGGAAAACTGGGTTTCTGTGGTAAAGGACGGAAAGATCGTGCCGGAGTTAAAGGATGTGTTCCACCTGATCCGTGATTATGATGCAGTTTTGGAAACCGGACACATTTCTCCGGAAGAATGCTTCATCGTAACTGAAGCCGCAAGAAATGCAGGGGTAAAAAAGATCGTCATTACCCATCCGGAGTTCTGGGTAGTCGGCATGAGCGTAGAGGAACAGGCACGGATCGTGAAAGATTACGATGTGCTTCTGGAGCATGTATACGCACAGCCGATCGGCGGGGGTGTTTACAAGAAGAATTTAGAGGCCAACGTGGAGGCCATGAAAGCCATCGGATGTGAACATTTCATTGTGGCAACCGACAGTGGTCAGACACAGAACCCGTACTGGTATGAATCAATCAAAGAGTACATCGATTACCTGTACGAGGTGGGCGGCTTTACAAAGGAAGAGGTAGACCGGATGACGAAGGAAAATCCGGGCAGGATGCTTGGCATCTGCTAGTGTATGTTACATAAAGGGTAAACAAAAACGGGTTTTTAGAGTTCCTGGTGCACGCGCACCGGACATTGGGGAAGGAAAAAACATATGAAAACATGGAAGATCTATGGAATGGAGTGGTACATTTTTGTGTTCTTCGCAGCGGTTGTGCTGGCGGCCATCGGTTTTGGTATTGTGCCAAACCAGCTCATCGGTGCCATTGCGGTCATGTTCACACTCGGTATCATTCTCGGTGAGATCGGAGAACGACTGCCGATCTGGAATAAATATCTTGGCGGCGGCGCGATCTTAACGTTTCTTGTCTGTGGCCTGATCACCTACTTTGGCAAAATGCCGGAGAGTGTGATCGAGATTTCCAAGGGATGGATGAGTGACTATAGTTTCCTGAATGTCTTCATCTCTATTCTGGTGGTCGGTTCCCTATTAGGACTTGACCGAAAGCTTCTGATGAAATCAGCAACCCTGTATCTGCCGGATATTCTGGCCTCTCTTGCAGGTGCATGTCTGTTTGGTGTTCTGGGTGGCCTTGCCTTTGGGAAAAATCCGGTCGAGATCGTCATCGCCTATGTACTCCCGATCATGGGAGGCGGAGCCGGAGCCGGTGCAATCCCGCTGGCATCTGTTTACGAGGATGTGACCGGACAGGATGCATCCAGCTATCTTTCTTTTGCACTGGCAATCCTTGCTGTGGGCAATATCGTATCCGTGATCTTTGCCATTATCCTGGACAATGTTGGCCGTGTGTTCCCGGCACTGACCGGCAACGGTGAACTGATGCGGGCGAAGGGGAAGGAAGCGATCAAGGATAAAGAAGCGGCAAAGATCGATCTGACCATGGATGACATTGCGGCAGCCCTGTTTTTGGCCGGCGGTTTCTTTGTGCTGGCACAGCTTACCGCAAAGAAGATTCTTCCGTCCGTATTAGGTGTTGCGATTCCGAACTTCGCATATCTCATTATTTTTGCGGCACTGGCAAACATCCTGAACCTGATCCCGGAAAATCTGAAGGCTGCATGTCAGAAATGTCAGCAGTTCTGCGGTTCTAAGCTGATCTGGGTTCAGATGGCAGGTGTCGGCATCACTCTGATCGACTTCAATGAGATTGTAAACGCGTTAAGCCCGTCCAACTTAACAATTGCGGTTCTGATCGTTCTGGGCTGTGTCCTTGGTTCTGCTATCTTTGGATGGGTTGTCGGATTCTTTCCGATCGAATCTGCCATCACGGCAGGACTTTGCATGGCAAATATGGGCGGTGCCGGTGACCTGGCGGTTCTCGGTGCTGCAAAGCGTATGAGTCTGATGAGCTACGCGCAGATTTCATCCCGAATCGGCGGTGCCATGGTGCTGCTGATCGGAAGTTTGGTATTCCAGTTTCTCGCATAGAAGAAACATCGTTACGTCCAATGCATGGATGGTAACGAAAAATCCAAATCAGACAGGACTTGTTTGACATTACGAAATGTATGAATTTCACAACAGGAGGATATTATGGTAAGGTTACACGAAGGCGGCGTATATCTGGTAAATGGTGACACTCTGGTTTCAGAGGCAGAGGCTGCAAAGGTAGAGCAGCTGACCGGCAAGGCAGTTGCAAAGGAAGAAGCAAAGAAGGGCACGATCGCTTACGGCATCATGAAAGCCCACAATCAGTCTGACAGCATGGACAAGCTGCAGATCAAATTTGATGCGATGGTATCTCACGATATCACCTTTGTAGGCATCATCCAGACCGCCCGTGCGTCAGGAATGGAGAAGTTCCCGCTTCCTTATGTATTGACCTGCTGTCACAACTCCCTGTGCGCAGTTGGCGGCACCATCAACGATGATGACCACTACTTCGGTCTTTCCGCAGCAAAGAAATATGGCGGTCTTTTTGTTCCGCCTCACGTTGCAGTCTGTCATCAGTTCATGCGTGAGCGTTTCGCAGGCGGCGGCAAGATGATCCTGGGTTCTGACTCCCACACTCGTTACGGTGCCCTGGGTACCATGGCCATCGGCGAGGGCGGCGGCGAGCTGTCCAAGCAGCTCTTAAAGCAGACCTATGATGTGGCTTATCCGGGCGTGATTGCCATCTACTTAACCGGAAAACCGCAGCCGTTCGTAGGACCGCACGATATCGCGCTTGCAATCTGCGGAGCTGTATACAAGAATGGTTATGTAAAGAATAAAGTAATGGAGTTCGTGGGACCTGGTGTTTCCTCCATGACCACCGACTACCGCAATGGCATCGATGTTATGACCACGGAGACCACCTGCCTGTCCTCCATCTGGAGAACCGACAACGATACCAAGGCATTCTTAGAGAAACACAACCGCGGTGAGGCGTTTAAGGAGCTCAATCCGGCAGAGGTTGCCTACTACGATGGATGCGTAGAGATCGACTTAAGCACCATCAAACCGATGATCGCACTGCCGTTCCATCCGTCCAATGCTTACGAGATCGATTACCTGTATGAGAACCTGGAAGATATCCTGCGCGAGACCGAGAAGGCAGCAGCAGAGGTAGCAGAGGGAAGAGCAAGATTCACCCTACTTGACAAGATCACCAAAGACGGCAAACTTCAGGTGCAGCAGGGTATCATCGCAGGCTGTGCAGGCGGCAACTATACCAACGTGGTAGAGGCTGCACACGCATTAAAGGGCAAGAATATCGGAAGCGGTGAGTTCTACCTGTCCGTATATCCGTCCTCTCAGCCGGTTTATACCGATCTGGACCGCAAGGGTCTGTTGGCAGATCTGATGGATGCAGGTGCTATCATCCGTTCCGCATTCTGCGGACCGTGCTTCGGCGCAGGCGATACCCCGGCACACAATGCACTTTCCATCCGTCATACCACCCGTAACTTCCCGAACCGCGAAGGTTCCAAGCCGGGGCAGGGACAGATGTCCGCAGTTGCCCTTATGGATGCACGTTCCATCGCGGCAACCGCCGCAAACGGCGGTAAGCTGACATCCGCAGAGGCTTTAGACTGCTGGGGCGATATTCCGGAGTACAACTATGATGACCATGCATACCAGGCAAGAATCTACAATGGTTATAATAAAGAAGAACTGGATTTTGAGCTGCGCTTCGGACCGAACATCAAAGACTGGCCGGAGATGGAGGCCCTGTCTGAGAACATTCTCTTAAAGGTATCCTCCAAGATCCTGGATGAGGTAACCACCACCGATGAGCTGATCCCGTCTGGTGAGACCTCCTCCTTCCGTTCCAACCCGTTAGGACTGGCTGAGTTCACCCTGTCCAGACGTGATCCGGAGTATGTAGGCCGTGCAAAGGCAGTCCAGGCTATGGAGAATGACCGTCTGGCTGGCAAGGTCGCAGAGGAGATCGCAGAGGTCATGAAGGTAGTCAATACCATTCCGGGTCAGGAGAACGTAAAGGCTGAGGATGTTGAGATCGGTTCCACCATCTACTCCAACAAGCCGGGCGATGGTTCTGCGCGTGAGCAGGCTGCCTCCTGCCAGAGAGTACTGGGTGCGCTGGCTAACATTACCCAGGAGTATGCAACCAAGCGTTACCGCTCCAACTGCATGAACTGGGGCATGATCCCGTTCCACTTAAAAGGCGAGCCGACCATGTTTGAGGTAGATGATTACATCTATGTTCCGAATGCACGCACTGCCATGGACGGCGATTTAAGCGATATTCCGGCTTATGTCATTAAGGACGGCAAAGCAGAAGAAATCCATCTGTATGTACAGCCGATGACCGAGAATGAGCGTAAGATCGTGAAGGCCGGAAGTCTCATCAACTTCAACCGGAACGGACAGAAATAAAACCAATAAATAGTCTCATATGACAGGAAACAGAAAGGACAGTGGCTCTTTATAAGTCACCGTCCTTTCTGTGTATTACATCGGTTGGTTTAAATTTTCACTTTTACAATTTCCCTGGAACATACGCCTTTGAAAATTCCTTCCCAGTCTTCGGAAAATTCCTCAACAGGTGTGAATTTTTTTAATAAATCTGTTCCTTTATCAACTGTGATCATCTCAGAAAACCATACATTTTTTTCTAATGAAATCTCTGTGTCATCTTCCAATCGGATGATGATGCCTCTTGTCAGCCAGACATCGTATGTTTTCTGATTATTTTCAAACACCTGCTGATGTTCATTAACAAGATCCACTTCTTTGATGAGCTTATTTACTGGCATATTAATCATCGTATTTCCGCTAACCAATGATTGAATTTCCGCTTCAGAACGTTCCTCGATTCCCAAAACAGCAACGTCCTCCATAGCTCCGTAGTAATCCAGAACATGGATTTTATTTGTAAAGGCATATGCTGATTCATTGGTACAAATACCGACAATTCCATATACAGCTGTTGAAAATTCAAATGGATCACATTTATATTTTTCCAGAACTTTGCCTACCATATCTCTGACAAGCCCAAGTTCTTCATGATTGAATCGTACATCTATCTGCTTCATTTACGAATCCTCCTGAATAAAATGAATTTTTTGCTTTCTTAAGCCACCT
>CAVIHW010000040.1:0-21121 GCA_963642615.1 Oscillospiraceae bacterium | reverse complement strand
TTGGTGTTCTTGTGGTTGGGGCTGCTCCTGTCGGCAGCATCCAGTATGAACTGATTCATAAGCAGTTCAAATGCATGGCAGATTATCTTTCCTGGAATATGCTGTTTCAGAAATCCTATTCCGCAAGTGACAGAACGGATTTGAGCCATAACGCAGATGCTATCGCTGAATTGAAGGAACTTGGCAGAAACCTGCAATGAAGGTTATGACAGAAAAATAGAGCCACAGGCTTGGAAAGGAGGCACTGCCCATGTACGCACAAGCTTCGCAATCTTATGGACTTGCATCCAAGCAAAGCGAATCTTAACGAGTTTGGCAGATATGAGGAACTTAAAAAGACGGTTGACAAAACCAAAGCTAAAGCCTATTTTGAAAACCAAGAGGGCACTAAAATGAATCCAGGCAGGGTAGGCATAAAAACGGACAATCTACTGCGTGAGTTTATCCTTGCCGGCGGATTTGATATAAGTATGATAAAAAATATGAGGTGATTTCTTTATGGATAAGAAAGATTGTTTGATTGATCTTCACGCCCATCTGGACGGAAGTATTACCGTTGATCTTGCAAAAAAACTGGCGGCGTTGCAAAGTATTGCGCTGCCGACAGAACGTGATGAGGAGCTTCTGGCTCTTTTATCTGTGCCGGACTCCTGTGAGAGCTTAAATGATTTTTTACAGTGCTTTGACCTGCCGGGGCGCCTGATGCAGACGCCGGAAGGATTAAAAAGTGCAGTGACCCTGGTTCTTGAAAATATGGCTCAGGATGGTGTGATCTATGCGGAGCTGCGTTTTGCGCCACAGTTTCATACATTGGGAGGCATGACACAGGAGCAGGCGGTACAGGCAGCCATTGCAGGTTTAAAAGATGCTCCGATCCCGGGAAATCTGATCTTATGCTGTATGCGTGGTAAGGACAATGAGAAAGCAAATGAAGAGACTTTACTGTTAGCAAAGAAATATCTGGTGGAAGATCATGGTGTTACTGCCATGGATCTGGCCGGAGCAGAGGCACTGTTTCCGACTGCAGATTATATTGGTTTGTTTAAGCAGGCAAAAGCACTGGGTATCCCGTATACGATACATGCCGGTGAGGCAGATGGTCCAGAAAGCGTATATGCAGCGATTCAGACTGAAACAAAGCGCATCGGCCATGGAGTGCGCAGCATGGAAGATGAAAGCGTGGTGGATCTGATCCGGAAAACCGGTATTACTTTGGAGATGTGTCCCACCAGTAACCGCCAGACCCATGCTATTTCGGATATGAAGCAATATCCTCTTATGCGTTTTTTGGAGAGCGGCATCCGCGTGACGGTGAATACCGATGATATGGGCATTGAACGCACCTGTCTCTCAAAGGAATTTGACTATCTGAAGCGAGAATTTGGCCTGACCGAGGCGCAGAAAAAACAGCTTCTTTTGAACGCGGCAGATGCGGCCTTCGCCAGTGAGAAGACGAAAAACATGCTGAAAGAGCAGATTTTGGAGAGTATGCCATGATCGATCGTGAGGATATGCTGGAACTGACCAGGCGCATGACACCGGCTCGCTCCTCTGTTGGGCGGATTGCCGGGGCGTATTTTGACGAAGAGGGTTATGTGGACGGAACCTTTAATACGAATTTCCTGAATCTGTCCATACCGGAGCGCACAAAGAATCTAAATCTTGCAAAGAACGTATTGTTTTCCACAACAAATGAGCAGCTTCGGGAATACCGCATTCCGGACAGCCAAAGAAAGCCGGGGACTTTGTGGCAGCTTTTAACTGCCATAAAGCGGGATGGTATGAAAAATGACGCATCCCTGGATCTGTTTTATGAAATATTCGGTGAGCAGTTTCAGCCTGGATATCCTTATGCGGTCTTTCTGTTCCACGGCCGGTATGATGTGCCGGTAAAGGGGACAGACAAGGAATGGCAGGAAGGATCGGAGGAGATCTATGAGTATCTGATCTTGACAGTCAGTCCGCTGACCGGAGAATACGAACCGGGAGAACCGGAGTTTGGATTTTTATATCCGGCCTTTAAGGATCGGGGAGCGGCAATGAATATTGTGAATATCTTTGAGAAAAATCCGGCACGGGTTCACCGGAAATTAGGCGCCTGGATGCTTCATAACGGCGATGCAGCCGATTGAATTTCATTCAGGAAAACAGCTGAATCCACATAAAAATCACACATCCTTCTGCTAAGATTCACGCCAGGAGGTGCGAAAGACGTGAATATCAGCAGAAAAAGGATTTACATTGGCGGGATGACGTGCGTAAACTGCCAGAATAAAATAGAACAGGCGTTAAAAAAGACACCAGGTGTTGAAAGCGTAAAGATTCGTTATCATAAGAAAACGGCAGACATTGCCCTTGATCCGGAGTGGGTTACATGGGAAGAAATCCAGACCGTGATTCGAAATCTTGGCTATGAGATCTTGCAGGAACCTGAGGTGGAAGGCTCCGGTTTTGGCCGGACGGCTTTCTTTCTGATTTTGATCTTTTTCCTTTACAGGATGCTGCAGCATTCCGGCATTTTGAATCTGTTAGTTCCCAGTGAACTTGCGGATGCCAAAATGGGATACGGGATGCTGTTTCTCATTGGAATCCTCACCTCGGTGCATTGCGTTGCCATGTGTGGTGGCATCAATCTGTCCCAGTGCATTCCAAAGAGCACTGGAAATAAAATATTCCGGCCTGCTGTTTTGTATAATCTGGGACGTGTGATCTCCTACACAGGAATCGGATTTATACTGGGACTTGCGGGAATGCTGTTTCAAGAAACATCCGGTGTGGGAATTTCACCGTTTTTCCAGGGAATGATAAAGATCATTGCCGGGATATTCATGGTGATCATGGGAATCAACATGCTGGGAATCTTTCCCTGGCTTCGACATCTTCAGCTGCAGCTTCCGCGATTTCTGGTCAGAAGCGTAAACAAGAAAAAGGCTGGATGCAGTCAGCCGTTTGTGATCGGCCTGTTAAATGGCCTGATGCCATGCGGACCGCTCCAATCCATGCAGATCGTGGCATTGGCATCGGGAAATCCGTTTGCCGGAGCATTATCTATGCTGGCATTTAGCCTGGGCACGGTTCCGCTGATGCTGGGACTCGGTTCTTTTGTGGCAATGCTTGGAAAGCGTTTTTCTGCCCGGGTGATGGAGATCGGTGCAGTTCTGGTGGTTGTACTGGGCCTTGCGATGCTGTCTCAGGGTGGCAATCTGTCTGGACTTTTTTATAGTGGAATGAGTTGGGACACAGCAGGAAAGCAGCAGACATACGCAGCATCCGTAGAGAATGAGACAAAGGTGCAGGAGACTGCCCCAAACACGAATGGTTCCGGGACAAATGATTCCGGTGCCACGGTCGAGGATCGCGTTCAGGTCATTGAAAGCACACTCACCGGTGGCCGTTATCCTAATATTACCGTAACAGCCGGGATTCCGGTTCGCTGGATCATCCATGTACCGAAAGGAGCCTTAAACGGCTGCAATTACCGTATGCAGATCAATGTCTACGGAATCGTCCATACGTTTTCTGAGGGCGAAAATATCATTGAATTCATCCCCGAACAGACAGGAACCATTCCTTACACTTGCTGGATGGGCATGATCCGTGGTACTATTTTTGTGACAGATGGAACCGGTGAGACACAAGAAGCTTCTGACGGCCAGACGGATATCAATGGATCTGGTGGTTTTGGCATGGGATGCTGCGGAGGTGGCTGATACACCGGGATGTTCCGATCAAACAGGAGGAAGCAGGATGGCGGACGGAAAAAGCATACTGGTTGTAGATGATGAACGAATGATCCGGGAGGCGGTGTCTTCTTATCTGGAAAAGCAGGGCTTTCATGTGTTTCAGGCGGAAACCGGGAGGGAAGCATTGCAGATCTTTTGGAAAGAGCCCATTTCGTTTGTGATCCTGGATCTGATGCTGCCTGATATTTCGGGAGAGGAAGTCTGTATCCGGGTGCGCAAAGAGTCCTGTGTGCCGATCATCATGCTGACGGCAAAGACCATGGAAACAGATATGCTGAATGGTCTGGATATTGGTGCAGATGACTATATTACCAAGCCATTCAGTCTTAAAAATCTGTATGCCAGGATGCAGGCGGTCTTGCGGCGGACTCTGGAGCCTTCCCTACCTGTTTCTGGTTGTGTATCCTGGAATCACGGAGATCTTGTGATTGACGAAAACCGTAAGGAGGTCTGCAAACAGGGAAAACCGGTCGCCCTTACCCCCATCGAGTGGAAGCTTCTGGCTGCCTTTACCCGATATCCGCAAAAGGTATTCACCCGGGAAGATCTGATCGAGCAGGCTTTTGGCCTGGACTTTACCGGCTATGACCGGGTGATTGATACCCACGTAAAGAATCTGCGAAAGAAGCTGGAGGATGATCCGAAACAGCCGGTTTATATTTGTACAGTTCACGGTATGGGATATAAATTTGGAGGGGGAAGGGAATGAAGCAAAGGATCAGCACCCAGCTGGCAGCAGGCTTTGCCTGCATTGTCCTGGTTACGGTTGCGGTCATCAGCATTACGGCAAATGCCCTGATCAGCCGTCAGTTTGAGCAGTATATAGCATGGCAGCGAAAAACCTCATCCGATCAGCTGGCACAGTCCTTATCCGATCAGTATCATGCAAAAGATGGAACCTGGAATGTGGATTACATCCATGGTCTTGGCATGTATGCCTTGAAAGATGGGTATCTGATCCGGCTGACAGACGCAGATGGTCAGGTGGTCTGGGATGCAGAGAATCATGACATGACACTGTGCCATCAGATCATGCAGGATATTCGCACTCAGATGGCACAGCGCCGTCCGGATCTGGATGGAAATTTTACGACCTACAGTTATGAGTTAAAGAAGAATGATACCAAAATAGGATATCTCGATGTGAGCTATTACAGTCCCTATTATCTGAATGAAAGTGATTTCCGATTCCTTGATTCCTTAAACCAGATCCTTTTTGTTGCGGGGATCTGTGCCGCGGTGGCTGCGGCTGTGGCAGGCACGGTACTTGCAAAGAGCTTATCAGTTCCGCTGCTTCGGGTGACAGAAATCACCCGGAAAATATCAGATGGAGATTATATGGCACGTCTGGATGCCGGAAACAGACAAACACAGGAACTTGCAACGTTAAGCGATGCAGTGAATCATATGGCAGAAAACCTAAACCGGCAGGAAACACTTCGCAGGCGCTTGACTTCCGATGTGGCACATGAACTTCGTACTCCGGTGGCCAATGTTTCTCTGAATCTGGAAATGATGCTGGATGAGGTCTGGGAACCAACAAAAGACCGGCTGCAAAATTGCTATGAAGAACTTGGGCGGATCTCAGAGATTATCTCAGATCTGGAGAAGCTTCGGCAGATCGAAGATGAAAATATGAATCTGGAATCGGAACCGGTGGATCTTCTGGAACTGGCACAGGCAGTAAGGCTGGCGTTTGAGCCTGATTTAGAAAAGAAAAAGCTTACATGTGAAGTGAGCGGTGAGACAACAGTCGTGCCTGGGGATCAGAGGCGGCTGCATCAGGTGATCTATAATCTGGTTTCCAATGCGGTAAAATATTCCAACGAAGGCGGAATCATTCAGATCCGGGTAAAACCGGAGAAACATAAGGCGGTTCTCATTGTGGAAGATCAGGGGATTGGCATGGCAGAGGAAGACCTGCCGCTGATCTTTGACCGATTTTATCGGACGGATCTTTCCCGCAGCCGCAAAACCGGTGGGGCAGGAATCGGCCTTGCGATCGTGAAAGCCATTGTTTTGGCGCATCAGGGCACGGTAACCGTTACAAGCAAAGTGGACTGCGGAAGCCGGTTTACGGTTACATTGCCGGTGGTTGATGATCGGATTTCAATGATATAGGGGGTGCGCAAATGATCCGTATTGGACTGATTGATGATGATCCGGCCTACAGGGCAGATATCAAAACATTTTTGCATCGGTATGAAAAAGAAAACCAAGTGAATTTTCAGATTCAGGAATTTCAGGATGGATTAAGTTTTGTAGAGGATTATGACGGAAAACTGGATGTGGTATTTCTGGATATTGAAATGCCACATATGGACGGAATGACCGCTGCAAAAAGAATACGGGAAGCCGATCAGGCTCTGGGAATTGTGTTTGTTACAAACATGGCTCAATACGCGATTCACGGATATGAGGTGGATGCAATTGATTTCATTGTAAAACCAGTCACCTACTATGTATTTGCGGATAAACTGGAAAAGGCAATCCGTTTTTTCAGGCGGAACAGGGAGAAAGACTTTGTGCTTCAGACAGAAGATTCTATCGTTCGTCTGACCTGTTCTCAGATCTTTTATATTGAGAAAGATAAAAATTATCTTCTGTATCATACAAAACAGGGAGATTTTCGTGTCAGGGGCACCATGAACGTTCTGGAGGAAACGCTAAGCCAGGAAGGATTTTCCAAATGTATCAGCGGCTGTCTGGTAAACCTGAAATATGTTTCCAGATTCGGAAAAGATACCGTCTGGATTCAGGATATCCCGCTCCCGGTCAGCCGGAACCGGCGCAAAGAATTCCGGGAAGATTTTATGCGGTATCTGGGAGGTGCGTAAACATGCAGGATACAATTTTTCTTTCCTGTCTGCGTTTTTCCATGCAGCTTTTGATCTCGGAGAGTGTCTTTACGGCGGGATGGAAAAAACGGAATAGATTTTTCTGGCGTTTTGCAACAGGACTGGCGTGTTATCTGTTTCTGGCCCGGCTGCTGTTTTTGGTATGTACCAGTATACCAACAGAAAATCCATGTATTAGCATTTTTTATTATGCAGGATTATTTACAATCAGCCTGCTCCTGATGAATATCTTATTTGAAGGAACAAAGGAAGAATTTTTGTTTGCGGGTGTTTGCGGTTATGCAGTACAGCATATTGCCTTTGCGGGAATTACGATGGTTTTGAACCTGACGGGCATGTCGTTTACCGGAATCTTGGATTTCTTGTTTGTAAGGCTTCTTCCGTATCTTCTGGTTTCCGGGATCGTGTATCAGTGTGTGATCAAAAAGAATACCGGAAAAGGAGAATTGCGCCAGAAGGACATGCGTATGGTAATTCTGGCACTTGTGACGCTGTTCATTGTAATTTTCCTCAGTGTTCTGGTAGACCATGAATGGTTCCGGATCAGTGCGACATATCTGCAGAATGTACTTTGCAAGATCTATGCAATGATCTGCAGTGCCCTGGCTATTTTTATTGCCTTTTCCTCATCCAGGCAAAACCGGATCCAGCATGAAAATGAAATGATGGAACTGATGCTTCACAATTTGAGTGATCAGCAGAAGCTCTCAAAAGAGACCGTAAATCTGATCAATATCAAATGCCATGACTTAAAATACCGACTTTCCAGAATTGCAAACATTACCGATGCAGAAGATCAGAAAGAATATATTGATAGTGTTAAGCAGACAGTAGCCATTTATGATAATATCTTCCAGACAGGAAATGATGCGCTGGATCTGATCCTGACGGAAAAAAGTCTGTTATGCAATGAATATAATATCAAGCTCAGCTGCATGATTGATGGCAGAATTCTTTCCTTTATGAATTCTACAGATGTTTATGCATTGTTTGGAAATCTCATGGATAACGCGATCGAGAGTGTTATGAAGGAAGCCGATGAACAAAAGCGGATCATAAGCCTTTCGGTCAGCGAAAAAAGCGGTGGAAGCTATATTCATATGGAAAACTACTGCCGGGAAACAGTGGTTTTCCAGGATGGGATGCCTGTTACAAGCAAAGCAGATACCGCCTACCATGGATTTGGAGTCAGGAGCATTCGCTATCTGACGGAAAAATATGAAGGAAATCTGCTGATGCGTACAGAAAAAGAGCGTTTTATCACCGATATTTTGTTTTATCCAGAATAGAAAATCCTGTAGCTGTTTACCAGTTTTACCAGAAAAGGGACCAGAAAAACCAGATTGCGTTTTTCTGGTCCCTTTTCTGGTATGGTGAAACTATCAAAAAGAAAAACCAAAAGGGGTTTGCAAAACAGGAGGAAAAATTTTATGGGAAATGTTGAAGTTGCATGGGAGGACGTCATCAGCGTTATTCAGATGATGAAGACGCATCTGATGGTAGTGGGCGTCGCTCTGGTATGTATGGCCGTGATGATGGTTGTTGTAAGGCGATGGAAAAAGCCGCTTCGCGGATTGATCCGCTGGCAGTCATTCTTTGTCTTTGTAGTGATCACAGTTCTTACCATCAATCTGGCAGTTACAGGTGTTGTGTATAATACACTGAACGTAATATTGACGGATAAGGGAGAGCTGGATCCGCAGCATACGGAGAATTCGAAAAAGATCGTGGAAGAAGTTACCAATGAAGGTGTCATTCTCACTAAGAATACAGATGATTTTCTTCCGATCGCACCGCAGAAAATCAATGTATTTGGCTGGGCTTCCACAAATCCGATTTACGGAGGCACCGGCTCCGGAACAGTAGATACAGCTACGGCAGTAGGGATTCTGCAGGGGCTTGAGAATGCCGGCTTCGAGACGAACGCGGAACTGTCCGAGCTGTATGTCAATTACCGGGAAGACCGCCCGGTCATCAGCATTAATAATGGTCAGGACTGGACGCTTCCGGAGATTCCGGCTGCAGATTATCCGGAGGATGTACTGGAACGCGCCCGAAATTTCTCGGATACGGCAGTCATTGTAATTTCACGTACCGGAGGTGAAGGAGCCGATCTTCCGTATGATATGGGGCCGGTTATGGATGGTTCTACCATGGAAATCGGTACCAAGTACATGAAGGGAAGCTACACCAATAATTCTTCTGATTACGACGACTTTGAGGCATGGCAGTCTTATCTGGAACTCAGTAAAACGGAAGAGGATCTGGTAAATCTGGTATGCAGCCAGTTCGAAAATGTTGTCGTTGTTTACAATGGAGCCAATCCGCTGGAACTTGGATGGACAGAAGAGCATAAAGAAATCAAAGGTGTCCTGCTGTGTGCAGGAGCAGGTGTTACCGGTTTTAATGCACTTGGAAACATTCTTTCCGGAAACGTAAATCCTTCCGGAAAAACAACCGATACCTGGTTAAAGGATCTTCATGCAGCACCCTATATCCAAAATATCGGTCACTTTGCTTATACCAATACCAAAGATGTGTCCGATGCGGCAAAAGCAGCATGGGAGAGAGCAGACGGAATCGTTTCCTTTGTCAATTACGCAGAAGGGATTTATGTAGGATACCGTTTCTATGAGACAGCATCAGAGGAAGGCCTGATCAATTATGATGACACCGTGCTGTATCCGTTTGGGTATGGATTAAGCTACAGTACGTTCACCCAGGAAATGGGAGAACTTAAGGTATCCGGCAATACGGTTTCTGTAGATGTGACGGTAACCAATACAGGCGATACCGCAGGAAAAGATGTAGCAGAGCTGTATTACAATCCGCCTTATGAGAATGGCGGAATCGAAAAGTCTAGCGTTAATCTGGTGGCATTTGATAAAACTCGGCTTCTGAATCCGGGAGAATCAGAAACTCTGACCTTAAGCTTTGATGTAGAGGACATGGCTTCTTACGATACTTACGGAGAGGGCGCTTATGTGGCAGAGCAGGGTATTTATGCCATCAGCCTTCGTACAGACAGCCATACCGTAGTCGATACAAAAGAGTATGAAATTCCGGAAACGATCGTTTATAAGAATGGAACCACTCATAACGGAGATCAGATCAGCGCAGAGAACCGCTTTGCTTTTGCAGAAGGAAAGGTTTCGTATCTGTCCAGAAAAGACCGTTTTGCAAACTATCAGGAAGCGGTGGCAGCGCCGACAAGTTATGAATTAAACGGAACTGTTCAGGGAAATGGAACCTATGATCCGACCGTTTATGACAACGAGGAAGATGCAATGCCAGTGACCAGCGCGAAACATGGCCTGGAACTTTTTGATCTGCGCGGAGCAGACTATGATGATGGCAGATGGGAGCAGCTTCTTGACCAGATGTCTGTGGACGATATGGTGGAGCTGATTGCTTTTGGCGGACATCAGAATGCAGCGGTAAATTCTGTTGGCAAGATCCGCATTCTGGATACAGATGGACCTGCCGGAGTCAATTCCAGTACTCTTGGAGTATTTGGGACCGGCTATTGTTCTGAGGTGATTCTGGCGCAGACCTGGAATACCGATCTTGCGGTTGCTTATGCAAAAGCTATGGGAGAGGAATTCGCTGATTTTCATATTACCGGATGGTATGCTCCGTCCATGAACATGCATAGAAGCGCGTTTGGCGGGCGTGATTTCGAATATTATTCCGAAGATCCTGTTTTAAGTGCGAAAATGGCGGTCGCAGAGACGGATGGTGCATTGGAGAGCGGCATGTATCCGTTCATCAAGCATTTTGCCCTGAATGAGCAGGAGATCAACCGAAATGGTCTGCTATGCACCTGGAGTACCGAACAGGCCATCCGGGAAATTTACTTAAAGCCTTTTGAGGAAGCTGTAAAGAGTAATCCAGATGGCAAGATTGCAGTGATGTCTTCTTACAATTTTATTGGTACCGAGTGGGCTGGAAGCTGCGCCCCGCTTTTGAAAGAGGTACTGAGAGGTGAGTGGGGATTTAAAGGAATGGTCATTTCCGATTACTTTGGAAACTACGGCTATATGGATGCAGACCGCGCAGTGCGCGGCGGCACGGATCTGATGCTTGGAACTGCAGGAAATGAAGCCATTATGACGGATTTAAGCGCGACATCCGTAATCGCAATGAGACAGGCGGCAAAGAACATTTTCTATACGACTGTAAACAGTACCGCGTATGAAAATTATGTTCCGGGCACCATTCCTTCCTGGCTGAAACTGGTGTACGGAGTGGATGTGGTGATTGCGCTTCTTGTGATCGCAGGAGAAACTTTGGTGATCCGCAGTTACCGGAAAAAGAAAAAACTGTCTTAACTGTCTTAATAGAGATGGAGGAATCGGGATTGAAACATAAAGAGTTACTGGAAAAACTGACATTGGAGGAGAAGGCAGCACTGCTTAGCGGCAAGACAGTCTGGGAGACGCGGGATATTCCGCGTCTTCAGATCCCTTCCATTTTTCTTTCTGACGGACCGCATGGAATCCGGAAACAGGCGGGTGCCGGAGATCATCTGGGTCTGAATGAATCCTTGAAAGCAACGTGTTTTCCGACTGCGGCAACCGTAGCCAACAGCTGGGATCCAGAACTGGGAGAAGAAATTGGAAAAGCTCTTGGCGAGGAAGCTTCTGCCCAGGGTGTAGACATTGTGCTGGGTCCCGGCCTGAATATCAAGCGAAGTCCTCTCTGCGGAAGAAATTTCGAGTATTTTTCCGAAGATCCCTATCTGGCCGGAAAAATGGCTGCTGCTTATGTGCGGGGAATTCAGAGTCAGGGTGTATATGCCTGTCCGAAGCATTTTGCAGTGAACAGCCAGGAAAAGCAGCGCATGGCTATGGATGCAGTGATAGATGAACGGACTTTGCGGGAACTTTATCTGACGGGCTTTGAAATTGCGGTGAAGGAAGGCCATGCGAAGTCTATCATGACCAGCTACAACCGGATCAATGGCGTTTATGCCAATGAAAACAAGAAACTGCTCGTTGATATTTTAAGAAATGAATGGGGGTTTGATGGCCTGGTAGTCACAGACTGGGGCGGATCCAATGATCATGTCAAAGGCGTACGTTGCCAGTCGGATCTGGAAATGCCGGCACCAGGACTGGATTCTGCAAGAGAACTGGTCACAGCAGTGAATACCGGGCAGCTTTCCATGGAAGAACTGGATCTTTGCGTGGATCAGGTATTATCGGCCATTTGCGAATTGAATGCAGAAAAAGAAGCGCACAGACATGATTTTGATAAAAAAGCACATCATGAGCTTGCCAGAAAAGCAGCGGCAGAAAGTACCGTACTTCTGAAAAATGAGCATCAGATCCTTCCGCTGGATCCGGGGACCAGAGTTGCCCTGATTGGTGATTTCGCGTTTCACCCGCGGTATCAGGGTGCCGGATCCTCCATGGTAAATCCGTTTGAGGTGGAATCCCTGAATCAGGTGATCGGCAGATATGATCTTCAGCTGGTGGGAACTGCCCATGGCTATCAGCGAAATGGAGATACCGATGATACGCTGGAAAAAGCGGCACTGGAACTTGCCGCAAAGGCAGATGTGATCCTTTATTGCTTTGGACTGGACGAGATCAGCGAGTCAGAGGGACTGGACCGGGTTCATATGAGGATTCCACAGAATCAGATCAGCCTGCTCAGTAAACTGGTAAAGGTAAATCCCAACATAGTCGGAATCTTAAGCGCTGGTTCCAGTATAGAAATGCCCTGGCAGTATTGTTTCAAAGCGCTTCTTCATGGATACCTTGGCGGTCAGGCGGGTGCCGGAGCAATTCTGGATATTCTGACCGGACAGACCAATCCGTCTGGCCGTCTGGCTGAAACGTATCCTCTGCGCTATGAAGACACCCCGGCATTTCGCTATTTCCCTGCTGCAGAACGAACCAGTGAATACCGGGAAAGCCTTTTTACCGGATACCGCTATTACGATACCAGTCTGGTCAGAGTTCAGTATCCGTTTGGATATGGGCTTTCTTATACAGATTTCACATATTCAAATCTTAAGACCGATGAGCATGGTGTGCGGTTTACCATTACCAATGCTGGAAAATGGGACGGCGCAGAAGTTGCCCAGCTTTACATTGGACTTCCGGACTCCAGGATTTTCCGGCCTCAGAAAGAACTGAAAGGGTTCCGGAAAGTCTTTTTAAAGGCAGGAGAAAGCAGAGATGTGACCATACCGTTTGATGATAAGACATTCCGTTACTGGAATGTAAAAACAAATCGGTGGGAAATTGAAGCCGGTAAGTATCTGATCATGGTCGGCGCCTGTGTGGCAGACATCCGGTTATCGGATCAGCTTTCTGTAAAAGGAACAACGGAAGAATTTCCATACCAGAAAGAAGAACTCCCATCCTATTACAGCGGTCTGGTGGGACAGGTAGAAAAGCAGGAATATGAAGTACTTCTTGGCCGCCCGGTTCCGGATGGCAGCTGGAGTGGAGAACTTGGAATCAATGACGCAATCTGCCAGATGTATTACGCAAAGAGCGGTCTGGCCCGGTTGGTTTACCGGATTCTGACAGACAGAAAGAAAAAGAGTGAAGAAAAGGGAAAACCGGATTTAAATATTTTATTCATCTACAATATGCCATTTCGCGGAATGGCCAAAATGACAGGCGGTGCCATCAGCATGGAAATGGTGTATGGCATGGTGGACATGGTGAATGGAAAATTCTTTTCCGGAATGGGAAAAGTGGTAAAAGGCTATTTTAGAAACCGCAGAGAAAACAAGGCATATGAAAAGCTGCTGGAGAGGAAGGAGTGACAGTTATGGAATCTGCAAAAAGCTGGATTGCAAAACATCCGGATATCAGGGAGTTTATTCTCTTTAACCTGCTGTCCAATGTAGCGACCATTGTAAATTTTATTGTGATGTGGTTTTGTACCGGATTTATCTTTGCGTCACTGGCACAGACCCCCTTTCATTTCTTTATTTTCAACTACACGCAGGTGGAGCGGGATCTGGGACTTTGCGGATTTTTGAGCTTTCTCGCCGCAACAGCCCTTGCCCAGGCTGTAAATTTTTATGTGCAGAAGAATTTTGTATTCCGTTCCAATGCGGCCTTTGCGCAAGCCGTACCACGCTATATCGTCCTTGCTGTGGTGCTTGTTATGGTATCTGCCGCATTGCCGGCATACAGCCAGGCATTTTTCGGATCCCTCGGAATTCCTCAGGCGGTACTCCCGACACTGGCGAATGTCGTAAATATTGTAATGCAGGTTGCCATCAGCTACCCGGCCATGAAATTCTGGATCATGCCAAACTGATTTTACAGAAAACCAAGAAAAAGGAGAATTAAAATTATGAAAGTCAAAAATGTGATTACCATGATACTGGCAGGTGTTTCTTCCGTCAGCCTCCTGGCTGGATGCGGTGCTTCCAAAACAACAGAAAGCAGTACAGCTTCCTCTGCGGCCCAGACGGAAGCAGCAGCTAGTAGTCAGGCGGATAACACGGAGGCAGAATCTTCGGACCAGGCAGAGAGTAAAGCGGAGGAGAGCGCTGAAAACACAGCAGATAAAACAGACGCTGAAACCGGAAAGACACTGGTTGTTTATTACTCTGCCAGCGGAAATACAGAGCGTGTCGCAAAGGCGGCAGCCGAGGCAGCAGGAGCTGATCTGTTTGAAATTGTGCCGGTAGAGCCATACACCAGTGACGATCTAAATTGGACCAATGACAATAGCCGCGTATCCAGAGAACATGACGATGAGAGTCTGCGGGATGTGGAACTGGTTTCCACGGAAGTAGAAAACTGGGATTCCTACGATACCGTGCTGATTGGATATCCAATCTGGTGGGGCATTGCGGCATGGCCAACCGATGGTTTTGTAAAAGCCAATGATTTTACCGGAAAGACCGTCATCCCATTCTGTACTGCTGCAAGTTCCGGAATCGGACAGAGCGGAAAACTGCTGGCTGACCTTGCAGGAACCGGAGACTGGCAGGAAGGACAGCGTTTTGCTTCCGGCGCGTCTGACAAGGATGTTGCAGCCTGGGTGGAAGAACTGGGATTAAGCGCGAATTAAAAACAGATGACCTGACCGGAAAGAAAGTCATTCCGTTCTGCACCAGCGCCGGAAGTACGATAGAAGAAAGCATGCCGGATATCCGAAGACTTGGAGCCAGCAGCGGGGCAGAAGTCGGAAGTGGACTGACCGCAAACTGACGCAGCTTTTTTAAGACTTTTCAGTCTTGACTAAAATAATGTAAGATGTATAATAAAGACAATCAAATAAGCTGAATTGTCTGATATGTATATCCTGGGGATTGGCCCAAAGTCTCTACCAACTACCTTAAGAGTTGACTACATATTTTATGTAGTTAGCTCTTTTTTTCTACCCTCGTGGTACATTTTCTGTAATTACCTTGTAAGCATTTTCAATGAGGTTTGACAGATTGAAACGGGGGAAGAAGGGACTTTTTTATTAGAAATTGAGGCACAACTGACAAAAAATCTTCGCACAAAATCAGGCACAGATAGATTCCGTGAGGCTATAGGTTAGTAAAGGAGGAAGCGTTTATGAAAGTTGTAGGTCAGGGGTTAAACCGTGTTGATGCATATGGAAAAGTAACTGGTGAAGCAAAATACAGCGCAGATTTAGAGCCAAGAGATATCCTTCATGGAAAGGTGATCCATTCTACTATTGCAAATGGTCTTGTAAAAGGTTTTAATCTTACAGAAGCATTAAAGGTACCGGGTGTTGTAAAAATCCTTACCTGTTTTGATGCACCGGACTACCAGTTCCCAACTGCAGGCCATCCATGGAGCGTAGAAGCAAAGCATCAGGATATCTGCGACAGAAGAGTATTAAACCAGAGAGTAAGGTTGTATGGAGATGATATTGCAGCAGTTGTGGCTGAAAATGAGGTGGCAGCTGCACAGGCAGCCCGTCTGGTAAAAGTAGAATATGAGGAATATGAGCCGATCGTCACTGTAAAGGCAGCTATGGCACCGGAGGCAACACCATTACACCCGGATATCCGTAAAGATAATGTGATCGTCCACTCCCATATGACCATGGGACCGAGTGATTTTACTTTTGAGGATGGTTTAAAGCAGGCAAAGGAAAAATACAAAGCGGAAGATCTGGTGGAGATCAATGAAGTATACGATACACCACGTATTTCACACTGCCACATCGAGCTTCCTGTTTCCTGGGCTTATATAGATGTAAATGGAAAAGTAACCGTTGTTACTTCTACCCAGATCCCTCATATTGTACGTCGCTGTACAGCACAGGCCCTGGGGCTGCCTATTGGTAAAGTCCGTATTATCAAGCCATATATCGGCGGTGGCTTCGGAAATAAACAGGATGTGCTTTATGAACCGTTAAATGCATTCCTTACAATGAGTGTGGGAGGAAGACCAGTAAGACTGGAGATCAGCCGTGAGGAAACTATTTCCGGAACCAGAACCCGCCATGCAATGGAAGGCGTGTGCCGTGGTCTGGTAACAAAGGACGGTACAGTTCTTGCAAGACAGTTAGATGCTTATGCAAACAATGGTGCTTATGCCTCCCATGGTCACGCGATCTGCGCTAACTGTGGAAACGTATTTAAGGATCTGTACAGAGACCGTTTAGGTGCTGAGATTGACTGTTGGACTGTTTATACTTCTTCACCGACGGCCGGAGCTATGCGAGGATATGGGATTCCACAGGCAGCATGGTTTGCAGAATGTCTTACAGATGATATGGCAACAGCCATTGGAATGGATCCCTATGAATTCCGTATGAAAAACTGTATGGAAGACGGGTTCGTAGATCCTGCAAATGGCATCCGTTTCTACACATACGGCTTAAAGAAATGTATGGAAGCAGGAAAGAAATATATTCACTGGGACGAAAAGAGAAAAGAGTATGCAAACCAGACCGGTCCTGTAAGACGTGGCGTGGGAATGTCTATTTTCTGTTACAAGACAGGTGTACATCCGATTTCTCTTGAGACATCTTCTGTACGTATGGTATTAAACCAGGACGGCTCCATGCAGGTATCCATGGGTGCTACAGAGATCGGTCAGGGCGCAGATACGGTATTCAGCCAGATGGCATCTGAGACTACAGGCATTTCCTTTGATAAGGTATTTATCGTATCCACCCAGGATACAGACCTAACACCATTTGATACAGGTGCCTATGCTTCCAGACAGACCTATGTATCTGGTATGGCCTGCAAGAAATGTGCAACTGAATTAAGACACCGCATTCTGGACTATGCAGCATACATGTTAAATCATGATGTGACGGATCTTTCAAAGACTGTGTACGCAGATCTGGTAAAAGAGGCAGCTGGAAAGCTGCGTGAAGCATTAGGACTGCATCCGGAAGATGAAATCAAGGAAGATATGTTAGACATCGTTGACAACAAGATCGTTGTACATGGTGGTGATCCGGTCCTCTTTGATGTGGCAGTAGTAGCAGATACAGCCTTCTATTCATTAGATAAATCCATTCATCTCACTGCAGAAGTGACCAATCAGTGTCTGGATAATAGCTTCTCCTCCGGCTGCTGCTTCGTAGACGTAGAAGTAGATATGCCATTAGGATTAGTAACTGTAAAGGATATCATCAATGTTCATGACTCCGGTATTCTGATCAATCCAAAGACAGCAGAGGCACAGGTGCACGGTGGTATGAGCATGAGTCTTGGATTCGGACTTTCCGAGGAATTACTAGTAGATGAAAAAACAGGACGCCCATTAAACAACAACCTGCTGGATTACAAGATCCCAACTGCTATGGATGCACCGGATCTTCATGTTGAGTTTATCCAGTTAGATGACCCGACAGGCCCTTATGGAAATAAGTCCTTAGGTGAACCGCCTGCGATTCCGGTTGCGCCTGCAGTAAGAAATGCCATTTTACATGCAACGGGTGTTCATATGAACGTAAGTCCTATGACGGCACAGAGACTGATTGAAAAATTCAAGGAAAAAGGTCTGATCTAGGGAGGTGAATGAGTATGTTTGATATTAAATCATTTTATGAAGCAAAAGATGTAAAGGATGCAGTAGATGCACTGGTACGGGAGCCTGAGGCAGAAGTCATCAGTGGCGGTACGGACGTACTTATCCGTGTAAGAGAGGGAAAGGACGCAGGAAGAGCCCTGGTATCTATCCACAATATAAAAGAATTAAAGGGCGTGAAAGTTCTGGAAAACAAAGATCTGTGGATCGGAGCTGCAACTGCATTTTCTCATATTACCAATGACCCTACCATTCAGAAGTTGGTTCCTATGTTAGGCGAAGCGGTAGATATGGTAGGCGGACCCCAGATCCGCAATACAGGTACGCTTGGTGGAAATATCTGCAATGGCGCTACCTCTGCTGATTCTGCAGCAAGTATGTGGACCTTAAACGCACTGATCCAGTTAGAGGGACCGGAAGGACACAGAGAAGTGCCTATTCATGAGTTCTATACAGGTCCAGGACGTACCGTAAGAGACCGATGTGAGGTCTGCACCGGTTTCATTATCAAAAAAGAGGACTATGAAGACTGGTACGGACAATATATTAAATATGGAAAGCGTAAAGCAATGGAGATCGCAACCTTAGGCTGCGCTGTACGTGTAAAACTGTCTGCTGATAAAAAGACTATTGAAGATGTAAGACTGGGATACGGGGTTGCCGGACCTACGCCCCTAAGATGTCACGCAGCAGAGGCATATTTAAAAGGAAAGCCTGTTTCTGATAAAGAGGCAGCAGCAGAATTTGCCAAGCTGGCTCTCACAGAAGTAAATCCAAGATCTTCCTGGAGAGCTTCCAAAGAGTTTCGTCTCCAGCTGATCGAAGAGCTGGCAAAACGTGGTCTGGCAGAGGCCATAAGAAGAGCAGGGGGTGAAGAGAATGCTTAAGATCATTCATATGACAGTAAATGGAAAGGAAACAGAACTTGCAGTGGATGAGAGAGAGTCTCTTCTGGATACACTGCGCAACCGCTTAGGACTTACATCCGTAAAAAAGGGATGTGAAGTAGGAGAGTGTGGTGCCTGTACGGTGTTGATAGGTGGAGAGGCCATTGACAGCTGCATATATCTCACTATGTGGGCAGACGGAAAGCGTGTAATGACCGTAGAAGGATTAAAGGGGCCAAACGGGGAATTGTCTCCTATCCAGAAAGCGTTCATTGAAGAAGCAGCAGTACAGTGCGGCTTCTGTACACCTGGTCTGATCATGAGTGCAGTAGAGATCGTAGGAACTGGAAAAAAGTATAACAGAGAGGAGCTGAAGAAACTGATCTCCGGGCATCTGTGTCGCTGCACAGGATACGAGAATATCTTAAATGCCATGGAGCGTATTGTGGAAGAGGTTTACAAAGTGAGCCACAAAGAATAGGAGGAAGCAAAACCTATGAACGAGAATGTAAACTGCAGTATCAGCAATATTTATAAGCTGGACGGGCGGGTGCCCATTGGAAAGGCCATTCCATTTGGTCTTCAGCACATTTTGGCAATGTTCGTATCTAACTTAGCACCGATCACCATGATCGCAGGTGCTGCTAAGGTACCGGTTACCGGAGCAGAACTTGGTATGCTTCTTCAGAATGGCATGTTCGCAGCAGGCATCGCAACCATGATCCAGTTATATCCTTTATGGAAGATCGGATCAAAACTTCCCGTTGTAATGGGTGTCAGCTTTACCTTTGTAACGATACTTAGTACGATCTCAGCGAATTACGGATATCCGGCGGTAATAGGAGCTGTACTGATCGGTGGCCTGTTTGAAGGAACGTTGGGACTTTTCGCAAAGTACTGGAGAAAGATTATAAGCCCCATCGTGGCAGCCTCTGTAGTAACCGCTATTGGTTTTTCACTGTTTACCGTAGGTGCCAGATCCTTTGGCGGCGGCTATGCAACCGACTTTGGTTCCGTTTCAAATCTGTTGCTGGGTCTGATCACATTAGCAACCTGTCTGCTTTGGAATATGTTCGCAAAGGGATATTTAAAGCAGTTGTCTGTATTAGCTGGTCTGATCGTTGGTTACATTGTTGCCATCTTTATGGGAAAAGTAGATTTAAGTATGATCATGTCCGGCGGCATCGTTGCACTTCCGCATCTGTTGCCGATCAAACCGGAATTCCACGCAGGAGCCATCCTGTCAGCATGCATCATCTTTCTGGTATCTGCGGCAGAGACCATTGGTGATACTTCTGCACTGGTAGCAGGCGGTTTGGGACGTGAGATCACAGGAGAAGAGATTTCCGGTTCCTTAGCATGTGATGGCTATGGTTCCTTTATTTCCGGTCTGTTCGGATGCCCGCCGCTTACTTCCTTCTCACAGAACGTAGGGCTGGTGGCAATGACAAAGGTTGTAAACCGTTTCACTATTATGACAGGTGCAGTTGCAATGATCCTGGCAGGTCTGTTCCCACCGATCGGTAACTTCTTTGCATCACTTCCTCAGTCTGTACTAGGCGGATGTACTATCATGATGTTTGGTACCATTTTAACATCTGGTATGCAGATGATCGCTAACTGTGGATTTACCCAGAGAAATATTACCATCGTTGCAATGGCATTATCCATTGGTATTGGATTTACCACTGCCAGTGAAAGTGGTATCTGGGCTGAATTCTCACCAGTTGTTCAGTCTGTATTCTCTGCAAACGTAGTAGCAGTTGTGTTTGTAGTAGCAATTATCATGAACCTGATCCTTCCCCAGGATATGGAAGTGGAGAAAATGGATAAATAAGGGATGATTCCGAATTGCTACTTACGCATGTTTTTAGACATTGGTATCACATAATATATACGGGGAAAAGAAAGTAACAAAGGTCCGGGATCAGAATATGGCTCCGGATCTTTTGGTGTATATCAAAATATGTTGCTCCAGTGATCTGACATAGATTTGACAATGTGTTATTACAACTATAGTTTACCACAACAATTTTATTCACAAGGTAATTTATCATCCTGTTCTTTAAAATGAATTTTTTCAGTTCCGGCTTCGAGGGCTGTTTCATAATACCAGCATTTGTGGTTGATAAAATCTAAAGTTTTCTGTAATTCAGCTATTTGGGATTCAACAATCCGTTTCCTTTCTAAAAACATTTCATAGCGTTCTATTAATGAATCGTCCCCCATTTGCACCCACTTGGAAAATTGCCGGATATCTTTAATTGGCATACCTGATTTTTTCAGGCATTCAATCACATGCAGCATAGCCATATCTGTGTCAGAGAAAATACGATAACCGGAATCCTTGCGTTCCATAAATGGGAGCAGTCCCTGCTTATCATAGTATCGTAATGTGGTTGGAGTCACATTCATAATTTCAGCAGCCTGTTTGATGGTATATGGCATATAAAAACCTCCTGATTATCTATTGACTTTAATCTTAAGGTTAATGTTATAGTTATATCGAAGAAAAGTCAACAATGTTATTTGCAATATTTTTAACAATGGTTTTGCTTGGTTGTTTTGCAAAAAAATAAAGGATGATTTATATAACATTATCATAAAAATAGAAAATAATCTTGACCTTAATCTCAACATTA
>CAVIHW010000039.1:0-21762 GCA_963642615.1 Oscillospiraceae bacterium | reverse complement strand
CCTGCGGAGCATAAATATAGGTGTGGTGTCCGGCTGTGTCACGACAGGTGTTTGAGGTAGGCGGACGATGAGTCCGACTGTCCGCAAACAGCTGTCAGTTACACCGTCCGAACACAACACCTGTGTTTTGCGCAGCAGGTTGCTGTCGCACTCGGCTTTGAACCCTTCAAAAGCCTTTTCACCCTGATCCTACAGTAGGCTGCCAATCTGGATGGTCAGTCCTTCATAAATTCCTACCGGAATATGCTGCTCAAACGTATGGATGGCAGGGGCGGCATCGATTTCATAGTGATAGGTGGTAACTCGCTCTTTGATGGGATCAATGATCCAGTATTCCCGGACTCCGGCCTGAGCGTAAATAGCATTTTTGATGTTATAATCCATGCGTCTGCTGGAGGGAGAAACAATCTCAAAAATGAGATCCGGAGCACCCAGGCAGCCACGGTCGGTAAGCTTGTTCGGGTCACAGATTACAGAGATATCCGGTTCTACCCAGTCTTCATTATTGGCATCGAGATTGACAGCAAAGGGAGCAGGATAAACCTCACAGGAACCGTGATGATCTGCAATGTAATTTCCGATGATCCTTGAAATTGCAAAAACGAGTTTTTGGTGGATGCGACTAGGCGGAGCCATGTCGTAGAATTTGCCATCGATCAACTCAGCTCGTTTGTCATCTGGCAGATTCCAGTAGTCTTCTGAGGTATAATGGCTTTTTAATAATGGCATAGAAAACCCTCCTTCCTGTGATGATTACATAGTAGAATAAAATGGATTTACTTTCAACTTGAAATGCAAAAAACTGGTAACGATTCAGAGCCAATCTCAAAAATGCTTCGCGCAGCCAGTACCGTAGAAGCCGAGTGGGGCAGTGACCTGCGGAGCATAAATATAGGTGTGGTGTCCGGCTGTGTCACGACAGGTGTTTGAGGTAGGCGGACGATGAGTCCGACTGTCCGCAAACAGCTGTCAGTTACACCGTCCGAACACAGCACCTGTGTTTTGCGAAGCAGGTTGCTGTCGCACTCGGCTTCGGACCTCCTGATGCCTCCATGATGTTTCTGGAAAATAAAAAGGTACTCAGTGGGTTCGCAAAGAGAACGATCCGCTGAATACCATGCAAAAATGCGTCTGATAGGAATCGAACCTACGCACGCGGCTCCGGAGGCCACTGCTCTATCCACTGAGCTACAGACGCATCTCTATCATGATACTATACTTTTTTGGGATTTGCAAGGGGATTTGTTGATTTTTTAATCTGATTTTGGTATGATGGGTTACAGTTCCCAGGTGAGCCTTTTGGAAACTCAGGAGGATATCATATTATGAAATACAACTGGAATTTTAAGAAGGAAAATGATGATTCAGAGAAAAAAATGCTGCTCCCGGTCCTCGTGATCCCGCTGGTGGTCATTGTCCTGATGATCGTGATCGTTGTGGCGGATTACGGAAAGAAACGTGCCAGTGAGGCAGAGACAGAAGCAGAGGTCGTGGAAACCGTGGCAGAAGAAACCGAGACGATGGCAGAAACCGAGGCGGAAACTGCGGCTGAGGAAACAACTGCAGAGACACAGGCAGAGGAAGAAACCTCGGATGAGAATGCAGATCCTTACGCAACCGAGAACCTGACGCATGACAGTGTTCCGGAAATCTTGAGCCTGATGAAAAAATATTTTACTGCCCGGGCAAGTGCGGATGCAGACAGCATGAATGAGATTTATGGCATTTCAGGCCTTTCCTTTACAGCGCTTGAGGCGGAGAAAACCCGTCTGCGCAGCAATTCCAAATATGTGGAAAGCTTTGAAAATATCACCACCTATGTGCGTACCGGCGTCACGGCAGACAGCTGGCTGGTTTATGCACTGGCAGATATCAAGTTCCATTCCGTAAAGACATCAGCACCCATGATCATGTGGTGTTATGTAGAAAAGGATGGGGAAGGAAATTACCATATTATCCAGGATGAGAACCTGTCGGAGGATGTTCTTCAATTCGTGGATCGCTCCAATCATTCGGAGGAGGTACGAAAGCTGGCCTCCAGCGTGAACGTGAAGCTGAAGGATGCCTTAAATTCCGATGAGGATTTAAACAGCGTATATGGCGTACTCCGTGATGGTTCCCCGGTTTATGACAATGGCGATGAACCAGAGGTTGTGATCGGAGACGGTGAGACATCGGAAAGTACCGAGAGTGACGGTGTGACGGTGGAGACTTCGGAGGCAGCAGAAGCATCTGAGACGGAAAGCAGTGTCCAGATAGAGACTCAGGCAGCGGAGAGTGCAGCGCAATAAAACAGGGATTTTGATACAGAAAGAAGATAATACCATGGAAACCATGAATGTAAAAGATTTTTATTTTGACCTTCCACAGGAACTGATCGCACAGGATCCGCTGGAGGATCGTTCTTCGTCCAGACTTCTGGTTCTGGACAAGCATACCGGAGAGATGGAACACCGTCATTTCCGTGACATCACAGAATATTTAAGACCGGGCGACTGTCTGGTCATCAACAATACCAAGGTCATTCCGGCTCGTCTGTTTGGCGTAAAGGAAGAGACTCAGGCAAAGATCGAGGTACTGTTATTAAAACGCCGCGAGAATGACATCTGGGAGACTCTGGTAAAGCCGGGAAAGAAATGTAAGCCGGGCACCGTCATCGTCTTTGGCGAGGGTCTGTTAAAGGGTACGGTCATTGATGTGGTTGACGAAGGAAACCGCCTGATTCAGTTTTCCTATGAAGGGATCTTTGAAGAGATCTTAGATCAGCTGGGACAGATGCCGCTTCCGCCTTATATCACACACCAGTTAAAGGACAAAAACCGTTATCAGACTGTCTATGCAAAGCATGACGGATCTGCGGCAGCACCGACTGCAGGACTGCATTTTACCAAGGAGCTGTTAGCTCAGATCGAAGAGATGGGCGTCAAGATCGCCCATGTGACCCTGCATGTGGGACTTGGCACCTTCCGCCCGGTCAAGGTGGAAAACGTGCTGGAGCATCATATGCACTCGGAGTTTTACATGGTGGAGGAATCGGAGGCCAAGAAGATCAACGATACCAAGGCAGCAGGCGGCCGTGTCATCTGCGTGGGAACTACAAGCTGCAGAACCATTGAATCCGCAACCGGAGAAGACGGAATCTTAAAAGCCGGAAGCGGCTGGACGGAGATCTTCATCTATCCGGGATATCAGTTTAAGATTTTAGACTGCCTGATCACAAACTTCCATCTTCCGGAATCTACGCTGGTGATGCTGGTTTCTGCTTTGGCAGGACGGGAACATGTATTGCATGCATACGAGGAAGCAATTCAGGAGCGTTACCGTTTCTTTAGTTTTGGTGATGCCATGTTTATTCATGATTAGAGAAACAAAAACAGGCTATCTTCTTACAGGGGATAGCCGTTTTCGGCTTGTGGAAAGGAAATAATATCATGGAAGAGATCCGTTTGAATAAATATTTAAGTGAGCAGGGAATCTGCTCCCGCCGCGAGGCAGACCGGCTCATTGAGGCAGGAAAGGTGACCATTGATGGCAGAAAGGCCGGAATGGGAGAGAAGGTGACCGGACAGGAAGTGATCGTCTGTGACGGAAAACCGGTGGGAAAGGCAGCAGGCGTGAAAAAGGCAAAACCGGTGCTTTTGGTGGTAAACAAACCGCGCGGGATCGTATGTACGACCTCAGATAAAGACCGTGCACCGAATGTTGTGGATCTGATCAAGTACCCGGCAAGGGTCTATCCGGTGGGACGTCTGGATAAGGACTCGGAGGGACTGCTTTTGATGACGAACCAGGGCGACCTGGCAAACGAGATCATGCATGCAGGAAATTTCCATGAGAAGGAATATCTGGTCACGGTGGATCAGCCTTTTAACGCGGCATTTTTAAAGAAGATGCGGGAAGGCGTGGAGCTAAAGGAGCTTGGTGTGACCACAAGACCCTGTCAGGTGGAGGCGGCCGGAGTAAAGACCTTCCGGATCATTTTGACGCAGGGATTAAACCGCCAGATCCGCCGGATGTGTGCGGAGCTTGGTTACCGGGTTGTGACACTCAAGCGTGTGCGTATCATGAACATCCATCTTGGAAAACTGAATACGGGAGATTTTCGCCGGGTAACGCCAAAGGAGCTGGAGGAGCTGGAGTGGCAGCTTGAGCAGGCTCGGATGGAACGCGAGGAGGCAGACACACCGGGTAACGACGAGGAATAGTCAAGAAGACAGGCAGGTGGCAAAGATGGATCAGAAACAAAAGGAAGAGAAAATCTTGCGCATGAAAGAGCTGCATGGGCAGCTTCTTTTAGCATCCCGGGCTTATTATCAGGAAAGCCGCGAGATCATGAGCAATTTTGAATACGACAGGCTGTACGACGAACTGGAACAGCTTGAGCAGGAAACCGGCACGATCCTTGCCGGAAGTCCGACCCAGAATGTGGGCTACGAGGTGCTTAGCGAGCTTCCGAAGGAAGCGCATGAGGCACCGATGCTGTCCCTGGACAAAACGAAAGAGGTGCCGGTGCTTCAGGAGTGGCTTGGAGAACAGAAAGGACTCCTTTCCTGGAAGCTGGATGGCCTGACCATTGTTTTGACCTATGAGGGAGGCAACCTGATCAAGGCAGTGACCCGCGGAAACGGTGAGATCGGTGAGGTGATCACAAACAATGCAAAGGTGTTTGCCAATGTGCCGCTTCGCATTCCATATCAGGGGCAGCTGATCCTGCGGGGTGAGGCCGTGATCCGGTATTCGGATTTTGCCCGCATCAACGAGGAGATCGAGGATGTGGATGCGAAGTATAAAAATCCGCGAAATTTATGCAGCGGATCCGTCCGCCAGTTAAATAATGAGATCACCGCAAAGAGAAACGTACATTTTGAAGCCTTTATGCTGGTGCGGGCTGTGAACCCGAAGGATGTCGAAACTGCGGATGCAGCGAATGCGCAGCCAGATGACGGTACCGACCATGGTCGTTTCCATAACTCCAGAAAAGAACAGTTTGAATGGTTAAAGACGCAGGGCTTTGATGTGGTGGAATACAGGGAAGTGACAAGAGAGACTCTGCCGGATGCCGTGGCAGCGTTTGCAGAGGCAATCCAGAGCTATGACATTCCATCGGACGGCCTGGTGCTTTTGCTGGATGACATTGCCTACGGCGATGCCCTTGGGCGCACGGCAAAATTTCCGCGTAATTCCATCGCTTTTAAATGGGCAGATGAGATCCGGGAAACGACCCTCAAGGAGATTGAGTGGAGTGCTTCCAGGACGGGACTCATCAATCCGGTTGCCATCTTTGATCCGGTGGAACTCGAGGGTACCACGGTGAGCCGTGCAAGCGTCCACAACATCAGCATCATGGAGGCCATGGAGCTGGGGGTGGGAGATACCATCACGGTTTATAAGGCCAATATGATCATTCCGCAGATTGCAGAAAACCTGACGCGCAGCGGCAATATCGTGATCCCGAAGATCTGTCCGGTGTGCGGAGGCGAAACTCAGATCCGCCAGATGAATGATGTGAAATCCCTATACTGCACCAATCCGGACTGTCAGGCAAAGAAAATCAAGAGCTTTTCCCTGCTCGTCAGTCGGGATGCCTTAAATATTGACGGACTTTCAGAGGCAACCCTGGAAAAATTCATCGCTGCCGGATTTATTCACAGCTATGCAGACATCTTTCATCTGGGTCGGCATAAGGAAGCTATCGTTTCTATGGAAGGCTTTGGGGAAAAGTCTTACGAAAATCTGATGGAGGCGGTGAAAAAGGCATCTCATACGAATCTGGTGCGTGTGGTATACGGCATCGGCGTGACCGGGATCGGCCTTGCCAATGCCAAGATGCTGTGCCGCTCCTTTGACTATGATCTTGACCGGATGCGTCATGCCGCAAAAGAAGAGCTGACCGCCGTGGATGGCATCGGTGATGTGCTTGCAGATGCATGGATCTCCTATTTTGCTTCGGAAAAGAACCAGAAAGCAGTGGACGGGCTTCTTACGGAGCTTACTCTGGAAAAACAGGCAGAGAGCACCAACGCCGCTATCTTTGCCGGAATGACCTTTGTCATCACCGGAACGGTGGAGCATTTTGCAAACAGAAAGGAGCTTCAGGCTGCAATCGAAGAGCGGGGCGGTAAGGCTACCGGCTCGGTTACTGCAAAGACCACGTATCTGATCAACAACGATGTGACATCGAATTCATCGAAAAATAAAAAAGCAAAAGAACTGGGGATCCCGATCATTTCCGAGCAGGATTTCCTGGAGATGATGGGGGGAGAAAACAATGCCGATTAAAGTACAAAACGATCTGCCGGCCAGAGCCATTCTGGAGTCGGAAAACATCTTTGTGATGGACGAGAATCGTGCGATGAGCCAGGATATCCGTCCGCTTCAGATCTTGATCTTAAACCTGATGCCGATCAAGGAGGATACGGAGACCCAGCTTTTGCGGGCGCTCTCCAACACGCCTTTGCAGGTGGACTGCACCTTTTTGATGCTGTCGACCCATGTATCCAAAAACACATCGGCAAGCCATCTGAATAAATTTTATGTAACCTTTGAGGAGATCCGCCGCAAAAAATTTGACGGCATGATCATCACCGGAGCACCGGTGGAAAATATGGAATTTGAAGAGGTCAACTACTGGGAGGAGCTGACCCGCATCATGGACTGGAGTAAGACCCATGTTCATTCCACCCTTCATATCTGCTGGGGTGCCCAGGCAGGACTTTATTATCATTACGGGATTCCGAAATACCAGAGAAAAACCAAGCTTGCCGGAATCTACCGTCATAAGGTTTTAAACCGCAAGATCCCGCTGGTGCGCAGTATGGATGATTATGTGATGGCTCCGCATTCCCGTTATACGGAGGTGCGCAGAGAGGATATTGAGAAGCATCCGGAGCTGACCATTGCAGCGGAATCCGAAGAAGCTGGGATCTTTCTGGTACTCAATGATACCGGAAGCCAGATCTTTGTGCAGGGACATCCGGAATATGACCGTATGACCTTAAATAACGAGTATCACCGGGATCTGAAAAAGGGACTCCATCCGGAGCTTCCGTGCAATTATTACGAGGACAATGATCCGTTCAATGTTCCGGTTCTGTCCTGGAGAAATGCCTCCAACACCTTATATGCCAACTGGCTGAATTTCTATGTATATCAGACCACGGATTACATCCTGACTCCGGATGAGGAATAGAAGCAGAAATTGTGATCAGACAGGAGTGTACTATGAACCAAAAAACAGTAAAACAATTTCCGAGGGTGATCCTCGCATCGGCCTCTCCGCGCCGTCTGGAGCTTTTACGGCAGGTGGGGATTGAGCCGGAGGTGGAGCCAAGCCATGTGGAGGAAGTGATAACCAGCACGGTACCGGATCAGGTGGTGATGGAGCTTTCCAGACAGAAGGCAGAAGATATTGCTGCACAGCACAGTGGGGAAGAGGTCATTGTGATCGGTGCGGATACGGTGGTATCCTTTGAGGGAAACATTCTTGGAAAGCCGAAGGATGAAGCGGATGCCGTTCGTATGATCGACATGCTCCAGGGACATATCCACCAGGTATACACAGGGGTCACCCTGGTATTTTGTGGAAAACCATCCGGCAAGATGGCAGATCCTGTGGAAAACCATCCTAAAACGCTTACCTTTGCCGAGAAAACCGATGTCTGCGTCTGCCCGATGACCAAGGAGCAGATCTGTGACTATGTAAAGACAGGCGAACCCATGGACAAGGCCGGTGCTTACGGGATCCAGGGATATTTTGCAGCCTGGGTCAGTGAGATATCAGGAGATTACAACAATGTAGTAGGTCTTCCGGCAGGAAAGGTATACCGGACGATTTTGGAATCCTTATAAACAACGCACACAATCAGGAGAGCATATGATCAGAAAAAAGGATTTTCTGAAGGAATATAATATCGATAAGGAAACCCTGAAAAAAACAGGGATGAAGTGGGAAGAGCTGAATTCCATTTATGACAGCTACAGCAGTCTGGAACCTCAGTTAAAGAAGATCGGAAAAGAGTTTGTGAATGACTATCTGTATGATATTGAGAAGGCAGGCATTCATTCCTATCGTTACCGGACCAAAAAGGCAGGGCATCTTCTGGAAAAGATCATCCGCAAAAAGAGTACCCAGCCGGATCCGTATAAGTATATCAACCGGAAAAATTATTATAAATACATGACTGACCTGATCGGAATCCGTGTATTCTTCCTGTACCGGGAGGACTGGATCCATTTCCACAATTATATCACGTCGGTATTTGAAAATGATCCTGCTAACTATATTGAAGACCGCCTCCTGGATTTTGATGACAACCCGGAACACAGCTATATCGCAGAGCGCCCGAAGGTATATCGCCGGACGGGAGATACCCGCATCTATGATAAAAAGCTGATCGATATCAAGTCGGACGGTATTTACCGCTCTCTTCATTATATCATCAAGTATAAGGGCTATTATGTGGAAATCCAGGGAAGAACCCTCTTTGAGGAGGGATGGAGCGAGATCGACCACGATATCGTCTATCCGTATTTCCAGAATGATGAGATGCTCTCGGATTTCTCTACCCTCTTAAACCGTCTGGCCGGCATGGCCGATGAGATGAGCTCCTATTTCCGCCGCATCAAGGTGCAGAGACAGGAACAGTTAGAAAAAGAGCAGACGGAAAAAGAGCTGGAAGAGAAGGAAACCAAGAAAAAAGAGACTCAGAAAAAAGAAGGCCAGAAAAAAGAAAGCCAGAAAAAGGAAACCACAAAAAAAGCAGTGCCAAAGAAAACGGAAAAATAAGAAACGGATCAAAAAAACAGCAGCCAGTGCCTTTTTGGAGACACTGGCTGCTGTTTGCCTTGCTGTGCGTAACAATTAGTTTTTGATGTAGCGTTCCACCAACAGTCCGCTGTGGTAAGCCATAAGAAGCTGCTCTAAATCTGCAATCTTCTCCCGGAGTACGACGCCGGTATCGGTATCACCTACCAGCTTTCTGCGGTCGGCATGGCGGACAATGACGCTGTCGGAGTGGATGTCGATCTCGCGTTCAATGGCTGCCTCGGTGGATTCAAAGGGCTCTAAGGCAGATAGGATCAGGCCGTAGGAGTTGTAGGTCAGGGTATAGCCTGCAATGCCGGTTTCCTTCTGATAAGCCTTGGAAAAGCCTCCGTCAATGACCAGGATCTTGCCGCCGCACTTGACCGGATTTTCTCCGTTCTTGGAGCGAACCGGAACATGTCCGTTGATGATGTGGCTGCTGGTCTCGGAAAGGCCGAATTCCTTTAAGATATGGTTGACCACAGTCTCATCTTCTAAGTAGCGGTAGTAGGGATCCTTCTTTTCTTTGTGGGTTTCTTTATCTGCCAGAAAATAGCGCTCGAAGGTTGCCATCTTATCCTTTCCAAAGAGCGGGGAATCCTGATTGAGCCAGATATACCACATAATGTCGCGTCCGAGTGTTTTTTCCCGATTGGATACGCCCATAAAAGCCTTGCGGACATAGCTTTCGAGGATGTCATAGAGGGCACGGCCGTGGAAGAAGGAGCCGTTGATCTCCACCTCCTTGAAGCTGCCGTCCTCATTTAACGGAATACAGCCATGATAGAGCAAATTTCCGTTGTAGATCTTATAGAGGCTTCCCTTCGCAAGCAGAAACTTGACATGCTGCTGGAGCTTTTCGCAGTTTAAAAATGCCTTGCTTAAGCGCTCCATGATCTCCGCCTCGATCGGGGTATAGGCATAGGGATCCTTTGGATCGATGGTCGGGAAGTTGGTATCCAAAAGGTCGTAGGTATGCGGAGTTACATTGCCGTTTTCATCCGGCATGTCCAGGGTGATGGTGCCATGCTCGTAGTCGATGCGGTGCAGGAGGTTTCTATGCTCCATGTGGTATTCCGGATGTGCCTTGATGAGCTGTCCCTCGGCCTTGAACTGGATGATGGAGATGGCCTTATGCATCTTTAAGTTGACCTCTACCTCGTACTGGTTCAGCTCGTTGGTACCTTTTAACTTAAAGCAGGAGCAGGGATCATCCTTGTAGGTGTTTAAGGCGAAGGTGGCAAGCGGCAGCAGGTTGATGCCGTAGCCGTCCTCCAAAATATCAAGGTTTCCGTAGCGGGCACAGATACGAATCACATTGGCGATGCAGCCCGGCTGCCCGGCAGCAGCACCCATCCATAAAACGTCATGGTTTCCCCACTGGATATCTACGGAATGATATTCCATGAGCTTGTCCATGATCTTATGAGGTCCCGGACCACGGTCGAAGATATCCCCGACAATATGCAGGTGGTCGATGACCAGGCGCTGGATGAGCTGGCTCATGGCAATGATGCATTCCCGTCCGCGTCCGACGTGGATGATGGTATTGACAATGGCGCTGTAATAGGAAGCTTTATCCACACTGTCGTCTTTTTCTGTGATCAACTCCTCCAGCACATAGGCAAAATCCGGCGGCATGGCCTTGCGCACCTTGGAACGGGTATATTTGCTGGCTGCCCGCTTGCAGATCTCAATGAGGCGGTACAGGGTCAGGCGGTACCATTCGTCCTTGTCCTCCGTGACCTTTAAGATCTGATCCATCTTTTCACGGGGGTAATAGATCAGCGTGGCAAGCGTCCGTTTGTCCTGCGTAGACAGGGTATTGCCGAATACCTCGTTGACCTTGCGGCGCACAGAACCGGAACCGTTTTTCAGCACATGGGCGAAGGCCTCGTCTTCCCCGTGAATGTCGGTCAGAAAATGTTCCGTTCCCTTTGGGAGGTTTAAGATAGCCTCCATGTTGATCACTTCGGTAGAAGCAGCTGCGATGGTCGGATACAGATCAGCAAGCCGCTCCAGATAACGGATTTCCGGAAAAATCATAGTAACCCTCCTTGTACATTAGAGGTGTCAAAATACCTTTTGACCCCAACATCATTCTATGGTAGATTATAACATAGATATAACAAAAATCTGGATATGAGATTGTACTTTTTAGAATAATTGAGAAAAAAATTCATAAAATTTTTAATTCCTATTGAAATACTATGAAATAAATACTATAATAAAGCCTGTCAAATTTTCAATATATCTTTCCAGGAAAGGTGGATTTATAGATGAAGAAAACAATCTATTTGGATAATGCGGCAACAACCAAGACCAGACCTGAGGTTGTAGAGGCCATGCTTCCGTACTTTACCGAAGTTTACGGAAACCCGTCCTCCATTTACAGCTTCTCAGACGAGCCGAAGAAGGCAGTGGCCAATGCCCGCGAGATCATTGCAAAATCCATTGGCGCAAAGACCAATGAGCTTTATTTTACCGGCGGCGGAAGTGAGTCTGATAACTGGGCACTTAAGGCAACCGCAGAAGCATACAAGAGCAAGGGAAACCATATCATCACCAGCAAGATCGAGCATCATGCAATCTTACATACCTGCGAGTGGCTTGAGAAGAACGGATTTGAGATCACCTATGTAGACGTAGATGAGAATGGTGCCTTAAAGTTAGATGAGTTAAAGAAGGCAATCCGCCCGACTACCATCCTGATCTCTGTAATGTTTGCAAACAACGAGATCGGAACCATTCAGCCGATCAAGGAGATCGGTGAGATCGCAAAAGAGCACGGCATCCTTTTCCATACCGATGCGGTTCAGGCATACGGACATGTGCCGATCAATGTGGATGAGCTTCATATCGACATGATGAGTGCCAGCGGTCACAAGATCAACGGACCAAAGGGCATCGGCTTCCTTTACATCCGTACCGGTGTCAAGATCCGTTCCTTCATCCATGGCGGTGCTCAGGAGCGCAAACGCCGTGCAGGCACAGAGAATGTGACCGGTATTGTCGGCTTTGGAAAAGCAGCTGAGATCGCAGAAGCCAACATGGAGGCACGCACCAAATATGAGAGTGAGCTTCGTGATTACCTGATGGATCGCGTTATGGCGGAGATCCCGTATACCCGCATCAACGGCGGCCGTACAAACCGTCTTCCGAACAATGCAAACTTTTCCTTCCAGTTCATCGAGGGTGAGTCCATGCTGATCATGCTGGATGACAAGGGAATCTGCGGTTCGAGCGGATCTGCCTGCACCTCCGGTTCTCTGGATCCGTCCCATGTCCTGCTTGCGATCGGTCTGCCTCATGAGATCGCTCACGGTTCTTTACGCTTAACCTTAAGCGAGGAGACCACAAAGGAGGATATCGATTATACGGTAGACAACTTAAAGGCAATCGTGGCAAGACTGCGCAGCATGTCCCCGCTGTATGAGGATTTCGTAAAACATCAGGCAAAATAAGCAAAAAGGAGATTACGACTATGTATTCAGATAAAGTAATGGATCATTTCCAGCATCCGAGAAATGTTGGTGAGATTGAAAATGCCAGCGGTGTCGGCACTGTCGGCAATGCAAAATGCGGCGATATCATGAGAATCTACCTCGACATCGACGACAACGGCGTCATTCAGGACTGCAAGTTCAAGACCTTTGGCTGCGGTGCCGCAGTTGCAACTAGCAGCATGGCAACGGAGATGGTAAAAGGAAAGACCATCCAGGAAGCTCTTGAGGTTACCAACAAGGCCGTTATGGAGGCCTTAGACGGACTTCCGCCGGTGAAGGTGCATTGCTCCTTACTGGCAGAGGAAGCCATCCATGCAGCTTTGTGGGATTATGCTGAGAAGAACGGCATCAAGATCGAGGGACTCGAGAAGCCGAAGTCTGATATCAGCGAAGGTGAAGAGGAAGAAGAGTATTGATCCAGACAGCAGATAAAAAGAAAGTTGTAGTTGGAATGTCAGGCGGCGTCGATTCATCGGTCGCCGCCTGGCTTTTAAAACAGCAGGGATATGACGTCATTGGCGTTACCATGCAGATCTGGCAGGATGAGGAAGAGACCACGCAGCAGGAAAACGGAGGCTGCTGTGGTCTTTCTGCGGTTGATGACGCAAGACGCGTGGCATGGCAGCTTGAGATCCCGTACTATGTCATGAACTTCAAAAAGGAATTTAAGGACAATGTCATGGATTATTTTGTGGGCGAATATTTATGCGGCCGCACGCCGAATCCCTGTATTGCCTGCAACCGCTATGTCAAGTGGGAGTCCCTGTTAAAGAGGAGCCTTGATATCGGAGCAGACTATATTGCCACCGGTCATTATGCCAGGGTAGAGCAGCTGCCAAACGGCAGATATGCATTGAAAAAATCGGCAACCGCCGCAAAGGATCAGACCTATGCGCTTTACAACCTGACCCAGGAGCAGCTATCCCATACACTGATGCCGGTCGGCGAATATACCAAAGACCAGATCCGTGCCATTGCAGAGGAGATCGGCTTACAGGTGGCACACAAGGCAGACAGCCAGGAGATCTGTTTTATTCCGGATAATGACTATGCAAGCTTTATCGAGCAAGAGGCGGAGCATGTTCCTGGTCCCGGAAATTTTGTAAAGGCAGACGGTACCGTGATTGGTCGTCATGAGGGAATCACCCATTATACCATCGGTCAGCGAAAAGGCTTGAACCTTGCCATGGGTCATCCGGTCTTTGTGACGGAGATCCGCCCGGAGACAAACGAAGTCGTGATCGGTGAGGCAGAAGATGTTTTTACGGATACCCTGATTTGCAACAAGTTAAACTGGATGTCGGTGGACGGCCTTCACGGAGAACCCATGGAAGTGTCTGCCAAGATCCGCTACAGTCACAAGGGCGCACCCTGCCGGATCGAAGAGATCGGAGAAGACCTGGTGCGCTGCAGCTTTACAGAGCCGGTTCGGGCAGTGACTCCCGGTCAGGCTGTGGTATTTTATGATGGAGATTACGTCGTAGGGGGAGGTACCATCATCCGATGAAAAAGAAATATGCAGTTGTAGGAATTGCGGCGGCAGCAGCCTTGCTGACTGCGGGCTGTCAGTCCAAATATGAAAAGATCGAGATCACAACGAGTGCAGCAGAAACTGCCATGTCCGAACAGACAAAGCAGGTCGAGCAGGCTGCACAGGAGCACAAAAGTGCGAAGATCAGTGAGAATAAGACCGTTCTGACCACGGAATCTGCTCCGGCTGTGACGGGAAAAAATGAAGGGCCGGGAGAAACTTCGGCAGCAGCATCGTCTGCAGCACCATCTGCAGCATCAACGGCAGCATCTGCTGTGGCATCCTCCGCTTCCCAGAGTACCGGTGAGGCTCTCAGTTCCGGAGAAGTGGGACTGAACATGGACTGGAAGTATGCCTCCCTCTCAAAGATCAACAGCGGAAAGGCTGTGATGTACCGCGCCGATGCGGCAAACCGCAAAAATAAAGTGGTCTGCGTCAATGCAGGCCATGGAACAAGCGGCGGAAGCAGTGTAAAGACCCAGTGTCATCCGGACGGAACACCGAAGGTGACCAGCGGTACTACCAGCGCGGGAGCTACAACCGCGGTGGCGGTCTCCGGAGGCATGACCTTTGCAGATGGAACGCCGGAGGCAAAGGTAACCTTAGCTATGGCAAAGGTACTCAAGGACAAGCTGCTTGCCCGCGGCTATGATGTCCTCATGATCCGGGATGGCGATGATGTCCAGCTTGACAACGTAGCCCGCACCGTGCTGGCAAACAACCTGGCCGACTGCCATATTGCCCTGCACTGGGATTCGACAAAGAAGGATAAGGGCGCTTTCTATATGAGCGTTCCGAACGTGGCATCCTACCGTGCCATGGAACCGGTGGCTTCCCACTGGCAGCAGCATAATGCACTAGGCGAGAGCCTGGTGGCAGGACTGAAGGGAGCCGGTGTCAAAATCTTTTCCGGCGGAAGCATGGAGATGGATCTGACCCAGACCTCCTATTCTACCATTCCCTCCATCGATATCGAACTGGGAGATGGTGCATCGGATCATTCCGCTGCAACCCTGGACAAGCTGGGAACCGGGTTGGCAGACGGGGTAGATCAGTACTTTCACTAAGAAAGATATTTACAATCAGCCATTTTTCGTGTATAATATCTCCGTTACTGCGGCACTGTAAAGCAGTGCGGATAACAGATGGAGATATACCCAAGTGGCTGAAGGGTCCGCACTCGAAATGCGGTAGGTCGGGCAACCGGCGCGAGAGTTCAAATCTCTCTATCTCCGTAATGAACCGGAATTCCACGGATCTTTGGGGAATTCCGGTTTTTTTATGCAATAGGACACCAACAAACCAGAGAGGAACAGCATGATGAAAAAGAAATTTTTAACAGCACTGGTATCTGCCAGTGTGGCAGCTTTGGCATTGAGCGGCTGCACAAGCAAAACTTCTGAGAATACCACGGCAGCAGACCAGAACACTTCTGCAGCAGAGAGTGGTTCTGAGAGTGCAGGAGAGGACGGAGCAAGAAAGGTACTGCGTTTCGGTCAGGGAAACTCCGGTGAGGGTCTGGATATGCAGACCTCCACAAACTCCAAATCTGCGGCCATCGCAGACGAGGTAACCGAGAGCCTGCTTCGTTTTGATGACGACAACAACGAGGAGCCGGTTCTTCTGACCGATTTCCCGACTGTGTCCGAGGATGGCCTGACCTACAGCTTTGAATTAAAAGAGGGTGTACATTTTACCAATGGTACCGAGCTTACCAGCAAGGATGTAAAATTTACCTTTGAGCGTATGTTTACACCGGCTACGGCTGCAAAGAGCACCGCATATTTTAACATGATCCAGGGCGCTAAGGATATGCTGGACGGCAATGCCGAGGAGCTGTCCGGTTTTGAGATCGTGGATGACTATCATTTCAACATTACGCTGGAATATCCGTTTGCACCGTTTGTCAAGAACCTTGGCACTTCCTATGCGGATATCTTCCCGGAGGATGCCTGCACCGCATCTGGTGAGAACTGGGGACTTGGAACAGACCTGATCGGTACCGGTCCTTACAAGATCGCAGAGAACGACGATCTCACTCAGGTTGTCTTAGTAAAGAATGAGGACTATCATGGCGGAGAGGTCAATCTGGATGAGCTGGATATCATTTATTACGATGATGACCAGACCAAGCTGATCGCATATGAGAATGGCGACATCGACCTGGCAGACTTAAATGCAAGCCTGTTAAGTCAGTATAGCTCTAATTATGCAGATGAGATCACCGCATATCATCCGCTTGGAACCGCATTTATCTCCATGAACTTAAACGATGAATATCTGAGTGATGTTCGCGTAAGAAAGGCCATTTCCCTTGCCATCAACCGTGAAGAGCTGGTAAGCGCAGTCTTAAACGGCGCAGGAATTCCGGCTACTTCCTACTTAAATAATGGTATTCCGGGACATGACGACAGTCTTTCTGTATATGAATATGATCCGGAACAGGCAAAGGCACTGCTTGCAGAGGCTGGTTATGCAGATGGCATCACCATTACTTCTGAGGTACGTCAGTCAGATCAGGCCGTTTATTCTGCAATCCAGGGTTACCTGGCAGAGGTTGGCATCAACATGGAACTGACCGTAGTAGACAACGCAACCTACAACTCCGACAGAACGGCAGGGAAGATCCCGTTAACCGGCATGACCTGGAATGCGCTGTATCCGGATGGAGACTTCCAGATGTACAACTACTTCTATTCCAGTAAGTCCGATGCGCAGGGTGTGTTCTACAAGAATGAGGAATTTGACAAGCTTCTGGATGATGCGAGAAAGTCTACCGATGAGACTGAGCGTGCAGAGATGTACAAGGAAGCAGACCGACTGCTTTCTCAGGAAGATTATGCATGCATCCCGTTATACTATCCGCAGAGCCAGTTTATCGCAAAGCCATATGTGAAAAACTATAAGGTTGGCAACCTGATCTATCATTTCTGGAACGTGGATATCGATACTGCGGCACAGAATCAGTAAACAGGAAGGGAGTCCGGTTTCTTAGGACTCCCTTTTTTGTAATGAGAGGAGGAGATTGTTTGATCCGTTATATCATCAAGCGGGCAGCCTTGGCTGTCGGCATCATTTTTTCGATTTCCCTGATCACGTTTTTTATCCTGAATGTCATTCCGGGAGATCCGGTGGCAGCAATGCTTGGGGAGTTTGCCGATGCAGATAAGATCGCACAGGTAAAGGCGCAGATGGGACTGGACACGCCGCTTCCGGTTCAGTATGTTAACTGGCTGTTTGATCTGCTGCATGGAGACCTTGGAACAAGTTATTTCCAGAAAAAGCCTGTGATCACCCTGATTCTTCAGGCCTTTCATTATACGCTCATCATGGCAACGGCAGCCTATCTGGTAGCCCTGGTCGTGGGACTTACAACCGGGATCCTGGCAGCAGTCTGGCACGACCGTCCGCTTGACCGGATCCTTATGAGCTTATCTGCACTGGGAATTTCTGCTCCGTCCTTCTGGGTGGCGATCATCCTTCAGATTTATGTAGGCCTGCGATTTGACATTTTTCCGGTATCCGGTGTGAAAAATCCCATGGGCTATGTGCTTCCGTCCCTGGCGCTTGGCGTGCGCTACGCAGCCTCCATTGCCCGCATCACGCGTTCGAGCATGCTGGAGGTGACTGGGCAGGATTTTGTAAAAACAGCTTATGCAAAGGGACTGCATTCCGGGCGGATCGTTCTGGTACATATTTTCCAGAATGCCCTGGTGCCGATCATCACGGTGATCGGTACGGATATCGGTGCACTCTTAACCGGTTCCATGATCACGGAGAACGTATTTAACATTCCGGGAATCGGAAAACTCTTGATCGACGCCATCCACCGCAGAGACATTCCGCTGGTGCAGGGAGGTGTCATTTACGTGGCAGCCATCTGCGTTTTGATCTACTTTATCGTGGATGTTCTGTATGCGGTCATCAATCCGAACATCCGTCTGACGAAAGGAGAATAGCTGATGAGAAAAAAGAATTACTATTCCGAGAGCTTAAAGCTGTTCTGGAAAAACAAGCTGGCTGTTTTATCCCTGGTTCTTTTAGTGATCCTGGCTGTGGCAGCGGTCTTTGCACCGTTTCTGACTCCATACGATCCCAATAAGCAGGTTCTGGCGGATAAACTGCTTTCCCCGGATGCCAAGCATCTGTTCGGCACCGACGAATTTGGCCGTGATATCCTGACGCGCTGCCTTTACGGCTGTCGTGTTTCCTTAAGCGTTGGCATCATTTCCCAGCTGATCGCTTCGGTGATCGGTTATTTTATGGGCGTATGTGCCGGCTATTTCGGAAAGAAGGTGGACGATGTGATCTCATTCCTGATCCAGGTATTTTCCAGCTTCCCGGCTCTTTTGTTTGCCATGGCGCTCATGTATGCACTGGGCTCCGGCATCTTAAATCTGTATCTGGCCTTGGGACTTTTGTCCTGGGCAAATACTGCAAGGCTCATTCGCGGTACCGTATTGCAGTTAAAGGAGCAGGAGTATATCCAGGCCTGTCGTATTGACGGCGGAAGCAGTCTGCGCATCATCTTAAAGCATCTGTTTCCAAACTGTATTCCGATGTTGATCGTATCCTGTACGCTGGGCATCCCGTCTGCGATCCTGACGGAGGCCAGCCTAAGCTATCTGGGTCTTGGCGTGCCAAGCCCGACCGCCAGCTGGGGATCCATGATCTCCGGAGCACAGACCTTTATCCGCACCAATACCTACTACAGCCTCTTTCCAGGTCTTTGCATCATTATCACGGTTCTTGCCTTTAATACCTTAGGCGACGGCCTGCGCGATGTGCTGGATCCGAAGATGCGCAAATAGAAGGAGGATAACATGGATAACAAAAATATTCTTATCATCAAAGATCTGGATGTAAGGCTCTTTACCGACCACGGCGAGCTTCCGGTCATTGACCGTTTAAACCTGACTCTTAAAGCCGGAGAGACCCTTGGCATTGTCGGAGAGAGCGGATGCGGAAAGAGCATGCTGGCTTCCGCGATCATGGGACTGATCGCCCATCCGGGCAAGGTGACCGGGGGAAGCATTCAGTTTGAAGGTCAGGAGCTGACCGGTATGAAGAAAAAGGATTTAAGAAAGATCCGGGGAACCGGGATCTCCATGATCTTCCAGGAACCGATGACCAGCTTAAACCCGCTTATGACCTGTGGCCGTCAGATCGTTGAGACGATCACTGCCCACGAGAAGGTGAGTAAGGCCGAGGCAAAGGAACGTGCGCTTTCCATGATCCGTTCCGTTGGCATTTCCCGCCCTGAAAAGGTATTTTCCGAGGTTCCGGCACAGCTGTCCGGTGGTATGCGCCAGCGTATCATGATCGCCATGGCGCTCATCTGCCGTCCAAGACTTTTGATCTGCGATGAGCCGACTACGGCTCTGGATGTGACGGTGCAGGCTCAGATCCTGGGACTGATCCGCCGTCTGCAAAAGGAGACCGGGACTTCCGTGATCTTCATCAGCCATGACATGGGTGTCATCTCCCAGATGGCTGACCGGGTGGCTGTCATGTATGCAGGCCAGCTGGTGGAATATGCCGATGGAGAAAAGATCTTTACAAAGCCGAAGCACCCCTATACCCAGGGACTGCAGGCAGCGATCCCAAGCCTTGACGAGGACAAGGATGTCTTACAGAGTATTCCGGGCAACGTGCCGATGCTCTACGAGCTGCCGGAGGGCTGCATTTTCTCCCCACGCTGCGCCTTTGCAAGCGAGCGGTGCCGCAAAGAACGTCCTGGGCTTGTGGAGAGTGAACATTCTCTGGTGCGCTGCTTTTTATATGAAGATCAGGAGAAGGGAGGCAGTGAGGCATGAGCGAGACGATCCTTCAGGTAAAGGACTTGAAAAAATATTATATGGTTGGCAGAAAGGGACTGTTCGGGGAAAAGGAATATGTAAAATCCGTGGACGGTGTCAGCTTTGAGCTTCACCGCGGGGAAACGCTTGCCATCGTGGGAGAGAGCGGATGCGGAAAATCAACCACCGTAAAATCCCTGATCCGTGTGACGGAGCCGACTTCCGGTGAGGTCATCTTAAAGGGACAGGACTTTTTGAAATTAAAGGGCGAGGAGCTCAAAAAAGCCCGCCGCAATATCAAGATGATCTTCCAGGATCCTTACAGCTCCTTAAATCCGCGTATGACGGTGCGGGATATCATCGCGGAACCGGCAGACATTGAACACTGCTACAAAAATGAGGAAGAGCGGGAAAAGCTGATCTTGGATACCATGGAAATGGTGGGACTTAACAAGGACTTTGCAGACCGCTATCCCCACGAGTTTTCCGGAGGACAGCGCCAGCGCATTGGTATTGCCCGGGCGATCATCTTAAAGCCGGAGATCATCATCTGTGATGAACCGGTATCGGCACTCGACGTGTCCGTGCAGGCAAAGATCATCAACCTGTTAAAGGAACTTCAGCAGAAGTTAAACATTTCCTATATTTTCATTTCCCACGACTTAGGCGTGGTCAAGCACATTGCAGACCGCGTGATGGTCATGTACCGGGGGCGTGTTGTGGAAGAGGGAACCAGAGATGAGATCTTTGCGCATCCGAAGCATGATTACACGAAGCTGCTCCTTGGCAGTATTCCAAAGATCGGAGAAAAGATGGACTTTGAGGCCTTTGACTCTTCGTATCAGACATGCTATGATGCGATGGAAAAATGATAAGAATAAGAAACTACAGGTTTTCAGAAAAGGAGAAGGCAATTATGAAACTGGATCGAAGCAGGATCGAAGCAGATTTTCGTGCCCTGATCGGACCGCTGTGTGACGCAGTTGGACCGTCCGGGTTTGAGGATGAGGTGGCAGATCTGTTAAGAAACGAACTCGCAGACTGTGATGTAACACTCTCAGATGATGTGATGGGAAATCTCATCGCCTACAAGAAGGGCAATAAGAAAGGAAGTATCCTCATTGCTGCCCATATGGATGAGATCGGGCTGATCATCCGTCATATCGACAGCAAGGGATTTTTATGGGTGGAGACCCTTGGCGGCATTGCACCGCAGCAGTTTTTCGGAAAACACGTGATCATCAAGACCGAGACCGGCCATGTGGATGGCATTGTGCAGTCCCTTCATCCGGGACGCCCCGATCGCTGCACGGAGATGCCGAAATCTGCCCAGGAATTTTACATCGAGGTGGGTGCAGAGAGCCGGGAAGAGGTTTACGAGATGGGAATTGAGGAAGGAAATTCCGTTTCCATCTGTTATCCGGTGATCTTTCTTGGAAAACACCGGGTGGGAGCGAAGGCGCTCGATGACCGGGCTCTGGTCTTCATTCTCCTGGAAGTCTTAAAGCTTTTAAAGGATGATGCCGATGTGCCGGATGTCTATGGCCTGTTTTCCACCCAGGAGGAAGTGGGCGCACGCGGAGCGATCGCTGCGGCAACCCGTTTAAAACCGGATGTAGCCCTGGCTCTGGATATGAGCCTTGCCGTGGATATTCCGGGTGTTTCCGAGAGTCGTTATATCAACGAGCTTGGTCGCGGAACCTCCATCAAGGTGATGGATAAGCTGAGTGCAGGCGTGGGCGGCATCCTGGCAAACCGTGACCTTGTGCGGGAACTGAAGGCAGTCGCCAAGGCACATGAGATCCCATACCAGATCGAGGCCTATGCAGCCGGAGCTACAGACGCAAGCTTTATGCAGACCCTAAACGGAGGCATCAAGAGCGGCGGTATCCAGATCCCGATGCGTTACGTGCATTCCTACGAGGTCTGTGACATCCGCGATGTGGTGGACAGCGTAGAGCTGCTGTACTGGTATATCAAGGAAACAAACGTATAGACGGAAAGTCCGAAGTGCCGAAAGTCCGAAGTGCCGAAAGTCCGAAGTGTAGAAAGTTCGAAGTGCCGAAAGTCCGAAGTGCCGGGACTGTCATACAGAACCGCATACCCTGGTGGAATTTTTACCTC